>NZ_JAUCGS010000036.1:0-500 GCF_059916605.1 Chromobacterium sp. CCUG 30098 | reverse complement strand
ATGGACTCCAACAGCTTGCGGGTATAGCTCTGCCGCGGTTCGCGGTAGATCTGGTCCGCGTCCGCCTGCTCCACCACCTCGCCCTTGTTCATCACCATCACCTGGTCGGAGATATGCTTCACCACCGCCAGATCGTGTGAGATGAACAGATAGGACAGGCCGTATTCGTCCTGCAGGTCTTGCAGCAGGTTCAGCACTTGCGCCTGCACCGACACGTCCAGCGCCGACACCGATTCGTCGCAGATCAGCACTTCCGGCTTCAGGGTCAGGCAGCGCGCGATGGCGATGCGCTGACGCTGGCCGCCGGAGAATTCGTGCGGGTATTTCTGCAGCGCCCCGACCGGCATCCCCACCTTGTCCAGCAGTTCCTGCGCCAGCTTGCGCCGTTCGCCGCCGTCGCGGCCGATGCCGTGCAGCTGCATCGGCTCGCTCAGGATCTGCTCCACGGTGAAGCGCGGGTTCAGCGAGGCGTAGGGGTTCTGGAAGATGATCTGGATGCG
>NZ_JAUCGS010000035.1:0-560 GCF_059916605.1 Chromobacterium sp. CCUG 30098 | reverse complement strand
AACCAGTCTTTCACCGTCACGCTGTCCTGGCCGTTGACGTGGCGGAACACCATGTCGTTGCCGCTGCGCAGCACCTGAATGTCGGTTTCCTTGATGCCGACGCCAAAGCGCAGTTCATCGCGGTACTCTTCACGCGCGATATCCGCATCCGCCTTGTCGATGATCAGGTCCTGACCGTCGCCCAGATTGAACAGATAGGTGTCGCGCGCATAGCTGCCGGTCAACGTGTCATTACCGGTGCCGCCTTCAAACACGTTGTCGTAACCTCGCCATCCAGCGAACAGCTGGTCGTTGCCTGCGCCGCCGCGCAAGGTGTCACCCTCAACGCGCCAGCCGCCGCCATCGTTGTTGCCGTAGATCACGTCGTCGCCATCGCCGCCTTCCAGCAGGTCCGCACCGTTGCCGCCGTTAAGCGTGTCGTTGCCGGCGCCGCCGCGCAGCGTATCGTTGCCGTCTTCGCCAAACAGGCCGTCATCGCCCTCCCCGCCTTCCAGCAGGTCGTTGCCGTTGCCGCCGTACAGCGAGTCGTTACCGCCGTTGCCCAGTATCCAATCGTCGAC
>NZ_JAUCGS010000034.1:0-601 GCF_059916605.1 Chromobacterium sp. CCUG 30098 | reverse complement strand
TGCGACGACTACACCGCCCCTTTTGATATGGCGACGTAGCCTAGATACAATCAAATACCCAAGATGACGATCCGTCCACGTAAAGAGTTAACTCTACGCTTCCTTCTCGCCGTCTTTATATATTCGGC
The DNA here is from genome assembly GCF_059916605.1 of Chromobacterium sp. CCUG 30098. Lineage (NCBI taxonomy): Bacteria > Pseudomonadati > Pseudomonadota > Betaproteobacteria > Neisseriales > Chromobacteriaceae > Chromobacterium > Chromobacterium sp. CCUG 30098. The sequence continues at coordinate 473 of NZ_JAUCGS010000034.1, read as the reverse complement.
TTCTTCAGTTTGTTAAAGATCGGGCGTTAAAAATACAACGCAAACACAATCAAGCTATCTTGCAAACTCGCTTGTGTTTGAGTTGTGGTGGAGGATGACGGGATCGAACCGACGACCCCCTGCTTGCAAAGCAGGTGCTCTCCCAACTGAGCTAATCCCCCTCTAAACCTGAAATGCCGCGTTGAAACGCGCCTCGTGTGCATCATCACACTTCGCCGCCTTTCGCCTTGCCTTTCAGCTTTATTTGTGCGGCCGGATCTCTCCGACAACAGAAATTCTGGTGGGTCTGGTTGGACTCGAACCAACGACCCCCGCCTTATCAAGACGGTGCTCTAACCAGCTGAGCTACAAACCCATTTCTTGTTCAGCCATCGCTGGCTGACGCCCTTAACTACAAATAACCGATAGGCTGTAAGTACTCGATCAACAACCTTCTCTAGAAAGGAGGTGATCCAGCCGCAGGTTCCCCTACG
>NZ_JAUCGS010000033.1:0-620 GCF_059916605.1 Chromobacterium sp. CCUG 30098 | reverse complement strand
TACGGCCTGCTGCGCTTCCTGCCGGACGGCGACGAATTCCGTCCGGTGCCGGGCCGCGAAGGGGTGCAGCGGCTGCAACGCGGGCGGCGGGTGCGGCCGACCAATGTCGCGCTGCGCGATTTCGACTACCACGCGCCGTCCAACCGGCTGGACAGCGATGCTCAGGAGGCGCAAGCCAGCCTGGACGGCATCCGGCTGGAGCATTACGACTACGGCGCCGGCTATAGCGATCAGGCCGGCGGCGACCGGCTGGCGCGGCTGCGGCTGGAAGCCTTGCAGGCGGATTCCCACCAGCTCACCGGCACCGCCAACGCCCGCGGCCTGGCCACCGGCGGCGCCTTCACGCTGGACGGCCACCCGGACGCGGCGCGCAACCGCCGCTACTACGTGACCGCCAGCCAGCTGACTTTCTTGCAGGACGGGCCGGACAGCAGCGGCCAGGGCCGCAATGTGATGGCCGTGTTCCGGGCGATGACGGACGACCGTCCGTTCCGCCCGCTGCGGCTGACGGCCAAGCCCATCCTGCCCGGCATCCAGAGCGCCACCGTGGTGGGGCCGGTGGACGCGGAAGTGCATACCGACAAGCTGGGCCGCATCCGCGTGCACTTCCACTGGGACCG
>NZ_JAUCGS010000032.1:0-662 GCF_059916605.1 Chromobacterium sp. CCUG 30098 | reverse complement strand
GGCTCGCTCAGGATCTGCTCCACGGTGAAGCGCGGGTTCAGCGAGGCGTAGGGGTTCTGGAAGATGATCTGGATGCGCCGCTTGTAGGCGTGGAAGGCCTTGGCGTCCATGCCCAGCAGGTCCTGGCCGTGGAACAGCGCCTGCCCCCCGCTGGCCTGGTGCAGCCGCACCAGGGTTAGCCCGACGGTGGTTTTGCCGGAGCCGGATTCGCCGACGATGCCCAGGGTTTTGCCCTTGGCCAGCTTGAAGGACACGTCCTTGACCGCGTGGAACTGGCGTTTGCCGAACAAGCCTTCGCGCACGTCGAAGGATTTGCTCAGCCCGCGCACGTCCAGGATGATTTCGTCGTCGTCCCGGTAGCCGCGCTCGCGTTGCGGCGGCTCCACATAGCCGCCCGGCTGCAGGAAGTCGTCGATCACCGCCAGCCGCTGCGGCCGCCGGTCCAGGTGCGGGCGGCAGGCCAGCAGCGCCTTGGTGTAGGCGTCCTGCGGCGCGTCGAAGATTTGCTGCACGCTGCCCTGTTCGCGGATTTCGCCGTGACGCATGACGATGACTTCGTCGGCGAACTCGCCCACCACGCCCAGATCGTGGGTGATGAACAGCACCGCCATATCGTGTTTCTTCTGCAGGTCCGCGATCAGTTGCAGGATCTGCTTCTGGAT
>NZ_JAUCGS010000031.1:0-703 GCF_059916605.1 Chromobacterium sp. CCUG 30098 | reverse complement strand
GCCAGTTCGCCCTTGTGCTCGGCCGCCGCTTCAATGCCGGCCGCCGCCACCGCGCTGAACATGCCTTCGTCGGCCAGTTCGCTCGCGCGTTTTTGCAGTTCCGCGCCGTGAGACGCCAGCAGTTCCCGGCCTTGCTTGAGCAGGCGGCGCTGTTCCAGCAGTTTGACGATGCCCACGTACCAGGTGGCCGCGGACATGATCAGCAGAATGATCAGGGTGCCGCGCGCGACGATGTCGCCTTGCGCCCACAGGGCGTCGATGCCGTACGGGTTGCTGGTCACGTGCGCGGTTTCGGCGGCCAGGACAGGCAGGCTGGCCAGCAGGGCCAGGGCGGCGAAGGCGGTGCGAGTGGTCTTGGTCATGCTTTGGTTCTCCTAAGAGTTGCTGTGCTCCGGTCGAGGCGCGCTCGCGCTCATTCGCCGGAGTCGAGTTTGAAGCCGAATTCCTGGCTCAACAGGCTGTTGGGTTTGCAGCTATAGCCTTGCAGCGCGGCGCTGATCGCCGACTGGAAGCCGCTGCGGTAGCGCGGCGGGATGCCGCCGTCGAACGAGATGTTGGCGATGTGGCTGAAGCGGCCGTTGTCGCCCACCTGGAAGGCCACGCGCACCACACCCTGGATCTCGTCCTGCTGCGCCTTGCTCGGGTATTCCGGGGCTTGCAGCTGGGTGCAGTTGGCCTTGGCCGACACCGGGCCCTTGGGCGC
>NZ_JAUCGS010000030.1:0-744 GCF_059916605.1 Chromobacterium sp. CCUG 30098 | reverse complement strand
TGGCAGTGGAAAGGCCGGACGCCCTCGTCGCCCAGGTCGATGTCCACCGTCAGCCGCGAGCCGAGCAGCCCGTCCAGGTCCAGCGCCGGGTCGGCGCAGGCGATGTCGAGCTGGTAACTGGGCTCCTGCGACAGACGCTCGTCCGCCTTGAAGCTCAGCGCGACGCTGTCCGCGTCCAGCAAGGGGCTGTGCAGTTCGATCAAGCGCATGTCCGCTCTCCTTTCCCGTGTCCAAGCCTGCGCCGCCTCATCAGCTTTTCACCTGCATGCCCAGCTTCTTCAAATCCACGCCGGTGTCCGAATAGGACGCGCCGGTGTAGGAATAGCTGACCCCGGTGGTGGAGCAGCTGGAGCCGGTGCTGGACACGCTGGAACCGGTGCTGCTGACCGAGGAACCGGTGGTGGACATGCTGGAGCCGGTAACCCCGGTGGATGAGCCGGTGACCGAGACCGACGAGCCGGTGACGCTGGCGGAAGCGCCGGTGGTGGACACCGAGCAACCGGTGACGCTGGCGGACGAGCCGGTGGTGGACATCGAGGTGCCGGTCACGCTGGTGGACGAACCGGTGGTGGACATCGAAGTGCCGGTGATGCTGGTGGACGAGCCGGTGTCCGACATCGAGGTGCCGGTCACGCTCTTGGAGGTGCCGGTGACCGAGGTGCTGGTCCCGGTGACGCTGGTGGAGGTGCCGGTATAAGAGGAGGACACCCCGGTCATGCTCTGCGACATGCCGGTGGCCGACAC
>NZ_JAUCGS010000029.1:0-759 GCF_059916605.1 Chromobacterium sp. CCUG 30098 | reverse complement strand
GCGGTAGTTACGTTGCGGAAGCCCGCCAAGAGATAACATCGCTGCGCGCAGAGATCGCGGCTGCTCCATTTCCCGGACGCCCACATCGCCAATAAGGCGGCGCGGGCCGGCTCGTGCTCGCCCTGCCATCGGCTCCAATAATAAAAGTCCGCCAACGCCCGCTTGATCTGCCGCTGAACCACCGCGGTGTTGTCCGGATGGAGCGGGTTGGTTTCCTTCAGCGCAATCACTCCCAGGCGCATCTCGTAATCGACGATTAAACGCGCCGCGCCTTTGAGCGCCTCATTGTGTTGGATCAGCAGCTTCATCATGGCCATGCCCTCCCTATCCAAGCGTCACAGCACGCCGTTGACGTGCTCCAGACCGCGTTGCAAACGCTGCTGTATCGGCTCCAGCAAGGCCAGCGCCTCCTCGCTGCTGAACAGCAAGGGCTCGTCGCGGCGTTCCAGCAAGGTCAGCAGCGCCAACAGCCCGGTGTGAGCGGCGCGGATGTCCATCACCCCGCTCAACAGGGCGGAGTCCAGTTGGATATAGCAATCGTTCAATTGGCGGCCCAGATCGCCCAGCAGCAGCACATTGCCGGCGGCGGCGGGCAAGCGCTGAGCACAGGAACGCAGTTGCTCCATTACCGGCGCGGCGGCGGGCTCGGGGCGTTCTCCTGCGCCATGGGGACAGGCGGGAGGGGGCATTGCGGGAGGAAAGGTGGAAAAGGTCATCACGGTCTCCATGTCAGCTTTGGAAACCTGCCCAGGCGAGGCT
>NZ_JAUCGS010000028.1:0-827 GCF_059916605.1 Chromobacterium sp. CCUG 30098 | reverse complement strand
CGTCCTCGCGGATCAGGACCACGGCCTGGGCGACGCCGGGCTGGTCCAGCAGCGCGGCTTCGATCTCGCCCAGCTCGATGCGCAGTCCGCGCAGCTTGACCTGATGGTCTAGGCGGCCCAGATAGTCCAGCGCGCCATCCTCGCGGCGGACGACGCGGTCGCCGGTGCGGTACAGCCGTTGTCCGGCGGCGAAGGGGTGGGCGACGAAGCGCTCGGCAGTCAGCGCCGGACGGCGCAGATAGCCGCGGGCCAGGCCGACGCCGCCCAGGTACAGCTCGCCGGGGATGCCGGGCGGCAAGGGCCGCAGCATGGCGTCGAGCACGAAGAGCTGGGTGTTCCAGATCGGATGGCCGATGGGCACCGAGCGGCTGTCGCGCGTCGGATCGCAAGTCCAGGCGGTGACGTCGACGGCGGCTTCGGTGGGGCCGTAGAGATTATGCAGCGGGCAGGGCAGCGTCTGGGCGGCGCGGGCCAGCAGCGGCGCGGGCAAGGCTTCGCCGCTGCACAGCACGCGGCGCAGGCTGGCGCAGCCGGCGCTGGCGGGTTCCTGCAGGAAAGCGTCCAGCATGGACGGGACGAAATGCAGGGTGGTGACGCCGCGGCGGCGGATCAGCTCGGCCAGATAGACGGGATCGCGATGGCCGTCGGGCCGGGCCAGCAGCAGCGAGGCGCCGGCGATCAGCGGCCAGAAGAACTCCCAGACCGAGACGTCGAAGCTGGACGGGGTTTTTTGCAGCACCACGTCGTCGTCGGCCAGCGGGTAGGCGTGCTGCATCCACAGCAGACGGTTGACGATGGCGCGATGGCTGTTGACGGCGCCCTTGGGG
>NZ_JAUCGS010000027.1:0-2055 GCF_059916605.1 Chromobacterium sp. CCUG 30098 | reverse complement strand
CACAGGCCGACACGTTGTTCCGGCTGCACGCCGAGCTGGAGCAATTGCCGGGCCAGCTGATTGGCGCGGGCGTCCAGTTCTCGATAGCGCAGCGCGGCGGTGTCGCCCTGGACGGCGACGCGCTCAGGGAAGGCCTGGGCGGCATGCTCGAACCAGGCGCACAGATCGGGATGCGGCGGCGCGACGGCGAGAGGCGTCGGGCCCAGGGCCTGGGCGGCTTGTTCGGCGTTCAGCAGCGGCAGCCGGGCCAGCGGGCAATCCGGCTGCGCCGTCGCCGCCTGCAATAGCTGGCGATAGTGTTCCAGCCAGCGGGCGGCGGTGTCGGCGCCGATCAGGCCGGCGCGGTATTCCAGCGTGGCGCGCAGGCCGTCGCCGTCCGGCTCCAGCATCAGGCTCAGGTCGAATTTGGCGTCGGCGGGAAACAGCGGCAGCGCTTCCGCCTCCACGCCCCGCCAGTCCAGGCGGCCCAGCGGCGCGTTCTGCAGCGCGAACAGAGCGCGGAACGGCGCGTCCTGGGCCTGGGCGCGCGGGCCGGCCAGCTTCACCACTTGATCGAAGGGCGAGTGCTGATGGGCGAAGGCGTCCAGGCAGCCGGCGCGGTTGCGCGCCAGCAATTGGGCGAAGCTGGGCGCGCCGCTCAAATCCTGGCGCAGGATCAGGGTGTTGACGAAGAAGCCCAGGGTTTGTTCGAACTCGGCGCGGTCGCGGTTGGCCACCGGGCTGCCGACGCAGATGTCCTCGCGTCCGCTCAGCCGCTGCAGCAGCGCCTGGAAGCCGGACAGCAGGGCCATGAACAAGGTGGCGTCGGCGGCGCGGGCCTGGACGCGCAGCGCCTCGGTCAGCGTGGCCGGCAGCGTCAGGCTGACGTGGCCGGCGGCCTCGCTCCGGCTTGGGCCGGCGGCGTAATCGCCGGGCAGCTCCATCTCGCCGTCCAGGCCGGCCAGCCGTTCGCGCCAGTAGCTCAAGGCCTCGTCGTCTTGGACGCGGGTTTCGCGTTCCCATTCCGAGAAATCGGCGTATTGCAGCGCCTCGGGCAGGGCCGGCGCGGGCAGGCCGGCGGCCAGCGCCGGATAGAGCGCGCCCAGCTCGCGCACCAGCACGCCCAGCGACCAGCCGTCGCAGGCGATGTGATGGATCACGATGGACAGCACATGGTGTTGCGGGCCGAGGACGAACAGGCGGGCCCGGATCACCGGATCGCGCCGCAAATCAAAGCGCAGGGCGGCTTCCGCGCGCAGCAGCGCCGTCAGGCCGGCCTCGTCGCAGGCGGTGAGCGGCAGTTCGCAGCCGGCTTCCGGGCGGATCAATTGGCAGGGTTCGCCGTCGATCAGATCGTATTGGGTGCGCAGGATCTCGTGGCGCGCCACCAGGGCGCCCAGCGCGGCTTGCAGCGCGTCGGCGTCCAGCGCGCCGCGCAGGCGCAGGGCCAGCGGGATGTGGTAGGCGGTGGAGTCCGGCTCAAGGTCGGTCAGCGTCCATAAGCGGCGCTGGGCGCCGGATTGCGGGAAAACATAGGCGTCGAAAGAGGCGTGGGCGTCGATTGCGTTCATGGTTGGCCTTGCTTGGACTGCTGGAATGAGGTGTCGCCGTCGGCGCCGGGGGTGACGCGCGCCAGTTGGCGGCGCGCCGGCCGCACCGGCGCGGCGGCCGAGGCCTGGCCGCGCAGCGCGTCGGCGGCTTGCGCCAGTTCCGCCGCGCGCGGATGTTCGAACAAGAGGCGCAGCGGCAGCGGCACGCCCAGGCGCTCGCGCAGCCGGTTGGCGGCGCGCACCGCCAGGATGGAGTCGCCGCCCAGCTCGAAGAAGCTTTCGTCTCGGCTGACTTGCGGCAGCTGCAAGAGCTCGGCGAAGGCTTCGGCCACCAGGTATTCGCTGGGCGTGCGCGGCGCTTCGAAGGCGCGCCGGGCCAGCGGCTCCGGCGCCGGCAGCGCGGCGCGGTCCACCTTGCCGTGATGGGTCAGCGGGAAGCGCTCTAGCGTCACGATGACGGCGGGCAGCATGTGTTCGGGCAGCTCGGCGGCCAGCGCGGCGCGCAAGGCGGCCGGCTCGGCGTCGC
>NZ_JAUCGS010000026.1:0-2309 GCF_059916605.1 Chromobacterium sp. CCUG 30098 | reverse complement strand
GCGCGGCTCCACCACCTTGGCGCTGGGGAAGTCGTAAGCCGGGGTGGGCATGGAGGCCGGGCCTGGGATGCTGAGCGACACGCCGTGCAGCTTGATGTCGCCGCGCGTGCCGGCTTCCACCTTGCAGCTGTCCAGCGTCAGATAGGAGCCGCCGCATTGCAGGGTCAGTTTTTTGTTGGCGGCGATGATGATTTCGTCGCCGCTGCTGATGATGCGAATTTGCTTGAGCGCGGCCAGTTCGATGGCGTCGTGCTGCGCCTGGATTTCCACCTTGCCTTGCGCGGCGATCAGCTTGGCACCGAGTTTGTTGGCAAACAGGCTGAGAGCTTCGCCGGCCGCCACGGTGAAGCGCTTGATCGCGCCGATGTCGGCGTGGCCGCCTGCGGTGGCGATCAGGTTGCCGCCGGCCGCCAGTTGCAGATGCTGGCCGCTGGCGAGGCTGATGCCGTCCGGCGCATGGGCGAGCAGCGCGGACTTTTGCAGCTGGCTGAGTCGATCCGCCATCAATTGCCGTTGTTGTTCGATGTCGGCGGCCAGCGCCCGCGCCTGGGCGGCCATCTCGGCTAGGGTCTGCATATTGCCCAGCGCGCTGTCCAAGTCCGCTTGCGCCGCCTGCATGTCCAGTTGCTTGCCGCGCGCCTTGGGTTGGGCGTCGGTGCTGAGGAACAGCCCCTTGGCGGCGCGCAGCGCGCCCCAGCCGTCGGTTCTGAGTTCAAAGCCTTCGCCGCGCGGCGTGCGCTGGCCGTCCACGGCGTGGCCCAGATTGAGCTGGCTCTTGTCGAACTCGGTGGCCAGCTTGATGTGCTCCTGGCCCTTGCGGTCTTCCAGCCGCAGCTTGTTGTTGGCCCAGGTGCGGATCAGGTTGCGGCTGTCCCAGTGCGCGCCGGGGTTGCTGTCGGTGAGCTCGGAGTTGTGCAGGCAGCCGCTGATATAGGGCCGGTCCACATCGCCCAGCACAAAGCTGACCAGCACCTCGGTGCCTGGGTGCAGCGGGAAGTGCAGGCCGTATTCCGGGCCGGCGTAAGGCCGGGCCAGCCGCAGCGGGCGGCTGTCGCCGCCGGGCGACCATTCGTCCAGATCGAAAGGCAGGCGCACGCAGTAGCGGCCTTGCAGGTCGATGGCGCCGTAATGGGTTTTTTCCGGGGCGACGACGCGGGACGGCAGCGCGCCGGGGAGGCGCGGCGCCGGAGTCAGCCGTTCCTGGCGATAGGGCCGGTCGGCGGGCGTGGCGGTGAAGGCGTTGCGGTAGGCGTCGCGGCGGCCGCCCTGGTGGCGGACGGAAACCAGCAGCCAGCCGTCCGGGGCCGGAGCCAGCGCCGGGCCGTCGTGCTTGAAGATCTGGCCGGGGGCGAAGGCTTGCAGGCAGTTGCCGTCGCCGGCGGCGATCCACTGGCGGCAATGCTCGCGCTGCTGGGCGATCAGCACCGCGCGCTGTCCCTGCGCCGGGTCTTTGTAGTGTTCGCCCCACTGGTAATCGACGCCGCGGGCGCCGGGGGTCTTGGCCGGCGGGCCGCCTTCGGCCAACAGCGGCTGGTTGGCGTCGCGGTAGTTGTAGTCCTTGCGCTGGAGGCGGGCGCGGATGGGCTGGGCGGCCAGTTCAAAACGGCTCAGGGTTTCTTCGTTGTCGGCCATGCCGGCCTGGGGGCGGAGCTTGAGCTTGACGCCGCCCTGGGGCGGCTGGGTGGGATCGCGGCCGGTGCGGACGTAGGCGTCGATGTCGTCGCCGAAGACGATGGTTTCCCAGGCGGCGTTGTCGGGTTCGGTGAGCAGGTAGTAATAGAGGCCGGCTTTCTCGGCCAGCCGATGGATGAAGTCCAGATCGGACTCCTGATACTGGGTGACGAACTCCAGCTTGGGATAGGGATTGGGGTCTTGGCCGAACAAGGGGCGCAGCCGCCAGGCGACTTCATGGCCGCGATAGCCGTGGCGTCGCAGCACGGTTTCGATGATGTCCGGCACGGTTTGCTGCTGGAAGATGCGGGAGAAGCGGCCTTCGGCCAGGCGGGCGAGCTGGGATTCGACGCGGACCTGATACAGCGCCTCGTCACGGCTGGCGCTGAGGCGCTGGGCATGGCTGACCACGCCGCGCCAACGGCGCAGCAGCTGGGGCGGGGTGTCGGGAAAGAGGGCGGCGTCCGGGTGGGGTCCGTGGATGGAGAACAGCGCGTAGCGGTCCAGCAGGGAGACGAGGTCGATGTCTTGCTGGGCGGAGGTGAAGCGGATGTCGGCGGAGAAGGGCCGGCCCAGGGTTTCGTCCAGGGTGAAGGATTCGACCGACAGCAGCTCGGCCGGCAGTTCGGCGATCTTCA
>NZ_JAUCGS010000025.1:0-4286 GCF_059916605.1 Chromobacterium sp. CCUG 30098 | reverse complement strand
TCGCTGGTGTTGCAGCTGTTCGCGCTGGTGACGCCGCTGTTCTTCCAGGTGGTGATGGACAAGGTGCTGGTCAACCGCGCCTTCAACACCCTGGACGTGATCGCCGTCGGGCTGTTGATCCTGTCGTTGTTCAATGTGGCGCTGTCGGCGCTGCGCAGCCACGTGTTCGCCCACACCACCAGCCGCATCGACGTGGAACTGGGGGCGCGGCTGTTCCGCCACCTGCTGGCGCTGCCGCTGGCCTACTACGAAGCGCGGCGGGTGGGGGACACCGTGGCGCGGGTGCGCGAGCTGGACAATATCCGCAACTTCCTCACCGGCCAGGCGCTGACCACGGTGCTGGACCTGCTGTTCTCCTTCGTGTTCCTGGCGGTGATGTGGTACTACAGCGGCTGGCTGACCCTGATCGTGCTGGTGTCGCTGCCGTGCTACGCGCTGTGGTCGGCGGGGCTGACCCCGCTGCTGCGGCGGCGTCTGGACGAGAAGTTCGCGCGCGGCGCCGACAACCAATCCTTCCTGGTGGAAGCGGTGGGCGGCATCGGCACCATCAAGGCGATGGCGGTGGAACCGCACATGACCCGGCGCTGGGACAACCAACTGGCCGCCTACGTGGCCGCCGGCTTCCGCGTCACCCGGCTGGCCAATATCGGCCAGAACGGCGTGCAACTGATCCAGAAACTGGTCACCGTCGCCACCCTGTGGCTGGGCGCGCGGCTGGTGATCGCCGGCGAGCTGTCCGTCGGCCAACTGATCGCCTTCAATATGCTGGCCGGCCAAGTGGCGGCGCCGGTGGTGCGGCTGGCGCAACTGTGGCAGGACTTCCAGCAGATCGGCATCTCGGTCGAGCGGCTGGGCGATATCCTCAACACCCGCAGCGAACTGCCGGCCAGCCGCGCGGCGCTGCCGGCGATCCAGGGCCGCATCCAGTTCGACCAAGTGGTGTTCCGCTACCGTCCGGACGGCCCGGAAATCCTGCGTGGGCTGAGCCTGGACATCCGGGCCGGCGAAGTCATCGGCATCGTCGGCCGCTCCGGCTCCGGCAAAAGCACGCTGACCAAGCTGGTGCAACGGCTGTACGTGCCCGAATCCGGGCGCGTGCTGGTGGACGGCAACGACCTGGCGCTGGCCGACCCGGCCTGGCTGCGGCGGCAGATCGGCGTGGTGCTGCAAGAAAACCTGCTGTTCAACCAAAGCATCCGCGACAACATCGCGCTGGCCGACCCCGGGCTGGCGCTGGACCACGTGATCCACGCCGCCAAACTGGCCGGCGCCCACGACTTCATCATGGAACAGGCCGAAGGCTACGACACCATGGTGGGCGAACACGGCGCCAGCCTGTCCGGCGGCCAGCGCCAGCGCATCGCCATCGCCCGCGCGCTGATCAGCAACCCGCGCATCCTGATCCTGGACGAAGCCACCAGCGCGCTGGACTACGAATCCGAACGCGCGATCATGCAAAACATGCGCGCCATCTGTCAGGGCCGCACCGTGCTCATCATCGCCCACCGCTTGAGCACCGTGCGCGGCGCCAGCCGCATCATCGCCATGGACCAAGGCCGCATCGTCGAAAGCGGCCGCCACGAAGACCTGCTCCGCCAGCCCGACGGCTACTACGCCCGCCTGCACAGCCTGCAACAAGGATAAACCCGTACATGAAGCACCAACTGCACGCGCTGCGCGACTTCGCGCGGCGCTACCGGCAGGCCTTTGCCGCGCACTGGGCCATCCGCCATCAACTGGACCCCCAGCCGCGGCGCGAAGACGAACTGGCCTTCCTGCCCGCCCATCTGGAACTGACCGACAGCCCGCTGTCCCCGCTGCCGATGTGGAGCATGCGCCTGATCGCCGCGCTGTTCGGCGTCGCGCTGCTGTGGTCCGCGCTGGGCCAGCTCGACATCGTCGCCGTCGCCGGCGGCAAAACCGTCAGCGGCGGCCGCACCAAGATCCTGCAGCCGCTGGAACCCAGCGTGGTCAAAGCCATCCACGTGCGCGACGGCCAGCAAGTCAAGGCCGGCCAAGTGCTGATCGAACTGGACGCCACCGGCGTCAGCGCCGACAAACAAAAGGCCGACGACGCCCACGCCGCCGCCGCGCTGGCCGCCGCGCGCTACCAGGCGCTGCTGAACGCGCTGGACAGCGGCCGGCTGCCGCAGCTGCCGGCCACCCCCGGCGTCGCCGACGGCCAGCGCGTGGCCGAAGAAAGCCTGGCGCTGGGCCAATGGCGCGGCTACCAGGCCAAGCTCGAAGCGCTGGGCGCCACCCTGCGCCAACGCCAGGCCGAACACGCCACCACCCGCCAGCAAGTGAGCAAGCTGCAAGCCACCGCCCGCATCGCCGAAGCGCGCGAACACGACTACCAAGACCTGCTGGCCAAGAACTTCATCTCCAAACACGCCTACCTCGACAAACAACAAGCGCGCATCGAACAGGCCGGCGACCTGGCCAGCCAGCAAAGCCGGCTGCAAGAACTCAACGCCGCCATCGCCGGCCAGCAACAAGAACTGAGCGCGCTGCAAGCCAACTTCCGCAGCGAGGCGATGGACAAACTGCGCGAAGCGCGCGAACAAATGCGCCAATACGGCGAAGACCAGAAAAAGACCGGCCAGCGCCAGGCGCTGACCCGGCTCACCGCGCCGGTGGCGGGCAGCGTGCAGCAACTGGCCATCCACACCGTGGGCGGCGTGGTCACCGAAGCCCAGCCGCTGCTGGCGGTGGTGCCGCAGGACGAAACCCTGGAAATCGAAGCGCAGATCGAAAACAAGGACATCGGCTTCGTGCGGCCGGGGCAGGCGGCCACCGTCAAAGTGGAAAGCTTCCCCTACACCCGCTACGGCTACCTGGACGGCGTGGTGGACAGCGTCAGCCACGACGCGATGCAAGACGAGAAGAAGGGCCTGGTGTTCCTGGCGCGGATCCGGCTCAAGCAAGACCACCTGAACATAGACGGCGCGCGAGTGCGGCTCAGCGCCGGCATGGCGGTGAGCGCGGAAATCAAGACCGGGCGGCGGCAGGTGATCGACTACTTCCTGAGTCCGCTGCAACAGCACGTGGGCGAAGGGCTGCGCGAGCGCTGAGATGAAACTGCTGCTGATCCACCAAAACTTCCCCGGCCAACTGCGCCACATCGCCGAACACCTGAAACAGCGGCCGAACATCGAGCTGCTGGCGGTGGGGCGCGACAGCGCGCCCGGCCTGGCCGGGGTCAAACTGCTGCGCTACCGGCCGCACCGCGGCCCGCACCGGCACACCCACCCCTATCTGCACAGCTACGAAGACGCGGTACTGCACGGCCAGGCGGTGCTGCGCGCGCTGCAACCGCTGCAACAGCGCGGCTACCGGCCGGACGCCATCCTGGCCCACCCCGGCTGGGGCGAAACCCTGTTCCTCAAAGACCTGTTCCCGACGGCGCGGCTGATCCACTACAGCGAATACTACTACCACGGCCGCGGGGCCGACGCCGACTTCGACCCGGAATTCCCGCTGAGCCTGGACGGCGCGGCGCGGCTGCGGGCGCGCAACGCGCTGCACCTGCTCAATCTGGAACACGCCGACCACAGCGTCACCCCGACCCACTGGCAACACAGCCTGCACCCGGCGGCTTACCGGCCGAGCGTGCGCATCCAGCACGAAGGCATCCGCACCGAGCTGCTGGGCCCGGACCCGGCGGCGACGCTGACCCTGCCCAACGGCCGGACGCTGCGCGCCGGCCAGCCCATCGTCAGCTACGTGGCGCGCAATCTCGAACCCTATCGCGGCTTCCACACCTTGATGCGCGCCTTGCCGGCGCTGCTGCGGCAACGGCCGGACAGCCAGATCGTCATCGTCGGCGGCGACGGTGTCAGCTACGGCAGCGCGCCGCGCGACGCCGCCCACTGGCGCGAAAAGCTGCTGCGGGACAACCCGGTGGACCCGGAGCGGGTGCACTTCCTGGGCAAGGTGCCGTACGAGGTCTACCGCCAGGTGCTGCAGGTGTCGGCGGTTCATGTCTACCTGACCTATCCCTTCGTGCTGTCGTGGAGCCTGCTGGAAGCGATGGCGAGCGGCTGTCGGATCGTGGCGTCGGACACCGCGCCGGTGCGGGAAGTGATCCGGGACGGGGAGAACGGCGAGCTGACCGACTTCTTCGACGCGGCGGCGCTGGCGGAGAAGGTGGGCGCGGCCTTGGAGACGGATGGAAGTGGTCTGCGGCTTGCGGCGCGGGAGACGGCGGGGCGCTACAGCGTGGAAGCGGGCTTGGCGGGCTATCGACGGTTGTTGGGCTTGCCGGCGGAGTGAAGGCGGCTTAG
>NZ_JAUCGS010000024.1:0-4741 GCF_059916605.1 Chromobacterium sp. CCUG 30098 | reverse complement strand
CCGGCGCCGCCGCGCAAGGTGTCGCCCTCAACGCGCCAGCCGCCGCCATCGTTGTTGCCGTAGATCACGTCGTCGCCGTCGCCGCCTTCCAGCAAATCGGCGCCGTTGCCGCCGTTCAGCGAGTCGTTGCCGGCGCCGCCGCGCAGCGTGTCGTTGCCGTCTTCGCCGTACAGGCTATCGTTGCCCGCACCGCCTTCCAGCAGGTCGTTGCCGGCCCCGCCGTATAGCGTGTCGTTGCCGGCGCCGCCGAACAGGCTGTCATTGCCTTCATTGCCGAACAACTGGTCATCACCGGCCAGGCCGAAGATCACGTCATTGCCCTTGGCGCCCTTCAGCGTATCCGCGCCGTCGGTGCCGTTCAGGGTGACGGCGGCCAGGCTGATCAATTCCAGCAGGCTCCAGCTTCCGCCGTTGGCGAACACGATGCTGCCGGACCATGAGCTCTGCACCGACATGCCGGCCTGGATGGTGATGCTGTCCACGCCGTTGCTGTGACGCAGCACCACATCGTCGCCAATACGCACCACGGTGATGTCGGTCACCGAAATCCCCACGCCGAAGCGGATTTCGTCGTAGCTGCTCCAAGCGATGTTGACGCCTTTTTCGCCATAGCGAATGGTGTCCTGGCCGTCGCCCAGATTGAAGATATAGACATTGCGTCCCGCGCCGCCTTCCAGCACATCGTTGCCGGCGCCACCCTTCAGCGTGTCGTTGCCGCCGCGGCCAATCAGGGTGTCGTTGCCGGCACCGCCGTCCAGCAGGCTGCCGCCCGCGCCGCCAATCAACACATCATTGCCGGCGGTGCCGATGTAGATGCCGCTGGCCCACTGGTTGATCTGCACCGCGCTCCAGCTGTTGCCGTCGGCGAACACCACGCTGCCCACCCAATTGCTCTGGCTGGTGAACCAGCCCTGGATCAGCACCGAATCCACGCCGTTGGCGTGTTGCAGCAACACATCGTCGCCCACGCGCACCACGGTGATGTCGGTCACCGAGATGCCGGCGCCGAAACGGATTTCGCTCTGGTGGCTGACGCTGACGTTCAGCGAGTTGTTGATCACCACATCGCGGCCGTCGCCCAGATTGAAGACGTAGATGTCTTGGCTGCCGCCGCCCTTGAGGGTGTCGTTGCCCTTGCCGCCTTCCAGGATGGACACGCCGCCGCCGGCGCTGATCAGCACGTCGTTGCCGGCGCCGCCCTTCAGGGTGTCGTTGCCGCCACCGCCGATCAACACGTCGTCGCCGTCGCCGCCGTCCAGCAGGTCATGCCCCTTGCCGCCCTTGAGGACGTCGTTGCCGCTGGTGCCGATGAAAATGCCCGCCGCAAACTGGCTGATCTGCACCGAAGTCCAGCTGCTGCCATCGGCGAACACCACGCTGCCCACCTGGGACAGCTGGCTGCTGAACCAGCCCTGAATGCGCACCGAGTCGCTGCCGTTGACGTGCTGCAGCACGATGTCGTCGCCAACGCGCACCACGGTGATGTCGGTCACCGCAATGCCGACGCCGAAACGGATTTCGCTGCTCATGCCCACCGACACGTTCAGCGAGTTGTTGATGACGACATCGCCGCCGTCACCCAGATTGAACACATAGATGTTCTGGTCCGCACTGCCGCGCAGGGTGTCGTTGCCCTTGCCGCCGTCCAGGATCACCGTGCCGCTGCCGGTGGCGATCAGCACGTCGTTGCCGTTGCCGCCGCGCAAGGTGTCGTTGCCGCCGCCGCCAATCAGCGTATCGTCGCCGTCGCCGCCTTCCAGCAGATCGCTGCCGCTGCCACCGTGGAAGGCGTCGTTGCCGCTGCCGCCCACATAGACGCCTTTGACGAACTGATTGATCTGCACTGAGGTCCAGCTGCCGCCGTCGGCGAACACCACGCTGCCCACTTGCATGCTCTGGCCGCTGAACCAACCCTGGATGCGCACCGAATCGCTGCCGTTGACATGCTGCAGCAACACGTCGTCGCCGATGCGCACCACAGTGATGTCGGTCACCGCAATACCGACGCCGAAGCGGATCTCGCTGCTCACGCCCACCGACACGTTCAACGAGTTGTTGATGATCACATCGTTGCCGTCGCCCAGATTGAACACATAGATATTGTGCTCGCTGCCGCCTTGCAGGGTGTCGTTGCCCTTGCCGCCTTCCAGGATCACGGTGCCGCTGCCGCTGCCGATCAGCACGTCGTTGCCGGCGCCGCCCTTCAGGGTGTCGTTGCCGCCTCCGCCGATCAGCGTGTCGTCGCCGTCGCCGCCGTCCAGCAAATCGCCGCCCTTGCCGCCGGTCAGCACATCCTTGCCGCTGGTGCCGCCCGCGGCCACCACCATGGTCAACAGTTCGGCCGCGCTCCATTTGGAACCGTCGGCGAACACCACCACGCCGGCCCAGCCGGTCTTGTCGACCAGGCCGTTCTTGACGCGGATACTGTCCTGGCCGTTGACGTGTTGCAACAGCAAGTCATTGCCGGCGCGCAGCACGCGGATGTCCTTGGCGCTGATGCCGGCCTTGAAGCGGATTTCGTCGTTGGCGCTCAAGGCGGCGATCTTGCCTACCTGAGAGCCGTAGTTGATCAGGTCGCGGCCGTCGCCCACGCCGAAAACAAAGGTCTCGCGGCCCTTGTTGCCGATCAGCACGTCGTCGCCGGCGCCGCCTTCCATCGTGGTGTGGCCGCTGACGCCGCCTTGCAGCTGGTCGTCGCCGGCGCCGCCGCGCAAGGTGTCCTCGCCGCCGTTGCCTATCAGGGTGTCGTTGCCGGCGCCGCCGTCCAGCAGGTCGGACTGACCGGAGCCCAGCAGCAGATCGTCGTCATCGCCGCCGGTCTGCACTTCCAGCAGTTTCTGCGCCAGTTCCGCGCCCAGCCAGACGCTGCCGTCGGCGAACACGATCTGGCCATGCCAGCCATGCTCAAGGCTGAAGCCCGCCTGAATGGTGATGGAGTCGCTGCCGTTGGCGTGGATCAGCACGATGTCGTCGTCCTGGCGCACCACCCGGATGTCGTCCACCGAAATGCCGACGCCGAACACGATGCGGTCCTGCAAGGTCACGCTGACGTCCACGCCGTGCGCGGCGATCACGTCCGCGCCGTCGCCCAGGCCAAACTGATAAATCTCCGCGCCGGCGCCGCCCACCAGAGTGTCGTTGCCCGCGCCGCCGATCAGCACGCTGACGCCCGCGCCGCCGCTGATCAGCACATCGTTGCCCAGGCCGCCGATCAGGGTGTCGTTGCCGCCGCCGCCGATCAGCGAATCATTGCCGGCGCCGCCGTCCAGCAGATCGCTGCCTTCCCAACCGATCAAGGTGTCGTTGCCGCTGCCGCCCAGCTGGGTCAGCTTGATGTCGGCCTGGGTCCAGACCACGCCTTCGGCGAACACGATGCGTTCGATCCGGCTGGACGCGCTGGCGAAATAGCCTTCCACCACCAGGCGGTCGCTGCCGTTAACGTGGATCAGCACCAGATTGTCGCCCTGGCGGCTGACGCTGACGTCCTTGACCAGGATGTCGGCGCCGAAACGGATTTCGTCTTTCACCGACACGTCCAGGCCGCCGGCGTCGCGGATCACGTCCACGCCGTCGCCCAGATTGAACTGATACACATCGGCGCCGGCGCCGCCGATCAGCACATCGTTGCCGCGGCCGCCGTGCAGCACATTGTTGCCGCTGCCGCCGTCCAGCGTGTCGTCGCCGTCGCCGCCCAGCAGGGTGTCGTTGCCGTCTTCGCCAAACAGCTTGTCGTTGCCGGCGCCGCCGTCCAGCAGATCGTCGCCGCCGCGGCCGTTAAGCACGTCATTGCCGCCCAGGCCGATCAGATGATCCTTGCCCAACCAGCCATTGAGGATTTCCTTGCGCTCGCTGCCGGTCTGCACGATCACGCGCTGCGCCAGATCGTTAATGCCCCATTCGCCGCCGTCGGCGAACACGATGCGCTCGATCCAGAAGCTCTTGTCGGCGAACCAGCCCTTGATGGTGACCGCGTCGTCGCCGTTGCGGTGCGACAGCAGCAAATCGTCGCCCACATGCTCCAGCTGGATGTCTTCCGGGCGGATGCCCGGGCCGAAGCGCAACTCGTCGCGGTAGGCCGGATCGCTGTCCGCCGCGTCGCGCTTGTCCTGGGCGTTGTCGGTAATGGTGTCGAAACCATCGCCCAGATTGAACAGATAGATGTCCTTGTCCGCGCCGCCGATCAGGGTGTCGTTGCCCTCGCCGCCGGCCAGCACATTATTGCCGCTGCCGGCGTTGAGCAAGTCGTCGCCGGCGCCGCCTTCCAGGGTGTCGTTGCCGGCGTAGCCGTTGAGCACGTCGTCGCCGGCGCCGCCCTGCAGCAGATCATTGCCGTCGTAACCGTTCAGGGTGTCGTTGCCGGCACCGCCCTTGAGCACATCGTCCTGCGGGCCGCCTTCCAGCACGCCGCCCAGGTCGCTGCCCGTTACGCTTGTCGTCATAACTTGTTTCCTTATCAATATTTGTTCGTGTCATCACGCACTACGATTTACTGCTTGCTACTACTCTTGCCGGTTCCACCGCCTAAGAACCTGTTCAAAGTCTGCTGCGCTTCGGCGATACCGCGTTGAAAACCCCTTTGAAATGCTCATGTACCACTTGTACATTCCGCTTCCTCAGCGGTTTTCGCCTTGTCTCGCCCTTGCTCGCGAGACTTTGAATAGGCTCTAAGCCGCCTTCACTCCGCCGGCAAGCCCAACAACCGTCGATAGCCCGCCAAGCCCGCTTCCACGCTGTAGCGCCC
>NZ_JAUCGS010000023.1:0-3038 GCF_059916605.1 Chromobacterium sp. CCUG 30098 | reverse complement strand
TAGCGGACGGATCGTCATCTTGGGTATTTGATTGTATCTAGGCTACGTCGCCATATCAAAAGGGGCGGTGTAGTCGTCGCACAAACACACTTGTTGTTTTGGTGATCTAGGTTACTGAAATGATAGGGTCAAGCGACTAAGTGCATCTGGTGGATGCCTTGGCGATCATAGGCGAAGAAGGACGTGTAAGCCTGCGAAAAGCGCGGGGGAGCTGGCAATAGAGCTTTGATCCCGCGATGTCCGAATGGGGAAACCCCTCCGCAAGGAGATCCCAGACTGAATCCATAGGTCTGAGGAGGCGAACGCAGCGAACTGAAACATCTAAGTAGCTGCAGGAAAAGAAATCAACCGAGATTCCGTTAGTAGTGGCGAGCGAACGCGGAAGAGCCTGTACGTGTTATGGATTGTGTTAGTGGAAGGTTCATGGAAAGGACCGCCATAGTGGGTGATAGCCCCGTACACGAAAACGCATTCCAAGGACTAGGCGTACGATAAGTAGGGCGGGACACGAGAAATCCTGTCTGAAGATGGGGGGACCATCCTCCAAGGCTAAATACTCATGATCGACCGATAGTGAACCAGTACCGTGAGGGAAAGGCGAAAAGAACCCCGGGAGGGGAGTGAAATAGAACCTGAAACCGGATGCATACAAACAGTGGGAGCGGACTTGTTCCGTGACTGCGTACCTTTTGTATAATGGGTCAGCGACTTACGTTCAGTAGCGAGCTTAACCGAATAGGGGAGGCGTAGGGAAACCGAGTCCGAATAGGGCGCTTTAGTTGCTGGGCGTAGACCCGAAACCGAGTGATCTATCCATGGCCAGGATGAAGGTGCGGTAACACGCACTGGAGGTCCGAACCCACTAGTGTTGCAAAACTAGGGGATGAGCTGTGGATAGGGGTGAAAGGCTAAACAAACTCGGAGATAGCTGGTTCTCCCCGAAAACTATTTAGGTAGTGCCTCATGTATCACTTCCGGGGGTAAAGCACTGTTATGGCTAGGGGGTCATTGCGATTTACCAAACCATGGCAAACTCTGAATACCGGAAAGTGCGAGCATGGGAGACAGACGGTGGGTGCTAACGTCCATCGTCAAGAGGGAAACAACCCAGACCGCCAGCTAAGGTCCCAAATGATCAGTTAAGTGGTAAACGAGGTGGGAAGGCATAGACAGCCAGGATGTTGGCTTAGAAGCAGCCATCATTTAAAGAAAGCGTAATAGCTCACTGGTCGAGTCGTCCTGCGCGGAAGATGTAACGGGGCTCAAACTGATAACCGAAGCTGCGGATTTGCACGTAAGTGCAGATGGTAGGGGAGCGTTCTGTAGGTCTGTGAAGGTGTCTCGTAAGGGATGCTGGAGATATCAGAAGTGCGAATGCTGACATGAGTAGCGATAAAGCGGGTGAAAAGCCCGCTCGCCGAAAGCCCAAGGTTTCCTACGCAACGTTCATCGGCGTAGGGTGAGTCGGCCCCTAAGGCGAGGCTGAAAAGCGTAGTCGATGGGAAACGGGTTAAAATTCCCGTACTTTTATGCAGTGCGATGTGGGGACGGAGAAGGTTAGGTCATCAGACTGTTGGAATAGTCTGTTTAAGCCGGTAGGCTGGGGAGGTAGGCAAATCCGCCGCCCCTTAAGGCCGAGACGTGATGACGAGGGTCTACGGACCTGAAGTGACTGATACCACGCTTCCAGGAAAAGCCACTAAGCTTCAGCTGCATAAGAACCGTACCGCAAACCGACACAGGTGGGCAGGATGAGAATTCTAAGGCGCTTGAGAGAACTCAGGAGAAGGAACTCGGCAAATTGATACCGTAACTTCGGGAGAAGGTATGCCTCTTAGAGTGAATCCCCTGCGGGAGGAGCTTTGAGAGGTCGCAGAGAATCGGTGGCTGCGACTGTTTAACAAAAACACAGCACTGTGCCAACACGAAAGTGGACGTATACGGTGTGACGCCTGCCCGGTGCTGGAAGGTTAAGTGATGGGGTGCAAGCTCTTGATCGAAGCCCCAGTAAACGGCGGCCGTAACTATAACGGTCCTAAGGTAGCGAAATTCCTTGTCGGGTAAGTTCCGACCCGCACGAATGGCGTAACGATGGCCACACTGTCTCCTCCTGAGACTCAGCGAAGTTGAAGTGTTTGTGAAGATGCAATCTCCCCGCTGCTAGACGGAAAGACCCCGTGAACCTTTACTGTAGCTTTGCATTGGACTTTGAACAGACTTGTGTAGGATAGGTGGGAGGCTATGAAGTGGGAACGCTAGTTCTCATGGAGCCGTCCTTGAAATACCACCCTGGTGTGTTTGAGGTTCTAACCTTGGTCCGTGATCCGGATTGGGGACAGTGCATGGTAGGCAGTTTGACTGGGGCGGTCTCCTCCCAAAGTGTAACGGAGGAGTTCGAAGGTTACCTAGGTACGGTCGGAAATCGTGCTGATAGTGCAATGGCAAAAGGTAGCTTAACTGCGAGACCGACAAGTCGAGCAGGTGCGAAAGCAGGACATAGTGATCCGGTGGTTCTGAATGGAAGGGCCATCGCTCAACGGATAAAAGGTACTCCGGGGATAACAGGCTGATACCGCCCAAGAGTTCACATCGACGGCGGTGTTTGGCACCTCGATGTCGGCTCATCACATCCTGGGGCTGTAGCCGGTCCCAAGGGTATGGCTGTTCGCCATTTAAAGTGGTACGTGAGCTGGGTTCAAAACGTCGTGAGACAGTTTGGTCCCTATCTGCAGTGGGCGTTGGAAGTTTGACGGGGGCTGCTCCTAGTACGAGAGGACCGGAGTGGACGCACCTCTGGTGTACCGGTTGTGACGCCAGTCGCATTGCCGGGTAGCTAAGTGCGGAAGAGATAACCGCTGAAAGCATCTAAGCGGGAAACTCGCCTGAAGATGAGACTTCCCTGAGGGCTTGACCCTCCTGAAGAGTCGTTCGAGACCAGGACGTTGATAGGTCGGGTGTGGAAGCGCTGTGAGGCGTTAAGCTAACCGATACTAATTGCTCGTGAGGCTTGATCCTATCATTTGAGTGGCTTGGGAAAC
>NZ_JAUCGS010000022.1:0-6660 GCF_059916605.1 Chromobacterium sp. CCUG 30098 | reverse complement strand
CGAGCTGGGCGAGATCGAAGCCGCGCTGCTGGACCAGCCCGGCGTCGCCCAGGCCGTGGTCCTGATCCGCGAGGACGCGCCCGGGCAGCGCCGGCTGGTCGCCTACGCGGTGCCCGCCGCCGGCGTCCAGGCCGACGTCGCGCGCTGGCGCGACGCGCTGGCCACCCGTCTGCCCGACTACATGGTGCCCGCCGCCTGGGTGCCGCTGGATGCGCTGCCGCTGACCCCCAACGGCAAGCTGGACCGCCGCGCCCTGCCGGCGCCGGAGCTGACGCTGGCCGAGCACCGCGAGCCGGTCACCGAAAAAGAAAAACTGCTGGCCGAAGCCTTCGCCCAGACCCTGGGCCTGGAGCGCGTCGGCCTGGACGACAGCTTCTTCCATCTCGGCGGCGACAGCATCAGCTCCATCCAGCTGGTGAGCCTGGCCCGCAAGCGGGGCTTGGGCCTGACGCCGCGCCAGGTATTCGAACACCCCAGCGTCCGCGGCCTCGCCCAAGTTGCGACCGAAGCCTCGGCCCTGGCCGTTGACACGCGCGCCGACGCGCCGCTGCTGCGGCTGGAGCCGGCCGAAATCGAGCGCCTGAGTCGCCGCCGCCCCGGCCTCGCCGAACTGCTGCCGCTGACGCCGCTGCAGCAAGGCCTGCTGTTCCACGCGCTCTACGATCACTCCGCCGCCAACCCCTATGTGGTGCAGATGCGCATCGAACTGGACGGCGCGCTGGACGGCGCCGCGCTGCGCCGCGCCGGCGAAGGCCTGCTGAGCCGCCACCCGCACCTGCTGGCCTCCTTCATTCACGAGGACACCCTGCAGCCGATGCAGGCCTTGAGCCTGGACAGCGCCGCGCCGTGGCGGGAAGCCGATTTGTCGGCCCTCAGCGACGACGAGGCGCGCGCGCGGCTGGAAGACATGCAGACGGCCGATCATGGGGAGAGCATGCCGCCGGACCGCGGGCCGCTGCTGCGCCTCACCCTGATCCGGCTGACGCCGGAGCGCCACCGCCTGCTCTGGACTTTCCACCACCTCTTGCTCGACGGCTGGTCCCTTCCCGTGCTGCTGGAGGAACTGTTCGCGCTCTACCGCCAGGGAGAGTCGGCCGCGCTGCCGCCCGCGCCGGCCTACCGCGATTACCTGCTCTGGCTGTCCGGCCGCGATCAGGCCGCCGCCCGCCAGGCCTGGGGCGACTACCTGCGCGGCGTGGACGAGCCCACCCTGGTGGCGCCCGGCCTCCCCGCCGCCAAGCGGCGGCCGGATCTGCACACCGCCGCGCTGACGGCGGAGCTCAGCGCCGCGCTGTCCGCCCAGGCGCGGCGTCGCGGGCTGACCCTCAACACCCTGGCCCAGGCCGCGTGGGGTCTGCTGCTGGCCCGCCTGACCGGCCGCGACGATCTGCTGTTCGGCATCACCGTGTCCGGACGGACCGCCCCGCTGGAAGACATCGCGCGGCTGCCCGGCCTGCTGATCAACACCGTGCCGCTGCGCCTGAAACTGGAACCGTCGGCCACGCTGGCCGGCTGGCTGGACGATCTGCAATCGCGCCAGGCCGCGATGATGGAGCATCAGCATCTCGGACTCGGCGACATCCAACAGCTGACGGACATGGAGGAATTGTTCGACACGCTGATGGTGTTCGAAAACTATCCGCAGCTCGACGCGCTGCGCCAAAGCCGCGCCGGCGACGGCCTGAGCGTGCGCCCCGTCGACGGCTTGGGCGGCGATGTGTCGCATTACCCGCTGGGCCTCTGCGTGGTGCCGGGAGAAAGACTGGAGCTCCGACTGGGCTGCCGCGCCGACGCCTTCCCGCCGGCCGCGGCCGAGCGCATTCTCGCCAGCCTGACGCGCCTGTTCCAGGCGCTGGCCGGCGATCTTGAGCGGCCGATGGCCAGCCTGCGCTGGCTGGACGAGGCCGAGAGCCGCCAGCTGGACGGCTGGAACGCCACCACGCGCGCCACGCACGCCACCGCGCCGGCGACGCTGCCCGAGCTGTTCCGCCGGCAGGCCGAGCTGACGCCGGACGCCGTCGCGGTCTGCGCCGGCGACGTTCGCCTGAGCTACCGCCAGCTGGATCTGCAATCCAACGCGCTGGCCCACCGCTTGCGCGCGGCCGGCGTGACCGTGGAAACGCCGGTGGCGCTGTGGCTGCAACGCGGCCCGCTGCTGCCGGTGGCCATCCTCGGCGTGCTCAAGGCCGGCGGCTGCTATGTCCCGCTGCACACCGCCCAGCCGGAGGAGCGGCGGGCCTGGACCCTGACTCAGTCGCGCGCCGCTTTGCTGCTGGCCGACGAGGCACCGGCGCCGGCCATGCTGCCGCCGGGCCTGCCGGTGCTGCGGATAGACGGTCCGTCCGACAGCGCCGAGCACCCGCCCCGCCTGGAGCTGACCCCCGACGCGCTGGCCTATGTGATGTACACCTCCGGCTCCACCGGCGTGCCCAAGGGCATAGCCGTCAGCCACGCCAACGTCAGGGATCTGGCGCTGGACCGCCGCTGGGAGGGCGCGTCCCAGAGCAAGGTGCTGCTGCACTCTCCGCATGCCTTCGACGCCTCCACCTACGAGCTGTGGACCCCCTTGCTGCACGGCGGCCAGGCGACGCTGGCGCCGCCGGGGGACAACGATATCGACTCGCTGGCGGACGTCCTGCAGCGGGAAAGCGTCACCGCGGCCTTCCTGACCACCGCGCTGTTCAACCTGCTGGCCGAGGAGCGGCCGGACTGCTTCTCCAGCCTGCGCACGCTGTGGACCGGCGGCGAAGCCGCCTCGCTGCGCGCCTTCCAGCGGGTGCGGGAGCGCCATCCGGGGCTGGAACTGGTCCACGTCTACGGCCCCACCGAGACCACCACCTTCGCCACCTGCTGCCCGCTGCCGTGCGATCAGCCACTGGCTGCGCCGCTGCCGATAGGCGCGCCGATGGACAATACCCGCGCCTATGTGCTCGATTCCGCGCTGCGCCCGCTGCCCGTCGGCGCGCCCGGCGAACTCTACCTGGCCGGCAGCGGCCTGGCGCGCGGCTATCTGGATCAGCCGGCGCTCAGCGCCGAGCGTTTCGTGGCCAACCCCTTCGGCCCCGCCGGCAGCCGGCTCTACCGCAGCGGCGACCGGGCGCGCTGGCGCGCCGACGGCCAGCTGGAATTCCTCGGCCGCGCCGATCAACAAATCAAGCTGCGCGGCTTCCGCATCGAACTGAGCGAAATCGAGGCCAGGCTGAGCGAACACCCGGCCGTGTCCCAGGCGCGGGCGGTGCTGCGCGAGATGGACGGCGCGCCGCGCCAGCTGCTCGCCTATGTCGCGCTCCAGCCCGGCGCCGACATCGCCCCGTCCGCGCTCAGACAAGCCCTGGCGGCGCAGCTGCCCGACTATATGGTGCCGGCCGCCGTCGTCGCGCTGGACGCGCTGCCGCTGACCCCCAACGGCAAGCTGGACCACCGCGCGCTGCCCGCGCCCGATTTCCAGGCCGGCGAGCGGCGGCCTCCGCGCAGCGACGCCGAACGCATCCTGGCCGGGCTGTACGCCGAGCTGCTGGGCCTGGACGAAGTCGGTCTGGACGACGGTTTCTTCGATCTCGGCGGCGACAGCATCGCCTCCATCCTGCTGGTCAGCCGCGCGCGGCGGCAAGGCTTGCTGCTCAGCCCGCGCGAGGTCTTCCTCCATCCTCGGGTGGAGGCGCTGGCCGCCGTCGCCCGGCCGGTCGTCGCCGTCGCGGCCGAGGACACCGCGGAGGGCCCGCTGCCGGCGACGCCCATCATCCGCTGGTGGCTGGAGCGCGGCGGCCCGCAAAGCGGCTTCTACCAATCCATGCTGTTGCAAACCCCCGCCGGATTGGAACAAGCCCATCTACTGCAGGCGCTGCAAGCCTTGCTGGACAAACACGACGCGCTGCGGATGCGGCTGGATGCCGACAACGGCCTGAGCGTGCCGCCGGTCGGCTCGACCTCGGCGCAGGACTGCCTGCGCCGCATCGCGGCGGACGCGCATCTGGAGATCCCGCCGGCCGACATCGCCGCCGCGGCGCGGCAGCTGGACCCCGCCGCCGGCGCCATGTTGCGGGCGCTGTGGCTGGACGCCGGCCCGGACGCGCCGGGCAGGCTGTGGCTGGGCATCCATCACCTGGCGGTGGACGGCGTTTCCTGGCGCATCCTGCTGCCCGACCTGGCCTCCGCCTGGCGCGAGGCCCGCGCCGGCCAAGCCATCCGGCTGGATCCGGTGGCCACCTCCTTCCGCCGCTGGGCGCTGCTGCTGAACGAGGACGCCATCCGCGCCGCCCGCGCGGCTGAAGCGCCGATGTGGGCGGCCATCCAGAACCAGCCCGATCCGCCGCTATCGCCCTGCCCGCTGGACCCGGCGCTGGACACGGCCGGCGCCAGCCGGCGTCTGAGCGTCGCGCTGCCTTCCGCCGTCACCGCCGATCTGCTGACCCGGGTGCCGGCGCTGTTCCACGCCGGCATCAACGACGTGCTGCTCACCGGCTTCGCGCTGGCGGTGGCGCGCTGGCGGCATGGCCGGGGACGGGACGGCGGCTCCGCGGTGCGCCTGGAATTGGAAGGCCACGGCCGCGAGGAGCTGGGCGAGCATTGCGACCTTTCCCGCACCGTGGGCTGGTTCACCAGCCTGTTCCCCGTCTGCCTCGACCCCGGCGCCTCCGCCGCGGCCGCCCTGGACGACGACGCCGTGCTGGGCGCGGCGCTGAAGCGGGTCAAGGAGCAATTGCGCGCGCTGCCGGACCGGGGCCTGGGATACGGCTTGCTGCGCTATCTCAATCCGGAGACCGCCGCCCGGCTGAGCGGCGCCGCGCCGGCGCAACTCGGCTTCAACTACCTGGGACGCTTCTCCACGCCGGCGCGCGGCGACTGGATGCCGGCGCCGGAAGCGGCCGGGCTGGACGGAAACAGCGATCCTTCGACACCGCAGACCCACGCCATCGAGCTCAACGCCGCCACCCACGACGGCCCGGACGGACCGGAACTGGTGGCCACCTGGCTGTGGGCCGGCCGCCTGTTCGACCGGCAGGAGATCGAGAAGCTGGCGGAGAACTGGTTCGACGCGCTGCGCGCCTTGGCCAGGCTGGGCCGCGCGCCGGACGCCGGCGGCAGCACCCCGTCCGACCACCCCCTGGCCGGCGGGCTGTCGCAGGAGGAGATAGACCTGATCGAAGCCGGCTTCTAAGAACCTGTTCAATGTCTGCTGCGCTTCAGCGATACGGCGTTGAAAACCAGCTCAAAATGCTCATGTACCACATGTACATTCCGCTTTTTCGCTCGTTTTCGCCTTGTCTCGCCCTTGCTCGCGAGACTTTGAACAGGCTCTAAGAGCCTGTTCCAAATACTTTCCGGGGGCCGCCGACGGCGACCGCCCATTGCGAGGTTCACGATGTCGAAGATCGCCGAAATCCTGCCGCTGTCGCCATTGCAGCAAGGATTGCTGTTTCACGCGCTGTACGACGAACGCGAGGTGGACGCCTATCATGTCCGCAACCGCTTCGAGCTGCGCGGCGTCCTGGACGCCGGCCGGCTCAGGCGCGCGGCGGAGGCGCTGCTGCAACGCCATCCCAATCTGCGCGCCGCCTTCGTCTACAAGGGGCTGGCGCAGCCGCGTCAGGTGGTGCCCCGCGAGTTCGAGCTGGATTGGCGCGAGGAAGATCTGTCCGGCCGGGACGCCGCCGCGCTGGACGCGCTGCTGGAGGCGGATCTGCGCCGCCGCTTCGATCCGGGCAAGCCGCCGCTGCTGCGCTTCATCCTGGTCAAGCTGGACGCGGAACGCCATCAACTGCTGTGGAGCTTCCACCACCTGCTGTTCGACGGCTGGTCCATGCCCATCCTGATGGACGAGCTGTTCGCGCTCTACCGCCAGGGAGAATCGGCCGCGCTGCCGCCGACCGCGCCCTACCGCGATTATCTGGCCTGGCTGCAACAGCAGGACAAGGCCGCCGCCGCCCGCGCCTGGGCCGCCAGCCTGGACGCGCTGGACGAGCCGGCCAAACTGGGCGCCGCCGCCGCGGGGGAACGCCAGCTGATCCTGTCCCGTCAAACCGAAACCGCCCCGCTGCAGGCGCGGGCCCGCCAACTGGGCGTCACCCTCAACACCCTGCTGCAAGCGGCCTGGGCCATTCTGCTCGCCCGACTCAGCGCCGCCGACGACGTCGTTTTCGGCGTCACCGTCTCCGGACGCCCGCCGGAGCTCCCCGGCGTCGAGCGCATGGTCGGCCTGCTGATCAACACCGTCCCGCTGCGCCTGAGGCTGCGGCCCGAGGAAACCCTGGCCGCCCTGCTGCAACGCCTGCAGGCCCAGCAGGCCGCGCTGATCGAGCATCAGCACCTCAGCCTCGCCGAGATCCAGCAGGCGGCGGGAAGAACCGAGCTGTTCGACACCCTGCTGGTTTTCGAAAGCTATCCGGCGCTGCCCGGCGCGGCCAACGGCGAGGTGGCCGACGGCCTGGCCTTGATTCCGCTCGGCGGCGACGGCGCGGACACCTCCCACTACCCGCTCAGCCTGTGCGCCGCCCCCGGACCCGAACTCGAGCTGCGCTTCGGCTATCGGCCCGATCTCTTCTCCGCCGACGCCGTCGACGGCATCGCCCGGCAGTTGCTGGAGCTGCTGCGCCTGATCGCCGAACAGCCCGAGCTGCCGCTCGCCCGCATCCCGCCGGCCACGCCGGCCCAGCAAGACGC
>NZ_JAUCGS010000021.1:0-9369 GCF_059916605.1 Chromobacterium sp. CCUG 30098 | reverse complement strand
GCGGCGGCGCGGGCGCCGCAGCCGGAGTTCCACATCAAGCCGAACAAGGACGCGGGGTATGAGCCGGTGGCGATGGTACTGGCGGAATCTCAGCGTTTGGGGGTGACTAAATTGGGCATCGTGGGCTCCGAGCAGTTTGTGCAATGACATATGTTTAATGGATAGTGTTGTGGCATGATAACGGGCGGCCGCAGTCAGGCCGCCCAAATGCTTGGCTGAGGCTTGTTCGCCCACGTTTCACAACAACAAGACAATACGACCACACAATGGCATATCCCGCGGTGAAGCCTGTGGGATGATGCCGAGCGGCCCTGGTCCGGCCGCGCCGGCGCAAGGGGGAATCTTGCGTCGTTTCATCGTCCTGGATGCGCGGCCGCCGAGCCTGACGCGGCGGCCGATAGCGCGTGTCCGAGCCCCGCGTCGCAGGCGGCTCAACCATAGAAAAGAACAAAACAGATGAACACACGATTTGTCATAGTCCCGCTCTTGTCGTTGACGCTGGCGGCTTGCGGCGCCAAGCCGTCCGACCCGCCCAAGGAGGGCGCCGCCGGCAAGGCCGCGGCCTCCGCGCCGGTGGCGCGGGCGCTGTCCACCGCGGATGTGATGGCGGCCAAGCCGCGCGCGCTGGCGGCGACGATCGCCTTCACCGGATCGCTCAACGCGCTGACCAGCGGCACCGTGGCCGCCGAGGTGGAGGCCCGGGTCAAGGAAGTGCGCGTGCGCGAGGGCGAGGCGGTCAAGCGCGGTCAGGTGCTGGCGGTGCTGGACGCCGAAGTGCTGTCGCAATCGGTGACGGAACAGAACGCCCAGGTGGCCAACACCGAGGCGCGGCTGCGTCTGGCCAAGGTCAAACTGGAAAAACAGCGCGAGCTGCTGCACAAGGGCTTCATCTCGCAGATCGCCTATGACGAATTCGACAGCGATTACCGGGTGAAGGAGGGCGAAGCCAAGGCCCAGGCCACCCAGCTGGCGCGCGCGCGCCGGCTGCTGGCGGACACCCAGATCCGCGCGCCGATAGACGGCGTGGTCTACGAGCGCAAGATCAATCCGGGCGAAGTGGCCGGCAAGAACGCGGTGCTGTTCGCCATCGCCGATTTGTCGGTGCTGGAAATCGCCGCCACCGTGCCGGCGCGGCTGATCTCGCAGATCCAGCCCGGCATGCAGGCCGGCTTCAGCGTGGACGGCCTGGCCGAGCCGCAGCGCGGCGAAGTGGTGCGCATCAATCCGGTGGCGGTGGCGGGCACCCGCAGCTTCACCCTGTACATCCGCGTGAAGAACCCGGAGTACAAGCTGAAGGCCGGGCAGTTCGCCAAGGGCGGCATTGTGCTGCGCCAGATCAGCGACCAGATCGTGCTGCCGCTGCCGGCTATTCACGATCCGGACGGCCAGCCCTGGGTGCTGGTGGCGCGCCAGGGCCGGCTGGAGCGGCGGCCGGTGGAACTGTTGCTGCGTTCCGAGGCGGACCGGCTGGCGGCGGTGTCCGGGGTCAAGCCGGGCGAGCACGTGATCGCCGTGGACCTGGTGGGGGTGAAGGCCGGCGATCCGGTCTCCCTGCCGGGCAGCAAACTCTAAGCGGAGGGGCGCAGCATGTGGCTGACCCGAATCAGTGTCCGCAATCCCTATTTCGCCGCCGTGCTGATGATGACGCTGGTGGTGCTGGGCTTGTTTTCCTGGCAGCGGCTGGCGGTGGAGGAAATGCCGGACATCCGCTTCCCCATCGCCCTGGTGTCCACCGACTATCCGGGCGCCTCGCCAGAAGTGGTGGAAAGCGAAATCTCCAAGCCGGTGGAAGAGGCGGTCAACACCATCAACGGCATCAAGGAAATCCGCTCCTATTCCATGGAAGGCAATTCCACCGTGGTGGTGGAGTTCGAGCTGTCGGTGGATCCGGTGTCGGCGGTGCAGAACGTGCGGGACAAGATAGGCGCCATCCAGGGCCAGTTCCGCCGCGAGATCTCCGCGCCCACCGTGTCCCAGGTGGACCCCAACGACAACCCCATGCTGACCCTGGTGCTGACCTCGGACCAGACCCGGCCGCGCGAACTGACCACCTGGGTGGACAAGGTGTTGAAAAAGCGGCTGCAGATGGTGGCCGGCGTCGGCGACGTCAAGCTGATCGGCGGCGTGCGCCGCGAGATCCGCGTCGACGTGGACCCGGTGCGGCTGGAGGCCTCCGGCCTGTCCCTGCAGGACGTGGCCGACGCGCTGCGCGCCGCCAACCAGGATTTCCCCGCAGGCTCGGTGTCGGCGGTCAGCAAGGAGTGGGCGATCCGCGTCGCCGGCAAATTGAAATCCGCCGACGACTTCTCGCAACTGGCGGTGGGCTACCGCAACGGCGCGCCCATCCGGCTTGAGGACATCGCCACCGTGGCCGACACCGAGGCCGAGCAGTCCAGCATCTCGCTGATAGACGGCCGGCCCGGCGTGTCGCTGGACTTGCGCGCCGCGCGCGGCGCCAACGTGGTGGAAGTGGCCGAGGGCGTCAAGGCCAGGGTGGCGGAGCTGAAGAACCAGATGCCGGCCGGGGTCCAGGTGCGCTACACCTACGACACCGCCGAGGACGTGAAGAAGTCGCTGAACAACGTCGAGTCCACGCTGCTGGAAGGCGCCGGCCTGACCGTGCTGATCGTCTTCCTGTTCCTGGGCAGCTGGCGCAGCACCGTGATCACCGGCCTGACCCTGCCGGTGTCGCTGATCGGCACCTTGTTCGCCATCCAGATGTTCGGCTTCACCCTGAACATGCTGACCCTGCTGGCCCTGTCGCTGTCCATCGGCCTCTTGATCGACGACGCCATCGTGGTGCGCGAAAACATCGTGCGCCACGCCGGCCTGGGCAAGAGCCATTATCAGGCCGCGCTGGACGGCACCAACGAAATCGGCCTGGCGGTGCTGGCCACCACGCTGACCGTGGTGGCGGTGTTCCTGCCGGTGGGCTTCATGGGCGGCATCATCGGCAAGTTCTTCCACCAGTTCGGCCTGACCGTGGCGGTGGCGGTGCTGATCTCCATGCTGGTCAGTTTCACGCTGGACCCGATGCTGTCCTCCATCTGGCACGATCCGCACCACCACGGCGACAAGCATCGCGGCCCGCTGGGGCGGATGCTGGACGCCTTCGAAAGCTCGCTGGACCGGTTGTCGGAGCGTTACGTCGGCGTGATCCGCTGGGCGCTGGCCCACCGCAAGACTGTGCTGGGCACGGCCTTGCTGCTGACCGTCGCCAGCTTCGCGCTGGTGCCGGGCATCGGCGGCGAGTTCATCCCGGAGCGCGACAGCGGCAAATTCACCATCAGCTACCAGACCGCGCCCGGATCGGCGCTGGAATACACCGCCACCAAGGGCCATGAACTGGCGGCGGCGGTGAAGGGCATTCCCGAAATCAAGTCGATCTCGATGAATGTGGGCGAGGGCAATTTCGGCGCCGGCAAGAACGACGGCTCGGTGACGGTGGACATCGGCGACAAGAACAGCCGTCAGCGCACCCTGGGGCAGGTGATCGCCGACGCGCGCGCGCGAGTGCTGCCGGTGGCCGGCGTCACCATCAAATCCGTGGCCAACGAGCAGCAGCAGGGCAAGCCGGTCAAGGTGGGCTTGCGCGGCAGCGACCTGCGCGAACTGTCCGCGGTGTCCGAAGACCTGATGCGCCGGCTGGGCAAGATCCACGGCGTGCGCGACATCGAATCCAACCTCAGCGAAGGCGACCCGGCCTTGAACCTGGTGCTCAAGCGCGACGCCGCCACCAGCCTGGGCGTGGACCTGGCCCGCGTGGGCAAGACCCTGTCCATCCTGTTGGCCGGCAACGCGGTCACCACCTGGGAAGCGCCGGACGGCGAAAACTACGACGTCAAGCTGCGGGTGCCCAAGTCCGAGCGCCGTCAGGAGCTGCTGGACGCGCTGACCGTGGCCGGGCGGCCGGATGCGCACGGCGCGGCCAATATGATCCCGCTGTCCTCGCTGATAGAGACCCGGCAGGGCATCAGCCCGCGCCAGATCAAGCGCGTCAACATGATGCGCGAGATCACCATTCTGGCCAATATCGAAGGCCGCGACGCCGGCACCGTCTCCGCCGAGGTGCATCAATTGGTGGAAGGCCTGAAGCTGCTGCCGGGCGTGATGCTGGTGCAGGGCGGCCAGCAAAAGGACATGCAGGAATCGCTGGGCTACGCGGTGCAGGCCTTGGCGCTGGGGGTGATCTTCATCTATCTGATCCTGGCCGCGCAGTTCCGCAGCTTCACGCTGCCGGTGACCATCATGATGGCCTTGCCGCTGGCCTTCGTCGGCGTGTTCTGTTCGCTGTATCTGTTCGGCTCCACGCTGAATATGTTCTCAGTGATCGGCATCATCATGCTGATGGGCCTGGCCGCCAAGAACGGCATCCTGCTGGTGGACTTCGTCAACCAGGCGCGGCGCGAAGGCATGGAGCGCAACCAGGCCATCGTCGAGGCCGGCCGGGTGCGGCTGCGCCCCATCATGATGACCAGCCTGGCGATGATCTTCGGCATGCTGCCCTTGGCGCTGGGCACCGGCGACGGTTCGGAAAGCAACCGGCCGATGGCGCACGCCATCATCGGCGGCCTGCTGACCTCCACCGTGCTGACCCTGATCGTGGTGCCGGTGGTCTACACCTATCTGGACGGCCTGCGCAGCCGGGTGCGCCGCCTGTTGGGCGGCAAGCCGGCGCACCAGCCGGCGGCCGAACATTGAAACGAAAAGAGCCTGCGTTTGCGCAGGCTCTTTCTTTTGGCGAGGACGGTGTTTAATTTTTAGGGGGCGCCACGCAGTCATTGCCCTCAAAGCTCACCGACTGGATGGTATGGGTTTTGGGATCGGCGACGAAGTTGGTGGTGCAGCGGTAATACACCGAGCCGCCGCCGCTGAAGCCCCAAGGGTAGTTGTAGAAACCGCCCTGATAGGGCATTTCCTGGCTGTAGGCGCTGCGGTAGGTGTAGAGCTGATTGCCGTTGGGCATGGTCAGCTGGCTGGTGGGCGCGCCCCATTGCGCCAGCATCTCGTTGACGTCGCGGCCGTGCCAGCCGTAGACCTTTTGCGCGTAACCCGCCTGGGTGGCGCAGCCGGTCAGCAGGCTGGCGGCCAGCAGGGACAGCGCTAGCGTTGTTTTCATGAGGCGCTCCTGAGCAATGTGTCAGGCGGGGGGAGACGGCGTCCGCCTGAGGTGGTTTGAAGGGATACTTTTACGATGGCGTCGCCGCCGCCGCTTGTCAACAAGCAGCGCCGGCGCACCTTGTTCATGAGTGTTAAGAACCTGTTTACGATCTGCCGCGCGTCGGCGGGATGGATAGAAATGGGCGTTGAAACCAAGCTCAAAATGCTTATGTACCACGTGTACATTCCGCTTTTTCGCTCGTTTTCGCCTTGTCTCGCCTTAGCTCGCGAGATCGTAAACACGTTCTAAGAGCCGCTAGAACGGCGACATAATAAGCGGGCCGGCGCAAGACGCCAGGCCGAAGCGACAACAAAGGAGAAAATCATGAGCCTGAAGCGATGCGCGCTGCTGGCGCTGATGGCGTGGGGAGGAATGTCGGCGCAGGCCGCCGACATGAACAAGGTGCTGCATGTGGCCTTCAACGCGCCGGAGACCGGTTTCGACCCGTCCAAGACCTCGGACATCTACTCCGGCGCCATCATCGAACACATCTTCGACCCGCTGCTGACCTTCGACTACCTGGCGCGGCCGGTCAAGGTGGTGCCCAATGTCGCCACCGCCATGCCCACGGTCAGCGCCGACGCCAAAACCTATACCTTCACCCTGAAAAAAGGCGTGTACTTCGCGCCGGACCCGGCCTTCAAGGGCAAGAAGCGCGAGCTGACGGCGGAAGACTACGTTTACGCCTTCAAGCGGCTGATCGATCCGGCGGTCGCCTCGCCGATCAGCGATCTGGTGGCCGGCAAGTTCGTCGGCCTGGACGCCTGGGCCAAGCCCGCCGGCGGCAAGATCAACTACGACGCGCCGGTGGCCGGCGTGCGCGCGCTGGACCGCTACACCCTGCAACTGAAGCTGACCCAGCCGTACCCGGCGCTGAAATACATCCTGGCCGCGCCCTTTGTGCAAGGCCAGGCGCGCGAGGCGGTGGAAGCTTACGGCAGCAACACCAACGCCCACCCGGTGGGCACCGGCCCCTATATGCTGGCCAAGTGGCAGCCGGGCACCCATATCTCGCTGGTGGCCAACCCCCATTTCCGCAAGCAGACTTTCAACTACCCGCCGGGCGACAATCCGGAAGACCAGCGCGTCGCCCGCGAGATGAACGGCAAAAGCTACCCGCAGATCGGCCGCATCGAAGTGTCGGTGATCCAGGAGGAACAGCCCACCTGGCTGGCGTTCAAGAGCGCGGAGCTGGACCTGGTGGGCATTCCCCAGCCCTTGATCCGGCAGCTGCTGCGCATGGATCCGAGCAATCCGTGGCGGGCGGAACTGAAGCCGGATCTCCAGCGCCAGGGCGTCCGCTTGCTGCGCAGCCTGGACGAGGAAATCACCTTCTACGCCTTCGGCATGAAAGACCCGGTGGTGGGCGGCTACGGCAAGGACAAGATCGCGCTGCGCCGCGCCATCACCATGGCCTTCAACACCGACGAAACCATACGCGACATCCGCCGCAACCAGGCGGTCAAGGTCCAGTACGTGGTGCCGCCCAATGTGGCCGGCCACAACCCGGATTTCCGCGGCGCCTTCCCCTACAACCCGGCGCTGGCCAACGCCTTGCTGGACCGCTTCGGCTACAAAAAGGGCGCGGACGGCTACCGCCGCCAGCCAAACGGCGCGCCGATGGTGGTGGACTTCCTGACCGGCCCCACCGCCATCGACAAGCAATGGAACGAGTACTGGCAGAAAGCCTTCGATCTGATCAAGGTGCGCGTGGACTTCCGCGTGATGCAGTGGAACGAACAGATCAAGGCGCAGCGCGAATGCAAGTTCGGCATGAACGGCGCGGCCTGGATCGCGGACTTCCCGGACGGCGAGAACTTCGTCCAGCTGCTGTACGGCCCCAATACCGGCGGCGTCAACTACGCCTGCTACCAGTCCGCGCGCTATGACCGGCTGTACGAGCAATCCCGCAATCTGGAGGACGGCCCGGAACGCAACTGGCTGTACGACGCGATGAACAAGATCGTGATGGCGGACACGCCCTGGGCCTTCAGCGACACCCGTTTCCGCAACACGCTGATCCAGCCCTGGGTGCGCGGCGCCAAGCTGCATCCCAACTACAACTACATCTGGCGTTTCCTGGACGTGCAGAAGTAAGCGGCAGGCGAGGAGAACATCATGTCCGCTTTTATCATCCGTCGCATCCTGCAGATGATCCCAACCCTGTTTGGCGTCATGCTGCTGGTTTTCACCCTGTTCACCCTGGTGGGCGGCGATCCGTCGCTGGTGCTGGCCGGCAAGCACCTGACGCCGGACGTGCTGGCCAATATCCGCGCCCAGCTGGGCCTGGACCAGAGCCTGCCGCAGCAGTTCTGGATCTTCGTCAAACAGGTGCTGACGCTGGACTTCGGCACCTCCTGGTCCACCCAGCAGCCGGTGGCCGACATCATCGGCAGCCGCGTCGGCCCGTCCTTGACGCTGACCGGCGCCATGCTGGTGGTGGACCTGCTGATCGCCATCCCGCTGGCGGCGCTGGTCGCTTATTTCCGCGGCGGCCTGACCGACCACATCGTCACCATCGCCTGCACCGTGGCCATGTCGGTCAGCGCGCTGGTCTACATCATCGCCGGCCAGTATTTCCTGGCCTTCAAAATGGGCTGGTTCCCGGTGCGCGGCTGGGGGGATGCCTTCTGGGTCAATCTCTTCGTCTACGTGCCGCTGCCGCTGCTGATGGGCCTGATGGTGTCCTTGGGGCCGGACATCCGCTTCTACCGCAGCTTCTTCGTCGAGGAAATCGGCCAGGACTACGTGCGCACCGCGCGCGCCAAGGGCCTGTCCGAACGCGCGGTGATGCTCAAGCACGTGCTGCGCAACGCGCTGATCCCGGTGGTGACCAGCGTGATGATGTCGCTGCCTTATATGTTGATCGGCGCGCTGGTGCTGGAAAGCTTCTTCGGCATTCCCGGCATGGGCAACGAGGTGGTGATGGCGGTGAACAAGAGCGATTTCCCGGTGATCAAGGCCATCACCATCTATATCGCCATCGCCACCATGGTGTTCAATCTGCTGGGCGATCTGGTCTACAAGCTGATCGACCCGCGCGTGCAGCTCAAGTGAGAGAGGGCTGGAAATGACGACATTGCATAATGGCGCCGGCGCCGCGCCGGCCGCCCCCTCGCGCGGTTTGTGGGCGCTGGGCTGGCAAAGGCTGAAACGCAAGAAAGTGGGCTTTGTTTCGCTATGGATCGTGGCGGTCTACCTGCTGCTGGCCGTCGGCGGCTGGTTCAATCTGGTGGGCGGCGGCTGGACCGACGAAATCGCCGTGCCCTACGCGCCGCCCAGCTGGGTGCAGGCCTCCGCCGACGACGTGTTGCCGCCGGAGCCGGCCAAGCCCGCCCAGGCGTCCGCCCCCATCGTCACCATGACGCCGGAGGAAGACCCGATAGGCCAGGAGCTGCAACAGGCGCGGCAGCATGTGGGCGAATACGCGCAGGCCGCGCCGGCCAAGCGCGCCGCGTTGCCCTTCGGCGCGGATCTGCGCGGCCGCGACGTGATAGAGAAAACCCTGAAAGGCACCTCCACCTCCATCTTCGTCGGCGTGTTCGGCGCGGTGTCGGCCTTGCTGGTGGGCTGCGCGCTGGGCGCGGCGGCCGGTTATTTCGGCGGCAGAGTGGACGACGCGCTGGGCTGGTTTTACAGCGTGTTCACCTCGGTGCCGGACATGCTGTTGCTGTTGTCCTTCGCCGCCGTCTCCGGCCGCGGCATCACCACCATCGTCGCGGTGATGGCGCTGACCAGCTGGACCGGCACTTTCCGCCTGGTGCGCGCGGAATACCTGAAGCTCAAGGGCCGCGAATACGTGCAGGCGGCGGACGCCATCGGCGCCGGCAACGCCCGCAAGATGTTCGTCCACATCCTGCCCAATATCTCCCATCTGCTGCTGGTGCAGTTTTCCCTGCTCACCGTGGCGCTGATCAAGTACGAAGCCATCCTGTCCTTCCTCGGCTTCGGGGTCGGCGTGCGCCAGGTCAGCCTGGGATCGATGCTGGCGGAAGCGCCCACCGAGCTGATCCAGGGCTATTGGTGGCAAATGCTGGCGGTTACCTTGTCCATGTCGCTGCTGGTCACCGCCTTCAGCCTGTTGGTGGACGCGCTGCGCGACGCGCTGGACCCGCGCGCGGCGGCGAAGTGAGCGGGGAGAACAGACTATGACTCAGAACCAGACCCTGCTGTCGGTGCGCAATCTCAAAGTGGCGTTCCGTCAGGAG
>NZ_JAUCGS010000020.1:0-15140 GCF_059916605.1 Chromobacterium sp. CCUG 30098 | reverse complement strand
CCTTCCCATCCCGAACAGGACCGTGAAACGCCTTAGCGCCGATGATAGTGTGGCATTCGCCATGTGAAAGTAGGACATTGCCAGGCGCCCAATGTAAAAGCCCAGACCAAACGGTCTGGGCTTTTTGCATTTGCGGATTCAAAAGCTGAGTGTTTTGTCCGCGCTCAGCGTCCATTCGGCCAGCTCCGGCATGGTGCCGATCTTGACGCCCGGCAGCAGCAGGCTTTCATCGATTCCCCGCGCGTCGGCGCAAGTGCGGCAGACGCGCGCCGTCACGCCCAATTCCAGCGCTTCGGCCAGCATCTCGCCCAGGGTCGGCGCTTGCGCGGTCTTCTGGTTTTTCAATGCGGCGACAACGGCGTCGGACAGCAGGAACAGCTGCACCCGGCAGCGCTCGGCCTGTTGAGCCAGGGTCAGCGTCAGGCGCAGCGCGGAGAGCGCGCGTTCGTCCCCGTAGGGGCTGGCGTTCAGGGTGATCAGCACGGTTTGCATGAGGGTTTGCCTATGATGAAGAGAGTCAGGACGGCATTGTGGCACGTTGCGCCGGCCTTGGCATGCGCGGACGGGGGCGGAGCGGGGCGCTCTAAGTTGTTGGCATGCAACAGTGAGGCGGGTCTTGAGCCCGGCTGGCGCCGGCTAACTGCTTGTACGAGTTGGGTTTGTTTGGGCTGAAATTATGGACTGAAAAGTTTCCTTCATATTGTCCAGCAATCTATTTGTATTTGTATACAATAGACAAATTTTCCGGGCGCTAATGAAAAGAGATAGCTCGGGGCTGCAAACTACACGGAGATGATTCATGCAATTCGACGCATTTGCCCATGGCCAGTCGGCGCTGCGGGACGCCATTACCTCTGCCTATCGTCGCGATGAGCGCGAGTGCGTGCAGGCGCTGTTGCCGCAGGCTGCGATGAGCGACGGCGAAGTCACGGCGGTTCAGGACCTGGCGCGGCGCCTGGTGGCGGAGGTGCGCCGCGAGCGCACCAAGTCCAGCGGGGTGGATGCCTTGATGCATGAGTTTTCTCTGGACAGCGCCGAGGGCATCGCCTTGATGTGTCTGGCCGAAGCGCTGCTGCGCATTCCGGACCGCGAAACCGCGGACAAGCTGATCCGCGACAAGATTTCGCGCGGCGACTGGAAGGCCCACCTGGGCAATAGCGCTTCCTTGTTCGTCAACGCCGCGGCCTGGGGCTTGTTGGTCACCGGCAAGCTGGTGGCTTCGCACAGCGCGAATGGCTTGTCGGCGGCGATGACCCGTTTGATCGCCAAAGGCGGCGAGCCGCTGATCCGCAAAGGCGTGGACATGGCGATGCGCATGCTGGGCAAGCAGTTCGTCACCGGCGAGACCATTGAGGAAGCGCTGGCCAATGGCCGCGAACGCGAGGCGCGCGGCTATCGCTTCAGCTACGACATGCTGGGCGAGGCGGCGATGACCGAGGCCGACGCGCAGCGCTATCTGCAAGACTATGTGACCGCCATTCACGCCATCGGCAAAGCGTCCGCCGGCCGCGGCATTTACGAAGGCCCGGGCATTTCGGTGAAGCTGTCGGCCATCCATCCGCGCTACAGCCGCATCAAGCACGAACGGATGATGGCCGAGCTGCTGCCGCGCCTGAAAGGCTTGTTCCTGCTGGCCAAACAGTACGATATCGGCCTGAACATCGACGCCGAAGAAGCGGATCGCCTGGAAATCTCCATGGATCTGGTGGAGGCGCTGGCCAACGATCCGGATCTGGACGGCTTCGAGGGCATAGGCATTGTGGTGCAGGCTTACCAGAAGCGCTGTCCCTATGTAATCGATTTCCTGATCGATCTGGCGCGTCGCAGCAAGCACCGCTTCATGGTGCGCCTGGTCAAGGGCGCTTACTGGGACGCGGAGATCAAGCGCGCCCAGGTGGACGGCTTGCCGGGTTATCCGGTTTACACCCGCAAGGTTTACACCGATGTGGCTTATCTCGCCTGCGCCAAGAAGCTGTTGTCCGCGCAGGACGCGATCTATCCGCAGTTCGCCACCCACAACGCCTACAGCCTGGCCGCGGTGTTCAATCTGGCCTCCGGCAAGGATTACGAATTCCAGTGCCTGCACGGCATGGGCGAGACCCTGTACGACCAGGTGGTGGGCAAGGACAAGCTGGGCAAGGCTTGCCGCATCTACGCGCCGGTGGGTTCGCATGAAACCCTGCTGGCCTATCTGGTGCGCCGCCTGCTGGAAAACGGCGCCAACAGCTCCTTCGTCAACCGCATCGTGGACGAGGCGGTGTCCATAGACGAACTGGTGGCGGATCCGGTGGCCGAGGCCGCGCGCCATGGCGGCCAGCCGCACAAGAAGATTCCGGCGCCGCTGGAGCTGTACGGCCAGCAGCGCAAAAACTCCAAGGGTCTGGACCTGTCCAGCGAGCATGTGCTGGCCACGCTGCAACTGGGCCTGCAAGCGTCCGAGAAACAGCCGTGGGGCGCTTTCCCGATGTTGGGCGACGGCGACGTCACCGACGGCGAAGTGCAGCAGGTGCGCAATCCGGCGGATCATGACGATCTGGTGGGCCGCGTGATCGAGGCGAGCGCGGCGGACGTGAACCGCGCGCTGGAGCTGGCGCAGCAAGGCGCCGCAGATTGGGCCGCCACGCCGGTGGCCGAACGCGCCGCCTGCCTGCAACGGATGGCCGACCTGATGGAAGACCAGATGCCGGCGCTGATGGGCCTGGCGGTGCGCGAGGCCGGCAAGACGCTGGCCAACGCGATCGCCGAGGTGCGCGAGGCGGTGGACTTCTGCCGCTACTACGCGGCGCAGATCG
This sequence comes from Chromobacterium sp. CCUG 30098, assembly GCF_059916605.1. Lineage (NCBI taxonomy): Bacteria > Pseudomonadati > Pseudomonadota > Betaproteobacteria > Neisseriales > Chromobacteriaceae > Chromobacterium > Chromobacterium sp. CCUG 30098. Next base: position 12,348 of record NZ_JAUCGS010000020.1, on the reverse strand, counting down.
AAGACGAATTCGACAACGCCAGCCATCGCCCATTGGGCCCGGTGGTGTGTATCAGCCCGTGGAACTTCCCGCTGGCCATCTTCATCGGCGAGGTGGTGGCCTCGCTGGCGGCCGGCAACGCGGTGCTGGCCAAGCCGGCGGAGCAGACCAGCCTGATCGCCGCGCACGCGGTGCGCTTGTTGCACGAGGCCGGCGTGCCGCGCGCGGCGCTGCAATTGCTGCCGGGCCGCGGCGAAGTGGTGGGCGCGGCGCTGACCGCGGACCCGCGCGTCCAGGGCGTGATCTTCACCGGCTCCACCGAGGTGGCGCAAATCATCAACCGCACGCTGGCCAAGCGCGGCGGCGACCCGGTGCTGGTGGCCGAAACCGGCGGCCAGAACGCGATGATCGTGGACAGTTCGGCGCTGCCGGAGCAGGTGGTCACCGATGTGCTCAGCTCGGCCTTCGATTCCGCCGGCCAGCGCTGCTCCGCGTTGCGCGTGCTCTATCTGCAAAACGACATCGCCGACAAGGTCATCGCCATGATCAAGGGCGCGATGGATGAATTGAAAGTGGGCGATCCGGCCAAGCTGGACATCGACGTCGGCCCGGTGATCGACGCCGAAGCCCAGGCCGGCCTGCTGGCTCATATCGAGAAGATGAAGGCGAGCGCGCGCGCCACTCATCAGGTCAAGCTGGGCGAGGACTGCGCCAAGGGCACCTTCGTGGCGCCCACCTTGTTTGAGATCGCCGATCTCAAGCAGCTGAAGCGCGAAGTCTTCGGTCCGGTGCTTCATGTGCTGCGTTTCGAGGCCAATGAGCTGGACAAGGTGGTGGCCGAGATCAACGCCACCGGCTACGGTCTGACCCACGGCATCCACAGCCGCATCGACGAGACCATCGACAATATCGTCGGCCAGATCAAGGTCGGCAACGTCTACGTCAACCGCAACATCGTCGGCGCGGTGGTGGGCGTGCAGCCCTTCGGCGGCGAAGGCAAGTCCGGCACCGGCCCCAAGGCCGGCGGTCCCTTCTATCTGTACCGGCTGAGCCGCGCGGCCTGGGAGCCGAAACTGGCGGCGGAGACCCTGCCGCTGTCCCTGCCGGCGCTGGACGCCTTGGCGGCCGCCGCCGGCGGCCTGGGCCTGGCCTTGGAGCCGGCCATCGCTGCGGCGCGCAAGGACAGCGCCTTGTCTTGCCTGGTGAACCTGCCGGGCCCCACCGGCGAGCGGAACTCGCTGCAGTTCGCGCCGCGCGGCAAGGTGGGCTGCCAGGCGGGCAACGCGCAAGCGCTGGCGGAGCAACTGGCGGCGGCCTTCGCCACCGGCAACCGCGCGGTATTGCCGGCCAATGAGGCGGGCCGAGGCCTGGCCGCCAAGCTGGGCTCCTTGGTGGAGCTGGACGCCGATGTGTTGGCGGCGGATGTCGGCGCCGTGCTGTTCTCCGGCTCCGAAGCCGAGGCCGAAGCCGCCCAGCGTACGCTGGCCGCGCGCGACGGCGCCTTGGTGCCGCTGCTGCGCGCCGACGCGCAAGGCCATTACAATCTGCACCGCCTGGTGGTGGAACGCGCGCTCAGCGTGAATACTACCGCGGCGGGCGGCAACGCCAGCCTGATGAGCATAGGCGATTAAAGGCGGGGCGGGCCCCGGCGACGGCGGCCCGTTCGTCTTGCAACTCCGCGGATCAAACCGGTTTTCCCATGCGCCGGCGCGCATGGGGTGGCGGCGGGCTTGTCCAACAAGCCACTTGCCACAAGCTGGCGGCCTTGAAATAATGCCGCCAGCCGCCGCGCTCGCCCCTGCTTGGGGAAGGCGGGATGTACATAACAACATTAGACAGGTTCCGCAAACCCCCAATCCCGACACGTGACGGATGGGGATCTCTGGAGAAATAGAGGAAACATGATGCAAGCAAACAAACTGACGACTCTTTCCCTGGCCGTGGCCGCCGCTGTCGCCTTGTCCGCATGCGGCAAAAAAGAAGAGGGCGCGCCGGCAGCCGGCGCCTCCGCCGGCGCGGAAGCCGCCGCGGGCGGCGTGGTCAAGATCGGCTTCGCGGCCCCCCTGACCGGTCCGCAAGCCCACTACGGCGAAGAATACAAAAACGGCGTGACCCTGGCGATTGAAGACGCCAACGCCGAGAAGCCCACCATCGGCGGCAAGCCGGTGAGCTTCGAACTGGAAGCTCAGGACGACCAGGCCGACCCGAAAACCGCCACTCAGCTGGCGCAGAAATTCGTCGACGAGAAAGTGAACGGCATCATCGGCCACTTCAACTCCGGCACCTCCATCCCGGCCTCCAAGATCTATTCCGACGCCGGCATTCCGATGATCGCCATGGCCACCTCGCCGGCCTTTACCGCGCAGGGCTTCAAGAACACTTTCCGCTCGATGACTTCCGACACCCAGCAAGGCTCGGTGATGGGCAAGTTCGTGGTGGAAAAACTGGGCGCCAAGAAAGTGGTGATCGTGGACGACCGCACCGCTTACGGTCAGGGCCTGGCCGACGAGTTCGAGAAGGCCGCCAAGGCCGCCGGCGGCAATGTGGTCAAGCGCGAATTCACCAATGACAAGGCCACCGACTTCGCCGCCATCCTCACCTCGATCAAGGCCGCCGCGCCGGACGTGGTGTTCTACGGCGGCGCCGACGCGCAATCCGCGCCGATGGCCAAGCAGATGAAGCGCCTGGGTCTGACCGCTCCGCTGATTTCCGGCGAGATGACCAAGACCCCGACCTTCCTGCAACTGGCGGGCAAGGAAGCCGACGGCACCATCGCCTCGCTGGCCGGCCTGCCGCTGGATCAAATGCCCAAGGGCAAGGACTACGAGAGCCGCTACAAGGCGCGCTTCAAGATGGACGTGGCCACTTACTCGCCGTACGGCTACGACGCCACCCGCGCGCTGATCCAGGCGATGAAAGACGCCAACTCCACCGATCCCAAAGCCTACCTGCCGGTGCTGGCCAAGATCACCCACTCCGGCGTGACCTCCGGCAGCTGGACTTACGACGCCAAGGGCGATCTGAAAGACGGCGGCATCACCGTCTACAAAGTGGTGAACGGCGAGTGGAAAGTGCTGGAAACCGTGGGCGGCGGCGCCGCGTCCAAGGACGCTTCCGCAGCCAAATAAGCCGGTTCGGCATCAGGCGACAAGGCGACGCGTTCAGCGTCGCCTTTTTCTTTGCCCGATCAACGCAAGAGGCCGATCTTCTTCAGCAGGAAAATCAGGATGGCGGCGCCGGCAATGCCGAAAGCCAGGCCGGGCAGGGAGAAGGAACCGGCGGCCGAGGCGGAAGAGATGCCCAGCAGCCGGCCAAACAGCCAATGGCCCAAGGCCGAACCAATGATGCCGATGATGATGTTGGCGATCACGCCTTCGCTGACGCCCATGACCTTGCCGGCGAGCCAGCCGATCAGGCCGCCGGCCAATAGGGAAACGAGTAGTCCCATATCCTCTCCTTATGTTAGTTTGTGAATAAATAGTTATAGCCATTTATTTAATATGGCGCCATATTTTTTTGGAGCGCCGCCGCAAAAAACAAAAACCCCGGCATAGGCCGGGGTGTGGGGACGAGGCGGGAATGCCGGTGTTTACAGGCCGACCCACTGTCCTTTGCGCAATTGATACAGCGACACGGTGCCGTGCTGGATGTCGCCCTTGTCGTCAAAGCGGATCTCGCCGGTCACGCCCTTGAAGTCGGTCTTGGGCAGTTCGCCCAGGTATTTGGCCGGATCGGAGGAGCCGGCGCGCTTCATCGCGGCGATCATCACCCGCGCGGCGTCATAGGTGTAGGGCGCGTAGGCCTGGATGTCGGCGTTGAATTGCTGCTTGTACTTGCCGTTGAAGTCCGCGAAGCCCGGCATCTTGTCTTTTTGCGCCCCGGCGCTGGAGGCGTAGCTGCTTTCCGCGCTGTCGCCGCCCAGTTTGGAGAACTCAGGCGTATTGATGCCGTCCGCGCCCATGAAGGCGGCCTTCAGGCCCAGCTTGTTCATCTGCTTGACCATGGGCGCCGCCTGGGCGTCCATGCCGCCGTAGAACAGCAGGTCCGGCTTCGCCCCCTTGATCGAGGTGAGGATGGCCATGAAATCCGTGGCGCTATTGCTGGTGAACTCGCGCTTGACCACCTTGCCGCCGGCCGCTTCCACCGCCTTGGCGAAATCGTCGGCCAGGCCCTGGCCGTACGTGGTGCGGTCGTCGACGATGGCGATGCGGCCGGCCTTCAGCGTTTCGATCGCGTACTTGGCCAGCGCCTCGCCTTGCTGGCGGTCGTTGGCGATGATGCGGAAGGTGTTCTTGAAGCCCTGCTGGGTGAAGCTGGGGCTGGTCACCGAGGCGGCGATCATCGGAATGCCGGCCTGAGAGTAAATCCGCGAAGCGGGAATGGCCGCGCCGGAAGTGAGATGGCCGATGATGCCGGCCACTTTGCCGTCCACCAGGCGTTGCGCCACCTGGGCGGCGGTTTTGGGATCGGCCTGGTCGTCCTCGGACACCACTTCGAAAGTGACGGGCTTGCCGTCCAGAGTCAGCTTTTCGGCATTGGCTTCCGCCACCGCCAGCTTGACGCCGTTGTCCGCGTCGCGGCCCCAGTGGGCGAAAGGCCCGGTCAGCGGGTTGGCGGAGCCGATTTTCACCACGACCGCGCCGGCTTCGGCCGGCGCGCTGCCGGCGCTTTGTTCGGATTTGCCGCAGGCGGTCAGGGCCAGCGCGGCGCAGGCGATGAGGCTAAGATGCGTTTTCATGAATTTCTCCTGATTTCTCTTTGTCTATTTAGCTTTAATCTATTTGGATATTCGCCTCAGGAATAAGGCGGCAGCCCATTTTTGGTGCATACGCCGATCAGCGTCAAGCCCGGCGGCGTGTAGGCGGCGGCTTTGCGCTAAAATAGCGGACTGATTTCGCGACATAAGATGGATTTTTGATGACAAAGGCGTATCCCGCGCCCGCCTCGCCCTGCGTCGGCCTCTGCCGTCTCGACGAGGGCGGTGCCTATTGCCTGGGCTGCCTGCGCACCTTGGACGAGATCGCCGGCTGGTCCGGCTTCGACGACGAACAAAAGCGCGCGGTGTGGCAGCGGCTGATCGGCTTGCGGCCCAAGGTCAAAGACAAGCGCTGCGAGCGTTGCGGCGCGGCCTTCCGTTGCGGAGAGGGCGGCGACAACGGCGCTTGTTGGTGCGCGGAGCTGCCGCAGGTGCTGCCCTTGCCCTATGGTCACGGCGATTGCCTGTGCCCGGAATGCCTGCGCCGCCATCTGCGGGAAAGCTATTTGGCGCGCGGGCTGACGCCGCCCTTATAGCCGGCGGACCGCCTTGGCGCGATGTATGTCAAATGCGTATTGTCGACGCGGGGTGCAACCAATGCCCGTTGCCCGCGGTCCTAAGATGTTTTCCTCATTTCCGCTTTGGTTTCTCGCCACATGACATTTTGGAAGCGTTGGATTCGTAAGCTTTTGCTCCCCCTGTATTTGATCGGCTCCTTGCAAGGACGCCGCCGCGTCAATCTGGGCCGGCGGCCGTGGCGCAACGGCATTGCGCTGCTGGCCGTCCTGGCGCTGGCCGCCTGGGGGCTTTGGCTGTGGCTGGCGCCCAAGCCGGCGCCGCAGGTGCTGACCGCGGAGGTGACCCGCGCCGATCTGGAGGACGTGGTGCTGGCCAGCGGCGTGCTGAAGCCGCTGCGGCAAGTGGACGTGGGCGCCCAGGCCAGTGGCCAGTTGAAAATCCTGAAGGTGGCGGCCGGCGACCGAGTTGGCAAGGGCGAGCTCTTGGCCGAGATCGATCCGGAAAACAGCCTCAACGATTTGAAGGTTTCTGAGGCGCAACTGGAGTCCCGCGTGGCTCAGCTGCGCAGCAAGCAGGCCACGCTGCGCCAGGCCGAGCGCGAGCTGGCGCGCCAGAAGCAGATGATGAGCGAGGGTTCCACCTCGCAAAAAGACCTGCTGGCGGCGGAAACCGTCTACCAGAGCCAGACGGCGGAGCTGGACGACTTGCAAGCGCAGATTCGCCAGAACCGTTTCCAGATCGACAAGAACCGCACCACGCTGGGCTATACCCGCATCACCGCGCCGATGGACGGCGAGGTGATCGAAATCGTCACCCAGCAGGGTCAGACCGTGATCGCCAGCCAGACGGTGCCGGTGATCCTGAAACTGGCGGACCTGAGCACGATGACGGTGCACGCCCAGGTGGCCGAGGCCGACGTGATTCGCGTCAAGGCCGGGCTGCCGGTGTATTTCACCGTATTGGGGGCACCGGACCGGCCCATCCGCGGCAAGCTGCGCGCCATCTTGCCGACGCCGGAAAAAATCAACAACGCCAACTTCTACAAGGCGCTGTTCGATGTGAAGAACATGGACGGCAAGCTGCGCGTGGACATGACCGCGCAGATCAGCATCGTGCTGGCGGAGTCCAAGCAGGCCTTGAACATTCCGCTGAGCGCGCTGGGCGCGGCCGGCAAGGATGGACGCCACAGCGTCAAGGTGCAGGGCAAGGACGGCCAGCTGCATGAGCGCCAAGTGCGCATCGGCCTGAAGACCGCCACCCGTGTGCAGATCCTGGATGGTTTGAAAGCCGGCGAGAAAGTGGTGACCAGCGAAGCCGGCGGCAAGGAAGAAGAATCCAGCGGCAGCGTGATGGTGAGCGCATGAGCGGAGCCAGCCTGACGCTGTCCGGAGTGTGGCGCCGGTTTCCGTCCGGCGATGAAGAAGTGGCGGTGCTCAAGGAGGTCAGCCTGGACATCCGCGCCGGCGAGATGGTGGCCATCATCGGCGCCTCCGGTTCCGGCAAGTCCACGCTGATGAACATCCTGGGCTGCCTGGATCAGCCCTCGGCCGGTCATTACCAGGTGGGCGGGCGCGACGTGGGCGCGCTGGACAAGGACCAGCTGGCCACGCTGCGGCGCGAGCATTTCGGTTTCATCTTTCAGCGCTACCACCTGTTGCCGCATTTGAGCGCCATCGAAAATGTGGCGATGCCGGCGGTGTACGCCGGCATGAGCCAGGAAGCGCGGCGCGAACGCGCGCGCCAGCTGCTGGCGCGGCTGGGCCTGGCCGGCAAGGAAGACTACCGCCCGGGCCAGCTGTCCGGCGGCCAGCAGCAGCGCGTGTCCATCGCCCGGGCGCTGATGAACGGCGGCGACATCATCCTGGCCGACGAACCCACCGGCGCCTTGGACAGCCACAGCGGCGAAGAGGTGATGGCCATCCTCAAGGAACTGCACGCCGCCGGTCACACCATCATCATCGTCACCCACGACCCGTCCATCGCCGCGCAGACTGAACGCATCATCGAGATCCGCGACGGCGAGATCCTGCGCGACAGCGCCGCCGACGCGCCGCGTCCGGCGGCGGACGCGCGCGAGCCGCGCAGGCCCAAGCCCGGCCCGGCCTGGCGCGAACGCATGAGCGAAGCCTTCAAGATGGCCATGCTCGCCATGCTGGCCAACCGCCTGCGCACCGTGCTCACCATGCTGGGCATCATCATCGGCATCACCTCGGTGGTGTCCATCATCGCGGTGGGCGAGGGCGCGCGCAATTACGTGCTGAACGACATCCGCTCCATCGGCACCAACACCATCACCGTGTACCGCGGCAAGGACTGGGGCGACGACAAGGCCGACGGCGTGCGTACCTTCTTGCCCGGCGATCTGGCCGCGCTGGCCGAGGAACCCTATGTGGACAGCGTGTCGCCGGTCACCAGCAACAGCCTGCGCATCCGCTACCGCAATGTCGACGTCAACGCCTCGGTGTCCGGCGTGGACAGCACGTATTTGCGCGTGCGCGGCTTGAAAGTGGTTGCCGGTCTGGGTTTCAGCCGCGACGACGTCCGCATGCAGCGCCAGGTGGTGGTGATAGACAACAACGCCCGCCGCAAACTGTTCGCCGACGCGGACGCCATCGGCCAAGTGGTGCTGGTGGGCAGCGTGCCGGCCACCGTCATCGGCGTGGTGGAAACCAAGGACAACGGCGGCGGCAAATCGCTGCAAATGTGGATGCCCTACAGCACCGCCGGCAGCCGGCTGTTCGGCCAGGCTTATTTCGACTACATGGTGGTGCGCATCCAGGAAGGCCAGCCCACCGCGCTGGCCGAGAAGGGGATCAGCCAGCTGTTGACCTTGCGCCATGGCGGCAAGGACTTCTTCACCTTCAATATGGACGAGGTGCTGAAAACGGTGGAAAACACCAGTCGCACCCTGGCCCTGCTGCTGACCCTGATCGCGGTGATTTCACTGGTGGTGGGCGGCATCGGCGTGATGAACATCATGCTGGTGTCGGTGACCGAGCGCACCCGTGAAATCGGCATCCGCATGGCGGTGGGCGCGCGCCAGTCCGACGTCTTGCAGCAATTTCTGACCGAGGCGGTGCTGGTCTGCCTGGTGGGCGGGGCCATCGGCATCGGCCTGTCCTACGGCATCAGCTTTGTGTTCGCGCTCTTGGTCAGCAAGTGGAAAATGGCCCTGTCGCTGAAGGCCATCATCTTGGCGGTGGCGTGTTCCACCGCCATCGGCGTGGTGTTCGGCTATCTGCCGGCGCGCAGCGCGGCGCGTTTGAATCCGATTGACGCCTTGGCGCGGGAGTAAGTGTTTGACGCTTTGGAAATCCAATCTCACTGTTTTGGGCCTGGCCCTCTTGCTGGCCGGCTGCCAGAGCACGCCGTATCAACGCCAAGCGCTGGAAGCGCCGGCGCAATGGCGCGGCGCCCCGTCCCACGCCCAGGCGGACATGAGCCGCGAGCGCTGGTGGCAAGGCTTTGACGACGCCGGCTTGCTGGCGGTGCTGGAGCAGGCGCGCAGCCGCAATCCGGATCTGAGCATCGCCCTGCTCAAGCTGCGCAAGGCCCAGCTCGCGGCAGGTTTGGAGCGCAGCGACGCCTTGCCCTCCTTGAGCGGCGACGTCAATGCGGGGACCAAGCGCACGCTGGGAGAGTCCTCGGCCTGGAGCCGCAGCAGCGGCGGCAGCTTGAGCACCAGTTACGAGCTGGACCTATGGGGGCGGGTGGACGCGCGCTTGCGCGCCGCGGATCAGGAATTCCGCGCCAGCGCCTATGACGAAGCCGCCGCCCGCCTGTTGTCGGACAGCGCCGCCGCCGGCCTGTACTGGGACATCGCCGCGCTGAAGGCGCGGCAGACGCTGGGGCAGGCGGATCTGGCGGACCTGCGCCGCATCCAGGCGCTGGCGGAAGCCAAATGGCGCGCCGGCGCGACGAGCGAACAGGACGTCACCCAAGCGCGCAGCGCGGTGCTGAGTCAACAGGCGGACTTATTGGGGCTGGCCGACGAGCGCGGGCAAAAGGAAAACGCTTTGGCGCTGTTGCTGGACCACCCGTCCGGCGCGGCGCTGCCGGCTATCGCCGCGCTGCCGCTGGAGCCGGCCTTGCCGGCGATAAACGCCGGCCTGCCCAGCAGCCTGTTGGAGCGGCGGCCGGATCTGATGGCCGCGGAAGCGCGCTTGCGCGGCAAACTGGCCAAGGTGGACCAGGAGCGCGCGGCCTTCTTCCCGGCGCTGAAACTGACCGGTTCGCTGGGCTCCAGCAGCGGCGCGCTGAGCAGCCTGGTGCAAAACCCGCTGCTGACGCTGGGCGCGTCCCTGTCCTTGCCCTTCCTGGAGTGGCGCAAGCAAGGCCTGCAATTGAAGAGCAGCCAGGCCGATTACGAGCTGGAAACCGTCAGTTTCCGCAAGACCTTGTACAGCGCTTATCAAGAGGTGGACAACGCGCTGAGCGCGCGCCAGCGGCTGCAAGGCTCCGCTCGCTTGCAAGCCGACGCGCTGGCCTTGAACCGGCGCAGCGAACAACTGGCGGAAAGCCGCTACCGCGCCGGGGCGGTTGACGTGCAAACCTGGCTGGACGCGGCCAAGGCGCGGCGCGGCAGCGAGTCCGCGCTGATCCGGCTGCGTCAGGAGCAATTGAAAAACCTGGCGGATGTTTACAAGGTGTTGGGCGGCGCGCCCGCGGCCTGAGCGGCGAGGGTTCCGACCGGGTTTTGTCCTGGGGCGGGCTTAAGGCTCAAGATATTCTTCGCAGGCCGGCATCGGTTTGTCCGGCGCATAGACGCCGCTATCCGGCTGCCGCGTCAGCAGGCGCTGGAAGGTGCAGGCCTGGTCCACCGCGGTGGCGATGTCTTTTTTTCTCAGACGCTTGCCCAGCGAGTCCCGGCTGCGGGAGACCGGGCCGGGAAAGCTGGTGGCGCGGGTGCGGTAGATCAAGCGCGGGAAGCCGGCCGCGACGCTTCTGTCCAGCTTGATGCTGGAAGAAAAACTGTATTCGTCATGGCAGGCGCCGCGTCTGTCGGCGAAATCCCGTTCCGAAAAGCACGCGCGTATCATCAAGGAGCTGGACAGCGGCAGCGCCAGCACCTCGCGCATCTCAAATCCCGAGCCCTTGGGGTAAATCTGTAGCAGGCGCAGCGTGCTGAAAGAACCGCCTCCGCCGGAATACATGGTGCTGACGTCCTCTCTGACGCCCACCATCACGCCTTGATCGGTGGCGGCAAGCCGTAGCGCGTAAGGCCATAAAGTCAGGCTGCGGCGATTGTCCCATAGCGCGTCGGTCTGCAAGTTGCGCAATTCCAGTTGTGCGTCAGGCCCCTGGCCAGCGGCGGGCTGGATCCTGAGAATGGGCGGAGCTTCCTTGGTTTGCGCCACTAGCTCAATACAGAGCTGGCGATCCGTGGTGCAGCCTTGCTTTGATTCCGCCGGCTCCGGCGTCGACTTCAGCATCAAGGTCTTGATGCTATTGCCGGCTAGGTCAACATCGGCGGGCTGAGTGGCAGCTGCCGGCCGGCACCAGGCAAGTGCCGTGAAGGCGGCGAGGGCAGCGAGTTTGAGGGCGTGGTAAACATTATTAGGGTTCTGCTTCATTGCCTGCTTTTCATGGGAGCGTGGCGCTAGATCACCGCCCATAGTCCGCAGATCGCGAACAGGATCAGCACCCCGGTCAGGATCTGGGCGGTGGTGCGTTCTTTTTGCAGCGCCCGCTTCAGGTTGTCGTGCACGCTTTCCAGCTTTTCCAGTCGCTGTTCCAGCTCGGCGCGGGTTTCGTCCTGCCGCGCCAGCGATTGCAGCATCGCCTCGCCGCCCACCTCGGTGATCAGCTCCTTGTTCCACACTCCCAGCAGCTTGTTGACCTTGTCCTTGAAGTACAGCGCCGAACGCTGGTTGGCGTCCTGCCATTCAAATTCAAAGCCCTGGCTGGCGTAGAAGGCGTTGCGTTGCAGCCGCTCTTCTTCCGAGGAGGTCTGGCTCATGCTGATCATGCCGGGACTGATGGCGTGGTCCGGGCAAATGCCCTTGGCCCAGGCGATGACGCTGGCGAACAGGAAAGCGTCCAAGCCGGTGCCGACAAAGCCGGGGCTGGCCATCACGCCGCTTTTGGGGCCGAAGGTAACGGTGCGGCTGGGCCGATCCACCCGCACCCAGGCGCAGTTGTGGGCCGCTTGGAAATGGCTGTCCTCGCCCTCGAACAACTGCCAGCGGTGGCCGTCGGCGCGGGCGTAGCCGCGGAACTGCAAGCGGAAGAAGTCGGATTGCTCGGTCATCGCCCGGCTGCGCTGCAAGATGCCGTAAATGGGCGTGCCGTTGGCGGTCAGCGTCAGAATGGTCTCGCCCAGCGGAATGGCCAGCGTGGCCAGGGTGTTTTCGTTTTCCGGAGCGCGGGGCACCGGTTCTTCGGCGGTGGGCGCCGGGTTGGCGGCCTGGTTCGGACTGGTCATCTGCTGCCTATGCTGGGGTGTTCTTGGAGCCTGCTTGCGGTCGTCGGCAGGCGCTTGGATCGTGAACGGGCGGACGGCCGCCGCGGGCGGGCGTCACGGGCCGCTTATTGTACCAATCTAGACGGCTTGGGGAATCCTTGCTCGCATGTCATTCGGCATGAGGGTAAACGGAGACTGATTTGGCGCGCGGCACGGTCAATGCGTAGTTTTACTTAGAATATTGCAAATCAATAAAAGCTTTATTTCAAACAAACACTTATTGGTTGCGCTAAATAATCACATAATAAAATGTGAATCTGTTACTTGTATTGGGTAATGGTGTGGCATATGGTGCCCCAAATCATTAAATACAATCAGTCATCATGCTTGCTCAAACGGATACGGACGGCGCAGCCTCCGCCGCAAACATCAGCGATTTGGGCTTGCTCGGCCTGGTCTTGCTGGCCCAATTCCACGGCGTAGCCGCCGACCCGGCGCAACTCACCCACCAATACGGCCGCCAGGCCGAACCCTTCAGCGAAACCGATCTGCTGCTGGCCGCCAAAGGCCTGGAACTCAAAGCCCGCATCGTCAAACAAAGCGCGGACCGCCTGAGCCTGACCGCCTTGCCGGCGCTGGCGCTGCGGCCGGACGGCGAACACTTCATCATCGCCCGCTGCGACGGCGACAA
>NZ_JAUCGS010000019.1:0-46130 GCF_059916605.1 Chromobacterium sp. CCUG 30098 | reverse complement strand
TGCTGGATCACTTTGACCACGCCCTGGGCCAGGCCCGACACCAGCGCGTAGATCAACAGTGCATGGAAGACGATCACGCCGACCAAGCCCGCGATGCGGCGCTTGGGCGGGGGACCGCCGATTCCTCTGGCTGTGATGCTCGTCATGTTTATATCCACTGTCTTCTGATTCGCCCGGCGGCGGCACGCCGCCGGGCCCGAGAACGGGGCGGACTCCAGTCCGCCCCATCCAGTTTCCCGCCGCCTTAGAGCTTGTAATTAGCCTTGAGGAAGAAGGAACGGCCCATCGGATCGGTAAAGCGCGGATCGTAGTTCTGCTGAGTCGAACGCGTTAACTGATTGGAGTAAGGCGGCTCTTGATCGAACAGATTCTTGATGCCGGCGGTCACCGTCAGCTTTTTGTTCCAGGTATAGGAACCAGACATATTCCAGGTGGAGTAAGGTCTGACGTTGTGGTCCTGACCTGCCGGGTTGGCATCGGTGTAACCGGACTTGTAGTTCTGGGCCAGCATCGCGCCCCACGGGCCGTAAGCCCAGCCCAAAGTCAGGTTATGCTGCCAACGGAAAGTCGGACCGCCGTCGATGTACGAGCCCAGGCTGCTGTAATACGGGCCGTTTTTCTCGTTCTGGTAGGAGTACTTGGACAGATAAGTGCCGTCCAGGGTCGCGGTGAAGGTGCCGGCGGCGGTCTTGGGCAATACCCAGTTCAGCTTGACGTCGACGCCAGCGGCGCTCAGATTGCCCAGGTTGTCGTAGTCGTCGATGATGTAGGACAGATTGCCGTTGCCGTCGCGGACAAAGTTTTTAGAGTACTTGACCGGATCCGCGAAGATGGCGGTTTCGTCCAGAACGCTGATCTGACCCTTGATCATGGTCCACCAGAAATCCGCGCTGGCGGTGAAGTCCTTGACCGGTTCGATCACCATGCCGAAGGACAAGGAGGACGACTTTTCCGGTTCCAGCTTCTTGTTGCCCGCAATGCGCTTATTGCGCTGCATCTTGGTGCAAGCGGTGCCGTCTGCGCCCGGCGCAGGATTCACGCCGTCCGGACAAGCGCCGTAATCAACGTAGCTGCTGCTGGTCAGCTGCAACTGGTTGGGGCGGTAGATATTGTACAGCGACGGCGCGCGGAAGCCGGTGCTGGCCGAGCCGCGGAACATCACTTGCGAGCTGGGCTGGAACTTGAAGGCGACTTTCGGGTTGATCGAGCTGTCGGTATCGCTGTAGTGGTCGTAGCGCGCGGCCAGTTGCACATCCAGGTTCTTCAGCACCGGAATGTCCGCCTCGCCGTAGAAAGCGTAGGCGGAACGGCTGCCGCTGGAATCTTCAGTCTTGTCCTGGCCCGTGCTCAAGGCGTCGCGGGTCACCGCTTTGTTGTAGATCGTGCTCAAGGACTCGCGGCGCACTTCCGCGCCCAGCGCGATCGCCAGCATGCCGGCCGGCAGTTGCAACACTTCGCGGCTGGCCTTGATGTCGGCCATGTCGATGGTGGACTTGGCTTCCTTGGTCTGGCCGGTCATGCCCACAGAGCGCCAGGCAGCGAGGTTGTTGCCGGACAGATCGAACGGATCCAGCGCGCCGCTGTCGACCGCGGACTGCATCTTGCTCTTGCTGACGTAGCCGGAGGTCAGGTTTTCCTTGATCAGGTTTTCCGAACGGCCGATGCCGGCGCGGTAATCCCAACCGGCGATCAGGCCTTCCATATTCAGCATCAGGCGCTGCGTGACCGAGTTGGCTTCGGTCTCGCGATTGCCCAGCGGAATGGTGCGCACATACAGCTTGTCGCGCTTGCTCGGGTCCACCGCGTTGGCGCGGGTGATGTCGCCGGCGGTCGGCAGCGGCGCGTTCTGCGCAGTGGTGATGGTTTCGGTGCGGGTGTATTGCAGCGACAGCTCGTGGTTGTCGCCAATGCGCTTGGTGGCCTTGATCAGGCCGGAAATCTGCTCCACCTGCGGGATGATGCTGGGGTACAAAGAGAAATACTCAACGCAACGCCCGCCTACGTACTGCGAAAAGGGCGGCGCGCATTTCGGCGCGGAAGGCGTCACCCACTTGTTGGTTCTGCCGTCCAGATAGTTGCCGGGCCATGCATTGGGGCTGGTGCTGGTATAGGGGGTGATTTGCTTGGCGAAATCACGCTGGCCCGCCATCACCATATCCTGCTTCAGGTAGTCGATGGCGCCGTAGACGTTGAAACCGTCCTGGTTCAAGTCGCCGATGCCGTAGGAGGCGTTGACGCGCTTTTCATCGCCGCCACCGTGCTGCGGATTGGCCAGGCTGCCGCCGATGCTGAAGCCCTTCAAGCTCTTCTTGGTGATGAAGTTCATCACGCCGCCGATGGCGTCGGTGCCGTAGATGGCGGAGGCGCCGTCCAGCAACACTTCCACACGCTCGATGGCGGACAGCGGAATGGCGTTCAGGTCGGCGGAGGTGCCGTCAATCGCCTGATTGGCCATGCGGCGGCCGTCCAGCAATACCAGCGTGTATTGATTGCCCAGGCCGCGCAAGCTGGCGAAAGAGCCGCCGCCGGAGGACGCGCCGACCGAGGCGCTAGCCCCTTGCGACGACTGGTTGGCGGCGATGCTGTTGACCACCTGCTCCACCGTGGTCAGACCCTGCTTGGCCAGGTCTTCGGTTTTGAGAATGGTGACGGGCAGCGCCTTTTCCTGCTTGATGCTGCGCTTGATGTTGGAACCGGTGATCTCCACCCGGTCCAGTTGACCGGAGTTCGCCTCAGCGGCGAATGCGAACGGCGCATGGCTCGCCATGCCGGCCATGGCCAGGGCAAGCACTAGCTGCTTCTTTTGACTTCTCAACTTGATTTCTCCTTAACTGCACACGGAAACCAGCAGCGCTTCTGACGAACGTTTGCTGGATACTGCAGGTCGTCGACAATCGAACGTCATGACCGTGTTTCGAGTGTGTTAAGGATTGTTGCCCCCCGTCAATATTTGTTGAGGGGCGATCCTGCTCGTCCGGCGCCCCGTTTAAACGCGCCTTTTGACGGAGAAATGCGCAAAAATCATGTTAGCGCTTGAAAATCAATAGACTATGCCCCTGATTTTTGCCAGCAGCTTTTACAGAAAGCCGCTAATTCCATGTCATTTTCCATGGTGAGAACAACTTGCCATTGTTGCTTTTTTGCATTTTTACGACAAATTCGTACAAGAATTTCAGATTAGACTAATTTTGCAAAAACTTATGCATTCGTTTTTTTAATGGCAGGCATGTAAAAAAACATTCATATCCAATCTAAACCACGCCAACTTAGCAGCATGCCCCCAGACAAATACATTCCAAAAACATAAAACCCCGCCGCGCCAAACGGCGCGACGGGGCTTGATCAAACCACCTTGGCGAGGCTTAGAGCTTGTAGCTGGCTTTCAGGAAGTAGGCGCGCCCCACCGGGTCCGCCACCACCGGGTCAAAGCCGTACTGGAAGGTTTTGGTCTGGTTGCTGAACGGCGGCTCCTGGTCGAACAGATTGCGGATGCCGGCGGTAATGGTCAGCTTCTTGTCCCACACATAGCTGCCGGACAGGTTCCAGTTGGAGTACGGGCGCACATTATGGCCTTCATCGTTGGGATTCAGGTCGGTGTAGCCGGACGAGTAGTTCTGCACCAATACCCCGCTCCACGGCCCCTGGGCCCAGTTGAACGCCAGGCTGTGCTTCCAGCGCAAGGTCGGCTGCAGAATATTCTGATACCAACCGCCCAGAGAGCTCAGATAAGGGCCCTTGGGCTCCATTTGCTGCTGGTACTTGGAGGTGTAGGTGCCGTCCAGATTGACGCCGAAATTGCCCCAAGCCATCTTGGGCAGACGGAAAGCCAGACTGATGTCCACGCCGGCCGCGCTCAGAGTGCCCAGGTTCTGGGTGGTGGTGATCACATGGTTGAGCGAACCGTCGGGGTTGCGCACAAACTTGTCCGCGTACTTGCTCGGATCGGCGAAAATCACACCCGGATCCAGCGCGCCGATGGTGTCCTTCACCGTGGTCCACCAGAAGTCCGCGCTGGCGGTGATTTCCTTGATCGGCTCGATCACGATGCCGAAGGTCAGCGAGCTGGCCTTCTCCGGCGACAAATTGTTGTTGCCGCCCTGCAAGGCTTCGAACTGGGTGTTGCAATCGTCCACCTTGTTGCCGCCGTTGGCCGGCGTGCCGCCCGGGCAGCGCAAGGGGTCGTTGAACTTGTTGGCGGTGTAGGTCTTGCTGTTGGGCGTGAACACGTCGTACAGCGTCGGCGCGCGGAAGCCCTTGCTGGCCGAGGAGCGGAACAAGACCTGGGGGATAGGCTGATACTTGACGGCGATCTTGGGGTTGAAGGAGCTGCCGAAGTCGGTGTAGCGGTCATAACGCGCCGCCAGCTGGGCGTCGAAGTTCTTGAAGATGGGGATGTCCGCTTCGACATAGGCCGCGGTCACGCCGCGGCTGCCGCTGGTGGACTTGGAATCGGCGATGCCGGAGCCCAGCGCGAACTGGGCGATGTCCTGGATCTGGCTGTCCAGTTTCTCACGCCGGGTTTCCACGCCGAAAGCCGTCGCCACCATGCCGGCCGGCAGCTGAAACACCTCCTTGCTGACCTTGAAGTCCGCCATCACCGTCTGATATTTGGCGATCCAGCCGTCGCCCTTCAGCTCGGTGCTCTGCCAGGCGCCCGGCGCGGAATCGCCAAAGGGGTTGATGGTGCCGTCCTGGAAGGCGGCAGCGACCTTGTCGCCGTGCACATAGCCGGACTTGTAATTGATGATGGTCTTGTTCTCGGAGTAGGCCACCCCGCCGCGGTAATCCCAGCCCGCCAGCAAGCCTTCGGCGTTGAAAGCCAGCCGCTGCGTGGTGGACAGGCTCTCGGTCACGCGCGGCCCCAGCGGCACCGCGCGCGAGTTGATCACCACATCGCTGCCGTCGGTGGGCGTGCCGTCCGGCAAATGGGTCGGATAATACTTGTCGCCCGCCTTCAGGGTGGCGATCTTGGCCAGCGGCGCCGGCGAGATGCGCGTGGTGCTCAGGTTGCGCGCGCCCATGTACTGCAGCGACAGGGTATGTTCCCCAATCTGCTTGGTGCCCTTGGCGAAGGCGGTCAGTTGCTCCACCTCCGGCGTCAAGTCCATGTAGAGGGTGGCGTTCTCGCCACAGGAGTTGGCGTCTATCGGCTTGGCGTACGGCGGTTTGCAATTCGGCGCCGTCGGGTTGTAGGCGTTGCCCTTGTAGGTGAAGTTGGACGGGAAGACCCGGCCGCTCAGATTGTCCGCGGTCAGGTATTTGTTGGCGAAGGAACGGTTCAGCGTGGTGATGGCGTCCAGCTTCTGATAACTCAGGGAGCCGTAAACGTTGTAGCCGTCCTTGTTCAGATCGCCGATGCCGGCGGTGATGCTGGCGCTGCCGGTATTGCCGCCCTTGTGGTCGGTGGACACCAGCTCGCCCGCCACCGTCACGCCCTGATAGCTTTTCTTGGTGATGAAGTTGATCACGCCGCCGATGGCGTCGGTGCCGTAGATGGCGGAGGCGCCGTCGCGCAGCACCTCGATGCGCTCAATCGCCGACAGCGGGATGGCGTTCAAATCCGTGGCGTAGCCGCCAATCGCCTGGCTGGCGACGCGACGGCCGTCCAGCAGCACCAGCGTGTACTGCGAGCCCAGGCCGCGCAGGCTGGCGTAGGAGGCGCCGCCCGACACCGTCTGCACCGACGAAGCGCCCACCATGCTGGACTGGTTGCTGGCCAGCGAATTCACCACCTGCTCCACCGTGGTGAAGCCCTGCTTGCTCATTTCCTCGGTGCGAACCACCGTCACCGGCAGCGCTTTTTCCTGCTTGATGCTGCGCTTGATGTTGGACCCGGTGATTTCCACCCGGTCCAGGGTGCCGCTGCTCGATTCCGCCGCCCAAACGCTGCCGGCTTGGCCGCCCAGGCCTGCCAGGGCCAGGGCCAGCACCAACTTCTTCTTGCTAGTTCTCATGATTTCTCCAGTCATGTGTCTAACCTGCTTAGCGCGCTTCTCTAGACACGCTTTCGGCAGATCATCCAGCCGCAGACTATTTGTCATATGGCCTGACACGATGCTTGGAGCATTTATTACAGACGGTCAATCGACATCATGAATCGTCACATACCGTCTTTCCGCCCACGGCGGCGTTCTGGATGAAAACCGCCGCGCCGCCAGCGGCCGGAAAGGCCGCCGGCAAAGGCTTACGCCCGATGGCGGCGCGCAGGCCGCCGCTGTGGCGTTTACAGCGGCGCGTTGTCATTTTGCCAATGCGCTGTGTGGCACGATATTTTTATGACATGTGTAAAAATCAGATAGACGATTAAATCAATGCATTTAACTCATGCCTGCGGAACACCGGGCCAAACCGCGGTCCATCAGGCCGGAGCCGGCTCGCAATCCTTTAAGGAAACCGTGCGCTCCGGCTGCCCGGACAGTTGCACCCGCATCGCCCGGCCGGCCAGTTCGCGTCCTTCCAGCTGCCGCGGCTCGGCGCTGAAATTCACCGTCAAGCGGCTGCCGTCCGCAAAGCGGGTCTGTTGCGACAAGCGGTCCGGCGTCAGCCAGGCAAAACCAGTCATGGCCTGGGTCGCCAGTTGCCGGTGCAGCGGCCGGAACACCTGATCGGCACAGCGCATCAGCGGTAGCCGCTTCTCCAGGCTCTCCGCGCTCAGGTGCCAGAGCGGCGGCGTGTTGTACAGCCATTGCGTCAGCAGATTGTCGGCATAGGCGTTGCTGAACTTCAGGTTGTCGTACAGCCAGTGATTGCTAGTGACGATGGAGTCGTGGAACGCCGCCTGGTAGAGCGGCAAGCGGTAGCCCGGCTGGTAGTAAATATTCAGATACGGCTGTTTCAGGGGCACGGAGCGAAAAAACACCTCAGGCTGATTCGCCGGAAACCAGCGGCCCAGGAAGTACGGCGATTTGGGATTTTTCTGCAGATCGGGATCGCCCCAGCCCAGCACCGGCACCTGCATGCCGTGCGCGAAGGCGATGCCGCGCGAGGTGGCGGCGTTGCCGTTTTCCGAACCCACCGGCACGCCGAAGCGGTCCCGCACCCAGGCCATGCTGCGTTCATTGCCGGCCGCCACGCCGGCCTGGCTGGTCCGCCGGCCGGGGCTGTGATCGTCGAACACCATGCCGGTGGCGTAGGCGTCCAGAAACCAGCTGTTGAAACCCAGCGCCTGATGCAGCGCCTGGCTGCGCTGACGCAAGACCGGCCGCACGCAATCCGGGTTGGTGTAATAGCCGGACTGCTGGAATCCGCTCTTGCGCCGGCCGCTGGCCAAGGTAATGCCGCAGTTCCGGTACGCGGCGGCGCCCTGCTGCGCCGTCAGCCAATCCTCGCGCTGCCCCGGCGGCAAGGCGGTTTCATAGGAGTCGTAGGCCGCCATCAGATAGCCGGCGCGCACGCCCGCCTTCATCGCTTGCGGCTGCCACAAGCCGCCCTCCCAATTGTCCATGCCCAGCCACAGGCGCTCCAGGCCGGCCGCGCGCAAGGCCCGCAGTGTGCGGAGCGACAAGCCGCCGCCCCAATCGTCAGGCTCGCCCAAGGCTGCGCCGAACACTTCCCTCACCTCGCGCCGCAGGCGGCGGTAAGGCTCGGCCAGCTTGTTCCACGCCGGCGCGGCGCTCAACCAGCCGGCGCGCGCCTCCGCCGTGGCCGCCTGATTGAAGGCCGCCAACAGCACCCGGCGCTGGTAGGCGTCGGGCCGGGCCGAGGCCGTCCGCAGCGCCGCGGCGGCTTCGGCGTCGAAGCGCCCTCTCAGCCGCCGCGCCAGCGCGCTGTCGCCGCGCAGCAAGCTCAGCCAGCGTCCCCAGTCGCGCACATCCTCCGCGCCCAGCAAATCGTTGCCCCATAGATAGACATGGCTGGCGCCCACCAGCTTGGCGGTTTCCGGCTGCGCGCGCATCTTGTCGGCCAGGCTTTCGAAACGCCCCGCCCCGATCAGCCATTGCCGATAACGCTTGGCCCCGGCCAAGAGGTCCCCGTCCGCCAGGTGCAAGAGCAAGGTCATCGGCTCCCGCCGGTTCAAGGCGTTGAAATCATGGCTGAGCGCCAGCCCCAGGCCGGCGCCGTCCCGGCTTACCTTCAAACGGTTGTTGAAGGGATTGAGCAGCAGCCAATGCAGGCTGCTCGCGCCATAGTCCATGCCCCACAAGGGCAGGCTGAGGTTTTCCGAGGTGTTTAGCCCGTCGCCGGCAAAGCGCGGCAGGAAATCCAGCCACAGCGGGTCGCCGGCCGGCGCATAACTGCCCTCGGCCAAGGGCAGCAGCAAGCCGCGCCCCATCGCCGCCGCCGGCTGCCGCAGCAGCGGCACGGTCTCCGCGGCGCCGGCTCCGGCCTGAACCGTCAGCGTCAGGTCCGGGCCATCCAGGCGCGCGCTCAAGCGATAACGGCCGCGCTCCCAGGACCAGGCGGCGCCGGCCGCGTCCGCGTTCAGATCCGCCACCGCGCGCGCCGGGCCGCCGCTCGACACCGCCAGCGGCGGCTGTCCGGCCGGCGTCGCGGTCACCGCCAGGGTGGCCGGGTCCAGCGCCACCCTCCATTGCGCGTTCTCCAGCCGGATCTGCGCCCAGGCGCTCAGGGGCAGACACATCGCCGCCAGCGCAAAAACAAGGGAATGAGGGGATATCGGCATTGCGGGCACTCTCCGTATGGGAATCAAGACGGAGAGATTAAAAAGGCAAAGGCCGCCCCGATTGTCAGGCCAATGTCAGGATTTCAGCGCGGCCCCACCTGACGGTGCGCCAGCCTCAACACCAATTGGCCGCGCGCCTCGGCGCGCACCAGGGCCACGCTCTGCCATAGCTCGCCCCGGCCGGGCGGCCAGCGCAGCGCCTCGCCCAGCTCGCGCCGCCGCCACCAGACAAAGCCGTAGTCGCTGCGACGCAACAGCGATTGCTCCAGCCAGGGCTGGGCGCAGGCCGCGCGCGGCGGCGGCAAGCGCGACACCGCCAGCGGGCTGCGCGACAGCCAATCCAGATTGGCCACCTCAGGCAAGGCCAGCTCGGCCTGCCATTGCCGGCCGGCGGCGCTGAGCTGCAAGCGGTAAGCGCCCGCTGCCAGGGGCCGGCTCAGGTCCGCGCTTTCCAGGCGGAAGCCTTGGCCGTCTTCCCGCTCCAGCAAGCCGCCGCGCAGCAGATCATGCCCCTGTGCGTCCAATAGCCGGGCGTCCTCCAGCGCGCCGCGGCCGCTCAGCACCACCCGGTAGGCACGCGCCAGCGGCATATCGCGCTGCGCCAGCTCCAGCGTCAGTTGCGGCAGCCAGGCCGGCAGCGTCAGCGGCGCGTCCTTGCCGCAGTGCTCGGCGCTCAGCGCCGCCAAGGCCTGCGCCCAGGCTTGCCGCTGCGCCTGGCTGCGCAAGGCCGGCCAGCTTTCGGACAGCGCCTGCCAGGCGGCCGCGTCGTCCGCGCCCAGCAAGGCGCGGTTCAAGGCCGCCAGCGGATCCGCGACGGCCGGCGCGGCCAGCGCCAGCCACAAACACCATGCGCGCAGCATCAGTTCTTCTCCAAACGGTAGCCGACGCCGCGCACGGTTTCGATGGCGATGCCGGGCAGCTTCTGCCGCAGTTGCAGGATGTGAGTGTCCACGGTGCGCGTGGACGGAAAGCTGTCGTAACCCCAGACCTGATTCAGCAATTCGTCGCGGCTCATCACCCGTCCGGCCATGCGCGCCAACAACGCCAGCAGTTCGAACTCGGTGCGCGTCAACGCCACCTCCCGTCCTTGCCAGTTCGCCGATTGCCTAGCCGGCTGCAGGCTCAAGGCCCCCAGACTCAGGCTGCCGTCGCCCAAAGGCCGCAACTGGGCGCGAATCCGCGCCAGCAACTCGGCATGGGCGAAAGGCTTGCTCAGATAGTCGCGCGCGCCCGCCTCCAGCCCGGCCACCCGGTCGCCCACCTCCACCCGCGCCGTCAGCACGATCACCGGCAAGGCTTTCTGCGCCAGCCAGCCGGGCAAATGCCGCAGGCTGTCGCCGTCCGGCAGGCTGCGGTCCAGGATGACCAGATCGGCGCGCAGCCACTGCGCGGCCGCGTCCTCCGCCCGCCGCAGCCACAGGCAGCGATAACCCGCGTCCTCCAGAAAGCGGCTCAGGCCGTCGCCCAGCGTTGCGTCGTCTTCAATCAAGAGCAAGGTGTTCATCGCGGGGAATCCTGTCGCGGCGCCCGCTTGACGGGCAGTTGCAAGCTAAAGCGCGTGGGCGGCCCGGACAGGCTCAACCGGCCGCCCAGCCGCTTCAGCACCCGCCGGACGATGGCCAGGCCCAGCCCCATGCCCTCGCCGCCGCCGTCGCGCCGCGCCAGTCGGCGCAGCCGGTAATCCCTCAGGCGGCCGCCGTCGCACACCGTCAGCGTCAAATTGCGGCCGTCCCAATCCGCCAGCACGCGCCAGGGCGGCCGGCCATGCCGGCGCGCATTGGCCAGCAAATTGTCCAGGCACAAGCCCAGCCAATAGGCCGGCAACAGCACGGTCGCGTCCTCATTCAGACAAAACGCGGCCTGATGCCGCTCCGTGATCGCGTCCAGCCATTCCGCCAGCCGCACCGCTTGCCTCCCTTCGTCCAGGCGTTCGGCGGACAAGTAATGGCGGCTGGCTTCGGCCAACTGACGCAGGCGGCTGACGCCGCCGGCCAAATGTCCGAACTGATCTTGAGCGGAATCCGGCAGGCGGTCGAAATCCCGGCGCAGCCCCTCCACCACGCCGGCCAGGCCGGCGATGGGGGTGCGCAATTCATGAGTGAGCATCTGCAAGGCGAAACGCCGCTCCCGTTCCAGGCGCCGCCACTGCCAGGCCAGCCAGCCGCCGGCGGCCAGCGCCAGCCCGGCGAGGCCCGCCAGTAAAGCCCGCCAGGGCCAGGCCGGCGCCGGCGTCGGGTTCAAGCACAGTCCGTCCTGGCGCTCAGCGCAGGCGCCCGCGCCGGCCGCGGACACCCTGACCCCGGCCGCTTCCGCCCGGTCCCGCCAGGCGGCCGCCGGGTACAGCCGCCATTGGCCGTCCCGCAGCCGCCACAGCGCGCCGTCCTGCCACAGCCAACGCGCGCCGGCCAGCAAGGCGTCCAGATTGTCGTCCGACAGCCCGCCCAACAGCCCCAGATCGTCGTCGCGTTCGCGCACATGCAGCCAGTCCGCCACCGCCGCCCGCGGCCGGCCCTGCCGCCAGTGCGCGGCGCTGCTGCCGCCCAAGGGATGAACCGGATGCAGGCGCAGCCAGTCGTCCGGCAGACGTCCGTCCGCGCAGCGCCGACGTTCGAAATCCCGCCACAGCGCCGGCAGGGCAGACAGATCCCCCTCGCAGCGACGCTCGTGCGCCTCCAGCTGCCGCAAGGCGCGCAGGCTGTAGCGGGACCAGGCCGGCTGCAACGACGCCGGCGCGATCAGCCCCTCGTCCAGCGACTGAATCCGCGTCAGCGCCAAAGACCGCGCCGGCCGCGACTCGGCCAAGGCGGCGTCCAGCCGCGACGACAGCTCGCCGGCCCAGGCCGCGTGGCAGATCAATAGGCAACAACACAGACGTAGCTTCATGCGCCGCATTATACGGAAAACCCGCCGCCGCTCGGCTGACAGGCCGGCGCGAATCCGCTAGCATGCGTTTCCGGCTCATGACACAAGATCGGCATCCCCGTGAAAGCAGGCTTTTCCTTCTTCGCCACCCGGCGCTTCTTCCCGCTGTTCGGCACCCAGTTCCTGGGTGCCTTCAACGACAATCTGCTGAAAACCGCCATCGTGGTACTGATCAGCTTTCACGGACTCAGCCTGGCCGGGCTGCCGCCGGAACAACTGGTCAATCTGGCCGCCGGCGTGTTCATCCTGCCCTTTTTCCTGTTTTCCGCCACCGCCGGCAAATTGTCGGAGCGCTATGACAAGGCCGCCATCGCCCGCTGGATCAAGCTGGCCGAGATCGCCATCATGCTGCTGGCCGGAACCGGCTTCTTCCTGCACTCCGCCGGCCTCTTGCTTTCCGCGCTGTTCCTGATGGGCGCCCACTCCGCCTTTTTCGGCCCGCTCAAATACTCGGTGCTGCCGCAATATCTGAAAGAACAAGAACTGGTGGGCGGCAACGGCCTGATCGAGATGGGCACTTTTCTCGCCATCCTGATCGGCCAGATCGGCGGCAGCATGCTGACCACCGGCGGCCCTCTGCTGATCACCGCCACCTTGCTGGCCACCGCCATGCTGGGCTACGGCGCCAGCCGCGAGATGCCGCCAGCCCGGCCCGGCGCGCCGCAGCTGAAGCTGTCCTTCAACTTCCTCAAAGACTCCGTGCTGCTGATGCGCGACGCCTGGCGCCTCCGCGACGTGCGCTGCGCCATCCTCGGCATTTCCTGGTTCTGGCTGATGGGCGCGGTCTACACCACCCAGCTGCCCACCTTCACCCGCCTGCATCTGGGCGGGGACGCCGCCGTCTACACCCTGCTGCTGGCCTTGTTCTCCATCGGCATCGGCCTGGGTTCGGTGGTGTGCGCCAAGCTGTCGCAAGGCAAACTGCAATTGGGCATGGTGCTGGTGGGCAGCGTCGGCATGACGCTGTTCGGCGGCGATCTGGCGCTGTCCGCGCTGCCGCACTACCGCGGCGAGCTGATCGGCCTCGCCGATTACCTGGCCCGCGCCGGCAGCTGGCGCAATATGGTCGACGTGGCGCTGCTGGGCTTCTTCGGCGGCTTCTTCACCGTGCCGCTGTACACCTGGCTGCAAACCGCCAGCCCGGACGATTTCCGCTCTCAGGCCGTGGCCGCCAACAATATCGCCAACGGCTTCTACATGGTGGCCGCCGCCATCGGCAGCGCGCTGGCGCTGAAGCTTTACGACAGCATCGCCATCCTGCTGCTGGCCACCGCCGCGCTCAACATCCTGGCCACCCTGCACCTGCTCAGCGCCGCGCCGGTGATCTGGCGACAGCGGCTGGACTGGCTGCGCGCGCTGCGCGACTGAGACCGGCGCTTCATTCCGCGGCGGAGGCCTGCAGTTCGAACACTCCGTCCATCCGCCAGCGCTCCCGCTCGCGGGCATGCGTCGCGCTGGCCGGCAAGAGCGGCTGGACTTCCAGCTCCAAGCGCAAGGCCCGCCCCGTCCCGCCGCCGCTGTCCGGATACACCCGCACCAGTTGGCCGGGGCGTAGCGGGGCCGAGCGCAGGCGCTCGCCGCCGCTCTCCCCCTCCACGCGGAAATAGGCGTCGCGGCCATCCAGCGTCGCCGCGCGCAAGATCAGACGCGCCGCGCCCTGAGGCCCGAAGCGGAACGAGGCCGCGTCCGCCGCCGGGCCGTTGAAACGCAGGGCCAAAGCCCGGGGCCCTTCGCAAACGGCCTGCAAACTCAAGGTACGCGCCTCTAGACCGCCCCCCGGCGCGCCCCGGCCGAAGCCCTCTCGCAAGGCCGCCACGGGCAGCACGCCATAGTCCAGATTGGACGCGCTCAAGCTCAACGTGCACGGCTCTTCCTCGGCCGCCGCGCCCGCGCTCAAGGCCGCCAGCGCCATCAAAACCCATTTCCCCATGCTCATCCCTCAACTCCTCGGTCTCCGACGCCGCGCTCCGACGCGTCCGCTTCAAGCGGCGAACCCAGCGCGCAGCGCGCCCTGACGGTTTGGTACAAGGCGGAAACGTCTTCGTCCGGCAAGACATAGTCCAAGCGACAGCGCCGCCTTGGCGGAGACTCCACATACAGCCCGTTCCGCGCGGTCGCCTGATCCAGAAACACCTCGCCCCCGCTCCCGGTGAGCGTGATGAAACGCCCTTCCCCATCCACCACGCTCAGGCCGGACGCCAAGGCTTCGCCGTCCTCCGCCGCGATCTGGATCAGCAAGCGCTGGGTCTTGAGCACCGAGAACTCCGCCCGGCTGACCGAGCCATGTCCGGCGCGCACCACTTTCAAGCCGTTCGCCACGTCCGCATTGCGCGGCAGGCTAGGCGTCTGCAGTTCCACTCGGGTATCGGCGTAAGCGTTCAGATTGGCCAATACCGCATGGCCGTCGCCATCGCTCCACACCGGGCCGCTGGGCGTGCTGAACTTCACGCCGGGCAAGCCGCCCACCGACAGCACCCCGACGCTGTCGCGCAGCGGATAGGGAGAGAAGGTCAGTCCGCCCTCATGCAGCAGCGCGCCGCCGCGCAGGCTGGCGTTGTACGACTGCGCGCCGCCGCGCTGGCTCATGCCCAGGCCCAGCTGGGCGTAACGCGGAATCCAGTGCAGATTGCCGTTGAAGCCGGTGCTGTTCCGGTCCGCGTCGCGATCCACCGCCACGCCGTAATTCAAGCTGTCGCTGACGACTTCGCGGTAGCTGGTCCCCAAAGTTTGGCTTTGGCCATAGCGTTGCAGATACGCGCTCAGGCTGGCGCGCTCCAGCGGCAGATCCACGTTCAAGTAAAACTGATTGCGATGCGCGCCCGCGCCCCGACTCAAATCTCGGCCCACGTTCAAAGAGACATTGGCGCCCCACATCCGCCGCGACCAGCCGCCGTTCAAGCGCTGCGAGGCGTCGCCGCCGTGATGCGAGCGGGTCGCGCCCAGGCTGAACGCGCCCATGAGTTCATGGTGGTAGGACAAGGACAGACCGTACTGCGTCAGCGCGGCCGGCGCCTCTTGTTGACGAGCCGCGTAATCCGACAGCGTGCGGAAGTGGGCGCTCTGCCGGCTCAGGTTCAGCGCGCCGGACAGGCGCTCGCCCCAGCTCGCGCTCAAGGACGCGCTGTATTGCGCGCCGCTCCGCCCCGCCTCGCCGTCGCGGGAAGCCACCGCGCGCATGCCGGCCACAAGCCCGGGGCTCAACAAATAAGACAAGGCTCCGCCGACGGAATGAAAGCGTTCGGACCACAGGCCGCCCAGGCTGAGGTCCAGCTCCCGGCCCAGCCGCCAGCTGCGGCTGCCGGAGAACAACCACGGCGTGTCGCCGTCCTGGCCGCCAAACTGACGCATCTTGCCCGCCGCCATATTGAAGCCCTCGACGTCGCCGCCCGGGCTGGCGAAAAACGCCGCCGCCGGCACGGTGAAGGCGTGCTGGCCGCCATCGCTTTCGGTGACGGTGACATTCAGATCGAAGCCCGCCGACAGGATGGGCACATCGTTCAATTCGAAAGCGCCGGGCGGCACCAATGTGCTGTACACCAAAGCGCCGGCCTGCCTCACCTCCACCCGGGCCTCGCTCTGGGCAATGCCCCTGACCTGCGGCTGATTGCCGCGCGGCAGCAAGGCTCCTTGCGGCAGCCACTGCGCGCCGGAGAAATTCACGCCGGCAAACAGGGGGTTGTTCAGCGACAACTCGCCCACTTGCAGGATGGCCTTGCTGTCCACCAGGGTCTTCTGCGCATAGCTGTACAGATACTGGAAACGATTGCTCGCCTCGTTGCGCGCGAAGTTTTGCCGGCTGCGCACCATCCAGTCCCGCCAATTGAAGCCGATTTCCGTGAAACCTTGCAGATACTGCTGGCTCCGCCCGCCTCCGCTGCTGCGCATGGCCAACACCTCGTAATTGAACAGGCCGGCCATGCCGCCGCTGTCGTAGCCGCCCAGTGGCTCCTGCTCGCGCCGCAAGGCGCCGCTGGGCGCCAGGATGTCCACCCGCGCCAGCTCCGGCCGCAGCTTGACCACCGCCTGCGGATAAAAAGCCGTCAGCTCGCGGCAGCCCGCCTCCGCCGGCGGTTGGCCGTCCGCGGGCAGCAAGCCGGCTGCCGTCCAGAATCCCTCGTCGACGCACAGGCGGCCGCCATCGTCTATGCTCACCTCGGCGCCGCCGCGACCGGCGCCGTTGACGAATAAGGACACCCGATTCCTGCCCGGCGCAAAGCGCGCGCCCAGGCTGAAGTACTCCGCCACGCCGGGATCGATGCCGCTCGCCTTCAACACGCCCAGGTCAAACTGCACGCCCTCGCCGGGCGCGTCGCGCGCCCCGGTCTCCGCCAGCGACGCCGTCGGGAACGCCCCGGCCAGCCACAGCAATAGCGGAATGGGTCTGAGCAGCCATTCAATTGAACACTTCATCTAACAGGACCCAAGATTGGATGGATGGAGACGTCAGGGATAGAAGACCGTGACAGTGGCGTGGCCGTCCAAGCGCACCGGTTCGCGCGCGCTGAGCGCCTGCCGCCCCCTGAGCGCCGCGCCGACGCGCAGCTTGAACACGTGGGTGCCGGCCGGCTGCAGCGCCTGACGCTGCGGCGAGCCCAAGGCATAGCCGTAACGCAGGTTTAGCGGTTCGCCGCCGGCCTGCGACCAGCCTTCCTGCCGGCCGGCGCTGCGCATCAGCGTCGCCGGACGCTCGTCCGCATGAGCCTCGATCAGGCTCAGCCACCAATAGCCCAGCGCTTGCTTGCGGCTGTCCCGGCCCAGGCCCAGAGTCTGCTCCGCCTCCGCCGGCAGCGACGGCGATGCGGCCCCCGTCGTCTGAAGCCCGGCCATGGCGGCGATGCCGGCGCGGCTGTCGCCGCGGTTGTCCCGTATGCTCAAACCCACCAGCGCCGGCTGATCGCACTGCACATGCAAGCTGATCTCCCGCTCGCCCAACAGCGTCGCGCCTGGATTCAAGGCCGACCAGGGGATGAGGCCGTAATCGACCATGCCGTTATGGGAAAAGCCGGGCGTGCAGCTGGGCGGCACCACCTCGGCCGTCAGCGCGAATGGCGCGTTCGCCGCCAGCACCGGCATGGATGCGCATAGCGCGGCGGCGATTGCTTGGCGATATTTCATCACGGGCTAGGCCGCTCAGTTCAAGGCTGCGGTAAAGGAGTCCACCGCATAGCCGTAGCTGGTCGCCGGCCACAGCTTGACGTGAGTGGCGTCCAAGGGCGTCTGGCCGGCCGACGCCAGCTGCAAGCGCTCGCCGGGCAGGATATAGGCCTTGGGCAGCTCCAGCGCTTGCTTGCCGGGCTGCAACTCCACCTTGTGCGTGGACAGGCGCACCACGTAAGGACTGTCGTTTTTGACTTCCACCCGGCCGTCTTCCGTCAGGCCCCACTGCAGCTTGACCCACGGCTCCCGCTCGCGCGGCAGGCCCTTGGGACGGATCAACACCGGCAGGTTCTGATTGAAAGTCATCTGAATGCGATGCCCCATGTCGGCCGGCACTGCGGGAATGCCTTCAAAAGACGCCCGCATCAACCGCTCGGTCCGCAGCGGCTGCGGCGATTTCAACAAAAAGCGGACCAGTTGTTTCTCCCCGCCTTCCACCCGGGAAATCGGCGGCGTCGCCAGCAATAGCTGCTCCGGGTCCTCGGGCAGGTTTTCCAGCCGGACATACATCAGACTGGCGTGGGCGTCGGTATTCTTGACGTTGATCACGCCCTCGCCATCGCCTTCCTCCACCACCACCAGCGAGGTTTCCGGCACCACGCCGGCGGACCAGGCCGCCGCGGGCAGCAGGGCCAGCGCCAAGGCGCCGGCCATAGCGCCGCCGCGGACCGCGACGGCGAACACATTCAGCGCATGCAACATATGCAACTCTTTTCCATCAAGGACGGCGTTTATTCACCACGCCAAGCCGTATCAACCGGGCCGGCAAGCATGCCGCCGGCCCGTATTCAAGCGCGCTAAATCAAGACTTATTCAGCGCCGGTTCGCCTGGGTGAATCACTGGTAATAAATAGTGAAAGTACCCTTGCCGTCCAGCTTGGTGTCACCCTTCAAATTCAAGCGTTCCTTGGCATTCAACGCCGCCCCCACCACCATGGGAAACTCGTGAATGGAAGCCACAGCAGGACTAGATGACCCAATTCTCTTGATCGCGAAAGCCCCTACCCCGGCTCCGGCAAAATGCGGATCCAGCGGTGCGGCGATAGTTTCCCCCCAACTCATACCATTATTGGCCGAGAACAACAATTTTGGCTCGCTTACTTCTTCGGACTGGCTATTGGTTGCTTTCAGCTTGGTTTTATCAATAGTCATCCACCACACGCCAAGCTTGCCCACTGCTCCGTCATTTCCCAAACCCATGGTTTGGTTATTGTTGGAAGCAACAATAAGATTGGACTGAGAATGCTTGACCGGTTGCGGAATTTCGCCTCCCAGCAAGGGCTTGCTCTCCGCGCGGGCATCGGTGATGCGGATGCCCAGCGCGGTATCCTCCTGGCAGGTTACCGTCAGGCTGACATCACGATCTTCCAGCGTGTACGCGGCGCCATTTCTCAGGTTGGATACCGGGATATCGCCATAATCAATCACCGCGCCGCCGCTCAAAGCCGGCGTGCACGCGGGCGGCACCAATTTGCCGGTAATCAGCAAATCCGCGCTATTTGCCGCAGCCCATTGAGCGGCTCCGGCAAAAACCGTGGCCACCACCAAAATCATATTCTGCTTCTTCACGATTCAACCTCCAATTAGATGAAAGTTCGCAATCAAATCATTCGCATTAAACGATGTTTTCTTGCAAGACAGCCGCCTCATTCCGGCGACATCCGCTTATTGATCCGCGGCGATGTCATCTTGCTTTTTCGCAAGAACGCCTACAATAGGATTTTTCCTAAAAAAACAACAAACACACCAATTCCATTTCAATATTCACAAATATAAAACGCACAACAAGCCTCAGTCACATCACTTCAAAAAAATCAATAATTCTAAATAATTAATATATTAATATTTAGAATTGTTGAGGATTTCACTCATGGCCTTCCACTTAGAGCCGCTAACAAGCCGCGCAGCGTAGCTGAGCCAAGGCGCGCCGACGCAGGCAGCGCCAGCCGTACGACAAGGAGGCGCAACACAGGATCAGGGGTTTGGTTAGCGGGTCTTAGACAGACGCAAAAAAGCCCGCCATGGCGGGGACCATGGACGGGCGGAAAAACGGCGACATCCCGCTTGGGAATGCCGCCGGCAAGACTCAGTCTTGCGCCAGCTTGGCGGCGGCGTCGCGCAGCGCGGTGCGCAAGCCTTCTTCTATCACCGGGTGATAGAAGGGCATCTCCAGCATCTGGGTAACGGTCAGGCCTTGCTGATGGCTCCAGGCCAGCAGGTGAGCCAGGTTCTCGGCGCGCGGACCTATCATTTCCGCGCCCAGGAAGCGGCCGCTGCCGCGCTCGGCGTACACATGCAGCAGGCCCTGGTTGACGCCCATCACCCGGCTGCGGCCCTGGTCTTCAAAACTGACGGCGCCCGCCACGAAGCCATCCGCCGGCAAATCGGCGAAGCGGCTGCCCACCATCATCATCTGCGGATCGGAAAACACCACGGCGATGCTGGAGCGGCGCAGGCCGGGCTGTACCGCCGGATACTGCGCGGCATTGTCGCCGGCGGTCTTGCCTTCGTCGGCGGCCTCGTGCAAAAGCGGCAGGATGTTGTTGGCGTCACCGGCGATGAAAATCGGCGAATTCCCGCACTGCAGCGTCCGCGGATCGAACTTGGGCACGCCGCCCGCGTCCAGTTCCAGGCCGGCGTTTTCCAGCGCCAGACCGCGCACATTGGGCGCCCGGCCGGTGGCGGCCAACACGTAATCGAAACGCTCGCAGACTTCTTCGCCGTCCAGATTGACGTAGCGGATTTGCGCCTTGTCGTCGACCGGGCCCATTTCCAGCACCTTGGCGTCCGGGTCCAGATAGAACTCCCGGCCCAGCGCCCGGCTGGCGTAGTCGCGCACAGCGGGGTCCGACAGCGGGCCGACGCCGCCGCCGCGGCCGAACACGCGAACCTTGACGCCCAGGCGGGACAGCGCCTGCCCCAGTTCCAGACCGATGACGCCGGGGCCGAACACCGCCACGCTGTCCGGCAGCGTGTCCCAATCGAACACATCGTCGTTGATGATCAATCTATCGCCGAATACCTGGAACGGCGGCGGGATCAAGGGCGAGGAACCGGTGGCGATCACCACGCGGCGCGCCTGCACCAGCGTGTGCTCGTCCACTTGCAAGGTGGTGTTGTCGATGAAGCGCGCGTAGCCGCGCAGCCGGTCTTGCGGCGGAATGCTTTCCACGCCCTTGAGCACGAAGCCGACGAAACGGTCGCGCTCGCGCTTGACGCGGTCCATCACCTCGCGGCCGTCGATGCGCACGTCCCCGTCCACATGTACGCCGAAAGGCGCGCTGTGACGCAGTTCGTGCGCGGCCTCGGCGGCGGCGATCAGCAGCTTGGACGGCATGCAGCCGACGCGGGCGCAAGTGGTGCCGTAAGGACCGCCTTCAATCACCACGGCGCTGGCGCCGCGAGCCTTGGCGGCGCGGTAGGCTGCGAGGCCGGCGGTGCCGGCGCCGATCACGGCGACATCGATGTTCAAGGTATGCATTTCATTCCTTTCGGTATCGGGATACGGCACGGCACGCTGGGCATGCCGTCTCGTATCCCGGTAAAAAAAGGGCCGGACGGAGCATCCGGCCCGCAACAACTCCGGTGGCATCAGGGCCCGAGCCACCGGGGACGAACACGGTTGAGGCTTACTTGGAGAAGTACTTTTCCACTTCGTCGGCGGAGCCGATCAGCTGGCCGTTGATGAACACCTGCGGCGCGGTCATCTTGCCGGCCACGGCGCCCAGCACCTTGCCGCGCACCTTGTTATCCAGCGGCACTTCGACGAAGTCGTAGCCGTTTTCGCTCAGCACCGCCTTGGCGCGCGCGCAATGCGGGCAACCCGTCTTGGAGAACACCACCACTTGGTCCGGCTTCTTGGCGCTGGGATTGACGTAGTTCAGCAGAGTGTCGGCGTCGGACACCTTGAACGGATCGCCCGGCTCTTGCGGCTCGATGAACATCTTGTCCACCACGCCGTCCTTCACCAGCATGGAGTAGCGCCAGCTGCGCTTGCCGAAGCCCAGGTCCTGCTTATCCACCAGCATGCCCATGCCCGCGGTGAAATCGCCGTTGCCGTCCGGGATCATCACCAGGTTCTGCGCTTCCTGATCCTTGGCCCATTCGTTCATCACGAAGGTGTCGTTGACCGATACGCAGAGGATGGCGTCCACGCCGCTGGCGAAGAAGGCCGGCGCCAACTCGTTGAAGCGCGGCAGGTGGGTGGAGGAACATGTGGGGGTGAACGCGCCCGGCAGCGAGAACACCGCTACGGTTTTGCCGTCGAACAGTTCGGCGGTGCTGACATCTTTCCACTCGTTGTTGTCACGAACACGGAAAGTGACATTCGGTACGCGTTGGCCTTCACGGTTTTGCAACATGGCGAGACTCCTTGTTTGGATTGACTGACAGGTTTAATAAATCGATGGGTGCATTCTGATAGCTGAGAGCAAATTCGTCTAATTGATTGTGGCAAGGCTGCTGATTTGCTTTTTTAATCGACAAGCAAGCGGCCGCGCTAACCGTTAAAATTGCATAAACAAACCAACAATCAGGCCAACGCGGTGAAGATTCTGATTCTCGGCGGCGGACAGGTCGGCGCCAATGTGGCGGAAAACCTGCTTTCGGAAAACAACGACATCACGGTGGTGGATCAAAACGCCGCGCGGCTCAAACAGCTGCAGGACAGGCTGGACATCCGCACCGTGGCCGGCAACGCCGCCCATCCTCAGGTGCTGGCCGATGCCGGCGCGGCGGACAGCGACATGGTGCTGGCGCTGACCCGCGACGACGAAACCAATCTGGTGGCCTGCAAAATGGCCGAAGCCTGTTTCAACATCCCCACCCGCATCGCCCGCATCCGCTCCAGCGACTACCTGGAATCCGAGCACGGCGATCCGCTCGCCCACTTCGGCATCGAATCCGCCATCTGTCCGGAACAGATCGTCACCGACCACATCTATCAGTTGTTCGCCTACCCCGGCGCGCTGCAAGTGCTGGACTTCGCCGACGGCAAGCTGCAACTGGTGGTGTCCCGCGCCCACTCCGGCGGCAAGCTGCTGGGCATGCCGCTGCGCCATATACGCGAACACATGCCGGACGCGGATTGCCGCGTCTGCGCCGTCCACCGCCGGGACACGCTTTTGGTGCCGGACGGCGACACCGTGCTGGAGGAAGGCGACGAGGTCTTCTTCGTCGCCGCGCGCGAGCACGTGCAGGCCATGCTCAAGGAGCTGCGCTTCAGCGAGCGGCCCTTGCGGCGCATCATGATCGCCGGCGGCGGCAATATCGGCTACCGGCTGGCCAAACTGCTGGAGAACGATTTCAGCGTCAAAGTGATAGAAGCGCGGCCGGAACGCGCGCAATGGCTGGCGGAACGGCTGGAACACGCGCTGGTGCTGCGCGGCGAGGCCACCGACGAAGAGCTGCTGGACGCCGAGAACGTGGACGAGATGGACGTGTTCTGCGCGCTGACCAACGACGACGAGGACAACATCATGTCCACGCTGCTGGCCAAGCGCATGGGCGCGCGCCGGGTGGTGGCCCTGGTCAACCGCACCAGCTATGTGGACCTGCTGGAAGGCCACCGCATCGACATCGTGATTTCGCCTCACCTGTCCACCATAGGCTCCATCCTGGCCCATATCCGCCAGGGCGACGTGGAGGCGGTGCATCCGCTGCGCCGCGGCGCGTCGGAGGCGATGGAAGTCATCATCCACGGCGACGCGCAGCAATCGCGGCTGACCGGCCGCCGCATCGAGCAGATCGACATGCCGCACGGCAGCCACATCGTCGCGGCCATCCGCGGCGAACAGGTGCTGATGGCGCACCACGATCTGACGGTGGAAAACGGCGACCATCTGATCATCTTCCTGTCGCGCCGCCGGGTGATCCGCCAGGTGGAAAAACTCATTCAGGTCAAACTGGGCTTTCTGTGACCATGCATCTGACCGGCCTGCACCACGTGGCGATCATCGCCTCCGATTACGCCCGCTCGCGCGACTTCTACCACCGCGTCCTCGGCCTGCCCATCCTGGCCGAGCACTGGCGCGCCGAGCGCCAGTCCTGGAAGCTGGACCTGGCCGCGCCGGGCGGCGGCCAGCTGGAACTGTTCAGCTTTCCCTCGCCGCCGCCGCGCCCCACGCGGCCGGAAGCCTGCGGCCTGCGCCACCTGGCCTTCGCCTGCGCCGACCTCGCCGCCTGTCGCCAAAGCCTGCTGGCCGAGGGCGTGGCGGTGGAGGATGTCCGCGTGGACGAATACACCGGCGCGCGCTTTTTCTTCTGCGCGGATCCGGACGGCTTGCCGCTCGAGTTCTACCAGCCGCGGGACTGAGACATGCGCAAGATACTCGCCATCCTCTATGTGCTGTCCAAGCTGATCATGCTGTTCTCCTGCACCTTCCTCGCGCCGGCGCTGGTCTCCATCCTGTACCGCGACGGCGCGCTGGACACCTTCGTCACCGCCGCCGTGGCCGGCCTGGCCATCGGCCTCGCATTGTGGTCCGCCACCCGGCGCTACCAGCGCGAACTGAAGCCGCGCGACGGCTTCATCCTGGTCACCACGCTGTGGGTGGGTTTCGCCATCACCGCCTCCTTCCCCTTCATGCTGGCGCGGCCGGACATGTCCTTCAGCCACGCCTTCTTCGAGGCGATGTCCGGCCTCACCACCACCGGCTCCACCGTGATCAGCGGCCTGGACGCCCTGCCGGCCTCGCTCAACTTCTGGCGCCACTTCCTCAATTGGATGGGCGGCATGGGCATCATCGTGCTGGCGGTGGCCATCCTGCCCATCCTCGGCATCGGCGGCATGCAGCTGTACAAGGCGGAAACGCCGGGGCCGATGAAGGACAGCAAGCTGGCGCCGCGCATCACCGAAACCGCCAAGAACCTGTGGCTGGTCTACAGCGGCTGGACGCTGGCGGTGGCCCTGGCCCTGAAAGCCGCCGGCCTGAGCTGGCTGGACGCGGTGTGCCACGCCTTCGCCGCGCTGTCCCTGGGCGGCTTCTCCACCCGGGACAGCAGCGTGGGCGCATTCGACTCCCTGCCGGTGGAACTGATCCTGAGCTTCGGCATGATAGTCGGCGCGATGAACTTCGCCACCCACTTCCTGGCGCTGCGTCAGCGCTCGCTGCGCGCCTATCTGCGCGACCCGGAGGCCAAGGCCATGTTGTGGCTGCTGCTGGGCAGCATTCTGGCGATGAGCGCCTATCTGTGGGCCCACCGCGTCTACGACTTCCCCACCGCGCTGCGCCACGTCAGCTTCAATCTGATCTCCATCGCCACCGACAGCGGCTTCGCCAGCGTGGACTACGCGCGCTGGCCTATCTTCGTGCCATTGTGGATGCTCTTCCTGTCCAGCGTCACCGCCTGCTCCGGCTCCACCGGCGGCGGCATCAAGATGGTGCGCACCCTGATGTTGAGCAAGCAAAGCGTCAATGAAATGACGCGGCTGCTGCATCCGGCGGCGGTGCGCCCGGTGAAAATAGGCGGCAAAGTGGTGCCGCAAGACGTGATGCTGTCGGTAATGGGCTTCATATTTGTCTACTGCATGTGCATAGTGATACTAAGCTTCGCGCTGATCGCCAGCGGCCTGGATTTTCTCAGCGCCTTCACCGCGGTGATCGCCTCGATCAACAATGCCGGGCCCGGGCTCGGCGTGGTCGGGCCGGCGTCGAACTACGCGTCGCTGTCCGACTTCCAGATATGGACTTGCAGCCTGGCCATGCTCCTGGGCCGGCTGGAAGTGTTTACCCTGCTGATCCTGTTCACGCCGGCCTTCTGGCGCAAATAGGACGCGAAGAATTTACCCGCCGCGCGCGGGTCTGAACCAAAGCGGCGCCCCGCGCCGGATAATAAAGACGAAACCGGATCATGAACCCTATGACATTCACCGCCCCCAGCCGCATGCTCGCCCTCAGCCTGGCGCTGACGGCCGCCCTGCCCGCCTTCGCCGGCGCCGACGACGAACTGATCGCCGCCCGCGACGCCTTTCGCGGCAACAAGCAGGGCCAGTTGGCCAGCCTGGCGGGCGGCATGCCGTCCAACTACCCCTTGAAGGACTACCCGGCTTACTGGCTGGCGCTCAAGGCGCTGGACGGCGACGACGACGGCCCGGCCCAGAACTTCCTGGCCCGCGTGGACGAAGGCCTGATGCCGGAGCGCGTGCGCAACGAATGGCTGAAAAAGCTGGCCGCGCGCGAAAGCTGGAGCCGTTTCGCCGCGGAGTGGAAAAAACTGCCGCCGGAAGGCCGGGACGAAGAATCCAGCTGCTACGGTCAGCTCAACGAGCTGAATCAGGGCAAGGCGCCGACGGATCTGGACCGCTTCCTGGAAAGCCGTCCGTTGCCGGAAGGCTGCAACCGCCTGATCGCCGAGGCCGCGCGCCGCGGCGTCGTGAAGCGCGACTGGCTGTGGCAGCGCGCCCGCCTGCTCCTGGCCGGCAACTACCTGAGCCAGGCGCGCCAACTGGCCGCCAACACCGGCCTGCCGCTGGACAACGCCGCGCTCAGCAAGCCGGCCAACGCCGATCTGTCCACCCCCGGCGGCCAGGAAGCGGCGGTCTACGACATCGTGATCAAGGGCAAGGCCAATATCAGCAACGGCCTGGGCAAACTGCTCGATCACGAAAAGTCCTTGAGCAAGGAACGCGCCGGCTTCGCCTGGGGCCAACTGGCCTTGCTGTCCGCGCGCAAACAGCAGGCGGCGCAAGCGCTGCAGTGGTTCGACAAGGCCGACGCCGACCAGCTGACCTCCGAGCAATGGGAATGGTGGGCGCGCTCGGCGCTGCGCCTGGAGCAATGGACCCAGCTGGAGAAAATCATCCGCGCCATGCCCGCCACCGTCGGCGCCAAACCGGCCTGGCGCTACTGGCGCGGCCGCTCGCTGCAACAGCTGGGCCGGCAGAACGAGGCGACGCCGCTGTTCAGCCAGGCCAGCATCGGCCACAACTACTACGCGCTGTTGTCGCTGGAAGAACTGGGCAACAGCCTGTCCACCCCGGCCAGCAAAAGCGGCCCGGCCAAGGACGACATCAAGCAGATGAGCGAGGAGCCGGCGATCAAACGCGCGCTGGCGTTGCTGGAGCTGGCCGAACGCCACGTCAAGCCCGAGTTCCGCGCCGACGCGCAGCGTGAATGGCGCTGGGCGATGCGCAACCGCAGCGACATCGAACTGCTGGCCGCCGCCGAAGTGGGCCGCCGCGCCAGCTTCTACGATATGGCCATCTACAGCGCCGAACGCACCAAGGAAGAACACGATTACTCCTTGCGCTACCTGACGCCCTACCGCGACGTCACCCAGCGCTACGCCAAGCAACTGGACATCGACGACGCCTGGGTCTACGGCCTGATCCGCCAGGAAAGCCGCTTCATCACCATGGCGCGCTCCGGCGTCGGCGCTTCCGGCCTGATGCAGCTGATGCCGGCCACCGCCAAATGGGTGGCCAAGAAAATCGGCCTGGGCCAATACGCGGTCAACGACATCGAAACCAATGTGCAGCTGGGCACCTGGTATCTGCGCTACGTGCTGGACAGCCTGTCCAGCAACGAAGTGATGGCCACCGCCGCCTACAACGCCGGCCCGGGACGCGCGCGCGCCTGGCAGGCGGACCGCACGCTGGACGGCACCATCTACGCCGAAACCATCCCCTTCACCGAGACCCGCGACTACGTGCAGAAAGTGATGGCCAACGCCGCTTATTACTCCAGCACCTTCGGCCACGCCAACATCTCGCTGAAAAACCGGATGGGCGTGGTGCCGTCCCGCTGAAAGCCTGCGCCGCCCAAGGGCGGCGCGCCCTCCCACAAGTACCATAAAGAACCTGTTCAAGGGCTAGCGAGCGAGAGCGAGACAAGGCGAAAACGATAGAGAAAGCGGAATGTACATGCGATGCATGAGCATTTCGAAATCGTTTTTAACGCCGTATCGACGACGCGCAGCAGGCTTTGAACAGGCTCGAAGAAAGGGAACCCATGACTTACCAACGCATCTGCGCCATCGGCGGCAGCGGCTTCATCGGCAGCTACATCGCGGAACGGCTGACCGAACAAGACTGCCAGCTGACCATCGCCACCCGCCGGCGCGAACGCGCCAAGGCCTCGCTGCTGGTGCTGCCCGGCGCGCAGCTGGTGGAAGCGGACATCCACCGTCCGGAAGCGCTGGAACAACTGATTTCCGGCCACGACGCGGTGATCAATATGGTGGGCATCCTGCACGGCAGCGCCGCGCAGTTCGACAAAGCCCATGTGCAATTGACCGAGAAGGTGATCGCGGCCTGCCGCAGCCAGGGCGTGCGCCGGCTGATCCACATCAGCGCGCTGGGCGCCGACGAACGCGGCCCCAGCCTGTACCAGCAAAGCAAGGGCCGCGCCGAAGCGCGCGTGCGCGAAAGCGGCCTGGAATGGACCCTTTTGCGGCCGTCCGTGGTGTTCGGCCACGGCGACAGCTTCCTCAATATGTTCGCCAGCCTGCTGCGCAAAGCGCCCTTTCTGCCCCTGGCCGGCGCAAAGACGCGCTTCGCGCCGATCTGGGCCGGCGACGTCGCCCACGCGGTGGCGGCCTGCCTGTCGCGCCGCGCCGCCATCGGCCAAAGCCTGGACCTGGCCGGCCCCGGCGTTTACACGCTGGCCGAGCTGGTAAGCCTGGTGGGCCGTCATATCGGCAAACCGCGTCCGGTAATCGCGCTGCCGCAGGGCCTGGCCATGCTGCAGGCCGCATTGATGGAATGCTTGCCCGGACCGGCGCTGATCAGCCGCGACAATGTGCGCTCGCTGAGCGTGGACAATGTCAGCGACCAGCCCTTCCCCGCCGCTCTGCTGGGCTTCAGCCCCACGGCGCTGGAAGCGCTGGCGCCGGCCTTGCTGGGCACGGAGGAATTCAATCTGCAGATGTCCGCCTACCGCCGCCAGATCGCGCGCTGAACGGGAAACGGATCAATGCAATGCTATATCGTCGGCGGCGCCGTGCGCGATCGCCTGCTGAAACTGCCGGTGAAAGACCGCGACTGGGTGGTGGTGGGCGCCAGCCCGCAAGACCTGCTGGCGCTGGGCTATAAGCCGGTGGGCAAGGACTTTCCGGTGTTCCTGCACCCGGACACCCACGAGGAATACGCGCTGGCGCGCACCGAGCGCAAAACCGGCAAGGGCTACCACGGCTTCGCCGTCTACGCCGCGCCGGACGTGACGCTGGAACAGGATCTGGCCCGACGCGACCTGACCATCAACGCCATCGCCGAGGCGGCGGACGGCAGCCTGATCGACCCCTACCACGGCCAGCGCGATCTCGAGGCCGGCGTCCTGCGCCACGTCAGCCCCGCCTTCGCCGAAGACCCGGTGCGCATCCTGCGGCTGGCGCGCTTCGCCGCCCGTTTCGGCTTCGCCGTGGCCGAGGACACCATGGCGCTGATGCGGCAAATGGTGGCGGACGGCGAAGCCGACGCCCTGGTGGCTGAGCGGGTGTGGCAGGAGCTGGCCAAGGGCCTGATGGAGGAGCAGCCGTCGCGCATGTTCCTGGTCCTGCGCGCCTGCGGCGCCCTCGCCCGCGTGCTACCGGAGCTGGATGCGCTGTTCGGCGTGCCGCAGCGGGCCGACCACCACCCGGAAATCGACACCGGCGACCACGTGATGCGGGCGCTGGACTGCGCCGCCGAGCAAGGCCTGCCGCTGGCGGCGCGCTTCGCCGCGCTGACCCATGACCTGGGCAAGGCGCTGACGCCGGCGGACATGCTGCCGCGCCACATCGGCCACGAGGCCGCCGGCGAAGCCCCGCTGCTGACGCTGTGTCAGCGTTTGCGGGTGCCGGCCGACTGTCGCGATCTGGCGCGCGTCACGCTGTTGAGCCATACCAAAGTACACTGTGCTTTCGAATTGAAGCCAAGCACAATATTGAGATTGTTCAAGCAAACCGACGCCTTGCGGCGGCCGGAACGCTTCTTGCTGATGCTGGACGCCTGCCGCGCGGACGCGCGCGGACGCCTGGGCTTCCACGACCGGCCCTATCCGCAGGCGGACTACCTGTCCGCGCTGCTGGACGCGGCGCTGGCGGTGGACGCCGGCGGCATCGCCCGCCAGTGGGAAGACAAGCGCACGCTGCCGGAAGCGATAGATCGCGCCCGGACCCGCGCCATCGCCGTCCGCAAGGAGCAACTGGAGACGCACTGACATGGCCGCGATCTACCGTCTGCCGTCCACGCTGATGCGCGGCGGCACCAGCAAGGGTCTGTTCATCCGCGCCGATGCGCTGCCCGAGGACACCTCCTCCTGGGAACGCATGCTCTTGCGCGCCATCGGCAGCCCGGACCCTCATGGCAAGCAGATCGACGGCCTGGGCACCGGCCGGGCCAGCACCAGCAAGGTGATGATACTCAGCCCGTCGCGGCGCGACGATTGCGACGTCGATTGCCTGTTCGGCCACGTATCGATAGAACACGCGCTGATAGACTGGTCCGGCAACTGCGGCAACCTCAGCGCCGCGGTGCCGCTGTTCGCGGTGATGGAAAAACTGGTGGAGCCGCGCGACGGCGTGGCCTCCATCGGCATCTGGCAAGCCAATGTCGGCAAGCGCATCGTCGCCGAACTGGAAATCATGCACGGCCAGCCGGTCTGGCAAGGCGACTACCGCATCGACGGCGTCGCCTTTCCCGGCGCGCCGATCCGGCTGCGTTTCCTGGACCCGGCCGGCGGCAGCTCCGGCGAACTCTACCCCACCGGCAAGCTGGTGGACGAATTGACGCTGCCGGACGGCAGCCGGGTGGAAGCCACCCTGGTGGACGCCGGCAATCCCACGGTGTTCGTCCGCGCCCGGGACTTCGGCCTCAAGGGCGACGAAGAAATGGCGGCCTTGTCGGAGGCCGCGCGCCACCGGCTGGAATGGGCGCGGGAAATCGCCGCCGTGGTCATGGGCCTGGCGCCCGACATTTTCGCCGCCCGGCGGGAACGGCCCGGTTCGCCTCGGATCAGCCTGCTATCGGAAAGCCGGGACGAGGATTGCCAGATCAACGCCCGCATCCTGACCTCCGGCCGCTCGCTCCACCACGCCTACACCGGCACCGGCGCCATCGCGCTGGCCTGCGCCTGCGCCACCGAAGGCACGCTGCCGCAGCAAGTGGCCGGCGCGCCGGTGCGCGGCATGCCGTTGACCTTCAGCCACGCCAGCGGCAGACAAACGGTGGAAGCGGTGCTGGGCCACTCGGACGAATACGGCTGGACCATCAGCGAAGTGGTGATGACCCGCACCGCCAGGCCGCTGATGCGCGGCGAAGTCTACATCCCGCTGGACTAGCCGGCCAGCGGACCGCCGCGTCAAGGCTGCGCGGGCTCCGCGGCAGGCGCTTGACGCAGCTGCGCCGCCAACTCGCTCAGATCTTCGGACCCCAGCGCCTGGCTCGCCTGATGCGCGCCCAGCGCCGCCGCGCCAGCCAAGGCCGCGAACATCAACAGCCGCGGCAGCGGACGCAGGCGCAGCCAGCCCAGCACGCCCAAGGGCAAGCCGGCCAGGAGGCCGCCGATATGGCAGGCCTGGTCCACGCCGGACACCATGAAACCCATGCCCAGGTTCAGCAGCACCACTTGCGCCAAGGCCTTGCCCTGCGAGCCGCCCATGTCGGCGTCGCTGAGGCCGGCCACGCACAGTGCGCCGGCCAGGCCCATCAAGGCGCCGGACGCGCCGACGCTGGCCACCAGGCGGATGCTGCTCTGCATCAGCAGATTGGTCACCGGATGCGTGCCGTACCACCAGGCGCTGACCAGGCCCGCCGTCAGGCCGGTGGCGAGGTAAATCGCCAGAAAGCCGATGCCGCCGAAGCGCTTCTGCGCCAAGGGGCCGATCAGCAGCAACATATACATATTGAGCAGCAGGTGCATGGCGCCGCCGTGCACGAACATGCTGCTCAGCAGCCGCCAGCTTTCGCCGCCCAGAGTGAACGGCGCCAGATTAGCGCCCCAGCTCACCAGTTGCTCGGGATCGGGCTCAGTCCAAGAAACGCCCGAGGCGCCCATCCAGACGTAAACGATCAGATTGGCGAGCACCAGGCCGATGGTGGCCCACTGCTGCCGCAGAAAAGAAGAAAGCCCGCCTAAGCGGGATGGGGAAGAATCAAGCGCGGTCTCATTCATCTGTGCTGGTTTCCTTTGTTTCAATTTGCCGTTTAAATATCTCCGGCGCATGATAAAGCAAACCAGGCAAAATAAAAATCAAACGCTACTCAATTTTCATGCGCAAGGCTTCAAGCCCTTGCCGGGTCGCGCAACAACTCCCGCTCCGCCTGCCGCAGCATGCGCCGGCGGATCAGGCC
This sequence comes from Chromobacterium sp. CCUG 30098, assembly GCF_059916605.1. Classification (NCBI taxonomy): domain Bacteria; kingdom Pseudomonadati; phylum Pseudomonadota; class Betaproteobacteria; order Neisseriales; family Chromobacteriaceae; genus Chromobacterium; species Chromobacterium sp. CCUG 30098. The sequence goes on along the minus strand of NZ_JAUCGS010000019.1, from coordinate 15,159 downwards.
GCTGACCGGACGAATCCGATACCAGTACGGCGCAAAACGCCAACGGGTGCCCGCATCGGGGCAATGCACGCGGGTCTGAGTCGACAGGCGCACGCCTTCGGCGACGGTTTCGCAGTGAAAGCTCAGCAACAGCCGGGCCACGCCCGGCTCATTCAAAGCCATGAAATCCTCAAGGCCGCCGATCTCGCGCAGGCCGAAGTCCGCGCGCCAAAAGGCGCCCGCCAGGCCCAGCGTCAATTCGCTATCGCCGTCGCGCGCCAGCGGCGTGAAGCTGTGCATGCCGAACGGCGGACGATTGCCGGGCAAGGCGCCGCTCAGGCGGCCGGGCAGTTCGCGCAGCGCCATGAAGCGCCGCGCCCAAGGGTCGTCCGCCGGCGCGACGCGTTGCACCGCGTCCAGCGTCGAGGCCGCATCGGCGGCCAGAATGCGGGAATGCGTCTCGACAAACTGATAATTGGGCAGAATGCGCTCCGCCAGCGCGAACCTAGTCATATATCCCCCCTTGTCCAGCGTTCTCAATGCTCAGGATGAGAAATCCGTCTCCAGCTGCCTCACCCGCTCGAACAAACACACCGTCGCCGCCATCGCCACATTCAGCGATTCGGCGTGGCCCGGCATCGGAATCCGCACCCGCGCATCGGCCAGGGCCAGCGCCTCCGCGCTGACGCCGGCGCCCTCGTTGCCGAACACGAAAGCCACCGGTCCGCGCAGGTCCTGCGCGTACAAAGAAGTCGAGCCTTCCAGATGGGTGACCAGCTTGCGGCCGTCGTAGCGTGCCAGTTCGGCGCAAAGATCGGCCTGCTCGTGGATATTGAGCACGAAGTGCGCGCCCATGCCGGCGCGCAGCACCTTGGGCGAATAGACGTCGACGCAGCCCTTGGACAACATCAGCTCGCTGACGCCAGCCGCCGCCGCGCACCGCAGAATGGTGCCCAGATTGCCCGGATCCTGGATATCCTCCAGCATCACCCGCGACGCGGCTTCCGGGCAGGGCCGCGCTTGCGGCCGCGGGCACAAGGCCAGCAATTCCCCGGCGCTGGCCAGCGCGGTGGCCTTGGCCAACACCGCTTCCGGCACCGTGACCACGACCGTCGGCGCGCTCAGGCGCCGCAACAAGGCCTGCACCTCAGGATGTGCTTGCGCCGCCTCGTTGAGATACACCCGCTCGGGAACGATGCCGGCGTCCAGACAGGACTCGGTCAGATGAATGCCCTCCAGCAACATCAACTGTTGCTTGCGGCGTTCGCGCGGGCTTTGCGCCAGGCGCGCCAATTGCTTGATTTCGTCGTTATGGGCGGAAGTGATGGTTTTGCTGATGTACGACATGTGTCCTATTGCGGCAGCAGGGTCAGGCGCGCCACTAAATCCTTGAAACGGTGGTAACTGTCCTCGTCGATCGCCTGGCCGCTATGGCCGTTGTCGACATAGAACACGCCGGACAGCGCATGTCCGACAAACAGGGTGATCAGGGCGAATTCATTGTCCCCGACATGCTCGAAAAACAGGTCCTCGTAGCGCCGCTCCAACTGCTGGCGCACCAGGGCCGGCGCGTGAAAGCTTTGCGGCTTGCTGGTCAACACCGCGAAGAAAGAGCCCGGCTCCAGCCCCAGGGCCAGCTTGCGCAGCGGATGGCTGTCGCCCAGGCCCAGCTGATAACGCAGCTTCAGCGCATGTGCGTCCTGATCGTAACGGTAGTACAACACCCGCTCGAACTTGAGATCGTTGGCCAGGTGGCGGATGGATTCGCGTATCGCCTTTTCCATCTGCTCCGCGTCGCTCAAGGCCGCGGTTTTCTGCAAGCTGGGCCGCTTGTACTCCCCTTCCAGCATCAACAGACTGCGCACCGGGTACATATAGCCCACCGCCCGGGGGTGGCGCGCCACCGACAAGGCCGCGTGCACCACCGCCTGATGCGCCAGATGCGGCGCGCAGCCTATCAGCTTGGCCGCGGCCTCCACGCCCACCTGCCAGGTGCTGCGCCAAATGCCTTGCTCCAGAGAGTTGGCGGTGGCCATCGCCAGGCGCAGCAATTGGCGGCGCTTGGTCGGACTGCCCGGCCCCAGCAGGGCGTTCAGGCCGGTGGGCAAGGGCATCAGCTTGATGAATTGCTCCAGCACCTGGGCGTAATCGCAATCGAAGGCGTTGGACATTTCCTGCAGCAGCGGGCGGTCCGGCAATTGATTGCGCTGCATCATGAACAGGCAGGCGGGCAGATTGTACAGCAAGGCGGCCACGAAACAGTCTTCCACCTTGTGATCGCCCTGCAGAGACAGCCACTCCTTGATCAGCAAGGCGGCCACCCGGGAGCGGCCCAGCCAGTCCTCCACCGCCTCCAGCACCTCGGCGTCCAGCTTGTCCGGCACCGCCTCCAGCGCGGCGACGCGGCCAAAGCGGTTGGTCACCGCCTCCAGCCCCATCAGCAGCAGCGTCTGCTCCACCGAGGGAATGCTTTCATTGCGCTGCAAGGCGCGCGAACCGCCCACCACCCGGACCAGGTCCAACAGCAGAAAGGGGTCGGACAGACAGAGATTGGCGAGGTCGGTGAAATTGATCAGATCGCTGTGGCGAGCGCAGATGTCCTTCAGCTCGCCCAGCGTATTGGGCAGAATCGGCCAACGCCGTTCGGCGATGGACTTGATCCAGTTAGCAAGCTCCATGTGGGTGGCGCCAGATCAGTAATTCGGTTTGCAAAGCGCCTCCCAGCGGGATGCGTTCATCGGGTTCGACATCGGGCACGGCGAAGGTGTTGCTGACCAGCAGGCTGCCGGGCCGGCCTTCCGCCACAAACTTGCGCCAGACCTTAGCCATCGGTTCCGGGGACAGAAACACGTACACCGCATCGTACTCTCCCCAAGATTCCCTCCAAAAACTGCGGCAGGCGAACTCCAGCCGCCGCGGCCGCCGCGCCAGCCACCAGCGCGCGCGGGCCAACAGCCAGCTGCCCCAGGCGCTTTCCAGCGCCCTAACCCTGACATCCGGCCGCAGCCGGCACAGCCAGACCGCCAGCCTGCCGTCTCCGCAGCCGGCCTCCAGCAAGGCGGCCCGCCCCGGCAGGCGCTCGGCCAGGCGCTCCGCCGCCTGAGCGGAAGAGCGATACAAGGGCACGCGTTCCAGCACGGCGTTGCGGCCCAGCGCGAAAGTCAGCGCCAGCCCCAGCAAATACACCCAAGGCGGCAAGGCCGCCTGATGCATCAAGGCCAGCGCCGGCACGAACAGCCCGTGCAGCAAACGCTGCCAGCCCGGCAGGCGCATGAAAATGGCCAAGGCCGCCGCGCATAGGCCCTGCAGGATCGCCCAAGCCAAGGGCTGGGCGGCGGGGGCGACGAAATACATCGCCGCCAAGGCCGCCAGCACTTGCAGGCCCAAATGGCGCAAGCGGCTCAACAAGGCAAGGCTCGCATCGGCATTATTTGGCCGGCGCTTCCGCCGGCGCCTCTGCCGGCTCCGCCCCGCCCTCCGCGGGCCCGCCAATCACATCCTGGTTCATCTGCGGCTTGTAGCCGTCGTTGAGGATATTGCTCTCGGCTTCCTTGTTCAGCACCACAATGGCGATGCGCCGGTTTTCCGGGCTGAACACATTGGTCTTCACCAGCGGGTTGGCCGAGGACAGGCCCACCACGCGCAAGACCTTGTTGTCCTGCAAGCCGCCGGCCACCAGCTCGCGCCGCGCCGCGTTGGCGCGGTCCGCCGACAGCTCCCAGTTGCTGTAGCCGCCCTGGCCGCTGCCGAATGGCTTGGCGTCGGTATGGCCGGAGATGCTGATCTTGTTCGGCATCATGTTCAGCTCTTTCGCCAGCTGCTGCAGCAAGACGCGGGTATGCGGCAGCATGCGCGAACTGCCGGAGTCGAACATCGAACGGTTCTGCTCGTCCACGATCTGGATCTTCAGCCCGTCCGGGGTGATTTCCAGCTTGAGCTGATTCTTGTACTCCTTGAGCAGCTCGCTGTGATCCACCGTGCTCTGGATCTTGTTCTGCAGCTGCTCCATCGACGCTTTTTCCTGCTGCTTGCGCATGATCTCGTCTTGCGGCGAGCCGGACTTGTTGACCTGGCCGGTCTGCTTGGTCAAATCATTGCCGCCGCCCTTGATCACCGAGGTGGCGTCGCCGGCGCCGGCGCCGCCGGACAGCGCCACCTTCAGCGGCGTCTTGAAGTATTCGGCGATGCCGTTCAAAGTGCCCTGCGACGCGGAACCCAGCAGCCACATCAGCAGGAAGAAGGCCATCATCGCGGTCACGAAGTCGGCGTAGGCGATCTTCCAGGCCCCGCCATGGTGGCCGTGGCCGCCCTTCTTGATGCGTTTGACGATAATGGGCCGTTGCGATTCGTCAGCCATGATCGCGCCCCCCGCTTATTTCTTCGCCTGTTTCACATGGTCTTCCAGTTCCTTGAAGGACGGACGATCATGCGAAGCCAGCACTTTGCGGCCAAACTCCACCGCCACTTGCGGCGCGTAGCCGTTGAGGCTGGCCAGAATGGTGACCTTGATGGTTTGGTAGACTCGGGTGCCGTCGCCCAGCTTGTGCTCCAGAATGGTGGCCAGCGGGCCGACAAAGCCGTAGGCCAGCAAAATACCGAGGAAGGTGCCCACCAGCGCGTGGGCGATCAGCATGCCCAGCTCGGACGGCGGCGCGCCCACGGACTCCATAGTGTGCACCACCCCCATCACCGCCGCCACGATACCAAAGGCCGGCAAGCCGTCGGCCAGGCCCTTGACCGCGTTGACCGGCACTTCGCCCTCGTGATGGTGGGTTTCGATCTCCACGTCCATCAGGTTCTCGATCTCGAAAGCGTTGAGGTTGCCGCCCACCATCAGGCGCAGGTAATCGCAGATGAATTCCACCACGTGGTGGTCGTGCAGAACGGTGGTGTATTTGGAAAAGACAGGACTGGCTTCCGGATTCTCGACATCGGCCTCGATGGACATCAGGCCTTCCTTGCGCACCTTGGTCAGAATCTCGAACAGCAGCGAGAACAACTCCATGTAGAAGGCCTTGCTGTAAGGCGTGCCCTTGAACACGGAGGGGAAAGCCTTCATCGTGGCCTTCAGCGGCGCGCCGCCGTTGGCCACCACGAAAGCGCCGAGCGCGGCGCCCGCGATCATCACCACCTCCAGCGGCTGCATCAACGCGGCGAGATGCCCCCCCGCAGCGACGAATCCCCCCAGCACGGAGCCAAGAATTATGAGGTACCCGATTCCGACGAACATGCGTCAAGTCCTGTCTTTGTGATTTTTCGGATCGCTGCGATTTCCATTACAGCACGACTTTTATTCTATTCATAATAGAAAAAGCGGATTGAATTGTATCAATCCGCTTTCCCAGCTGCAAAAAACATGGAAGGTGATATTCACTAGCGCTGAAAAATGACGAAGCCAAGTATCGGCGAGGCTCCGGGACGATTACAACAACGTCATTTCCAGCTGATCGTCCTGCCCCGCCGCCAGCTCAATCCGCGCCGGCATGCCCCCCCGCTCCAAACGCCACTGCAAACACTGCGCCGCCATTTCCGGCAACAACTGCTGCCGGATCAGATGATCCAGGCCTCTCGCGCCGTTGTCTCGCCTACCGCAAGCCCCGGCCATCGCCCGCGCGCAGTCCTCTCCGGCCTCAAGCTCAATGCCTTGCGACTCCTTCAGATGCGCGGCCAGCGTCGCCAGCTTTAATTGAGCAATCTCCGCCAAGGCGGACTCGGACAGCAGCCCAAACGGCACCACCTGCATCCTCGCCAGCAGCGGCGCCTGGAAATGGGCCAGCAACACGGGGCGCAACGCGTCCAGCCAGGCCCCGCGCTCCCACTCCCCCTCCTGTTCCAGCAACAGCTCGCTGCCAAGATTCGACGTCATCAGAAACAGGGTATTGCGAAAATCGATCTCGCGGCCCTCCCCATCCCGCATGAAACCCCGGTCAAACGCCTGGTAGAACAGGTTCAGCACATCGCGGTGCGCTTTTTCCACCTCGTCCAGCAAGATCACGCTGTACGGCCGCCGCCTCACCGCCTCGGTCAGCACCCCGCCCTGGCCATAGCCGACATAACCCGGCGGCGAGCCTTTCAATTGCGAGACGGTATGCGCCTCCTGATACTCGGATAGATTGATGGTCAGCAAGGCCTGCTCGCCGCCAAACAATAGATCGGCCAAGGCCAGGCCGGTTTCGGTCTTGCCGACGCCGGACGGCCCGGTCAGCAAGAACACGCCCAAAGGGCCTCGCCCCGGCGCCAATCCGGACTTGGCCGCCAGCAGGGACTGGGCGATCTCGGCCACCGCGGCCTCCTGACCGCGCACCCGTTCCCGCAAGGCCGGCGCCAAACCCAATAGATTGGCCGCGTCATCCGCCAACAGCTTGCCCACCGGCACCCCGGTCCAATCGGCAATCACCTCCGCCACCAAGGCGGCGTCCACGTCGGCGGCCGCCAGGCGGCGTTCTCCTTGCAAAGCCGCCAGATCGGCCCGCGCCTGGACCAGCCGCGCAGCGCCGTCCGGCCGCCCGGCCCACTCCCGGCATAGCCTGCGCAGCGCCTCGGCGCCCTGCCGTTCCTGCTGATAACGCCCTTGCAAAGCCTCGTTCTCAAGCCGCGCCGCCGCCAGTTCTGACTCGATCGCCCTCAGGCGGGACTCAAGCTGCGCGTTGCCCGCGCCCAGCCGCGCATCCTCCCGCAAAGCCTCTCTCTCGCTTTCCAGCGCCAAGACCCGCGCCTGCGCGCCCTGCAGCTCCGCCGCGGCCCCTTCCAGGCTCATCCGCGCCCGCGCCGCCGCCGTGTCGATCAAATCCACGGCCTTGTCCGGCAACTGCCGGCCGGCCAGGTAGCGCCGCGACAAGCTCACCGCCGCCGTAATCGCCTCGTCGCGGATCGCCACCCCGTGATGCTCGGCATAGCGCGGCTTCAAGCCCCGCAGCATCAAACAGGCCGCGGCATCGTCCGGCTCGTCCACCTTCACCATCTGGAAACGACGCTCCAGCGCCGCGTCCTGCTCGAAATACTGCTTGTACTCGGACCAGGTGGTGGCGGCTATCGTCCGCAGCTCGCCGCGCGCCAGCGCCGGCTTCAGCAGATTGGCCGCATCGCTGCCGCCGGCGGAATTGCCGGCGCCCACCAGCACATGCGCTTCGTCGATGAACAGCAAAATCGGTTCCGCCGCCGTGCGCACCGCCTCTATCACCTGCTTCAACCTCTGCTCGAACTCGCCCTTGACTCCCGCGCCGGCCTGCAACAAGCCCAGATCAAGCGCGAGCAGACGCACCCGGCGCAATGCCTCCGGCACCTCGCCCGCCGCAATGCGCAAGGCCAGGCCCTCGGCCAAAGCCGTCTTGCCCACCCCCGGCTCGCCCACCAGGATCGGATTGTTCTTGCGCCGACGCAGCAAGATATCCACCATCTGGCGCACTTCCTTGTCGCGCCCCAACACGGGATCGATCAAACCCTCGCGCGCCTTGGCTGTCAGGTCGCCGGCAAAACGGCTCAACACCTCAGGCAGCTCATCCGCCGCCGCGGCCCCGTCGCGGCCGGCCTCCGGCGGCGCAGACGCCGCGGCCTCCACAGATCCCAACGCCTCGGATTCCGCCGACACCTGCTCCAGCCAGGCCCAGCGCGCGCGCACCTGCGCGGCGGACAAACTGAATAATGGCCAGGCCTGCCGGCAAGACAAACGCTCCGGCGCCGCCAGCAAGGCGAGGTATAGATGAGCGGAACGCATCTGCTGGCCGCCGAAATCCAGCGAAGCGATCAACCAGGCGGCCTGCAGCAACTCCTGCAGCCCTCGCGACAAGCCCGGCTTGCCGCGCCGGTCCCGCGGCAGGCGCTCCAGCGCGGCCAGCAAGCCTTGCCAGATCTCATCCACGTCGATCTCGTAATGCCGCAGCAAAGCGGCCAGATCGCCGTCTCCCTGCTCCAATAACTTCACCAGCCAGTGCTCAACCGTGATTTCGGCATGCGTGCGCGCCTGGCACAACCCGGCCGCCGACTCCAGCGCCCGGGCGCAGTGCTCGTTCAGTCTCCGCAGCAAATGAACAGAATCGAGAGTCATGTCCGTCTTTTCCCAAACAAAGCGCATGCCGGCCAGAAAGGCCGGCATCGCTAATTCCCTTGGACCCCCGCCGGCAAGCGCGAGGCGCTGCGACGAACCGCCAAGCCGGCCGCTCGCCTAAGCCCCGCGCTTGCCGTGCGCGGCGGCGCTAACGGTTTTCAATCCAGCTGTCGGAGTGGATGATGTTGCCGTCCTTGTAAGCCCAAGTTATTTTCTCGTAGCGCATTTCCACCTCCTCCAAGTGGTTGTAGCGCTCGCGGTCCGGGTCCTTGATGTTGTACATCTTGGGCGCCACCGACACGACCTTGACGTTGTCCAGCTTGATGTTGAAGTACTCCTGCTCGCTGCCGGCGTCGTCGATCTGATACCACTTGAACTCGACCTCCTTCAGCGTCTGGCCGCTGGTCACCGCCTTGTACAGATAAGGCGATGAAGCATCGAACTCCTTGACCAGGGTCAGCGCCTCATGCACGCGGGTGCCGGTCAACTTGCCGGTGTTGCCATCGGTGGGAATGCGCACCGCGTGGTCGAACTCCACCACCTCCACGCTGTTCTCCCGGCCTTGCACCGTCACAGAACCCTTGATGTCCGCGCCACCGTCGTCTTTCAACCACATATACGCTGGTATCGCCATATCAAACCCTCCTTGGCTTAACTTAATAACTTAAGTTTAAACAAGCTCGCTCGCCGTCTCGTCCTAGCTCGACGCCGCGGAGCAAGCGCGCCGCACCCTGCGGCCTCCTCGCCGCCTGCCGCCCGTCACCTGACGGGCAGCGCCGGCAGCAAGGTAATCTCTACTCGCCGGTTGCGCGCCCGGCCCCCCTCATCCTCATTGCCCGCCAGCGGCCGCGTAGCGCCGTAGCCCTGGATGGCAAAACGGGTCAGCGGCAAGCCGGTCTCCTGCGCCAGCCAGTCGCGCACCGCCGCGGCGCGCTGCAACGACAAGCGCTGATTCGCTTCCGCCTGGCCCACGCTGTCGGTATGGCCGGCCACCAGCACATTTCGCTCCGGATAACGCGCCAGCGCCGCCAATGCGGGCTGCAACGCCGCCTCCGCTCCGGCGCGCAACACCGCCTTGCCGCTATCGAACAAGGACAGGCTGTCCAGCGACACCGAGGCCGGAGCCGCCGCCGGCGGGCGGTAATCGGCTATCAGCCGGGCAATGCGCTCCCGCCACGGCTGAGCCCGGTAAAAGCCGAATCCCAAGCGCAAAGGCACGCCGAGATCGACATGGCTCCGCAACTCGCGCGCGTCGCCTTCAAGCGTCAGCAGCGCCTGGCGACGCGCCTCGTCCCGCTCTATCGGCAGCGCGCGATAATGCGCGACATTGGCCGACAAGCGCTCCAGCAACGCTCGGTTGGACCAGGCCGAAGCGGCGAACGCCGCCACGGCCGTCAGGCAAGCCAAGAGCCAAAGGCTCAAAACCAGCCGCCAGACGGCAGGCAAGCGCGCGCCCGGCGCCAAACCGAACAGCCAGCTTCCAGGCACGCCTTCCGGCTCGCCCGTGTCCAGGCTGAGCGAACGCACAGCCAAACCGCTCAAGGCCTGCCGGCAACGGCCCCACGGCGACAGCGCCGCGTCCCGCCCTTGAGCCGGCAGCAAGGCGATGCCCTGCAAGCCGGGCGCCGGGGCCGGCGTCGCCCCCTGCAATATGGCGGGCAAGACCTGAGCGCCCAGCCAGCCTCCCACCGCGCCGGCGCGCAAACGCAAATCGAAAAGCGCTCGCGCGCCCTCGTCGCCCAAGGCCGGCGGCTGCAGTTCCATCCGGCCGCGCCAATCCTCCAACCGCTCTCGCCACTGCCGCAGGCTGGCGCACGGAGCGCCTTGCAACACCACGCCCAGAGCGCCGTCCATGCCCGCGCTGCGCGCCGGCGCGGGGAATCCCACCAATAAATAAACCGGCAAGCGGCAAGCCAAACGACGTTCCACGTCGGCAATCGCCTGTCGCCACGCCTGCAAGCGCCCCAACCAGGCCGGCTCGCTGCATTCGGCCGCCGCGTCCAAACGCAAGGCCAAGGCGTCCGGCGGCGAACCCCGCCGCCAGGCCACCAGTTCCGCTACCGCGCGCTCCAGCAAAGCCGGAGTCGGCACCATCACCCTCAGCACGCCGTCCTCCACCGCCACATAGGCGCCGCGCCGGCTTTCCAGTTCCACCACCGCAGCGCGCCCGCTGCGCCAGCCCTGCGGCAAATCCAGCAAACCCGGCAGCAACAACTCCCACGTCGCGCCGTCGCGGCGCCAGCGCCGCAGCCTCAAGCCCGCCCAGCCCAAGCAGAACGCCGTAGCCGCCAGCCCCGCGCCCAGGCGCGCCGCCCCGCTCCACGGCGCCATTTGCGCCAACCACCACAAGGCCGCCGCCAGCGACAGCGCCCATAAACAGAAAAAATGCGCGTGAATACGCATCGCCCGCCCCCTTTACGTCAACGCCAAGGCGGCATCGGCGGCATTCAACCAGCCGCTCAGCGCGGCATGCGCAAGCCACACCGCAAGCAAGCCCGCCCCAGCCGCGGCCAGCGGCAAAGCCAAGCGCCGGAAACGCCGGGACGCGCCGCCGCGCAACATGGCAACCCCGCCGTCGAATTCGCCGGAAGGCAGCGGCAAGGGCGCAGGCAGGCCCGCGCTCAACTGCCCCAACAGGACCTGACTGGCCGCGTCGTCCTCCCCGCCGCGAAACCCCAAGGCCAGCACCATCGCATAGCACCAGCCCAGCGCCGGCTCCGCGGCCGGCTGCGCCAAATGCGCCCGCATCTGTCCCAGCAGCACCTCACCGGCCTGATAACTGTTGAAAAAGCGCACTTGCAAAGGCTCCCGCGCCCAAGCCGCCCGCTTCGCGCCCTCAAGTCGGCGCAGCGCCGCCTCGTCCAGCAAGGCGCATTGCGCGTAACTGGCCCGCTCGATCAAAGCCTCGCCTGCGCCGGCCTGACGCAGCGCCTCGCGCGTCGCGCTCACCAGTCCGGCCGCGTGCTCGCGCCAATCCTCCACATGCTCCGGCGCGTCCTTGTCGGCCAACATCGACACCGTCAGCGCGGTGTCCCGGAAACTGCGGGCCAAAGCCTCCGGCGGAAATTGCTTGCTCATGATTTCAACACCACGAAGAGTTCAACCACCACGCCCGGCAAAGACGCGGGCACATAGCAAGAGCACGCCTGCGCGGCCAGCATGCGCTGGAAGGCCGGATGGCCGGCGTCCAGAACGAAGTACAGGTTTTCCATCCGCACCGGCAAGGCGGCGGGCAAACGCGGCGGCACGCTCAAAGGCACGCCGCCGGAAGCGGTGCTGACCACGGTCTCCACATCCTCCGGCGCGCCGATCTTGCACACCGCTGGAAAACGCTCCAGCAACTGCGCCGGCGGCATATCCGCCCTCACCGACAGATAAAAGCCGCCCTGCTCGCCCAGCCTGGGATCAGCCAACTGGCCATGCCACATCGACGACTCCCCTTTCTGCAGAGGCACCGACACCACCTGGGAGGGGATCACCGTATCCAGGCAGCCCCTGATCCAGTCTTCCAGCCGCAGGAAACCCGGCCTGGCGTCTTCATGCCGGTAAGCGGGAATATCCGCCAGATCTTGCTGTAGCGAAAACGTGGACAGCATGCCGCACAACTGCGCCAACGCTTGGTGCAGCGTTTCCGGGTGGCTGGCCGGCGTCTGCCGCAAATGCGCCAGCACCGGCCAGGCGCTGTTCACGCAGTGCAAAAACCAGAACAGGCCCGCGTCCGACACTGAAAAATCCACCAAGCCGTGTCCGCGCTCGCGGCGGCGCTCCGACAACTGGCGGCTGCGCGCCAGCAGCATCTCCTCTATCCGCCCAAGCATGTCCAGCAAACCCGGCGCGGTGTCCAAACGCAGCGCCGGCGGCCAGAACGTCGCATCCCGCGTCCATCTTCCCTGACCGTTGCGGCTCAAACGCAGCAAGGGGCAACAGACATAGTCAGCCCGCTCCTCAAACTCCAACAGCAAGCGCAAATTGCCGCGCTCCACCGCCAGCTCCGCCGGCGGGCCGTCGTACAAGTCCTCCACTTCCAGGTATTCGCAACGTTGCCGCCTGGGCCGCGCCGGCGTCTCGCCTTCGCGCTCGCAATTGCCTCCCCCGGCCTCCCACAAAGGCAAGCCCAGAAAAACCTGCACGCTCAGCGCCTCGGCCGGCGCGGCAAAATCCCGCGCCGGCGGCAAGCGGTCCGCCTCGGCGCAGTCGACCACGGCGCCGTCCGGCAGGACCAAACGCAGTCTTTCCAGCTTCAGCTTGCCCAGGCTCAGCGCGGCCTCATCCCACTCTACCTCCCAACAGCCCCAAAAATAGGGCTGAGCCAAACGTCCGAACAAGGCCGCCAAATGGGAAAACCACAAGGACTGCTGCTGAAAATGCTGAGGGGACAATAAAGCGCCCTCCACCCACATCGGACGAAAAACTTTCATGCGGACAACCTCTGATTAGGCTCTGAAACAGCACGCCGTAACATTGAAAACAGCGCACGGAGTTTTTGAAAATTCACAGCAAGCCAATCACAATAAAAAATCAAAAATAAATAATCAATAAAAACAAAAAAACATTTTCAAAAATTAAACCATAAAATCAATCCAAAAAAACAAATAAACTATTTATGACATTGAAATCAACAAGGCATGAAGCCATAAACATGGCGTATTCTAGCCACCAAACAAGCCACCCTGTCAACCCAACGACCATATTGCCTCAAACCACATAATCTGGTTAACATTGAAAAACAAAACGAAAAATACATAAATACAAAATCAAATAACGCAAGCTTGTTGACCTAAATAAAAAAGGGGAAAACACAGAATATCCGCCAGATCGCGCATCGCCAAAAAATACGGCGACGACGCGAAACATGGCCAACCGCCCATTTGCCCGCATGGGAAATGGACATGCTTCAAACCTTGATCGCAGGAGGAAACACCATGGCTGAAAGCTTTCAAAACGAAGTGCCCGCCGCGCGGGTCAACATCAAGCTGGACCTGCATACCGGCGGAGCGCAGAAGAAAGTTGAACTCCCGCTGAAACTGCTGGTGGCGGGGGACTACAGCCATGGCCAGGAACAGCGGTCTCTGGCGGAACGGGAAAAGGTGTCCATCGACAAAAACAACTTCGACGCGGTGCTGGCCGAACTCAACCCCAAGGCCAAGCTGGTGGTGGAAAACACGCTGGCCGGCGACGGTTCCGAAATGGCGGTGGAACTGGACTTCAAGGCCATGAAGGACTTTCACCCGGAACAGGTGGCGGCGCGGATTCCGGAACTGCGCGCGCTGCTGGCGATGCGCAATCTGCTGCGCGACCTCAAAGCCAATCTGCTGGACAACGCCTCCTTCCGCCGCGAGCTGGAAAAAATCCTGCGCGACGACTCCCTCTCCGCCAACCTGCGCAGCGAACTGGAACGCATCATCCCGCTCAGCCAAGCCGCCCACTAAATCAGGAGCCCGCTCATGTCGACCCAAAAACAACAGCAGCCCGAGGACACCATCGTGCTGGAGTCCCCGGCCAGCGTGTATGAATCGCTATGCGCCAAGATCAACCTGTCCCCGGTGGCCAGCGCCCAGCCCATCGAGGCTTACCAAACCGCGGAAGCGATGTCGGACGCGCCGCTGGACGAGCGCATCGCCGTGGCGGTGAACGTATTCCTGAAAATGATTCAGGAATCCTCGCAAAAAGTGGACCGCCTGGACAAAAGCCTGCTGGACTTTCACATCGCCCGCATCGACGCGCAAATCAGCCGTCAGCTGGACGCGGTGATGCACAACCCGTCCTTCCAGCAAATCGAATCCGCCTGGCGCGGACTGCGTTTCCTGGTGGATCGCACCGACTTCCGCAAAAACGTCAAGATCGAAGTGCTGGACGTCAGCAAGGAAGACCTGCGCAACGACTTTGACGACGCGCCGGAAGTGATTCAGAGCGGCCTGTACCAACACACCTACATCCAGGAATACGACACCCCCGGCGGCGAACCGATAGGCGCCATCATCTCCAACTACGAATTCGACCGCGGCCCGCAGGACATCGCCCTGCTGCGCGACATCGCCAAAGTGTCCGCCGCAGCCCACATGCCCTTCATCGGCGCCGTGGGACCGGCCTTCTTCGGCAAGGAGAGCATGGACGAAGTCGCCGCCATCCAGGACGTGGCCAACTACTTCGACCGCTCGGAATACATCAAATGGCGCAGCTTCCGCGATAGCGACGACGCCCGCTACATCGGTCTCGCCTTGCCGCGCTTCCTGGCCCGCCTGCCTTACGGCCCCGACACCGTGCCGGTGCGCAGCTTCAACTACGCCGAAAACGTCAAAGGCCCGGACCATCAGCGCTACCTATGGACCAACGCCGGCTTCGCCTTTGCCGCCAATATGGTGCGCAGCTTCATCGGCAACGGCTGGTGCGTGCAAGTGCGCGGTCCGCAGGCCGGCGGCCTGGTGGAAGACTTGCCCATTCATCTGTACGACCTGGGCATAGGCAATCAGGTGAAGATCCCCACCGAAGTGCTGATACCGGAAACCCGCGAATTCGAATTCGCCAACCTGGGCTTCATCCCGCTGTCCTTCTACAAGAACCGCGATTACGCCTGCTTCTTCTCCGCCAACTCCACGCAAAAACCGGCGCTGTACGACACCAAGCAAGCCAGCGCCAACAGCCGCATCAACGCGCGGCTGCCCTACATCTTCCTGCTGTCGCGGCTGGCGCACTACCTGAAGCTGATCCAGCGCGAAAACATCGGCGCCACCAAGGACCGCCGTCTGCTGGAACTGGAGCTCAACACCTGGATCAAGCTCCTGGTCACGGAGATGACCGACCCCAGCGACGAACTGCAAGCCTCGCACCCGCTGCGCGACGCCCAGGTCGTCGTCGAAGACATCGAAGACAATCCGGGCTTCTTCAAGGTCAAGCTGTTCATCGTGCCGCACTTCCAGGTGGAAGGCCTGGACATCAACCTGTCCCTGGTCTCGCAAATGCCCAAGGCCAAGAACTAAGCGCTCCCTCGGGCCGCCTCCACGGCCCGAGGGGCAAGTCCACCTGGAGACTCCGCCATGCCGCCGCAACAGTTTTATCACCTGAAGATCGCCGAACTGCCGGCCGAGCTGCTGTCGGTCGAATCCTTCACCCTGGACGAAACCCTGGGCCGGCCCTTC
>NZ_JAUCGS010000018.1:0-58713 GCF_059916605.1 Chromobacterium sp. CCUG 30098 | reverse complement strand
TAGCGCCGATGATAGTGTGGCATTCGCCATGTGAAAGTAGGACACCGCCAGACGCCCCATTGCAAAGCCCAGCTCACACGAGCTGGGCTTTATGCATTGTGCTGTTGAATGGCGACACGGAAGCCTCCCCCAAAGGGAGGCTTTGTTGCATCCGGACGGCTAGAAATCCGCGCGCATGACCAGGCGCGGATCGTTGTCGCCGAAGTAATGAGGTTGATGTTCGACGACGACAAAGCCAAGCTGCTGGTACAGCCTGACCGCGGGATTGTCGGGGTGGACCGTCAGTTTCGCGTGGCTGGCCTGGCGCGCCCGCAGCGCTTGCAGCAAGGCCTGCAGCAGTTGCTTGCCTATGCCTTGTCCGCGGCAATGCGCGTGGACCGCCAGCGACATGATCCAGAATTCGCCTTGCCCGCTGCCCGGCGCGCCGATGATGTAGCCGCCCAGTGCCCCGTCTTGCGCGCCCGGCGCGACGAAGAACAGGTCCGGCCACAGGTCGTGGGCCTGGCGGAAGAAAAAGTCCGGGTAGACGTGGTGGCCGAATACCGCTTGCTCGATCTGGAAGACCGGGGCGACGTCTTGGAGTTGCGCCGGGCGTGCCGTCATCTGAAAACATCCTCTTCTGTGGTGCGTTTGAGCGGGCAAGCCTACTGCAATGCCCGGCGCTTGCAAAGCGCGGGGCAAGAAAAAAGCCGCGCTGGGCGCGGCTTGGCGGGAGCGCGGCGGCTCACCACATCACTTTGACCTTGTCGCTGCCCAGCCAGTCCTGCAGCGCCAGCAACAGCCCGTCGTCCAGCCGGACGCCCCAGGGCGGGGGCAGCATCAGGTCGCCGCTGGCCGCGCCGTTGTTGTAATGGATGCGCACCGGGCAGCCGGCGTCTTCGCTGCGGAACGGGTGCAGCTGGGCCTTGAGTTTGCTGACGTCCACCTTGCCGGCCAGTTTCAGCGACAGGCTGCGCGCGTAGCGGCTGCGCGCCTCGCCCAGCTCATAGACTTTGTCTGCGATGATGCGCAGGCCGCCGGAGAAGTTGTCCTCGCTGACCTTGCCTTCTATCACCAGGACCACGTCGTCTTTCAAGCGGCTGCGGTTGGCTTCGAAGCTTTCCGCGAACAGGCTGACTTCCAATTTGGTGCTGCCGTCGTCCAGCTGCACGAAGGCCATTTTGCCGCGGTTGCCCACTTTGACGCGGATGCCGGTGACGAAGCCGGCCAGCAACTGGGGCTCCTTGCGCGGGCTGAGCCGGGACAGCGGGGTCTTGATGAAGCCGCGAATTTCCTTGGCGTAGGCGGCGAAAGGGTGGCCGGACAGGTAGAAGCCGATGGCCAGCTTTTCTTCCGCCAGCTTGACCGCGTCGCTCCACGGCTTGATCTCGACCATTTCCACGCTGGGGGCGACGTCGTCGCCGAACATGTCGAACAAGCCGCCCTGATTGGCGTTGGCGTGCTCCTGTTCGGCGGCGTCCATCGCCAGCCCGACGTTGCCGAACAGCTTGGCCCGGTTGGGCTCTATGCTGTCGAAGGCGCCGGCGCGGATCAGCGCTTCGATCACGCGCTTGTTGACGATCTTCTTGTCGGTGCGGCTGCAGAAGTCGAACAAGTCCTTGAACGGCCCGGACGCGGCGCGGATCGCGACGATGTGGTCGACGGCGGCTTCGCCGGTGCCCTTGATCGCGCCCAGCGCGTAGCGGATGTGCTTGCGGTCCACCGGCACGAAGCGGTAGTAGCTCTGGTTGACGTCGGGCGGCAGGAAGATCAGGCCGTTTTTGCCGTCCACGCTGTCGTCGTAGAACACCTTGAGCTGGTCGGTGTTGTCCAATTCCGAGGACATGGTGGCCGCCATGAAGGCCGCGGTGTGGTGGGCCTTGAGCCAGGCGGTCTGATAGGAGACCACGGCGTAGGCGGCGGTGTGCGACTTGTTGAAGCCGTACTCGGCGAACTTGGCCATCAGGTCGAACAGCATTTCGGCGAGCTTGGGGTCGTAGCCCTTGGTGGCCGCACCCTGGGCGATCTTGCCGCGGTGCTCGGCCATTTCCTCCGGTTTTTTCTTGCCCATCGCCCGGCGCAGCATGTCGGCGCCGCCCAGGGTGTAACCGCCGATGATCTGCGAGATCTGCATCACCTGTTCCTGGTAGACGATCACGCCGTAGGTCGGGTCCAGGCAGGCCTGCAGGTCCGGGTGGTAGTAGTCGACCTCTTGCTTGCCGGCCTTGCGCAGGATGAAGTCGTCCACCATGCCGGAGCCGAGCGGGCCCGGACGGTACAGGGCCAGCACAGCGATGATGTCTTCGAAACGGTCGGGCTTCAGTTTTTCCAGCAGCCGCTTCATGCCGTCCGATTCAAGCTGGAAGACGGCGGTGGTATTGGCCTGCTGCAGCACTTTGTAGGCGGCGGCGTCGGTGAACTCGAGCAGATTGAGGTCGGTGTCGAAGCTGGGGTCCAGGTCCTTGATGTAGCCGACGGCCAGTTCGATAATCGTCAGGTTGCGCAGGCCGAGGAAGTCGAACTTCACCAGGCCCACTTTTTCCACATCGTCCTTGTCCAGCATGGACACCGGCACCGAGCCGTCGCCGCTGGCCTGGTACATCGGGCAGAAGTCGGTGATCTTGCCCGGCGCGATCAAGACGCCGCCGGCGTGCATGCCGATGTTGCGGGTCAGGCCTTCCAGCTTCTTGGCCAACTCCCACAGCTCGCGCAGTTCCTCCTCGTTTTCCAGCCGCTCGCGCAGCACCGGCTCCATTTCCACCGCGTCGTCCAGCGAGTATTGCTTGCCGGGCGCGGCGGGAATCAGTTTGGAGATGCCGTCGCAGAACATATACGGCAGGTCCAGCACCCGGCCGACGTCGCGCACCACGGCCTTGGCCGCCATGGTGCCGAAGGTGGCGATCTGCGACACCGCTTCGGCGCCGTATTTCTGGCGCACGTATTCGATCACGCGGTAGCGGTTGTCCTGGCAGAAGTCGATGTCGAAGTCGGGCATGGAGACCCGCTCGGGGTTGAGGAAGCGTTCGAACAGCAGCGCGTAGGCCAGCGGGTCGATGTCGGTGATGCCGATGCTGTAGGCCACCAGCGAGCCGGCACCGGAGCCGCGGCCGGGACCCACCGGGCAGCCGTTGTTCTTGGCCCAGTTGATGAAGTCCGCCACGATCAGGAAGTAGCCGGGGAAGCCCATCTGGATGATGGTGTCGCACTCGATCTTCAAGCGCTCGTCGTAGCGCGGCCGCTCTTGGGCGCGCGTTTCCGGATCGGGATAGAGCTTGGCCAGCCGTTCTTCCAGTCCTTCCTGGGACAGATGTACCAGGTAGTCGTCCAGCGTCATGCCGTCCGGCGTCGGGAATTGCGGCAGGTAGTTCTTGCCCAGTTGCACGCTGATATTGCAGCGGCGGGCGATTTCCACCGAGTTTTCCAGCGCTTCGGGGATGTCGGCGAAGCGCTCCAGCATCTGCTCGGTGGACAGGAAGTATTGGTTTTCCTCGAAGCTGCGCGGCCGGCGCTTGTCGCCCAGGGTGAAGCCCTCGGCGATGCAGACGCGGGCCTCGTGGGCCTTGAAGTCGTCCGGGTCCATGAACTGGATGGGGTGGGTGGCCACCACCGGCAGGCCAGTCTCGCCGGCCAGCCACAGCGAGGCTTGCAGCGCGTGCTCCACCTGCGGGTTGTTCAGGCGCTGCAACTCCAGGTAGAAGCTGTCCGGAAAGCAGCTTTCCCAATATTCGGCGCGGCGGCGCGCCTCGTCGCGCTGGCCCATCAGCAGGGCCTGGCCCACGTCGCCCATGTGGGCGCCGGACAGGCAGATCAGGCCGCTGTTGTCGCCGTTTTCTAGCCAGGCGCGCTTGAGTTCGGCGCGGCCGCGGTACTGATTGTGGGTGTAGGCGTCGGCCAGCAGTTCGCACAAGCGCCCGTAGCCCTGGCGGTTCTTCACCGTCAGCATCAGGCGATAGGGTTTGTCGCGGTCATCCTCGTTTTCCAGCCAGACATCGCAGGACACGATGGGCTTGACGCCTTTGTCCCGGCAGCCCTTGTAGAACTTGACCATGCCGAAGATGTTCATCAGATCGGACATGCCCACCGCGGGCATATTGTCCTTGATGGCGCGCTTGATGGCGTCATCCAGGCGTACGATGCCGTCGGTGATGGAGAACTCCGAATGGAGGCGCAGATGGATAAAACGAGGTGAGTTCATCGTGTCATTTTACCTGCCGAGCGGTTGCGACACCATCGCCGGGCGCAATTGGCGGCGCTGGTATTTTGTTGCTGTGCAGCATTAGAATGATGGCATCTAGGAGGAATCCCCATGGACTGCGACATCAAGAGCTTGCCGCCGGAGGCGGTCTACCCTTTGCTGGTGGGCAGCGTGCAGCCCCGGCCCATCGCCTGGGTCAGCACTCAGGACTTGCGGGGCGTGGCCAATCTGGCGCCGTTTTCCTTCTTCACCGTGGCCAGCGTGAAGCCGCCGGTGCTGGCGCTGAGCATTCTGACGCCGGCCAGCGGCGGCGAGAAGGATACCCTGGCCAATATCCGCGCCACCGGCGAGTTCGTCGTTAATGTGGTGCCGGAGCGCTTGGCGGAGGCGATGAACCTCAGCTGCGGCTCTTATGCGCCGGAGGTGGACGAGTTCGATCTGGCCGGCGTGAGCAAGGCGCGCAGTCGGCAGGTGAGGGCGCCGGGCGTGGAACAGGCGCCGCTGCGTTTCGAATGCGTGCTGAGCCAGTGCCTGGTGCTGGGCGAAGGCGCGGGCGCCGGCAATCTGGTATTGGGCGAGGTGCGCCACGTGCATGTGGCGGACGAGGCGTGGCGGGACGGCCGCGTGGCGAGCAAGGCCCTGGACTTGGTGGGCAAGCTGGGCGGCGACGAGTTCAGCCGCGCGAAGACGGCTTTCAGTTTGCGGCGGCCCGGCGCGTGACGGCGCTGCGGCTCTGGCTGGCCAGTTCGTCCAGCAAGGCGTAGCGGCGCTGATATTCCGCGCGTTTCTTGCTGGCGATCTCGCTCAGGGGCTTGCGCGGCAGTTGCAGCGGCAGGCTGAAGAAGCGCTTGCAAGCGGTGGGCTGGGCGTCGAAGGTGTCCCAGAAGCTGTCGTAATCGGCGAAGAACTGGCGGCGATAGCGCCAGGAGCTGTAGATATGCTGCCATTTGCTGACGGCCAGCACCTGGTTAGCGCCTATTTCCTGGGCCAGCGCGACCAAGGCCTCAACCGCCAAACGCTTGGGAAACAGGCCGTGGCTTTGCTTGGTGAGCTGGTGCACGGCTTCCGCGCCATGGGGTTTGCGCGGGCCTTGCAGGCCGCCGATGATGATGGCGGTTTCGCCTTGATGGCGGGTGATGGTGAAGGTCAGCGTGGCGATGGCGATCCCTTCCTCCGAGCAGATCTGCAAGGACAACTCGCCTTCTTTGTCGAAGCTGTGGCGGTGCGTCAGCACCGCCGTGATCGCGGCCTCGTTTTTGCCGAGCAGCGTGGCCAGCGGCAGACCGGCGTCGCTGAGCAGGCTGCGGTAGGCGGCGGGAGACACCCGCGTCGCCAGCGTCTGATAGTGTTCGCGCAGAGCTGCCAGCTTGCCGCTTGGGCCAAGAGCGCGGTACAGATAGGGGCGGTGCAGCTTGCAGGCCAGCCGCGGATTGGCCTGCAGATGGCGGCGCAGCGCGGGTTGGCCCCAGCTGTCCAGCCAGCGCAGCGTCCAGGGCAGGGTCAGCAGTCCGCGCAGCGCGAATTTGCAGCGATTCTTCCCTTCGTCGAATCCGTCCTTGCGGGAGAAGCGCCCGCTGGCCAGAGACCAGAATAAATCCACCGCGTTCAGCGCCGACATACCATAACCTCAAGAAAAAAAGGGTTAAGGCTACGTTATCGCGGCGCTGTGATTGTTAATGAATATGGGGCAAATTGTGACGAATTGTGACGATTTCGTCTGAAATTAAATACATTGTAATTATTTTCCCGTATCCAACAGCTGGCCCAGAGGTTGTTCCAGCCGATACAGGCGGAAGCGTTCCTTCGGGTCGCCCGGACGCTGGAAGCTCGCCATCGGCGTCAGACCGCGGAGAAAGGCCGGCAGCTGGTCGTGAAGAGACTGGACCAGCAACCAGCGGCAGTCTTTGGCTTGCGACGTGCTTTCCAGCCGCAGCGTGCGGTAATCGGCGTAGTAGTCCAGCAGCGCGCGTTGGGGTTCGCCCAGGCCGACGCTGGCGACGCATTCGCCTTGCCGGCCGATGTCGGCCAGGACAGGGCGCAGCGGGGCGAAGGTTTCGCGGTAGCGCATGCCGTGATCCAGCGCCGGCAGCCATAGCGTGGCCAGGCCGCCCCACAACAGCACGATGGTCAGGCTCCAGCGCCAGGCGAAGCCGGGCGCGGTATCGGCCGGGAAGCGTCGCCATAGCCAGGCCGCGCCGCCGGCGATCAGGCCGAAGGCCAGCCAGGTCCATGGATGCCACTGCGGGTGCCAATCGGTGAACTTGCGGTGTAGCAGGTGACGGGACCATTGTGCCGGTTCGCCGGTGGAAAGTACCCAGGCGACGGCGAGCACGAAGGCGCCAAGCGCCAGGCAGAGAAATAGGCTGAAGCCGGACAGCGCGCGCCAGCCGCGATGGGATTCGCCGGCGCGCAAACCGGCGATGGCCAGCAGCGCCAGCGGCAGCAGCAAGGGCATCGCATAGAGTTCGCGGGCGTCGCCCGCCAGCGACAAGACGGTCAGCGTCACCAGCCAGAGCAGCGCCGGCGCCGCCGGCCAGGCGCGGGTCCATTGTCGGCGGCCGCGCCACAGCCCCCACAAGGCCAGCGGCAAGACCGGGATGCCGTACCAGGGCAGGGTGCGGCCGTAGAACAGGCGCGGCGCCTTGGGGCCCAGGTGGGCGCTGCCGTCGAAGCGGCCGAAGTTGTTCACTTTGAACCACAGCTGGAACAAGGCCGGGTCGCGCAAGTACAGGCTCAAGCCCCACAGCGCGGCCAGCGGCAGGCCGATCAACGCGGCCAGCAGCAGGCCGCCGGCGTAACGGCGGTTGCGGTAATCCGGGTGCAGCGGCAGCAACAAGGCGGTCAGGCCCAGGCAGCCGGGGCCGAGCAGGCCCTTGCTCAAGAAGGCGACGCCGCCGCCCAGGCCCAGCAGCGCGCCGCCGAGCAAGGCGCGTCGGCGCAGCAGCACCAGTCCGGCCAGCCCCCAGGCCACGCCGGCCAACAGGGCGGTGTCCGTGATCATTTGATGGGCGCGCATCGGCAGGCCCAGGCAGCCCAGCAGCAGCAAGGCGCCCCAGGCGGCGGCGCGGCGGCCGTACAAGGCGCCGGCGGAGACGGCGGTGCCGGCCAGGGCCAGCGCCATCCAGCCGCCGGCGGCCAGCCGCGCGGCGTCCGGCGCGCTGAGCCAGCCGCTGAACAATTGCATGGTGAAGGCGGCGCTGATGAAGAACAGCGGCGGCTTTTCCATGAAGGGCTCGCCGGCCAGCGTCGGCACGATCCAGTCGCCGGTCTGAGCGATATGGCGGATCAGGCCGAAGGTGTAGGCTTCGTCCGGCTTCCAGGGCTCATGACCCACCAGGCCGGGCAGCAGCCAGGCGACGGCGATGAGCAAGAACAGCCAGACGGGGATGGAAGGCAGGCCGGAATCTGCGGGCTGCGCGGCGTAAGAAGTGGAGAAACGCATGGAGTCCGCGGAAAAGTGGTCGTTAATTGTTATGGGAAAGGGGAGGGCGAGCCGTCCCGTTCATCACCTTGAGACATGGCGACCGCGGGCTTCTGCCAGGAAGATCCGCGGCCGGACGGTAGAGTGTAGCGTTGTTTGCGCGCCAAGCAAACTTGAGCGCGGCCGCATCGGGGCGGGGGCGGTTTCAATTGTGAGGCGGGTCTTTAGGCCGCATCGAGTGCAGCGCGGACTTCTGCATTTCCAGGGCTTTGATCTGCATGCTCAGCATGCCCATATTCATGGTCAGCCAGCTTTCCACCACGCGCAATTCCGCCAGCTTGCGCTCGATCTCCTCCTCGCTCATCGGCGGCAGAAAGGGCTGCATGCCCGGCGGCGTGGCAGTTTGCCAGAACTGGCGGAATAGGGAGAAGGGGTCGTTGGGGTTGAATTCGTTGCTCATGAGCGGCTCCCTTG
Organism: Chromobacterium sp. CCUG 30098; assembly: GCF_059916605.1. Classification (NCBI taxonomy): domain Bacteria; kingdom Pseudomonadati; phylum Pseudomonadota; class Betaproteobacteria; order Neisseriales; family Chromobacteriaceae; genus Chromobacterium; species Chromobacterium sp. CCUG 30098. The sequence goes on along the minus strand of NZ_JAUCGS010000018.1, from coordinate 50,644 downwards.
GCGAAGAAAAAACGGGCAAGCTGTGCTTGCCCGTTCAGTATATGCCTTAAATGCCAGGCAAACGCTTACTTGCTGTTCTGCGCGTCCACGGCGGCCAGGGCCACCATGTTGACGATGCGGCGCACCGAAGCGATCGGGGTCAGGATGTGAGCCGGCTTGCTCATGCCCATCAGGATGGGGCCGATGGTCACGCCGTCGGAGGCGGAAACGCGCAACAGGTTGTAGCTGATGTTGGCGGCTTCCACATTCGGCATGATCAACAGATTGGCCGAGCCTTTCAGCGTGCTGTCCGGCATGGCCTGGTTGCGGATGCTTTCCACCAACGCGGCGTCGCCCTGCATTTCGCCGTCGATTTCCAGATCCGGCTGCGCCGAGCGGATCTGGTCGAAGGCGGCGCGCATCTTCTGCGCCGAGGCGCTGTTCAGCGTGCCGAAGCTGGAGTTGGACAGCAGCGCGGCCTTGGGCGCAATGCCGAAGCGCTTGATCGATTCGCTGGCCATGCGGGTGATGCTGGCCAGTTGTTCAGCGCTCGGGTCGGCGTTGACGTAGGTGTCGGCGATGAAGATGTTGCCGGTGGGCAGGATCAGCGCGTTCATCGCGCCGGCCACTTGCTCCGGGTTGTTGTAGCCGAGCACGGTTTCAACGATGTCGAAGTGCTGGCGGTACGGCCCGTAGGTGCCGCAGATCATCGCGTCGGCGTCGCCGCGGCGCACCATCATTGCGCCGATCAGCGTGGTGTTGCCGATCACGCGACGGCGAGCCTGCTCCTGGGACACGCCCTTGCGCTTGGTCAGCTGGTAGTACTCTTTCCAGTACTCGGCGAAGCGCGGATCGGATTCGTTGTTGACGATCTCGAAGTCCTTGCCGGCCACCAGTTTCAGGCCCAGCTTCTGGATGCGCATGTCGATGACGCTGGGGCGGCCGATCAGGATGGGCTTGGCCAGGCCTTGGGTGACGATTTCCTGAGTGGCGTGCAGCACGCGCTCGTCTTCGCCCTCGGTCAGCACCACGCGCTTCTGGTCTTTCTTGGCCTGGGCGAACACCGGCTTCATGAACAGATTGGTCTTGTACACGAACTGGGCCAGTTGATCGGCGTAGGCGTCGAAGTCCTGGATCGGGCGAGTGGCCACGCCGGAATCCATTGCGGCCTTGGCCACGGCGGGCGCGATCTTGACGATCAGACGCGGGTCGAACGGTTTCGGAATCACGTATTCCGGGCCGAAGGACAGTTCCTGGTCGCCGTAGGCGGTGGCCACCACGTCGTTTTGCTCGGCCAGCGCCAGGTCGGCGATGGCGCGCACCGTGGCCAGCTTCATCTCTTCATTGATGGTGGTGGCGCCCACGTCCAGCGCGCCGCGGAAGATGAAGGGGAAGCACAGCACGTTGTTGACCTGGTTCGGATAGTCCGAACGGCCGGTGCCGATGATGGCGTCCGGGCGCACTTCCTTGACCAGCGGCGGCAGAATTTCCGGCTCCGGGTTGGCCATGGCCAGGATCAGCGGCGAGCGGGCCATGGATTTGACCATGTCCTGGGACACCAGCTTGGGACCGGACAGGCCCATGAAGATGTCGGCGCCGGCCATGGCGTCGGCCAGCTTGCGTTGGCCGTTGTCCTTGATCGCGTAGCGTTTCTTGGAGTCGTCCAGTTTCTCGTCGCGGCCTTCGTAGATCACGCCCTTGGAGTCGCAGACGGTGATGTTGTCGCGGTTCACGCCCAGCGCCACCAGCAGGTCCAGGCAGGCGATGGCGGCGGCGCCGGCGCCGGAGGCCACCACGCGCACTTGCGCGATGTCCTTCTCCACCAGGCGCAGACCGTTGAGCACCGCGGCGGCTGCCACGATGGCGGTGCCGTGCTGGTCGTCATGGAACACCGGAATGTTCATGCGTTCGCGGCACTTCTTCTCGATGTAGAAGCACTCGGGCGCCTTGATGTCTTCCAGGTTGATGCCGCCGAAAGTGGGTTCCAGCGAACAGATGATGTCCACCAGCTTGTCCGGATCCAGCTCGTTGACCTCGATGTCGAACACATCGATGCCGGCGAACTTCTTGAACAGCACGCCCTTGCCTTCCATCACCGGCTTGCCGGCCAGCGCGCCGATATTGCCCAGGCCCAGCACCGCGGTGCCGTTGGAGATCACCGCCACCAGATTGCCGCGCGCGGTGTATTTGTAGGCGTTCAGCGGATCTTCCACGATGGCGTCGCAGGCGGCCGCCACTCCGGGGGAGTAGGCCAGGGCGAGATCGCGTTGGGTGGTGAGAGGCTTGGTCGGGGCAACCTGGATTTTGCCCGGGTTGGGGTACTGGTGGTATTCCAGTGCGCTCTGGCGCAATTGCTCGTCCATTCTCTGGGACTCCTGAGGTTGATCTTTAGGTGGTTGGTTGGTGTAAGAGAGTAACTACACATTATACGGGCTTAAGGGCGAGCGGGGCTATCGCCTTGTCGGACAAAAAACGCGATGGCGCATGCCATCGCGTTTTCACGCCTGTCAGGCGGATGCTAATTCACCATGCCCAGCGCGCGCGGCAGCCATAGCGAGATCTCCGGAATGTAGGTGACGGCCACCAGGAAGCCCAGCATGGTCAGCAACCAGGGCCAGACCGCCACCGTCAGTTCGGTGATGCCCATCTTGGTGATCCCGGAAGCCACGTAAAGGTTCAATCCCACCGGCGGGTGGCACATGCCCACTTCCATGTTCACCGCGATCAGAATGCCGAAGTGGATGGGATTGACGCCCAGTTTCACCGCCACCGGATAAAGGATGGGCGCCATGATCAGCACGATGGCGGACGGGTCCATGAAGTTGCCGGCCGCCAGCAGCAGGATATTGGTCAGCAGCAGGAAGGCGACGATGCCCAGGCCCTGGCCGGTCATCCAGGCCGCCATCGCCTGCGGAATCTGCTCGGACGCCAGCAGGAAGGAGAACAGCACCGCGTTGGTGATGATGTAGAGCAGCATGGAACTCATCGACGCCGCGTTCAGCAAGACCTTGGGCACATCCTTCAGCCCCATGTCCTTGTAGACGAAGACCGCGATCACGAAGGCGTACACCGCCGCCATCGCCGCCGCCTCGGTGGGCGTGAAGATGCCGCTGTAAATGCCGCCTATCACCAGCGCGATCAACAACAGCCCCCAGACGCTGTCGCGGAAAGCCTGCCAACGCTCGCCCCAGCCGGCGCGGGGCAGGCGCGGGTAGTCGAACTTCTTGGCGCGGAACCAGGTGGTCAGGCCCAGCAGCAGGGACAGGCACAGGCCGGGCAGCACGCCCGCCATGAACAGCTGGCCCACCGAGGCGGTGCTGACGCTCATGCCGTTGGGGCCGGTGACATCCATGCCGGCGGTGGCAATGCTGTACATCACCAGATTGATCGACGGCGGAAACAGAATGCCCAGCGCGCCGGAAGTGGTGATCACGCCGGCGCCGAAGCGCTGCGGATAGCCCTGCTTGACCATGGCCGGCAGAATGATGGAACCCACCGCCACCACGGTGGCGACAGATGAGCCGGTGATGGCGGCGAACAGCGCGCAGGACACCACGCCGGCCAGACCCAGGCCGCCGTACCAGTGGCCCACCAGCGTGGTGGCGAAGCGGATCATCCGTTTGGCCACCCCGCCGTGCATCAGGAAGTTGCCGGCCAGGATGAAGAAGGGGATGGCCATGATTTCAAACTTCTCGATGCCGGTGAACAGCTTCAGCGCCACCGAGGTGACCGGCACATCCGTCATGGTGAACAGGAAGGTCAGCACCGTCAGGCCCAGGGAGATGGAAATCGGCATGCCGGTCAGCATCAGCAGCATCAACAGGCCGAAAATGATCAAGGCGCTCATGGGCGGCCTCCGTGATGCATATCGTGGGGGTGCATATTGTCCAGCTGCTCGTCGCCGTCCAGGCCGTCCACATGGCCGTGGTCATGCTTGGGCAGCGAGCCGGTCCTGAGGAAATTCCAGGCCACTTGCAGGAAGCGGAAGCACATCAGCGAAGAACCACAGGGAATGGCCAGGTAGACCAGCCACATCGGCGCCTCCAGATCCGGCGAGGTTTGATCGGTGTGGGCGATGTCCCAGACGAAATCCGCGCCCATGACGGCGACGGTGCCGGTGAACAGCGCGCCGGCCAGCAGGCCGAAGACGATGAAACGTCCGCGGCGTTTGTCGCTGAGCCGGTTGATCAGCACATCCACGCCGACATGGATGCCGGTGCGCACGCCGTAAGCGGCGCCGAACTTGGCCATCCAGACGAAGAGGTAAATGGTCAGCTCCTGCGCCCAGGACATATTGATGTGGGCGAGCAGCGGTTGCAGAGTGGCGATGCCCGAACCGTAGCGGTGCAGCACCGCGGTAAAGGTGATGAGGGTGGCCGCCCCCATCAGGCAGGCGATCATCCACTCCTCAAGGTGATCGAGGAATTTCAACATATCTGTCTCCGCATGGAACAAGAGCATGCTTGAGGGCATGCTCTTGAACCGGGCTGGCTTTATTTGGCCGGATTGAAACCGGTTTCTTTATAGATCTGGTTTAGCAGATCCTGGCCAATGCGGCCGGCCATCTTGGCGTGGACCGGCGCCAACGCCTTTTTGAAGGCGCTGCGTTCCTGCGGAGTGGGGGTGTAGATCTGGGTTTTGCCGGAAGCCTTGATGCCGGCCAGCGCGCGTTCGTTTTCCTTCTTCGCGATATCGTTGGCGTAGGTGGACGCATCGCGGATCGCGCTGTCCAGCTGGGCGCGCACGTCGGCCGGCAGGCCGTCCCAGAACTTCTTGTTGACGATGACGGCGTAGCCGAGGAAGCCGTGCTGGGTCAGTGTCAGCTGTTTTTGCACCTCATAGGCCTTGCTGGTGTACAGATTGGACGCCTCCAGCTCGGTGCCGTCCACCACGCCGGTCTGCAGCGCCTGATACACCTCGGAGAAAGCCATCACTTGCGGCAGCGCGCCCAGGGTGCGCATTTCCTCTTCCAGCACCTTGGACGACTGGATGCGGATCTTCAGGCCCTTGAGGTCGGCCGGGGTGCGGATGGGCTTGTTGGCGGAGAAGTTCTTGAAGCCGTTGTCCCAATAGGCCAGGCCCTTGATGCCCTTGCCCTCCAGCTTGCCCAGCAACTGCTTGCCGATGGGGCCGTGCATCACCTTGTTGACCTGGTCGTAATTGTCGAACAGATAGGGCAGATCGAAGACCTCGAACTCCTTGACCCCCAGCGGGCCGAACTTGGCCAGGCTAGGCGCCAGCATCTGAACCGCGCCCAGCTGCAGCGCCTCCAGTTCTTCCTTGTCCTTGTACAACTGGCTGTTGGGATACACTTGCACCTTGACCTTGCCCTTGGTGCGCTCCTCAGCCAGTTTCTTGAAATATTCGGCGGCTTTGCCCTTGGGGGTGTCTGGAGACACCACATGGCTGAATTTGATGAGGATCTCGCCGGCGGCGTTGGCAACGCCGGACAAAGCGAACGCGGCGCAGAGGGCCACGGCGGCAGTCTTCAGTTTCATTCTCTATCTCCATCGTACTTGTATAGTGTTGTATGGAATCCACCAATCCCTTGGCATTTTATGGCCGGCAAAAGCGATTTGGCCGGCGCCGTGGGCGGTTTTTCCTTATGCGCTGTCCTTGTGGACAGTCTGCTTGTTCCGTGTAAAGTAGGATTTCCTATTTCTTTCAACTATTAGGGACTTCCGCATTAGGGCTTTCCCTAGAATGCCATGCAGATAAAAAATTTATTGTCGCGCCGTTCCCCCGGCATGCTCTGGCTCAGCGCCGGCGCGCTGTTGCTGGCCCTGCTGTTGGCGCTGGGCAGCCTGTTCTACCTGGTTTACCGGGACTGGCGCGACGAGCAGCAAGACAATCTGATCCAGGAAGTGCTGTGGCTGGAGCAGTCCTTGCGCATGTATCTGGAAGGGCAGCAGGAATGGGCTGAAAATCTGGGCCGGGAAATTGAGGACGGCAATATCGACAGCCAGCGCTTTGCCCGGCAAGCCGCGTTTTACCTGCGGGGTAACCCGGAACTGCTGAGCATCGAGCAGGTGGACGTGGACGGCAGGGTGGTGCGCGACCAGCACGGCACCCGTCGCGACGGCAGCGTGCTGACCGGAGAAACCTTCGACGCGCTGTGGCGCGCCAACCGCCTGCTGCGGCCCAGTTACGGCGAACCCTATCAGGGCGGCGACGGCAAATACCGCTTCGATCTGGCCGTGCCCATCGTCCACGACGGCAAACCCCTGGGCGGGCTGAGGCTGGCCTACCAGATGGACCTGCTGTTGTTCAACCAGGTGCCGTGGTGGATCGCCTCCAAGAACTACATCAGCATCCAGGATTTGAGCGGCAAAATCCTGGCCAGCAAGTTCGATCCGGCGGAGCGTCCCGGCACCCTCTCGCATCAAACCAGCTTCGACCCGCCCGGCTACGGCCTCTATCTGCACGCGACCAGCTACCGCGCCGGCCTGGGGCTGACCCTGCCGGTGCTGTCCGGCCTGATCGCGCTGCTGGTCAGCGCGCTCTTGTACGCCGCCTGGCGCATCCGCCGCCACGTGCGCGAACGCGCGCACGCGGAACAGGCGCTGGCCAAGGAGGTGTCCTTGCGCCAGGCGATAGAAGACTGCATGAAAAGCGGCCTGGTGGCTTTGGAGGACGAAGGGCGCATCGTGCGCGTCAACCGAGCCTTCTGCGACATGCTGGGCTTCGGCGCGGACGAACTGGTGGGTCAGGCGCCGCCGCATCCGTTCTGGCCGGAGGACGACCACGCTGCCATGACCGCGGCGATCGCCGCTGTGCGCGACAACCGTCAGCCGGAAGAGGGCTTCGAACTGCGCTTTGCGCGCAAGGACGGCGAATTCATCGAAGTGCGGCTCTACGCCACCCCGTTGGTGGAAGCCGACGGCAGCCAGCGCGGCTGGATCGCGTCCCTGTTCGACATCACCGAGCGCAAGCGGCAGCGGCTGGCGCTCAACGCCTCCCATCAGCGCTTCCTCACCGTGCTCAACGGCCTGGTGGCCGGCGTCTGCGTGATGGAAGAAAGCGGCGGTCTGCTGTTGTACGCCAATCCGGCGTTTGCCCGGCTATGGCTGACGGTGGAGCCGGACGGCCCCTGCTGCGTGCTGCTGCCCGGCCTGCAGGAACAGCCGGAACAAGACGAGTACGGCCTGGAGTTCACCACCGACGGCGGCGGCAGCTGGTTTCAGATGCACCGCCGCCGCATCGACTGGGTGAACGGCGAATCCGCCTGGCTGGCCATCCTGGCCGACGTCAGCGAAGACAAGGCGCGCGAAGGACGGGAACTGGCGCAGCAGGAACGGCTGCAAAACACCTCGCGCCTGATCGCCATGGGCGAAATGGCCTCCACGCTGGCGCATGAACTGAACCAGCCGCTGACCGCCATCAACACCTACGCCGCCGGCGTCAGCCGCCGGCTGCCGGCGGAACTGGAACTGCCGGCCGGCGTGCGCGAAGCGATTCAGGAAATCGCCGGACAGGCCAAGCGCGCGGCCCAGATCGTCAGCAGCATCCGCGCCTTCGTCAAAAAGCACGAGCCGCAATTGCAGCGCGTGGAACCGGGGCCGGTGGTGCTGCGCGCCGTTGGCCTGGCGGAAGGCCTGGCGGTCAAAGCCGGGGTCAAGCTGCAGGTGGAACAAGACCCGGCAGGCTGCCTGCTGGACATGGACCCGGTGCTGATCGAGCAAGTGCTGCTCAATCTGATGAAAAACGCCATTGAAGCGATGCAGGAAGCGCAGACCAAGCGGCCGCGGGTCAAAGTGCGCACCTCCATCGGCACCGCCTTCTGGCGGGTGGAAGTGGTGGACAACGGCCCCGGTCTGTCCGAGGCGATGAAGAGCAATCTGTTCACCCCGTTCTACTCCACCAAGCCGGAAGGCATGGGCATAGGCCTGAACATCTGCCGCTCCATCGTTGAATTCCACCGCGGCGAATTCGGCGCCAACAGCACCGTAGCCGGCGGCTGCGCGTTCTGGTTCACCCTGCCGCTGGCCAAGTGAGGGCCCTGCCTCCGCGCGGGGCAGAGAGGACAGGCGACGGGGGAGGTGAAGGCCCGTTTTGAATAAGCCGCTGCCGGGCCGCGTCTGTTTCCCGGCGGCGGATTGGCTTATGCTGTGGCGGCGCGCCGGAATGTCCGCCGCGCCCGCCTTACCGCATCCGACAGGAGCCCGCCATGTCCGTTTCCATGTATCAAGCCTCCGTCCCGGCGCTGATCCGGGGCCTGAACAATCTGTCCGCCATCCTGGACAAGGCCGCCGCCGACGCCGCCGCGCGCAACATCGCGCCGGACGTGCTGCTGAACGCCCGGCTGGCGCCGGACATGTTCGCGCTGACGCGCCAGGTGCAGATCGCCAGCGATAGCGCCAAAGGCTGCGCCGCGCGGCTGGCGGGCGTCGACGTGCCCAGCTACGCCGACGACGAAGCCAGCTTTGCCGATTTGCAACAGCGCATCGCCAAGACCGTGGCGTTTTTGCAGGGTTTTAACGCCGCGCAGATCGACGGCAGCGAGATGCGGGAAGTGGTGCTGAAAGTGCGCGGCGACGAGATCCGCTTCAGCGGACAGAACTATCTGCTGGGCTTTGTGCTGCCCAACTTCTACTTCCACCTCACCGCCGCCTACGCCATCCTGCGCCACAACGGCGTGGCGCTGGGCAAGATGGATTACTTGGGCGGCGTGTAGTCCCGGGTGGGGAGCCGCCGCAGCGCTGGCCAGCGCTGCAAAAACTGCTTGTCCATCAGCCTGCGCTCAAACACGGCGGCGTTGCCATGCCTGGGATTATGGCGCAACACGCCGTTCATCAAATCGTCCAGACCGCAGGGAGCTAGAATCCGCACGCGGTCTTCCTCATCCAGCCAGGCCGCCACAGATGTGGCGGTTTCCGGCCAACTAGCCACCCCGTCCGCCAGGCTTTGTAAGGGCGGCAAGGGGCGGCCCGGCTTCTGTTCGCGCCAGAGGTGCACCGCCGCCTGATTGCAGACTTCCCAGTTCAAGCTTGGCAGCGCAGTGCGCAATTGGGCTTCCAACTGATGCTCGCGCTCTGGGCTTAAGTCCGCGGGATCGAAGTAAACCAGATCTATGTCCGGGATAGGTGTGGGCCGTGCATGGCCGCACAGCCGGTCCCAAACCAGGCTGCGGATGGCTCCGGCGCCGATGGCCCAGGAGGACAGGCCCAAGGCGCGCCCAGCGCCAAGCGCCTCCATCAGCCACGGCTGCCCGCGCAGCAAAGCCACTAACTGCCGCTCATGCTCCATCGGCCTGCGCCGGCGCCTCCGGCGTCAGGATGGTCTCCTGCGCCAGCTCCAGCTTCTCCGGATAGTCGCGGCTGTAGTGCAGGCCGCGGCTCTCCTTGCGCAGCAGCGCCGAACGCACGATCAGCTCCGAAGTCTGCACCAGATTGCGCAGCTCGATCAGATCGTTGCTGACGTGGAAATGGCGGTAATACTCGTTGATCTCCTCGGACAGCAGGCGGATGCGGTTTTGCGCCCGCATCAGCCGCTTATTGGTGCGCACAATGCCCACATAGTCCCACATCGCCCGGCGCAGCTCGTCCCAGTTGTGGGAAATCACCACCTCCTCGTCCGGGTCCGTCACCTGGCTGTCGTCCCAGTCCGGGATCTTGGGCAGCTTGATCTCCGGCGCGGCCAGGATGTCCGCCGCCGCCGCCTTGCCTATCACCAGACATTCCAGCAAGGAATTGCTGGCCAGCCGGTTGGCCCCGTGCAGGCCGGTGCAGGCCACTTCGCCCACCGCGTACAGCGCGTCCACATCGGTGTGGCCGGTCAGGTCCGTGACCAGGCCGCCGCAGGTGAAATGCACCGCCGGCACCACCGGGATGGGCTGTTGGGTGATGTCTATGCCCAGCTCCAGGCAATGGGCGTAGATATTGGGGAAATGCTCGCGGATGAAATGGGCCGGCTTGTAGGAAATGTCCAGGTAGACACAGTCCAGGCCGTGCTTCTTCATCTCGAAGTCGATGGCGCGCGCCACCACGTCGCGCGGCGCCAGCTCGGCGCGCGGATCGTGCTCCGGCATAAAGCGGGTGCCGTCCGGCAGCTTCAGGATGCCGCCCTCGCCGCGTACCGCCTCGGTGATCAGAAAGGACTTGCTGTGCGGGTGATACAGGCAAGTGGGGTGGAACTGCATGAATTCCATATTCCCCACCCGGCAGCCGGCGCGCCAGCCCATGGCGATGCCGTCGCCGGTGGCGGTGTCCGGATTGGTGGTGTACAGGTAAACCTTGCCGGCGCCGCCGGAGGCCAGGATGGTGTGCTTGGCGGCGATGGTCACCACCTGATCCGCCAGCTTGTCCAGCGCGTACACCCCATAGGCGCGGTTGCCGGGCAGGCCCAGCTTGCGCGAGGTGATCAGATCGATGGCGATATGCTCTTCCAGCTCCGTGATATTGGGGTGGGCCTTGATCTTCTGTCCCAGCGTGCTGGTCACCGCCGCACCGGTGGCGTCCGCGGCGTGGATGATGCGGCGGTGGCTGTGGCCGCCCTCGCGGGTCAGGTGATAACCGGTGCGGTGGGTTTCATCCTTGGTGAAGGGCACGCCCAGCGCAATCAGCCAATCAATGGCTTCCTTGGAATGCTCGACAATGAAGCGCGTGGTCTCCTCATTGCACAGCCCTGCGCCGGCAATCAGCGTATCGCGGATGTGTTCCTCCACCGAATCCTCGGTGTCCAGCACCGCGGCGATGCCGCCCTGAGCGTAAGTGGAACTGCCTTCCAGCAAATCGCGCTTGGTAATCAGACCCACCTTGCGGCTTTCCGCCAGGTGCAAGGCCAAGGTCATCCCGGCCAGACCGCTGCCGATGATCAGAACATCAAACTTGAGCATGATGAAATCCTGCAGGACGCAGAGTCGAAATGGATAGGCAGCGTAGCAGACTTCATGCTGGTGTGACAGATGGGGGAGGGGTGTGGTTATAGGGATTGAAAAGGCCTGCGTAGCGCCGCATTCGTCGTAAAGCGGGGGGCTCATCGCCGCCGTTGAGCTAGCGTCGATCTGGGAGGGCGCTACGGAACGACGCCAACGCCTTGCCTCCCGGCCCCAAGCGCGTGATAATCCGGCCGTGCTGTGCATCAGCACCGGAATTAGCGTTCCGAATATCAAGGCGGACAGCCGCACATGCGGCATTTTTCATGTCCGGGTACACCATAGATGCGTCTACTCTCAGGCGGGTCATGGTGGGAGCGTGCTTGCACGCGCCGGGTCCTTGATGCCGGTAACGCTAATCCTGCCATGTTCCCGCCGCTCCCGATTAGCGTCGGACGGCGGGCATAATGCTTATCAAGGAGTCGCCATGACTAGCGCCATCCCTTTCCCGCCCCTCCCTATCCCATCGCTGTCTACCTTGCTGATGCAGCTGAAAAGCTTGCGCCAGCAGGATGCCTCACTACAGCCGATTGACCCGCTGTTGCAGCGGCTCGACGAATACGACGAGCGCTTCCATCACAGCGCCTATTTGATCTGCCTGGAACTTAGCCAGGTCAGCCATGCCTTGACCGCGCTGGTGGCCATGTTGGACCAATCCAACCTTGAAACACTGGAGCGCGAGCAGATGTATTGCCTGCTGGAGCCTTTTGCCCGCCGTTTGCAACAGACCACGATGCAAATGCAGGAACTGGCTTAACTCTCCCAAACGATCAAAGCCCCGGGAGGGGCTTTGGGCTTTCATTCTGTGCTTTGCAAATAGGGTGATGATTGCGTGTCTTACTATTTAAAACTGCTTTCCATTTTTTCTATATCATAATTAATGAGCAGGTGATGTAATTTATTGAAAGCAGTCTTGAGTGTGCTTTTTTCCCCAATGACATCAATTCCGCGCTTATCGTAAGGGTGTGCTAATATCTTATTTTCAATGCTGAAGATGTGTAAATCAAGCCAAGTGGATGGGCTTATGCCAAGCTCGTGTGCGATTTTCATCCAAAGTAATTTGGTGCATTCTTCTTTGCTTGTTTGGAAGATTATTCTTGCAATTTTTTCGTCTTCATTAATGTCGTAATCGATAAATCTTTGGCTTGGAATCGTGAACCCACCATGTTGTAGCTCTTTGATTTGGGATCGGGCAGGTAATAAATTATCACCGGATAAACTAAGTGAGCAGTATACCTCAGTATCCTTTTCGAAAATGAAGTGCAATATGGTTTTGGCATTTTCGTATGCGGTTGCAAACTGATTAAGTCTGCTGTCTCTTTGACTTATTTTGAAACGTAAGCTGTCTTTGTATTTGTAGAAAACCGCACTCGAAAAACAGTTGTCCCCAAAAATTTCTTTTATTCTTGATGTCTTCATTTAAGCGTTCTTACACTTCATGTTCTTCATATCCATGACTTTCCCTGTGTCGCCTTTATGCTTGTCAGTCATGTAGTCGCCAAAAACATCAGCATTATTGGTGCTTAAAGTGTTTCCCTGTACGTGCTGAGTTTCTTAGTACAGTTTGTGTGCGACAGGTAAACACTGTTGAAGTGGCCGAACCTCTGGCTTGCAACACGGGAAGACGGCTCATATGTGCTGTCATAAGCAAAAAATGTTGACCCGTACTTTATTTTTTTTGGGGGGCGTTTTTCATGTTTTCACAAATTTATTTTCTCTTTGTATGAAGTTATCTGTTTTGGATATTGTATTTTGCGACACTTGCTACATCTTCATCATTGTCATTTGTTAAAAAATTTAATATATCGATTGGTGCTTTTTTGTTTGCTGCAATTGCTTGACGTACTGTTGATTCAGCATCATTTGCAAGCAAATAAAATAACTCTTTAGATAGCTTTCTTTTTGTGGCAACAAACTGTCTTGTTTCTGGCCCGTGTTTGCATAACTCTTCTAGTATTTCAAGAGGTACTGTTTTGTTGTGTGCGACCCATTTTTGATACTCAGGAAAACGGTTAATAATATCTATCCATACATGGTTTGGGGCTTCTTCTTGTGCGGACCTGTCATATTCTTCTTTTTTTTCACTGTCTCGTAAAGCAATAAATTCTTCGGCCGAGTTGATCATTTTGAATCCTTGCATTTTAAGGAGTTGAAGTTGATATTTTTTCCAACTTCGCTCTTGTGCTTATTCATATAGTCACCGTAAACGTCAGCATCTGCAACCCAGGTGCCATTTTTATCAAACACCTTCCACGCACTATTCCCATGGCCAGTTTGATCCTCAGACCACCACATACCGGTTGATGGGTCTCTGAGGTATTTAGCATGGCCAACTCCTGGGACATTGCCTGCACATACACGGTCGAATCTATTTACTTCCCATTTTTTTCGACAAGGACATTTAGCATTCTGGTTGGGCTTGTCAGATGCTTGTTTTCTTCCTGCCGAAGAGGAAGCTTTGGATAGGCCAAATGGGTCCACCCACTCAATTGGGTTCGGCGCATAACTGTGGATATTAATCCCACCCATCAACCCAATCGGATCCCGCGAAATAAACCGCCCGATCTCCGGATCATAGTAGCGATGGCGGTTATAGTGCAGCCCGGACTCTTGGTCCTGATACTGGCCCTGGAAACGGAAGGGGTTGCGGATGCCGGCCTTGCTGGCGGCGTCGGCGATGATTTCGCGCGCTTGCCCCCAGGCCTGGTAGTCCATCTCCAGCGCCAGCGCACCTTGTTCGTCGGTCAGCGCCTGCGGGGTGCCCAGGTGGTCGGTATGGTAGTAGTACACCGCCGTCGGTTCGCTAGGTTCCGGCGCGGGTTTGCGCAGCGGGTCCAGGTCCGAGTCATAGGGGCGGTGCTGGCTCCAGCGCGGCACTTTGACGCCGCGCACGGCTTCGGTGTGGACTTGGGCCAGCGGCACGAAGCTGTCCGGTTCAAACAGATAATGCACCGCTTGTTCGTCCCGGGTTTCAAAGGCCAGCACGTCGCCGTCCCAGCCGTAAAGCGTGGTCTGGCCGGCCTGGGTTTTGGCGATGCGGCGGCCCAGCGGGTCGTAGTGGTAGTCGGTGCGTTGGCCGTCCGGCGCGGTCAGGTGGGACAGGCGGTTGTGGCTGTCCCATTCCAGCTTGGTGAGCGCGCCGTTGACGCGTTTTTCCACCAGGTTGCCGCGGCTGTCGTAGCGGTAGTGGCGGCCGGCGTACTGGCTGAGCAGGTTGCCCAGCAGGCTATTGTCCTGGTGGCCGTCGGCGGCCGGGGCGTTGTCCAGCAGGTTGCCGGCCGGGTCGAAGCGGAAGCTTTCCACGCCCTTGGGGGTGGCGGCCTCCAGCAGGCGGCCCACCGGGTCGTAGCGGTAGTTGAGCTGGCCGGCGCGGCTGTCCGCGATGCCAGTGAGCTGGCCGGCGACGTCGTACTGGTATTGGCGGTTCCACTGGGTGGAGCCCATCAACCGCTGGCTGGCCAGGCGGCCGGCCTTGTCGTAGCTCTGGTGCTGTTGCAGCGCATTACCCAGCACGCGCTGGGTTTCGCGGTGCAGCTTGTCGCGCTCCAGGTTGACGATGTCGCGCTGGCCGAACAGCAGGCCGTGCACGTGGCCGCTGCCGTAGCTGAGGATGTCCACGCGGCGGCCGTCCGGGCGCACGCTGGCGACGCGGTTGCCCAGCGGGTCGTGTTCATGCTGCCAGCGGTAGGTTTCCTTGACGCCGGCCACGTTGTAGCCGTGGTGTTCTTCTATGACATTGCCCACCGGATCGTAAATCCAGCGCAGGCTGGCGTAGCGGTTCTTGGCCTGGTACAGCCGGCCGGCGGGGTCGTAGCCGAAGCTTTCCAGGCTGCCCGGCGCGCTGCGTTCGATCAGGCGGCCGGCGCCGTCGTAGCGGTAGAGGGTGGCGACATCGCCTTCCTGTTGTTTTTCCAGCTGGCCGGCGGCGTTGTAGTGGTAGCGGGTGGGGCTGCCGTCAAAGCCGGTTTCCGAAATCAGCTGGCCGCCGGCGTCGTATTCGAACAGATACTGGCGGTGGTTTTCATTGCGCAGCGCGGTCAGCCGGCCCAGCTTGTCGTATTTGTAGGCCAGGCTGTGGCCGTTGGCGTCGGTGCGGGTCTGAAGCCGGCCGGCTTTGTCGTAGTCGTAATGGGTGGCGCGGCCCAGCGGGTCGGTGAGTTTGAGCAGGCGCGCTTCGGCGTCGTGCTCCAATTGCGTGGCCTGGCCGTCCGGTAGGACGATGGCCTGCAGCGTGCCGTTGGCCGCGTATTGATAGCGGGTGGCGCTGCCCATGGCGTCGATGATCAGCTGCGAGCGGCCGCGTTCGTCGTACTGCCATTGGGTGGCGCTGCCGGAGCAGTCGGTATAGCTCTGCAGCAGGCCGTCCGGGCGGTAGGCAATCTGCTTCTTGCCGCCCTTGGCGTCGGTGATGGCCACCGGCAGCCCCTGTTCGTTGTAGGCGTATTTGGTCTTGTGGCCCAGCGGGTCGGTTTCCTCGATCAACTGGCCCTTGTCGTCGTAGGCGCGCAGCCATTTTTCGCCCAGCGGATCGGTGATCTCCACCAGATTGTCCTGGGCGTCGTAGGCGAAGGCCACTTCGCTGCCGTCGCGGCGCTCGTGCAATACCAGATTGCTCTTGTCGTCGTAGGAGAAGCTGTCTTGCGAGCCGTCCGGGTAGATGTGGTTGACCAGGTTTTTCTGGGCGTCGTAGTCGAACCATTCTTCCTTGTGGTCCGGGTAGATGATGCGGTAGTTGTAGCCCTTGTCGTCGAAGTAGTACTCGGTGGTGCGGCCGTAGGCGTCGGTGACGTAGGTGAGGTCGATATTGTCGTCCCAGGCCAGGCGGATGTCCTGGCTGCCGTCGTCGGCGTATTCGCGCACGGCGCGCGCGTCCAGGTGCTTGCCGTCCCACTCCAGATGGATGCCGCGGCCGGTGCGGTCGGTGTAGCGGGTCAGCAGGTGGTGCTGGTACTGGTAGCTCCAGCTTTGACCGTTTTCATCGCTGGCGGCCAGCAGGTCGCCGGCGTCCGCGGCCAGCGGGCCGGCGTCGTCGTATTGGTATTGCGCCAGCGTGCGCAGCGGCAGGCCGGTTTCCGGGTTTTGCAGGCTGATGCGGACAATGCGGCCGCGCGTGTCGTGGCTGAGGTCCGCCACGTAGCCGGCGCTGCTGAGCAGCTGGATCAGTCGGCCGTCGCGGAAGTTCATCGCGATGCTGTTGCCGGCGCGGTCCTTGATCAGCGCCAGGCGGAAGCTGTCGCCGTGGCGTTCGTATAGTTGCACCAGATCGTGGCCGTAGGTCTGGGAGATCAGGGTGTCGGATAGGCGGCTGAGGGTGAAGCCTTCCAGCTCGTCCTTGAGGGATTCGCCCACCGGCAGCAAGGGGTAGTCCAGGGTGCGGCAGCTGTCGTCGTGGAGCTTCAGCGCTTCGCCTTCGATGTCGAAGCGCGCGCCATAAGCCACGCCCCAGCGCGCGCCCAGATCGCCGCGGGCGTCGTTGCCGTCGAAGTTGGAGCGATATTGACGGGTCCAGATGATGGGCAGCACGCCGGGCAGGCTGAAGTCGGTATGTTGCAGCGATTCTTCGCCCAGCACGTAGCCGATGCTGTTGGGCGAGGCGGCGCAGGCGCATTTGGGCGGCGGCTTGATCTTGCCCTTGAAGCGGCTGGTGACCTCCTGATAAAGCTGCTGGGTGCCTTTCTTGGCCTTGTTGGTGACTTTGTTGGCCACCGCGGCGGCCTTCTTGGGCAGGTGCTTGAGGAAGGCTGCCAGCAATTTGTTCAGCAAGGGCTTCAGGTGGCTGGAGTACATGGACAGCAGCTTGGCGGTGAGCTGGCCGGCCCAGGCCAGCAGGGTGCGGCCCAGGCTCAGCATCATGCGGGCGGCTGCGCTGCCTTTCAGCGCCATGTCTATGCCTTTGGCCGCGGCCACGGTCATGCCGGCGGCGGCTTCTTTCTTGGCGCTGGCGGCGGCGCGGTTCAGCGCGTCCAGTTCCGCGCCCACCGATGCCCAGAAGCCTTGCTTATTGGTTTTCTCCAGATGGTATTTGACCGGCGCTTGCGGCACGTGTTGTTTGACGTAGCCGCTGAAGTTGCCGGAGCCCAGGCTGATCAGCAGATTGGCCAGGTCCGAGATGATGACCTTGCCTTTGCCGCCGCAGGTTTCCAGCGTGCTCTGCATTTTGCTGTCTACGTGCTTGACCCATTGGTCCGGCATATTGCGGAAGTCGGCCGGCAACATATTGGCCACTTTTTGGGTCAGCGAGGCGGACAGCTCCATTTTCAGCCAGTCGCCGCCGGCGCGGCGCACGCTGCTGGCGCACAGCTTCAGCGTGGGGCGCGCGCCCATTTTGAACAGGCCGCCTGCGGCCGGCACCACGCCCACCAGGTCCACGCCCAGAAACAGCCAGTCGAAGACGTCGACTTCCTGTTTTTTCTTGCTCTTTTCCGACATCTCCATCAGGTCGACGATGACATCGCCCACCGAGATCAGGTTGCCGACAATGGGCACCGCGCTGCCTATGGTCTTGAGGCTGTCCACCGACAGATGCCCGTCGCTGATGCTTTGCAGCCATTGATCGAAGGTCTTGCCGGTTTGCTGGATGACCTGGGCTGCGTTTTGCGGCGTGCCGTTGATGACGGCGACGGGTTTGGCTTGGGCTGCGGTGCTCATGTCGGAGGAGGGCTCTTAAACGATATTCTTGATCATGCCGGCGGCGGCGGGGAGGGACGCGCCGGAGGCAAGTTGTTTGATGTCGCGCGCTTGTTGCAGCGCTGCCTGGGCTTGGGAGGCCATGGCTTTGGCCTGGTCCACGGCGCCTTTGGCCTGGGCCAGGTTTTGCGCCAGGCCGGCGGCGCCGGGCGGCAGCGCCTTGCCCACCAGGCTGCCCAGCTGGCTCATGGCCTGCTGCTGCACCGCGGCGCCCATTTTTTGCAGCGCCGCTTCCGGCTGCGGCACAAAGGGGAAGATGTCCGCCTCGCTCTTGTGCGGACGGCCCAGGAACTGCACTTGAGCCGGTCCGGTGGGCAGGCCGTTGACCATGGCCTTGCCGGCGGCGTCCAGCACGCCGCTGTGCTTGACGCCCAGCGCGTCGGTGAGCACGAATTTGCCCTGATCCATGGAGTAGCCGTTGGCGAAATCGTGAATCACTTGCAGATTGCCCATGCCCGGCTTGTTGAAGGTGGGCGTGGGCGTGCTGAGGCTGGCCGGGCCGGTGAGCGCGTGGCTGGCGCCCTTGACGCTGACTTCGCCCGGGCAGTGCACTTCGATATTGCCGCCCTTGAGCCGGATATAGCCGCCGCCGCTGGTGAGCAGGATTTCCTGGCCGGCGGCGATTTCCACCTTGCCCTTGCAGGCGGTGACGGTCACATCCTTGTCCGCGGTCACCTCGATGCTGTCGCTCTGTGCCTGCATCTGGATCTTGCCCTTGGCGGCGATCAGCTTCAGCGCGATCTGATCCTTGACCCCGGCCACGAACAGGCTGATGTGCTGGCCCACGTTATGCAGCCAGCGCCGGCCCGAGGTTTGGTTGGTGTCGCGCTGCGCCACCAGGTCCAGATTGGTCCCCGCCGCCACGGTCTGGCTTTGCTGGCTCAGGCTGGCGATGCCGGCTGGGGCCGATAGCACGATCAGAGGTTGCTGGCCGGCCTGCTCTTTCGCCGTTTTGCCGTCCTTGTCGGTGTTGGAACCGGCTTCCCAGGCTTTCAAGGCGGCGGCCTGGTGTTGCAGATGGCCTTCGGTTTTCTTGGCGGCTTTGGCGTTGTCCGGGCCAATTTCTTCCGGCCCGGTTTCCATGGTGTCGGCCTGCTGGCCGCTGGCGGTGTCGCCCAGGCTTTGGCTCAGGGCCAAGGCCGCGTCCAGCTGGCTTTGCGCCTGTTCGCGTGCCAGCTGTTTGCCGGACGCGCCGTTCTGCGCTTCGGTGCTCAGCAGCAGGCCGTGGCCGGCGCGGATGGCGCCGTGGTTGTCGGTGCGCAGTTCGAAGCCGTCGCCGCGCGGCTCGGCCTTGCCGTTGCTGCGCGGCTGGGTGAGGAAGCCTTGGTTGAGTTGGGTTTTGCCGGGTTCGCTCGATAGTTTGGCGCGGACTTCGCCGGGGGTGTCGTCGAACAGCAGTTCGTTGTACTGGCCACCCTGGTGTTCTTTGGATTTGATGCCGGACAGGGTCTTGTTCGCCGGCAAGGCGCCCGCGCCGCTGAAGTCCGGCGGCGGGTGGCTGCCGTTGTAGAGCACACCGGTAATCACCGGGCGGTCGATATCGCCTTCGATGAAGTCGACCAAGACTTCCTGGCCGATGCGCGGGATGAATTGGTGGCCCCAGCCGGCGCCGGCGCTGGGCATCACCACCCGCAGCCAGCAGGAGGATTTGTCGTCCATCCCCGCGCCGATGCTCGGGTGTTCTTCCGGCCGCTGCCAGTGGAATTGCACCTTGATGCGGCCGTGCTGGTCGGTGTGGACTTCTTCTCCTTGCGGTCCCACCACGGTGGCGGTCTGCACGCCGCGAGACTTGGGCTTGGCCAGTTCGGTGTGGGCGTAGGCCGGGGTCAGCGGCACGCCGCGGCGCTGGGCGTCGAAGTCGGCGCGGAAGGGTTGGGCGTCCTCGGCTTTTGCCAGCGCTTTGAGGTCGGCCGGCAGGTTGTTACGCGCACTTAAGGTTTGGCGGGTGACGACGAATTCGCGCTGTTCGCTGCTGTCGCCGTCGTGGGCCGGATGGTCGTCCAGGCGGAACCACTGGCCGGCGGCCAGGCCGCGCACCGAGCCGCCGCCGCTGAATTGCTTAGCATTCAGGTCATGCGCTTGCTGGCGCAGCTGGGCGTAATGACTGAGCTGGTCGGCGTCGCCGGCGTAGTACAGCGATTGCGGGTCGTAGTCGTGCAAGGAGGATTGCAGCGCCTTGCCGTTCTGGCCCTGATCGATGCGGCTGTCGTCGCCGCTGTGCTGGGTGGAGACAGGCTGGTAGTCGAAGCTGGCCAAAGCCACCGCGCCGGGGACGATCTGGCGTTGGGCGTTCCACTCGGTCAGGCCGTCTTCGGCTTCGGTGGCGTCGCTGCGGTGGAAGCGCACTCGCTCGACCGTAGCCGGCGGCAGGCTGTAAGGGTCGTCGAAGGCGACCAAGCGCACTTGTGGCGTGTCGCCGTCCAAATGGTCGAAACGCCAGGCGTAACCCTCTTCATGCAGCAGGCGCACGATGAAGTCGTAATCGCTCTCGCGGTATTGCAGACAGTAGCTACGCGGCGACGCCGGGCCGGTCTTGAAGTCCTGGGCCTGCACGCGGGCGAACACCGGATTGGCCTGCTGATGCTCGCTCAGGATCTGCGTGACGATGTCCGGCACCGACTGATCCTGGAACACCCGCGAGCTTATGCGGTGCCGCAGCAGCGCGAACGGCGGCTCTATGGTCAGCTGGTAGCGGCTGAAGCCGCCGTCCGAGCCCAGGCACTCGGCCTTGGACACCACGCCGCAGCGCAGGCTCTCCGCGCCGGCGGCGTCCAGGATGCCGAGCCGGGCCGGCAGGCCGAGCAGACTCTTGAGTTCAATCTTGCCGTCCGGAGACAAACAGGTGAGCTGGTAGGCGTAAGACCGGGACACGCCTTCTTCGCCGGCCAAACTCAGCGGCAGCAATTGCTCGGCCGCCACGCTGCCGTCGCCCAGGCTGAGGGTGAGCAGGCGCTGGTCCTGGTTGAAGGCGGAGGCGAAGCTGGCGAGCAGGGTGCTGGGGTCCATGGGGCGCTGTCAGGCTGGGTCAGCCTTGTACCTTGTAAACGTTGGAGGAGAGTTGCAGGGTGGCGTCGAAGGTGACCGGCGGCCGGTGCGGATGCACTTTCAGCACCGCGTCGACGCGGAAGCGCAGGTGGCGCTCCATCTCGCGCGGCGCGTCCAGGTTCACCCGCACGCGGGACAGCCGCGGCTCGTGCACTTCGATGGCGCGGCGCAGTTGCTCGCGCAGCAGTTCCCGGTCTTGCGGATTGAGCAGGCTGATGCCGGACAGGTCCGGAATGCCGAAGCTCAACATGCTGTCGTGGGCCTGCGGGTACATGTCGAACAGTTCTTGCAAGGGCGCGAGCCGGGTGTTCAGCAGCGCTTCCAGATCCCGCGCCAGCGAGCGCTTGATCTGCGGCAGTTCGTACAACATGGTTTCCGCGCCGTGGCTGTTGTCCGGCTGGTCGTCCAGCAGCCGGTCCAGCACCGACGGCAGGATCTGGGCGTGACGGCTGCTCTGCATGGCTTACAGGCCGAAAATGGATTGGAGCTGGTTGGACAGCAGCCAGCGGTAGGCGACGAAGATGCCGGCGCCCACCACCGCCAGCAGCGCGAAGTACAGCCACAGCGGCAGTTCATGGCGGACAAAGGCCTGGAAGCGTTGCGGCAGCTGCCAGTTGGGCGCGAACTCGGCCTTGCCGCCGCGCACTTGCTGGATTTCCTGGCCCAGCTTGTGGGTCAGGTAGCCCAGCTTTTCCTGGCCTTCCAGCAGGTATTTGCCTTGGAAGCCCAGCAACAGGCAGGTGTAGAACACTTCCAGCGGCTCGATATGGGCGGCCGGGTCCAGACGCAGTTGTTCCAGGCGGTTGAAGAAGCCCTCGCCGGCCAGATGCTCGCCAAACAGCCGCAGTTGCAGCGGCATGCGCTCCCATTCGTCGCGGATGTCGAACTCGGAGGACAGAATGATCTCGTCCATCAAGGCGCAAAACGCGTACTTGGAGTGGTTGATGGCGTTCTGGTCCTTGCCGAAGTTGCGCGCGTTGCGCTCGTACTGGTTCAGGAACTGGTCGACGCGGCGGTTGAACTCCACTGCGCTGCTGGGGGCGTTGCCGTCCCGGAGCAGGAACAGCAGGTAGATGCCGTCTTCCAGCATTTCGCGCAGGGTGGGCGCCGAGGCGGAGGCTACGGCCAGCGGGCGTTCTTGAAGAGTTGCGGCGGTTTGGTTCATGGCGGCCTCAGCGGAATACGGCGATCAGTTCAAGCGTCAGGTTGGAGAGCGTCTGCGGCATATAGATGCAGATGCTGCGCGATTGCAGCATGCGGCCGAAGATTTCGCCGTGCGGCTCCAGCGCGAAATAGTGGTTGCCCACGCGCACCGGAATGGCGGACGGCGTTTGCGCCGCATGGCTGAGCGCCACGCCGCGCATGGCTGAGTTGAGGATTTTTTCCACGTCGTCCGGCGCGCCGATCTTCATCTTCAGCGGCACGCTGTCGATGATCTGGCTGGCAGGCAGTTCGCTCTGCACCGACAGGTAGTAATCGACGTTCTCCAGCAGGCGGTCGCTTTCCAGCCGGCCGATGTAGAAGGACGGCTTGGGCGAATGCAGCGGGATGATGGCGTAACGCGAGGAGATCACGGTTTCCAGCAGTTCGCGGATCTGCGTGTCCAGCGCGGCCAGTACGGCGTGCAGGTCGTCGTGGCGATAGGCCGGGATGTCGGACAGGGTGTAATGGGTGGAGAAGGTCTGCAGCTCGCCGCAGAATTCGGCCAGCGCCAGATACAGCTCTTCCGGATGCAGCGGGCTGGACAGCGACAGGTGGCGCAGCTTGGCGAAGTTGCGGTTGACGGTGTGCAGCAGCCAGAAGGAGCTGATGTCGCTGGAGCTGTACTCCATCACGTTCTTGGCGCGTTCGCGCTGGCCGCCGGACAGCGCCTGGTTCTTGACCAGCAGGATGTCCAGCAGGCGGCGCAGCATGTGGCTGACCTCGCGCGAGCCTTCCACCGTGGCCAGCGGGGGAATGAAGCCGCCGCCCAGGCCCCATTGGCCGGTGGCGTCCTTTTCCAGCCGGCACAGCGGAATGGCGTCGTAGCCGTCGCGGTTCTCTTCCTCGATCATCAGCCGCACGTCCAGCTCCAGCGTGGACAGATCGGCGTCCAGCGCCTGGGTGTAGAGATCGGCCACTTCCGCGCTGGCGCTTTGGAAGCGAGTGGGGCGGGACATGAGCTCGCCGTTGCGGGTGTTGCCGCCGTAAGGCTGCATATGGGCGAGACAGGCGTAAAGCGTGGTCTTGATGCCGGCTTGCGGCAAGGTGTTCAGATCGCGGGACAGCGGCAGCGGCGCGCTGGCCGGCGCCTGGAACAGCGTGCCGTCCCGGAACAGGATGGACAGCCCGTCGATGCGGACGGTGCCGCCCTTGAGCGCCTGCTCGTCCAAGACGATGTGTTGCAGGCCCCAGCCGTGGCGTTGGCTCAGTTGCTGCCGCGCGGCGACGTGCTGCTCCAGCAAGAGGGTTTGCTGTTGAAAGTGCTGCGGGCGCAGGAACATGCCTTCGCCCCAGAGCACTCGTTTGGCTTGTTGCATTACTGATACACCTTGTCTGGAAATCTACTTCAATCTCAATTGCGCCTGGAAATTCATCGGCTTGTCAGCCGGGCCTGGCCGCCGCGGGCGAAGAAGCGCACGGGCTTTGAGCCACGTCATGGCCGGAACGGCCCGCATCCGGTAATAACACCCTGTTCAAACTGTGTACACGATCGCTAAAATGCGCGACATTTTGCAGCAAGAGCGGCGCCCTTGTCATGCAAAAGAGTTTGTTAATTTTCAGCGTCGGCCCGGCGCCGCAGCAGGCTTCAGTTTCGGCTGCCGGCGCAGTCCGCCTTGGCGGACGCGGGCTGGCCGGGCAGGGTCAACGCTTTGGGTTTGATGGCTTCCAGGTGGCAATCGGCGGCGCGGAAGCTCAGGTCTTTGCTGCGGACGGCGTCGGCGTCGTACAACAGGCGCCAGAAGTGGGCGTCCGGACGGCGGAAAAAGCCGACGACGCCGATGAACTGAGCGTCTTTTTCAATGGTGACGTCTTCTAGCGTCACTTTACCACCTGGCAAAAAGGTCAGTTCTTTGCTGTTGATCAGACTGTCGCCCAGCAGTTCTGATTCAGGCTTGCCGCTGGACAGGGCCTCCATGGTCAGGCGGTTGAAAGCCTGCTGGTTTTTGAGCTGGTAGACATGCACCACCACGGACAGCGGTTTGCCTTTGGCGTCGCGGTTTAGCGACGGGCTGCCTTCCGCTTTGATGTCGATGGTCTTGGTGCTGGAACAAGCGGTCAGAGAGGCTATGGCGATGGCGTAAAATAGGGCGCGGGCCCGTTGCCAGCTGGGGCGTTTTTTCATCATGACGGCGGTTCCTAACGATTGGATTTGTGACTATCTGCTATCGAAAGTATCCCAAATTTTTGGTTTAATTGGAATGCATGCTCCGTCGCAAATTGATTTGCATACGGCGGTTAAAATCAGAGATCGGGTAGCTCAAGCTATTGATTTAAATTGTAATGTCATTTATCGTCTCGCGTCAAAATGCATTTGAACTATATCTTGCCGATCCTGGTGCTTGGCATCGTTTTGCTCCTGTCCTGGCTGGGCTGGAAATTCTTCTTGGGACAGCCCCGCATCTTGGAAGGGAGCCGCTCGCCAAAGCCTGTTCTGCCTGGGGCGGAGGCTTTGGCCGGAGCCATGGCCGCAGGGCCGGAAACACTGACTGAAAAGCGGGCGGTGAGCGCCGCTTTTTTGCGTGCGTCGCGCCGGGCGCCCAGCGCCGCCGCGCGTTACTGGCGGGTGTGGCTGCCGGTGGTGTCGCTGTTGCTGGTGGCCCTGGCGGTGGCGATCACGCTGAAATTGAATCGTTTTCATCGCAGTCCCGAGTTCGAAGCGGCAGAATATGCGCAGGGCATAAGAATTAAGCAAACGCTGTTGGAAGAAAAACTGGTGCCCCCGCCGCCGCTTCCGCCGGAAGCTTTTGTCAACGTCATAGCGGAGCGGCCCAGCTTGGGCCATGCGGACCGGGACTGGAGCAAGCTGAATCCGGAGTTTGTGCAGGTGGTGCTGCGGGTGATGGAAAAAATGAAGGCCAGGGGCTTCCCCATGGTGCTGCTGGAAGGCTATCGCAGCCCGGAGCGCCAGGACTCGCTGGCCGGGCAGGCCACGCTGGTGACCAAGGCCAAAGGCGGACAGAGCAAGCATCAATACGGCCTGGCGGTGGATTTGGCGCCGATCCGCGAAGGCAAGGTAGTGATATCGGAACGCGATCCCTGGGCGATGCAGGCTTACAACGCGCTGGGGGAAGAGGCGACGGCGGCCGGCCTGACTTGGGGCGGCAACTGGAGCTTCAAGGACTTCGGGCATATCGAGCGCTCAGGCTCGCTGAAGTCCCTGCTCAAAAAATAACGGTTTAAAAGAAGGTGGTGGGTGTTTATGAAAGGTTGGCTGCGTCACGCCAAAGTGGCTTCGGCAATCGGGTTCCTGATCCTGATCGCTTTGATCTGGTTCCTGGGGCCGTGGTTGGGCTTGGAGTCGCTGGAGGCCCGTTTGGGCTGGATTATCGGCGTCATGTTGTTTTGGGTGCTGACCCTGCTGGTGGGCCAGGTATTGGCGCGCCGCGCCGGCGGCCTGCTTGAGCGCATGCTGCGCAAGCAGGCGGACGAGGCGGTCATCAACGCCAGCTCCGACAAGCGCGCCGAGGTCACCCTGCTGCGCCAGCGGCTGCTGGGGGCGATCGACACCCTGAAGAAATCCAAGCTGGGCAGCGCCAGCGGCAGCGCCGCCTTGTACGAGCTGCCGTGGTACATGATCATCGGCCACCCGGCGGCGGGCAAAAGCTCGGCCATCCTGCAGTCCGGCCTGACCTTCCCCTTCAGCGACAAGAGCGGCATCCAGGGCGTGGGCGGCACCCGCAACTGCGACTGGTTCTTCTCCACCGAGGGCGTGCTGCTGGACACCGCCGGCCGCTACGCCACCCAGAGCGAAGATAGGGTGGAGTGGCTGGAATTCCTCAAGCTGCTGAAAAAACACCGGGCCAAGGCGCCGGTCAACGGCATCTTGATCGCCATCAGCCTGCCGGAGCTGGCGCAGCACCATAGCGAAGGCTTCACCCTGTACGCGCGCCAGATCCGCGAGCGCATTCACGAGGTCTGCAACACCTTCGGCCTCTTGGTGCCCATTTATCTGGTGTTCACCAAGCTGGACCTCTTGGGCGGTTTCGCCCAGTTCTTCCAGGACGCCAGCGACGAGGACCGCGCCAGGGTCTGGGGCGCGACGCTGAGCGCGGACCAGGGCACGGGCTTCGACGTGGCCAATGTGACCGGCCAGCAGTTCGAGCTCCTGTACCGCGGCTTGGTGCAGGCCGGCGAGGAAAAACTGATCCAGTACCGCGGCGATCAGGTCAAGCCGGCCCATTTCGCCTTCCCCATCGAATTCCACGGCCTGAAAGAGGCGGTGGTCAAGTTCGTCAAACTGCTGCACGAAGAAGACCCTTACCACGCGCGGCCCTTGCTGCGCGGTTTCTATTTCACCAGCGCCCTGCAAGAGGGCGTGCCGCGCATCGTGGCCGCCAATCGCGTGCAAGGCCAGTTCGACCTGAGCCAGGGCGGCCAGGAGATGAAGCAGGCGCCGGCGTCTTACAGCTACTTCCTGCGCAATCTGTTCCGCGACGTGCTGTTCCAGGATCAACACCTGATCTCCCGGCAGACCAAGCCCAGCGGCAGCCGCTGGCGTCTGTTCGGCATGGCCGCTGGAGTGTTGTCGCTGGCCGCGCTGGCCAGCTTCTGGACCTGGTCCTTCATCGGCAACCAGCATTTGCTGGACGAGGTGAAGGCCGAGCGCGCGCAGGCGCAAAAGCTGGCCGCCAGCGGGCAGCTGTACGACAAGCTGCGTTCGCTGCAGATCCTGCAGAAGCGCCTGGAGGAATTGCAGTCCTACCGCAAGAACGGCGCGCCGTGGCAAGTGGGCCTGGGCCTGTACCAGGGCAAGGAGCTGGAGCCGCAACTGCGCCGCGAGTACTTCGCCGGCCTGAAGGAAGCGATGCTGCGCCCGGTGCAGCGCAATCTGGAAACCACGCTGGTGGCCCTGAAGCCGGAAGCGCCCGCGCCGACGCCCGCGCCCGCTCCGGTGGTGAGCGAACCGCCCAAGCCGGCCGCGCCGGCTCCGGCGCCGTTCAAGCCCAAGCCTAAAAAGCACGCGCCGCGCGGCGGCTTGCCCAATATCAACTTGAGCGCGCTGGATTGGCCGCAACGCGCCACCACGGCCAAGCTGGAAGCTTCCGCCGCGCAAGGTGAGACCGCCGCTGCGCAACGCAATCCGCAGCAGTTGGACGCCAGCTACAACGCCTTGAAAACCTATCTGATGCTGCACGAGCAGAAGCGCATGGACGAAGCGCATCTGATCGACCAGCTGCCGCGCTACTGGCGGCCTTACCTGGAAAGCCAGCGCGGCCAGTATTCGGTGGAAGAGGTGATGGCGGTGGCCGAGAAGCTGGTGGCTTTCTACGTCAGCCAGATCAAGGAAGCGGACCTGCCGCTGATCGACAACAACGCCAAGGTGGTGGGCGAGGCGCGCGAGGTGTTGCGCGGCTCCTTCAAGCGCCTGTCCGCTCAGGAGCGGGTGTTCAATGAGATCAAGGCCCGCGCCAACACCCGCTTCGCGCCGCTGACCGTGGCGCGGATCCTGGACAACCGCGACCTGGACGTGATGGCCGGCAGCCAGATGGTGGAGGGGGCTTACACCCGCGAAGCCTGGAACGGCTACGTCAAAGCCGCGATCGACGAAGCCAGCAAGGGCGAAATCCGCAGCGACGACTGGGTGCTGGCCTCGTCCTCTCAGGACAATCTGGGCCGGGACGGCGACGTGGAGAAAAACCGCGCCGCGCTGGAAGCCCTGTACCGCGGCCAATACGCCGCCGCCTGGAAGAAATTCCTGATCGGCGTCACCACCCGCGACTTCAGCAACCCGGCTCAGTCCGCCTCCGCGATGGCGCGGCTGTCCGACAAGCAAAGCTCGCCTATCAAGCTGGTGCTGGCGCGCGCGGCGATGGAGACGGCCTGGGACAATCCGTCCGAGCTGAACCGCTCGCTGGAAAACGCCAAGCAGTCGATGCTGGAAAAAACCGCGGAATTCCTCAAGGGCGGCAGCGCGCCGGCCCAGGCGGACAAGGCCAAGCTGTACGGCGAAGTGGGCCGCCAGTTCGCCGGCGTCGCCCAACTGGTCAAGGGCGACAATCCGCCGATCAACGCCTACCTGGATCAGCTGGCCAAGCTGAAAGCCAAGCTGGCGGCGATCTCCAGCACAGACGAGCCCGGCCCGCAGGCGCGCGCCGCCTTGCAGGCGACCCTGGGCGGTTCCGGCTCGGAGCTGGGCGACACCGCCTCCTTCGTCGACAACACTCTGCTCAGCCAGGTCACGCCGGAAACCGGCGAGATGGTGAGGCCCATGCTGGTGCGTCCGCTGACCCAGTCCTACAACGCCTTGCTGGGACCGGTGGCCAACGACATCAACCAGGCCTGGGCCAATGAAGTGCTGCCGCAGTGGAAGCAGCTGGCCGGCAAATACCCGTTCGCGGATTCCAGCAACAGCGCCTCGGTGGCGGAGATCAGCCGCTTCGTCAAAGCCAACGACGGCACGCTGGACAAATTCATCAACAAATACCTGAACGGCCTGGTGCAGAAGAAGGGCGACCAATTGGTGCCGCGCGCCTGGGGCAATATGGGGGTCAAGTTCAACCCGGCCTTCCTGTCCAGCGTCAGCAGCCTGTCCGCGCTGGCCAACGCCCAGTTGCAAGACGGCGAGAACACCCGTTTCGAACTGCAGCCGACGCCGACGCCAGGCCTGTCCGAAATCGTGTTCGAGGTGGACGGCCAGGAACTGCGCTACCGCAACGGCCCGCAGGCCTGGCAGCCGTTCACCTGGCCGGGCAACGGCCAGAACGCCGGCGCCCGCATCCAGGTAGTGTCCTACAGCGGCGCCAGCAGCGTGGTGGGCAACCAGCCGGGCCGCATGGGCCTGATGCGTTTGCTGTCCAGCGCCAAGGTCAGCCAGGACAGCCCGGACTCCGCCCAGCTCACCTGGAACCTGCGCAAGGCCGACGGCGAAGCGCAGACGGTGAAATTCAATTTCCGCATGGTTGGCGGCGTCAATCCGCTGCAACTGAACAAGCTGTACAAGCTGACCTTGCCTGAGCGCGTGACGCTTTAAGGGAGACACATAGTCATGGCGTTCAATTTCAAGCGGGCGCAGGAAACGCCTCCGCAATTCTGCATTTTCGGCAAATTGCCGCGCCGCGGCGATTTCGTCCGCGTCAACGCCACCCACTCGGCGGCCACCCAGCTGGACCAGCTGCTGGCGCAAAGCCTGGGCGGGCTGGAATCCGGCCCGGAGGCGGTGGAGCGCTACCGCGCGATGCCGGGCACCAGCTTCGTGCTGCGCAGCCGCGACCAGATGTGGCTGTCGCTGGGCGTGATGCAGCCCAGCCGCGACGAAAGCGGCCGCAATTACCCGCTGGTGGCGGCCTCGCTGATGCCTTGCGACGCGGCCTTGCCGCCGTTGTCGGTGCTGATGCTGGCCAACGAACTGTTCTTCTCCGGCCTTAAGGAGCAATTGAGCAGCGCCATCGACAATGCGGTGGAAATGCTGGCCTGCCGCCAGTTCCTGGAGGAGCAGTCGCTGTTCGGCATCTCCTCCGTGGCGGATCTGGATCTGGCGCAGCAGTTGCTGGAACGGCATCTGAGCGTGACGCCGGCCTCCCACCTGAGCCGGTTGTTGAGCGGCCGCGGGCTGCCGGACCTGGAGACGGTGCTGCTGGCCTTCACCTTCCACCATCAGCTGCTGCGCAAGTTCCAGGGCAGCCTGACGGCGCAGACTTATCTGCTGCCGCTGCCGGACCGCGACGGCGAAGACATGCTGGCCGCGGCCACCTGGCTGTCGCTGTACCAGGCGGCCACCGCCGGCCAGGCGGGACAGGCGGAGCAATGCCTGCTGATTCAGCGGCCGGAAGGCCGCTTCCTGGCCTTGCTGCCGGGAGATTTGAACGAACAGATCGTCGCACAGTGCTGGGGAGGGCAGTTGGACGCCCGCTTCATCGTCGACGTGGCCGAGCCGCACGCGCCGTGGCGCAACCACCAGGCCTACGCCGAAGCGGCTTACATCCTGGGGCGGAGGCTGAACGATCCGTCCATTTCGGTGGCGCAGCTGCGCGAGGTGGCGTCCAGCCTGTCGCGCAGCGTGGCCTGAGTAGTGGCGTAACACCGGAGCGGCCGGCGACATTCGCCGAGGCCGCTCCAATCAGAGCTTTGTGAACTTGAGAGAGAACCATCATGGCCAAAGAAAGCACACAGAAAAAACTGTCGCGGGTACGCCCGCCGCGCGTGCAGATCACCTACGACGTTGAAATCGGCGACGCCATCGAAACCAAGGAACTGCCCTTCGTGCTGGGCGTGCTGGGGGATTACTCCGGCCACAGCAAGGAGCCGCTGCCCAAGATGAAGGAACGCAAGTTCGTTCAGATCGACCGTGACAACTTCGACGAAGTGCTCAAGGGCATGGCGCCGCGCCTGGCCATCAAGGTGGACAACAAGCTGAAAGACGACGGCAGCCAGCTGGCGATGGAGCTGAACTTCGACGAACTGGCGGATTTCGAGCCGCAGAACGTGGTGGATCAGGTCGAGCCGCTGAAAAAGCTGCTGGACGCGCGCAAGCGCCTGGCCGACCTGCGCAACAAGATGGCGGGCAACGACAAGCTGGAAGAATTGCTGGATGAAGTGGTGCGCGATACGGAAAAGCTGAAGGCGATCAGCCAGGCCGCGCATCCGGACAAAGCGGGAGAGTGATAGATGAGCGCAGAACAACAACTTGAGGCCGGCGCGGCCGCAGCCCCGGCGGCGGCAGGCAGCCTGCTCGACTCCATCATCGAGCAAAGCCGCGTCGCCACCAACGACAACGAGAAGGGCCACACTCGCGACCTGATCGGCGAGCTGGTCGACCAGGTGCTGGAAGGCAGCGTCAGCGTATCGCGCGATCTGTCCGCCAGCATAGACGCGCGCATCGCCGAAATCGACGCGCTGATCTCCTCACAGCTGAACGAGATCATGCACCACAACGACTTCCAGAAGCTGGAAGCCTCCTGGCGCGGCCTGAAATACCTGGTGATGGAGTCCGAAACCAGCACCATGCTCAAGATCAAGGTGCTCAACGCCTCCAAGAAAGACCTGGTCAAGGACTTCAAGGCGGCGCCGGAGTTCGACCAGAGCGCGCTGTTCAAGAAAATCTACGAAGAAGAATACGGCACCTTCGGCGGCGCGCCTTACGCCGGCCTGGTGGGCGATTACGAATTCACCCGCCACCCGGAAGACTTCTACCTGCTGGACGAACTGTCCCACGTGGCGGCCTCCGCGCACGCGCCGCTGATCACCGCCGCTTCCTCCGGCCTGTTCGGCCTGGAGAGCTTCACCGACGTGGGCAAGCCGCGCGATCTGGCCAAGATCTTCGACACCGTCGAATACGCCAAGTGGAAATCCTTCCGCGAATCCGAAGACTCCCGCTACGTCGGCCTGGTCTTGCCGCATGTGCTGGGCCGTCTGCCCTACGGCCGCGACAATGTGCCGGTGGAGGAATTCGACTTTGAGGAAAACGTGGACGGCAGCACCCACGAAAAATACCTGTGGACCAACGCCTCCTACGCCTACGCCGCGCGCCTGACCTCCGCCTTCGCCCAATACGGCTGGCTGGCGGCCATCCGCGGCGTGGAAGGCGGCGGCCTGGTGGAAGGCCTGCCGGCCCACACCTTCAAGACCGACGACGGCGAAGTGGCGCTCAAGTGCCCCACCGAAGTGGCGATCACCGACCGCACCGAAAAACTGCTGTCCGATCTGGGTTTCATCTCGCTGGTGCACTGCAAGAACACCGACTACGCGGCCTTCTTCGGCGGGCAATCGGTGCAGAAGGCCAAGACCTACAACACCGATTCGGCCAACGCCAACGCGCGTTTGTCCACCCAGCTGCCCTACATCTTCGCGGTATCGCGCATCGCGCATTACATGAAATCCATCATGCGCGACAAGATCGGCAGCTTCGCCTCGCGCCAGAACGTGCAGGACTTCCTGAACACCTGGCTGGCGCAATACGTGCTGCTGGACGACTCCGCCAGCCAGGAAGCCAAAGCCAAATATCCGCTGCGCGAAGCGCGCGTCGACGTGGTGGAAGTGCCGGGCAAACCGGGCGTCTATCGCGCCGCCGCCTTCTTGCGGCCGCATTTCCAGCTGGATGAACTGACCATTTCCCTGCGTCTGGTGGCGGAGCTGCCGCAGCCGGCGGGTTAAGGCTGGAGAGCCTGCGCGCGTCCGCCGGGTTCCGGCGCGGCGGCGGGCGCGGGCGTCTTTTGGAATGGGAGGGCTCGCCTCCAATTTTTGACCTTTGTTCTAAGGAGAAGTAAATGGCTTTTGATGCATTCCTGAAAATTGACGGTATTCCTGGCGAAAGCAGCGACGACAAGCACAAAGACTGGATCGAAATCCAGTCCTTTGCCCACAAACTGGAACAGCCGGCCCAGGCTACCGCCAGCTCCGCCGGCGGCGCCA
This sequence comes from Chromobacterium sp. CCUG 30098, assembly GCF_059916605.1. Taxonomy (NCBI): domain Bacteria; kingdom Pseudomonadati; phylum Pseudomonadota; class Betaproteobacteria; order Neisseriales; family Chromobacteriaceae; genus Chromobacterium; species Chromobacterium sp. CCUG 30098. Next base: position 18,510 of record NZ_JAUCGS010000018.1, on the reverse strand, counting down.
CCGCCGAGCGCGTGAACCACGCCGCTTACGAAATCACCCACTTCCTGGACAAAGCCAGCCCGAAGATCTACGAAGCCTGCTGCAAGGGCCAGCACATCAAGGAAATCACCATCGAACTGTGCCGTGCCGGTGGTGACAAGGTGAAGTACATGGAGATCAAGATGGAACAAGTCCTGATCGCCAAGGTTGAGCCGCACGGTTCCGCCAACGACAACGGCTTCCCCAGCGAAAAAGTGAGCTTCACTTACGGCAAGATCAAGTGGACCTACACCCAGCAGAAACGCGCTGACGGCGCCGGCGGCGGTAACGTCAGCTCCGGCTGGGACCTGACCGCCAACAAAGCGATCGCCTAAGTCTCAGTAGCGAAGAAGTGACAACCCGCCCACTGCCCTGGGCGGGTTGCAAGAATCTGTTCAATGTCCGCCGCGTGCGCGAGACCTTGCACGGCGAGTACCGCTTCGGAATGCTCATGCGCCCTAGGGCCAGTCCGTTTCTTCCGCTGTTTTCGCCCTGTTTCGCTCGTGACCGCCGGGCTTTGAACAGACTCTAAGGCACCCCGGGGGCCGCCGCGCGCCGATTGGCCGCGGCGGGCTCCGGGATGTCCTTTACCCATGTCAAAGTCAATCCGGGAAGTAATGCTATGAAACGTTTGCTGATGGTCGCCGCGCTCGCCCTGTCGCTGGTGGGCTGCAAGACCAATCCTAACGCTCAACAAGCCTCCAACGACCCCGCCGTGATCAAGGCGGCGGAAGAGAAGGCCGCGCTGGACAAGGCCGTGGCCGCCAATATGGCCATAGACCCCAACCTGATCCCGTTTGAAAAAATGAGCCCCAAACTGTCCCCGGTGGGCGAGGCTCAACTGCAACTGCTGCTGCCCAAGCTCAAGACCGCCAAATCCATCCTGGTGCGCGGCCACTGCTACCGCGGCGACATCGGCAATGCCCGCGCCGCGGCGCAAACCCGCGCCATCGCCGTCAAGCAGTTCCTGAGCGACGCCGGCGTGCCGGCCAATAAAATCACCGTGCGTTACGACACCGAGCGTCAGCTGCACGCGGTGCGTCTGATCGCCAACTGAATCTCGGCGCCGGGCCGCCCAGCGCAAGCGGGCGGCCGGGCGTTTTCGGGTGCTTAAGCAAACCCGGCGCGGCCGCGCACGGTTTGCTTAAGGACTCGCCAATTGCGCAGTCGATTTGAATCAGGTTAACGCCATGGACCCCAGCACCCTGCTCGCCAGCTTCGCCTCCGCCTTCAACCAGGACCAGCGCCTGCTCACCCTCAGCCTGGGCGACGGCAGCGTGGCGGCCGAGCAATTGCTGCCGCTGAGTTTGGCCGGCGAAGAAGGCGTGTCCCGGTCTTACGCCTACCAGCTCATCTGCCTGTCTCCGGACGGCAAGATCGAACTCAAGAGCCTGCTCGGCCTGCCGGCCCGGCTCGGCATCCTCGACGCCGCCGGCGCGGAGAGCCTGCGCTGCGGCGTGGTGTCCAAGGCCGAGTGCCTGGGCTCGGACGGCGGCTTCAGCCGTTATCAGCTGACCATTGAACCGCCGTTCGCGCTGCTGCGTCACCGCGTCAGCTCGCGGGTGTTCCAGGATCAATCGGTGCCGGACATCGTCACGCAGATTCTGAGCGAGCATCAGCAGGCCAATCCGGTATTCGCCCGCGTCCAGGCCCAGGACTTCAAGACCGGCCCGGCGTCGCCGCGCAGCTACTGCCTGCAATACCGCGAGAGCGATTACGACTTCATCGTGCGCCTGCTGCACGAAGAGGGTTACGCCTGGCGTTTCGACCATTTGGACGGCGACACGCCACAAGTGCGCTTGGTTGCCTTCGACGACCCTTACAGCCTGCCGCCGGCCGGCGTCGAGCGGGTGCGCTTCCACCGCAGCGACGCCACCGAGGCCGAAGACGGCCTGACCGAGTGGAATGCCCAACGCCAGATCGTGCCCGGCGCGGTGGCTTTGGCCAGCTTCGATTATCAGCCGGTGCAGACCCAGCACCGCGGCGACGACAGCCGCATCGACCAGGGCCAGAACGGCAAGGCCTTGCAATCCTCCTTGCACGACTACGACCCGCAATCGCTGTACTACGCCGGCGACGCCGACCAGCTCAGCCACTACGCCCAGCTGCGCCAGCAGGCGCATGACCTGAACGCCAAGCAATTCAGCGGCGGCGGTTCGGTGCGCGGCCTGGCCGCCGGCCAGTGGTTCCGCCTGGACGACCACCCGGCCCACGACGGCGACAGCAGCGAACAACGCGAATTCGTCGTCACCCGCCAAGCTTTAAGCGCGCGCAACAACCTGCCGGCGGACCTCAAAGCCTTCCAGGATGGTAAGGAAGCCCAACCCTTCCGCGCCGACTTCGACGCCCAACGCCGCGGCGTGCCGCTGACCCCGGCCTACGCCCACACCGAACTGGCCAAGCCCAAATCCCGTGGCGTGCAGACCGCCACCGTGGTCGGCCCCCAGGGTGAAGAAGTCCACACCGACCAGCACGGCCGCATCAAGGTGCAATTCCACTGGCAGCGGCCGGACGAACATCCGAGCATAGGCGCTGGGATGGACGACAAATCCTCCTGCTGGCTGCGCGTGGTGATGCCCAGCGCCGGCGCCGGCTGGGGCCATCAATTCATCCCGCGCATCGGCCAGGAAGTACTGGTCGACTTCATTGAAGGCGACATCGACCGCCCGGTGATCACCGGCGTGCTCTACAACGGCAGCCACCCGACGCCGGACTTCAGCGGCGCGGGCGCGCTGCCGGCGAATAAAACCCTGTCCGGCATCAAATCCAAGGAACACCAGGGCGGCCAGTACAACGAACTGCTGTTCGACGACACCCCCGGCGAAGTCAGAACCAAGCTATCGAGTGAACCGGGCAAGACCCAGCTCAACCAGGGCTTCCTGACCCACCCGCGCAGCAACGGCAAGGCCGAAGCGCGCGGCGACGGCTTCGAACTCAGAACCGACAGCCACGGCGCCATCCGCGCCGGCCACGGCCTGCTGCTGAGCACCGAAGCGCAGAACGGCGCTGGGGGCAAACAACTGGCGCGCGAACAAGCGCAAAGCCAGCTGGACGCGGCGCTGGGTCTGAGCCAGAGCCTGGGCGAAACCGCGACCGGCCAGCAGGCCGACACCATGGAAACCGGGCCGGAGGAAATCGGTCCGGACAACGCCAAAGCCGCCAAGAAAACCGAAGGCCACCTGCAACACCAGGCCGCCGCGCTGAAAGCCTGGGAAGCCGGCAGCAACACCGACAAAGACGGCAAGACCGCAAAAGACCAAGCCGGCCAACAACCGCTGATCGTGCTGTCCGCGCCGGCGGGCATCGCCAGCCTGAGCCAGCAAAGCCAGACCGTGGCGGCCGGCACCAATCTGGACCTGGTGGCGCAGCGCGACACCAACCAGACCAGCGGCCGGCGCTGGCTCCATAACGTGGGCCAGCACATCAGCCTGTTCGTCGCCGGGGTGAAGGACAAGGTGGCGCTGAAGCTGATCGCGGCCAAGGGCAAGGTGCAGCTTCAAGCGCAGAGCGACAGCATTGAAGTCACCGGCGATCAGGACGTCAAGATCACCGCCATCAAGGGCCAGCAGCTGTGGAACGGCAAGAAGGAGATTCTGCTGACCAGCGGCGGCGCTTATGTGCGGATCAAGGACGGCAAGATAGAGCTGCATGCGCCCGGCACCGTCAGCTTCAAGGGCGCAAACCACGATTGGAGCGGGCCGGCCAGCACCAGTCTGCCCACCCCTTCGTTCAAACCTCCGCAACCCTGCAACTACCAGGCCGCGGACGCCGCGCACGCCGGCGCGGCGAGCGCGCCGTATCCGGATTGAGCGTTGCGGCCAGGATGAGAGATTGGAACTATGCAGGCTTTGCATGAAATTTTGCAGGCGGATGCGCCGGCAGGCTGGTATCTGCTGTTGGACCGGACTCTGGGCGACCCGCTGGCGTCGGAGCAGTTGGCGGCCTGTTTTCCGGAGCCCGCGGTCACGGTGTTGAACGACGCGTTTTTTGCCCATGCGCCGGAACAGGCGCCGCTGCTGATAGACCTGGCGCAAACCGTGGACTTTGGACCGGAGGAGCGCCAGGCCTGGCTAAGTCGGGGGGCCGACGACATCGGCGACTCGCTGCGCAAGGGCGGCGCCGTCATGGTCAGCGCCTGGCTTCGGTCCGCGCAGCCGGCGGAGCAGGTGGCTAGGCATTTGAAGCGCCTGTTCGCCCAGCCGCATCCCGATGGACGGCAACATCATCTGCGTTACTACGACCCCAGGATTACGAGCCTGTTGGACCAGAGCCTGAGCGGCGAGGACAAGAATCAGTTGCTGGGGCCTATCGATCATTGGTGCTATCCGGCCCATCCGGCCGCGTATCGGCATATGGCGATAGACGAAGCCAAGGGCCGCGCCAGCGCGGTGTCGCTGCGCGCCGAGCACTGGGCGCGGCTGGACTGGGCCGCGCATTACCACAAGCTGTTGCGCACGGTGGCGGGTTTGAGCGAACTGCACCCCGACGCGGTGGCGGCGCAGTGGCCCGACTTCCCGCTCGCGCTGAGCTGGCTGCGCGAAGCCGCGGCCTTGCCCTGGGTGGACACCGAGGATGAAGCCGCGGGCTGCGTCGCGCTGTGGTGGTTGTTGGGAAGGGACTGCGAAGAGCGCTATCCGGACGTGGCGGCGGAGCTGGAGCAGTACCGGCAAGACAGAGCCCCGGCGTTGACGGAGTGGCTGCTGTTCGCCGGCGCGGAGTTTTGGAACAAAGCAAGGCAGCAGCCGTTTGCGTGATGTCGGCGGCCAATATCGTCGGTTTAAGGCCTGAGGCAAGTTGGCGCAAGGCAGCGTCGGAAAACCTGGAATCAATCAAGTGAGCACTAAAACCCCCTGCGGTAACAAATTTTGCGGCAAGACCGGGCTGATGCTGCTGCCGCTGCGCTATGCGGTGGCGGCGAGCGAGGAAGGGCACGCCGAGTTTCCGGAACTCAGCGGCACCCTGGGCCAGGGCGTGGCGGACAAGAAGCTGCGCACCGCCGCCTACACCGTCCGCATGCTGCGCCAAGGTTATCTGTACGTGATGACCAAGCGTTCGGGCAAACTCAAATGGGAGAGCGCCTGGGCGGTCAATCACCAGGGCTACATCGCCAGAATCGCCTTGGGCGACGCGGTGCAGCCCCCGCCGTTCACCTGCACCACCAAGGGCGACGACATCAACGCCTCGATGATCTCCATCGAGAAAGCGCAGGATGTCAGCGAATTCCGCGTGCTGTTCCTGCCGGACCCGCTGTCCAAGGCCGCGCTGAGCAAGATCGAATCCGACAGCAAGCTGCATAACAAGCTGCAAAAATTCCAGGCCAAGGCCGTGACGCAGCCGCATGCGCTGCAGCCGGGCGACCTGCGCTCCAAGGTGGTGGAATTCCGCTCCATCGAAGGCGGCGAGCGCAAGCTGGCCCCGCGCTTCAACAACCACATGCACCCCTTCTTCGGCGCGGAAGCCAAGCTGGTCAAGAATGAGCCTTACCCCTATACCGGGCGGCTGAAAAACCTGGGCGTGGAACTGCTCAATAAAAAGGGCATGGCCATCGTCCTGCACGACCCGCTGGGTCTGGCCCAGGAACTGAACAGCTGGCGCAATCTGTCCATCGCCCGGCTCTGCACGGTGATGGCGGCGGAGAGCACGGTGTTCGCCAAGTATACGAACGAGCAACTGATGGCCATCATCCGCTCGGTCAACGCTGCGGAGGAGCAGGTGCGCAACGGCGCCATCAGTCGGCGCGAACCCAAACTGGGGGTGGCCCTGGATGACTTGGCCAAGGAGGCGAAAACTAATCCGAATTTCCGGGCTCCGGATTTGAGAGGCATTCCGTATGACAGCATCTACAAGAACCGGGAAGAGTACGAAAGCAAAAAGCAGGAATGGCGGCGCAAGTACGCCAAGGGTATAGGGGATGGTGCCTGGGAGAAATACGGCAAACGCTTGTGGCCCAAGTCGTCCTACAACGCGGTGCTCAAGAGCTTTGAGGCGCTGGGCGACGTTTGCGACCAGAAAAACCAGGAGCGGGCGCAGGACTTGATGCAGTGGCTGAACGCGCCGCTATTGCACGATACCCTGGGGTTTTACGATGACCAGCACTTTGAGAGCGGCGTCGCTTTCGCCGGCCAGGTCGGTTTTTGCGTGCACGGCCTCAATAGCTGCAACATTGGTCAGGAATGGCTGATCAGGCAGGTCGAGCAAAAAGACCTGAAGCCCAGCGCGATGGTGTTCAAAGCCGCAATGCTGAACTATAAGACCGCGACCGAGGCCTATGTGGCGAAAGGCGGACTCAGCGACGCGCTGTCGCCGTATGAAAAAGTGCAGGAGGCCGGCAAGGGCATCAGCGATGTCTGGTCCAAGGTCAAGGACCTGGCCGAGAAGCTGGAAACCGTCGCCCATGTCAGCGGCGTCAGCACCGCCCACCTGGGCGGCGTCAACCTGCTGCTGCTGCAGCTGGGCCACGCCGGGCTGGCCCGGATGCCGGGCGGCAAGCTGCTGGACAAGCAGGTGCTGCGCGCCGGCGTGGTCCACCGGCTGCTGTCGCTGTCGCTGGGCAAGATCATGAACAAGGATCTGGCGGCGGCCTACCCCAATCCCAACGCCTTCGACGCCAAGAGCGTGGCGGCGGCCAAGGCCCAGCGCAATCAGATCAATAAGCTGCTGACTGCGGCCAGCAAATCCAACAGCATGAACGGCCTGCGTTTCGGCTCGGTGGTGGCGATGCTGGAAATGATGAATGTGATGATGAAGGCCGGCAAGCTGGGGGAAAAGCCGGCGCAGCGTGAGGCCTGGGAGCTGACTGCGGCCGCCTTGGGTCTGGGCGCGGTGATGCTGGAGCTGACCGGCAGCGTCTGCGAGAAGATAGGCGAGAGCCGCAACCCGGCGCTGATTAGCGGCAGCAAGGTGGGCGTCGGCGCCTTGAAGCTGGCTTCCGGCAGCTTGGGTACGGTGGCGGGTGTAATTGGCGCGTTTGTGGATTTTGACAATGCGAGTGATCAGTTAGGAAAAAATTCAAAATTGATGATTGCCTATGTTTTACGAGGTGTTGTATCAACTTCAGGGGCAATTGTTGGCGTTGGTATTGCATTGGGGGCTTCCGGGCCATTTTTAGAGTGGTTGCTAAAGCGTGCGACCAGCAGTTTTGGTCGGACTTTATTGCAAGGAGCGCTTACCGCTAGTGAGTTCGTTGCAGGGGAGCGTATTGCGTTGCTGTTATTACGCGGGGCGCGCTTGTTTACTGTGGCAGGCATAGGTTTGACCGTGGCGATCTGGCTGTTTAGCGATAATGCGTTGGAAAGCTGGTGTGACAAATCCTGCCTGCGTAAGGATAGAAAGGCCGCTGGCTTCGGCAGTGCGGCGGAAGAGGGGGCGGGCTTGGACGCCGCCGTCTTGGAGGTAAAGTGAGATGTATCTGATGGAGTGGATGGTGGTCTTGGACCACAAGCGCTACAAGCCTGGATCGATATGGGATGAGCAGCAAAAGAAAAATGCCGATCGTGAAAAAAAGCATGAGAAAAAGCTGTCCGCACAAGGCTTGGGGCATTTGCTGACAACGAAGGAGTCGGATATTCGTGAAAGTCGTTCAGAGGTGGTAGATGACAATTGCTCTATCTACCGAAAAACGAGTACCTATTTGGATGTCTGTACTTACAATGATGATAAGAGAGGCTTGCTGACCCTTCTGTTTAGCGTGATTTGCTATGGATTATATACCTGTACTTATATTTTAGGCTTTCTCATTTTTCAGCTAATAACTGGTAAAGATAGTTTTGGGTTCGACTTTGAGCCAGATTTGGATTTTTGGATTGGTTTTGTAGGGTTTGCAGTTATCACTCCTGTAGTTTGGGGCTGTTTCTTTCGTTATTTGCTAAAGGCTTGGCGTTTAGAAGCCTTTACCAAACGTCGATTGGTAGTCCGTTTCAATAGGGTGACGCGCAAAGTCTATTTGTTGCGACCTAGTTTTTTGGGCGGGGTCAAGGCCTATGACTGGGAAGAGGTTGACGCCATTTTGCCAAAAAACATGCCGAATCATGAGGGTATAGGCGGCATGCTGGTATTGGCGGTTAAGACGGAAGAAAACGAAAATCCTTATCGGGATTTTGGCGTGGATGGCGCCTTCCTGGGCTTGCCGAGCCGGGACTACCAGCATTTGCTGTCGTTCTGGGAGTATATCCGCCGCTTCATGGAGGATGGCGCGGACGCGGTGCCGGCGCCGAAGCGGCTGCGCAGCAAGTGGCCTAACCCCTTGAGCAGTATGTGGACGGTGTCGCGGCTGAGTCTGCCGGGCGGCTTCGATCTGGGGCGCAGCTTCTTGTGGCTGCGCCTGGCGTTGACGCCGGTGTTCGTGATCTGGGGGCTGGGCCATTACGCCTCGCTGCTGCTGAGCTACGAAGGCCGCTTCCCCAAGGCGATTCGACAAGCGAGCGGGGAGTCGGAACTGCGTTCTTGGCTGGAGTTGCTGGCTTACAACCTGTTGCCGCTGCTGTATACCGCTGTGGGCTTGTGGCTGTACTACGCTTGGCGGCACGGTCTGGATTGGCGTTTGCCGCTGTCTTATTTGGGGTTATAGGCAAAGCCGGATGATGATGGCGGTTTGAAAACAGGAAGAGAGGCTTATGTATTTTTTGGAATGGTCGCTGGCGATGGGGCGGCGCAAGCATAAGCCTGGCTCCTGGTTTGATGATATCCAGAAAGACATAGCCGAAGAGAATAAGGACGACGCCAAGAAAATGCGGGCGCGGGGTGTGCATTATGACCCGGATGCCCGTGAAATTGATGTGAAAGAGAGCCGGTCTGAATTATTGGATGATAATGGATCTATTTATCGTAAAACAGATAAGTATTTGGATGTTTGTACATATAATGATGACAAGCGAGGGTTGTTGACTTTTATTTTCCTGGTGTTGATGTATGGTTTGGTTCCATGGTGGAGTGCGAATGTTAATCAATGGTGGTCAATCATTAATATGGGGGTGGCTCCAAATGGTGATGCTCTTGATGTCGGGTATATTGTTCTTTTGTTGGTTAACATAGGCTTTTTGTTGCCAGTTACTTATGTTTTCTTTCGTTATCTTATTGGTATATGGCATTTAGAGGCGTTCACTTTCCGCCGGCTGGTAGTGCGTTTCAACCGTCAAACGCGCAAAGTCTATTTATTGCGGCCCGGGTTTCTGGGGGGAGTTAAAGCCTACGACTGGGACATGATTGATGTGGGCCTGCCCAAGGACATGCCGAATCACCAGGGCATAGGCGGCATGCTGGTGCTGGCGGCGCGGGCGGAGTCTACCGACAATCCGCACAGCCCGCTGGGCGTGGATGGCGCTTTCATTGGTTTGCCGAGCCGCGACTACCAGCATTTGCTGTCGTTCTGGGAATATATCCGCCGCTTCATGGAAGACGGCGCGGACGCGGTGCCGGCGCCGAAACGGCTGCGCAGCAAGTGGCCCAACCCCTTGAGCAGCATGTGGACGGTGTCGCGGCTGAGCCTGCCGGGCGGTTTCGACCTGGGGCGCAGCTTTTTGTGGCTGCGCCTGGCGTTGACGCCGGTGTTCGTGATCTGGGGCCTGGGCCATTACGCCTCGCTGCTGCTGAGCTACGAGGGCCGCTTTCCCAAGGCGATTCGGCAAGCGAGCGGGGAATCGGAACTGCGTTCCTGGCTGGAACTGCTGGCTTACAATCTGTTGCCGATGCTGTATACCGCTGCGGGCCTGTGGCTGTACTACGCGTGGCGGCATGGTCTGGATTGGCGTTTGCCGCTGCGGTATTGGGTCGGTTGAAGATTTGGCCGGGCACAAAGATAAAACAGGGCGGGCGTTGCCCGCCTGGTGAGATGAATACTTAATGATTGCGCGTGAGCCTTAATGCTTGAATCCTTATTGCCGTATTACGAACGCGAACTCGGACACCTGCGCCAGCTGTCCGGCGAGTTCGCGCGCCGCTATCCCAAGATCGCCGGCCGTCTGCAAATGGAAGGCGACCAGTGCGAAGACCCGCACACCGAGCGGCTGATCGAGTCCTTCGCCTTCCTGGCCGCGCGCATCCACAAGAAGCTGGACGACGAATATCCGGAGGTGGCGGCCAGCTTCCTCAATGTGCTCTACCCGCATTATCTGCAGCCGATTCCCTCCGCCACCATCGTGCAGTTCGAATGCGATCCGCAGCGGCCGGAAATCGCCAAACGCTACCGGGTGGAGCGCGGCCAGCCGGTGCACGCGCCGGCGATGCAGGGCGTGGTGTGCAAATTCCGCAGCGCCTATCCGGTGGACCTGTATCCGCTGTCGCTGACCGAGGCCAAGCTGGAGCTGACCAGCGGCTCGCCCTATCTGCGCCAGCTGGCGCCGGACGCGGCGGCGGTGCTGACGATGGAGTTCCATACTCACGGCGGCCTGGCGCTCAACGCCATCGGCCTGCAATCGCTGCGCTTCTTCCTGGACGGCGAGCCGGCGCTGATGCATCTGCTGTACGAAATGCTGCTGTCCAATGTCCTGAGCGTCAGCGTGGGCGACGGCAGCGAAGACCCGGCCCGCACGCGCAAGCTGCCGGCGGACAGCCTGCGGGCGGTGGGCTTCGGCCGCGAGGAAGGTCTGCTGGACTACGACGAACGCTCCTTCATGGGCTACCGGCTGCTGACCGAGTACTTCTGCTATCCGGACAAATTCCTCTTCGTCGATCTGCTGCGCTTGGACAAGGCGGTGGCGCGGCTGGACGGCGACAAGCTGGTGCTGCGGATCTTGCTGGACGAATACCCGGACAGCGAGCGTCACAACCGGCTGCAGACCCAGTTGCAGGCCCAGCACATGAAGCTGGGCTGCACGCCCATCGTCAACCTGTTCACCCAGCCGGGCGAGCCCATCCGCGTCACCCACCAGAAAGCCAGTTACCCGGTGCTGGTGGACGCGCGCAAGCAGCAGGCTTACGAGGCGATCCAGATCAAGCGCGTGGTGCGGGTGGAGAAATCCGGCGACGGCGAAAGCAGCGAGGAGGTGCCGTCCTTCTACGCGATACGCCACGGCAGCGAAAAAAAGACGCCGCGCTTTTATTGGCACGCCAGCCGGGAGCCCTCGCCGCGCCAGAGCGATAAGGGCACGGATCTGGAGCTGCACCTGGCGGACCTGGAGTTCAACGCGGTGCGGCCGGCCACCGAGGTGCTGAGCCTGGAGCTGCTGTGCAGCAACCGCGATCTGCCGGAGCAGATTCCCTTTGGCGGCAGCCAGTCCACCCAGCGGACGGATTTCTCGCTGCCCGGCCATTCCGTGGTCAAGCGCGTGCGCCTGTTGCGCAAGCCCAGCGCCAGCCAGCGTTGCCCGCTGGGGCGCGCGGTGCAGTGGCGGCTGGTGTCGCATCTGTCGCTGAACTACATGTCCATCGTGGATTCCGGCTGCGCCGCCTTGCAGGAAATGCTGGCTTTGTACAACCTGACCGATTCCCCGGTGAACGTGCGCCAGATCCAGGGCGTGGTGGGGATAGAAAGCCAGCCGGCGGTGACCCGCGTGTCCGGCCGCGATTTCAGCGGCTTTGTCCGCGGCAGCGAAATCCGCCTGACGCTGGACCCGGATTACTACGTCGGCGGCAGCGTTTATCTGTTCGCCGCGGTGCTGGAGCGTTTCTTCGCGCTGTATTGCGCGCCCAATAGTTTCACCCGTTTGCGGGTGCATGCGGTTCAACAAGACGAGGAGGTAGCCTCATGGCCAGCCCGAGCCGGCGAAGCCCTCGTGATCTGAAACTGGAGCTGGCGCGCGACGCCAGCCAGTTCGGTTTTTTCCAGGCGGTGCGCATCCTGGGCCTGTCCGCGCGCAAGCGCGGCGAGCGCCGCGGCCGGCTGCCGGCCAGCTTGCGCTTCCGCTCGCTGGCCTCGCTGTCCTTCCCGCCCAGCGAGCTGTGTCGTTATCAGCCGGCCAAGGAGCCGGAGCAGCTGGACGCCACTGACGAGATGACGGTCAGCTTCATCGGGCTGACCGGGCCCAGCGGCGCCTTGCCCACCAGTTATACCGAGCTGCTGCTGGAGCGCCGCCAGCAGTACAAGGACGGATCGCTGCACGCCTTCCTGGACATCTTCAGCCACCGCGCCACCGCCTTGTTCTTCGGCGCCTGGCGCAAATACCGCTATTGGCTGGAAGTGGAGGCCGGCGAGCGCGACGGTTTCACCCGCAATCTGCTGGACCTGGGCGGCCTGGGCCTGTCCCAGCTGCGCAAGCAGATGGGGCCGGACGCGAGCCTGGACGAAAACCTGTTCATCTATTACGCCGGCCTGCTCAGCCAGAAGCCCTTGTCGGCGCAGGCGCTGGAAACGCTGATCCAGGGCTTTTTCGGCGTGGACGCCGCATTGGAGCAATTCATCGGCCAGTGGATGCAGGTGCCGGCGGCGGAGCAAAGCCGGCTTGGCGACAGCGAGAGCGAGCTGGGCGTGTCCTTGTTCGCCGGCGCCCGGGTTTGGGACCGTCAGACCAAACTGCAGCTGCGCTTGGGCAGCATGCGCCGCGCCCAGTTCGAAGCCCTGCTGCCCGGCGGCCCCGGCGCGCAGGCCTTGCAGGCGCTGCTGCAATTCGCCGTCGGCCACAATCTGGCGGCCGACGTCAGCCTGGTGCTGGACAAGCGCGACGTGCCGGCGGCGCAGCTGGGCGGCCCGGCGGACCTGCGCCTGGGCGGCAATTGCTGGCTAGGCGCGCAGAAGCAAGATCCTGAAGACATGCGCTACGCGCTGCTGCATTGAGCGGCGCGAGCGGAATCGACTTTTCATTTTGAGCGTATTGGAACGATATGTCCGTATCCCTGAAAGCCCTGATCGACAGGCTGACCCCCACCGCCCGCCAGGCGATTGAGCAGGCGGCCAGCCGCGCGCTGGCGCGCACGCATTTTGAAATCGAGATCGAACACGCGCTGCTGGCGATGTTCGACCAGGACAACAACGCCGCGCTGGCGGCGCTGCACGCGCTGGGCGCGGACCTGCCGCGCATCGAGCGCGAGCTGGAAGCCGCGCTGGACGCCTTCCGCAGCGGCAATACCCGCAATCCGGTGCTGTCCGGCTGGCTGCCCAAGTGGCTGGAAAAAGCCTGGCTGCTGGCCAGCGCGGAACAGGGGCAGGACGATGTGTCCACCTTGGACCTGTTGCTGGCGCTGTGGCAGGACGAGGCGCTGCGCGGCGCGTTGCAGTCCGGCTCCGCCGCGCTGGCGCGCCAGGACGCCGGCCGCCTGCAGGGCGCTTACGCCGCCTTGCGTCAGCACGGCGGCGAGGCCTCGGCCAACGCGCCGGCCGCCGAAGCCGGCGCGGAACCGACGATGGCCGCGCCCGTGGCCGGCAAGCGCGGCAGCCCGGCGCTGGATAAATACACGATAGACCTGACCGCCCAGGCCAAGGCCGGCAAGATCGACCCCATTCTGGGACGCGACGTTGAAATCCGTCAGATGATAGACATCCTGATGCGTCGCCGGCAGAACAACCCCATCCTCACCGGCGAGCCGGGCGTGGGCAAGACCGCGGTGGTGGAAGGCCTGGCGCGCAAGATCGTGCACGGCGAAGTGCCGCCGGTGCTGGCCGGCGTCACCCTGCGCACCCTGGACCTGGGTCTGTTGCAGGCCGGCGCCAGCGTCAAGGGCGAGTTCGAAAACCGCCTGCGCCAGGTGATAGACGAGGTCAAGGCCAGCCCGGTGCCCATCATCCTGTTCATCGACGAGGCCCACACCTTGATTGGCGCCGGCGGCGCGGCGGGCCAGAACGATGCGGCCAACCTGTTGAAACCGGCGCTGGCGCGCGGCGAGCTGCGCACCATCGCCGCCACCACCTGGGCCGAGTACAAAAAGTACTTTGAAAAAGACGCCGCGCTGGCGCGCCGCTTCCAGGTGGTGAAGGTGGAAGAACCGGCGCCGGAAATCGCCGTGCAGATGGTGCGCGGCCTGACCCCGGCGATGGCCGAGCACCACAAGGTGGAAATCCTCAACGAGGCGGTGGCCGCCGCCGTGCATCTGTCCAGCCGCTACATCGCCGGCCGCCAGCTGCCGGACAAGGCCATCAGCGTGCTCGACACCGCCTGCGCCCGCGTCGCGCTGTCGCGCGCCGGCAAGCCGGGGCCGATCGAAGACGTGTCGGTGCTGATAGACAATATCGACCGCGAAGTGGCCGCGCTGCAGCGCGAAGAAGGCCACGCCGAACGCATCGCGGAGCTGGAAGCCCAGCGCGCCGAACTGCAGGCGGACCTGGAGAAATTGCACGCCGCCTGGGATGAACAGCAAAAGCTGGTGGCGGAAATCGACGAGCTCAAACAGCGGCAGGCCGAGGCCAAGCCGGCCAAGGGCAAGAAGCTCAGCCCGTTGCAGACCAAGCGCAAGGCGCTGCGCGAACTGCAGAAGCTCCAGCCGCTGGCCTTCGAGTGCGTGGACGAGAGCGTGATCGCCGACGTGATTTCCGGCTGGACCGGCATCCCGCTGGGCCGCATGGTCAGCAATGAGCTGGAGCAGGTGCAGAAGCTGGCCTCGCTGCTGGGCGCGCGCGTCATCGGCCAGGATCACGCCTTGGAGCAGATCGCCGAGCGGGTGCAGATCGCCAAGGCCAACCTGGAAGACCCGGGCAAGCCCAAGGGCGTGTTCCTGCTGGTGGGGCCGTCCGGCGTGGGCAAGACCGAAACCGCGCTGGCGTTGGCCGAGGCCTTGTACGGCGGCGAGCGCAATCTGATCACCATCAATATGTCGGAATACCAGGAAGCGCACAGCGTGTCCGGCCTCAAGGGCTCGCCGCCGGGCTATGTCGGTTACGGCGAGGGCGGGGTGTTGACCGAGGCGGTGCGGCGCAAGCCCTACTCGGTACTGCTGCTGGACGAGGTGGAGAAAGCCCATCCGGACGTGATGGAGCTGTTCTTCCAGGTCTTCGACAAAGGCCTGCTGGAAGACAGCGAAGGCCGCGAAGTCGATTTCAAGAACACCATCATCCTGCTGACCTCCAACGCCGGCTCCGATCTGGTGATGCGCGCCTGCGAGCACGGCGTCACCGTTGAAGGCGAAACCCGCGATCCGACGCCGGAAGACCTGGTGGAGATTTTGCGGCCCACCTTGCAAAGCGTGTTCAAGCCGGCCTTCCTCGGCCGTCTGACCATCGTGCCCTATCTGCCGATCAGCGACGAAGTGCTGCGCGCCATCGTCGGCCTCAAGCTGAACAAGATCCGCCAGCGCATCGCCGACAACCACGGCGCGCAAGTGGAGTTCCCGGAAGAACTGGCGGAACAGATGGCGGCGCGCTGCCTGGACGTGGACAGCGGCGCGCGCAACGCCGACGCCATCCTGACCCGCACCCTGCTGGCGCAGATATCCAGCGACCTGCTGGCGCGCATGGCTTCCGGCCGCCCGGTGAAGAAGATCGCCGTCTCGCTCAAGGGCGAGCAGGTCAAAGTGCGGCTGAGCTGAGGAAACGCGTCCATGTGGAAAATGTTGGGCCTGTTCGGGGTAAGCACCGTCGCCTGGTGGGGGCTGCTGTGGCTGGTGTTGCCGCAAAGCTGGCAGCGCATCAGCCCGTCGGCCATCCTGCTGCTGCACCTGGGGCCGCCGATGTTGCTCAGCGCCGGCGTCAAGCTATGGGGCTATCTGAAGGAAAAGCGCGCCAAGCAGGAAGAGACCGAGCAAGAGAGCGCGGCCGAGGCCGAGCGCCAGTCCGCGCGCGAGGCCGCGCGCGAACGGCATCTGGCCGAGCTGCGCGAACGCCAGGCCGTGGTGGACTGCCGCTGGCTGTGGGCGCGCGCCGTGCCGGCCCATGGCGAGCCGGACTGGCTGGCGGAAGCGCCGGAAGGCTGTCTGTGGTCCTGCCTGGACGCGGCCGACCTTGACGCCGACGAGGCGCTGGAAGGACTGCGGCCGCATGTGACCGAGGCCTTGCAGGAACTCTACGCCGTCGCGCCCGGCGCGGCCTGGCTGCCGCTGGTGATGGAAGTGGTGCCCAGCCTGTCCGGCATCGAACAGATCGCCGCGGTCAAGGAATGGCAGACGGTCGCCATGGCCGAAACGCTGGACGACGGCGAATGGCCGGCGCCGGAAGCGCGTTTCCTGGCGGGCGCCGGCACCGGCACGGTGGCGGACCGCGCGCGGCAGTTGCTGCAACAACAGCCGGAACTGCCGGGCGTGATCATGCTGGGCGCCGACGCGCCCTTGCTGACGCGAGGCGGCGAAGAGCGGGACGAGAGCGACCCCGCCACGGCGGAACGCCTGCGCTGGCTGGGCAAGCCGGGCCTGGCCGTCGCCGTCATGCTGTTCCTGCGAGAGCAATTGCCGGAGCCCGATTTGGGCCCCGTCGCCGTGGCCGAGGGCGCCGACCCTTATCAGCCTTATTGGGAAAAAGACTTCAGCCGCGCGGGCGGCAGTTGGGGCGTGGTGCCGGCCCGTCATCAGGCCGGCCTGGCCGAGCTGCCGGTCTTGGCCCAATTGGGCCAGTCCAGCGCGGCCGCTGCGCCGCAGGAGCGCGCCTTGCAACTGACGCGGCAACTGCAACCGGTGCTGGACAACGCCTTGGTCAACGCCGCGCTGCTGGACTACCCGTTCAGCCCGGAGGACGCCAAGCCGGAAAACGATAAGGCGGCCAGCCTGGGCTGGCTGGTGCACAACGGCGGCGACGTAGACGCCGGCGGCGTGCGCCTGGCCGCCATCGCCAGCGCCTTGAACCGCCACGCGGTGGAGCTGCACCCCATCGACGAGGCCAGCAATCTGGCGCGGGAGTGGGGCGACGTCGGCGTCGCCGCCGACGCCATGCTGGCCGCCGCCGCCGTCAGCCACAGCGCGCGCCTGGCCGCTCCAGCCCTCATTACTCAATTCAGCAACGATCATGTGGCGCTGGCCATGGCCAGACCGCCGCGCGAGGAGGCCACAGCATGAAACGCGTGATCCGATTGGGCGACCCCACCGACCATGGCGGCAAAGTCGTCAGCGCCGCATCCAGCACCACCTTGTTCGGCAAGCAGGTCGCCTGCCTGGGCGACGCCGTCACCTGCCCGCAGCAAGGGCACGTCAACTGCACCATCGTGGAAGGCGACCCAAGCTGGGTGGTCGGCGGCAAGCCGGTGGCGCTGGAAGGCCATAAAGTCAGCTGCGGCGCCTCGCTGATCTCCACCATGCCGGAAGTCGGCAAGGGCTGATCGCAACACCTCTATATATAGAAGCCACAAAGCATGGAAAACATCGAACAAACAGTGCAGCAATTGCTGGTCCCCATCCCCGGCGGCTGGCCGGCGGGGGAGGACCTGGCTTACTCCACGCTTTTCGACCAGATTCGCGAAGCCCGCCGCAGCGACGACCCGGGCCTGTCCCAAGGCGATTGGGAACAGACGCTCAAAACGGCGGAATGGCCCAAAGTCATCCGCCTGTGCGAAGACGCGCTGAGTCAGAACAGCAAAGACCTGCAATTGCTGGCCTGGTACGCGGAAGCCCAGGTCCAGGCCAACGGCGTTCCCGGCCTGACCCTGGGCCTGGCCGCGCTGGAGGGCTGGCTGCGCCAATACTGGGACAGCGGCTATCCTGAACTGGACCCGCACGATCTGGACGAGCGCGTCGGCAAGCTGGAGTGGCTGAATCAGCAACTGGGTCTGGCCATCCGCAACGTGCCGCTGCTGAAACCGGAGTTCGGCGCTTACGGCTGGAACGACTGGCAGCAATCGCGCGACGTGGAAAACCTGGGCTTGAAAGACGCCGAATCCAAGGCCGCGGCCATCGCCGAGGGCAAGCTCTCCGGCGACGAGTTCGAAAAGAGCGCCAACCTGTCCGGCCACGCCTGGTTCCAGAGCCAGGCTGAGGCGCTGGTCCAGGCACTGGGCCGCTATGAAGCGCTGGACGAGCAAGTGGACCAGCGCTTCGGCGGCGAAGCGCCCAGCCTGGCGGAGATCCGCAACGGCATCTACGCCTGCCAGGATCTGGTGTTGCGCTACCGTCAACAAACCGCGCCGGCCGGCGTTACGCCGGCTCCCGTGGAACCCGCCGTGGAAAGAAAAGCCGTGACCCAAAGCTATAGCGCGCCCACCCCCGCCGCTTCGGCGGCGCCCGTCGCCTTCAACGGCCAGATCCGCAGCCGCCAGGAAGCGGTGCAGATGTTGAGCGAAGTCGCCCGTTACTTCCGCAGCAACGAACCGCATAGCCCGGTGGCCTTATTGGCCGAACGCGCGGCGCGCTGGGCCGAGATGAGCTTGGAAGAATGGCTGCTGCACGTGGTCAAGGACGATTCCACGCTGAATCAGCTGCAAGAACTGCTGGATGTGAGAAAGGATTAAGCGGTTTCAGGCCTCCGCAACCGTGCGGGCCGGCGAAGCGCCGGCCCGTTTTTCATGGTTCGGCGGGGTAGGGAAGACGTGTCGGCAAATACCCTTTCCGGATATTGCTTGCTGCATCAAGGGTTTGGCTTGCGGGACCCGCTTTTGTTGAGGTTTTTCTCGCAAAAGGTGTTGACGGGTTTAGGGGTCTGACGTATAGTTCGCCTCCTCAGCAGACAACGCAGCGGCGGAAACGAAGCGCAGCGGCCTGCACCGATCTTTAACA
>NZ_JAUCGS010000017.1:0-64283 GCF_059916605.1 Chromobacterium sp. CCUG 30098 | reverse complement strand
GCGTTTCGTTTCCGTCGCTGCGTTGTCTGCTGAGGAGGCGAACTATACGT
This sequence comes from Chromobacterium sp. CCUG 30098, assembly GCF_059916605.1. Classification (NCBI taxonomy): domain Bacteria; kingdom Pseudomonadati; phylum Pseudomonadota; class Betaproteobacteria; order Neisseriales; family Chromobacteriaceae; genus Chromobacterium; species Chromobacterium sp. CCUG 30098. The sequence continues at coordinate 64,233 of NZ_JAUCGS010000017.1, read as the reverse complement.
CAGCCCCCTAAACCCGTCAACACCTTTCGACACAAAAAAGCGCCCTATTGCATTAAGTCATTGAATTGCAATGAAAGCGCTGACGAGCACTGGCGCTCAGCCCTCTTCGCGCCGGCCGGAATCCCTTGGCAACGGGCTGACTTCCTGCAATCGCCGATAGTCGATATGGTCGTTTTCTTCCGCGTCGGTATAGATCAGGTCGGCAAAAGCGTGATTCCAGCGAATGTCCTGGTGCGAAAAGGTGTGACGCGCCACCATGGGCTGAATGGTGGTTTCATCGATGCCGTTGATGGACAGAATCAGTTGCGCGCGCGCAGCCGCCAACGATTCGGCGTCGCGACCATATAAGGGACTGCCCTCCTCCAGCTTGTGCACCAGCGTCCAGCCGAGCACGAACATAGGATGCTGGTCGCGCACCAGTTCCAAATCGTGAAGTTTGCGGAAGCTCACGCCCTCGGCGCTGACCTCATGCTGCAGCAGCCGCAAGCGGGCGCTGGCGTCGATGATCACATTATTTCTGGCATTGGCCGCGCGCAGCATCAACGCGGGCTTGCCGTCCAGCAAGCGCACCACCGGACTATGGGTAAACACGATGCGCGCCCTGGGCCGCGAAAAGCGGGCGAAGGTGACGCCGGTGATCAGCGCGATGCTCATCATGCCGATGAAGATTTCCAGCATCGAGACCCAATGGGCGTACAGGCTTTGCGGATGCATATCGCCGTAGCCGACGGTGGCCAGCGTTTCCACGCTGAAGAAGAAGGCGCCGAGGAAGCCCGGCGGATATTGATTGGCGATGCCGCCGGCCCGCGCCTGGTAGAGCCCGGCGAACAATAGATTCAGCGCGATGAAGGCGGCGGCGATGAATAGATAGAAGCGCGGCCAGCTGATGGTCATGCAGAAATGGTAGAGGTCTTGCAGCGAGTGGCGAGGAACGCTGTGAAGGTAGACGCTGCGGCCCCCTACTTCTACGCGCCGAGCCGGCTTGTTACCAGGGGAAGTCATGAATGGCCAGCCCGTCCTTGAGGTGGGAATGGCTGATTGTGTGAAGATCGCGAACCGGCGTCAATAAACCCGAAGGCCATCGACGCCCTGGTCACCCTCCAACGTTGCCGCTGGAGCCGTTTCTAGCCCAGCGACAACAGCGACACCACCCGGTAACGGCTGACGCCGATCAGGGCCGGCACCAACTCATAGAAGTTGCGATAGCCGTCCGGCTGATTCAGGCGCGCGTTGAAATCGGACACGAACTGGCTGGCCCAGCTTTGCTCGTTCATATGCGACAGCTGTTCGATGGAGTGCTGCGCCTCGGCGATCGCGCTATTGATCGCCGCGCGGGTTTGCTGCAGCTGACCGATGGAGCGCACCACGCTTTGCAGCGCCTGGCGCACCTGGGCGTGGTCGCCCACTTTCCAGCGCTCGGGCTGAAACGCTTCGGCCTCCGGCTGCAGCTTGAGCCGCTGCGGAATGCCGCCGGGAAAACGAATGCCGCCGCCGCGCACGGTCATGCGCTCGCTGAGCGCGCCCCATTGCGATTCCGGCACGCTGAACGCCAGCTGTCCGTCTTCATTCATTTCCGCGCGCACGCCGCTGGCGGCGAGACCGCGATTGAAGCGGCGCAGGAGATCCTCTTCTTCGGATGCTCCGCCCACTTGCACCGACGCCGGCGCCGCGCCGGATTCTCCGGTGGAGAACACCAGGGTTTCCGCCTGGCCACCGGACAGGGCGGCCAGATCCAGGCCTTTGACGGTGAAGCCCTGGCGCGCGTCGGCGGCCAGATGGAAGCGCAGCTGGCCGTCCAGGCTGCCGCCGCTGGCGGTCTGGCGCTTGCGCCACTGCTCATTGAATTGCTCGAGCTGGCGCTGCAAATCGCCCTGATTCAACTGGCGCTGGGTCAGTTCGCGACTGAGTCCGGATTTGACGCCTTCCAGTTGACCCAGCAAACCGTCGACGAAGGACAGGGCCTGCTGCGCCGAGGTCAGTTGCTCGTTGAGTTGGGCGCTGTAGCGCCAGCCCGAGGCCGGCGCGCCGCGCACTTGCGCGGCCGGCTGCGCCTGCGGCGCTGGCACGCGCTCGATCACGCTGGCGGCGGCGACCGCGCCGGCGTCCTTGCCCCAGCGCTTGCCGCTTTGTTTGACGTTGACGGAGGAAATCGGGGTGTTCATGCCGCGCTCGATCAAATCACGTCAAACAGGGACAGCTGACTGACGCGGCCGTACGCTTTTTGGCTGGCCTGCAGCGCCATGGTGTAGCCGTTCATCTGAATGAAGGCGTCGGCGTAGTCCAGGCTGCCCAATTTGGTCATGGTCTGCTTATTGGAAAGGCTGACGTTGTCGTGATTGAGGGCCAGCGTTTTCATGATGTTCTGCGTGCCGCCCAGTTGGGCGATCTTGCTGGAGATGCCTTCCAGCGCCTTGTCGCTGGCGTTCATCGCGCTGCGGATGTCGGCGGCGACGGTCGGATCCTTATTGTCCAGCGCCGGGTCTTCCAGCCGGCCTATGGTTTTGTCCAGCTGATTGAGGATGTCGGCCATGTTTTCCAGGGTGACGTTGGAAGCTTGGGTAATGCCGTCGCCCACCACCACTTGCTGCTTGTCGGTATTGCCGGTGAAGCTGTAGCGGCTGCCCGCCGGCTGGGCGGCGTCGTAAGCGAGGGCGGCCACCGCCGGCTTGGAGCCGGAGAACATGTAGCGGCCTTCGGCGTCCTTGGTGTTGGCCGAGTAGAACAGGCTTTCGCGCAAGCTGCGCAGCGGTGTCGCCATCGCCTTGAGATCGTCCACCGGCGGGTTGTTGGCGGCCGCGGTCAGCAGGTCCTTGGCGTCGCGGATGTCTAGGCTGATGCTGTCCAGGATGGATTCGTTCTTGGACAAGGCGGAGCTGAGCGCGCCGATGTTTTGCTGGTACTGGTCCAGCGCGGCTTCTTCGCGCTGCAAGCGCAACAGGCGCACGCTGGCGATGGGGTCGTCCGACGGCGCCAGCAGCCGGTCGCCGCTGGACATGCGTTGCAGCAGCTCGGCCAGCGCGGAGTTGCTGGTCTGCATCGCCAATTGCATGGTGGACAGGTATTGATTGCTGGAAACGCGCATGCTGTCTTCCTTACAAGATGGACAAGGTGCTTTCGAACAGCTGGTTCGCCACGCTGATCACCTTCATATTGGCCTGGTACATTTTCTGGAACTCCAGCAGGTCCATCGCTTCTTCGTCGCGATTGACGCCGCTTGTGTTGTGCCAGCTCTTTTCCGCTTCGGCGCGAATCACCTTGGCGCTTTCCAAGCCGGATTTGTTCTGCTTGCTGCTGACCGCCAGCTTGCCCACCATTTGCGAGTAGGCGTCGCCTATGGTGACGGCGCCGACGCCGGGCATGGTGATTTTCTGCTGCTGCAGGCCGATCACCGCCAGCAGATTGCTATTGTCGCCGGGCTTGGCCGGATCGCCGGAGAAGCCCAGCTCGGCGGAAGTGATGCCGCTGGTTTTCAGGATGCCGTTGACGCCGGAGGCGTCGTAGACGAATAGCGGCTTGCCCGGCTGGCCGTTGCTGTCGTAGCCCAGCGCCAATTGATCGTTGACGCGCTTCGCCATTTCGCTGGCCAGGGTTTTCACCTGCGCGCGCATCGGGCGCACGGTCTGGATTTCGTATTGATTGAGCCCGCCCAGCTGGCCGCCCAGACCGTCGCCGGCCAGGGTGTATTTGTCCTTGGAGAAGTTCAGCGTCAGCACCTGGCTGCCGTCCGGCTGGCTGGTATTGCTCAGCGTGGCCGCCTGGGTGTCCGCCACCAGCGGCAGGCCGGTCTTGAGGCTGACGTTCTTGCTGCCGTCCGGCTGCGACACCACGCGCACTTCCACCAGGGCAGACAGCGAATCGATCTGACGGTCGCGCTCGTCTTCCAGGCCGGAGGTATTGGTGCCGATGGCCTTGCCGGCCGAGATCTTGGCGTTGAGGTCGGCGATATTGGACACCGAGCTGTTGATCTGGGTGACGGTGGCGGAGCGCTGCTCGGCGATGGCGCTCAGTTGAGAGCCGAACACCTTGTCCAGGTTGTTGAAGCGCTGCGCCAGCGCTTCGGCGCTGCGGATCACCGGGTCACGCATCGCGTCGCCGGACAGGCTGGCGGCGCTGAGCGCCTGGAAGAACTGATCGAAACCGGCGGACAGGCTGCTGCCGTCGCGGCCCATCACCTGTTCCAACTGACCGAAGTAGGGATTCTGCGCTACCAGTTCGCCCTGGCTGGACGCCGCCTGCCACAGCTGCAGGTTTTTGAAGTCGTCGTTGAAACGGCGCACCGCGTTGACCACCACGCCGGAACCGGAGCTGTACGGGTCGCCGCTGCCGGGCATCAGCGCGGTCAGCACCACGCCCTGGCGCGAGTAGCCGGGGGTCATCTGGTTGGCGATGTTCTGGCTGACGGCGTTCAGCGCGGCCTGGGAGGCGACGGCGCCGGTCAGCGCGTTGTCTATCATGCGCATGGCGGTTCTTACCTTTTATTCAGCGGCAGCAGCAGCGGCGCGAAAGCGGCCAGACCCTGCGCGTCCGGCAGCGAGCCGGGGTTCTGTTTATCGCTTGCGACCGGCGCGCCGCCGTTCTTAAGGTGAATATTGCCACCCTCTTCCGGCAGCAGCTGGCGCAGGATGGCGTTGGCCACGCCGAACACCCGCTGCTTGGCCAGTTGGTCCGCCACCGCGCCGTCGGCGAAATCCATCATGTCGCCGTTGATGGAGTTGGCGAAGATGCTGTCCTCGCCGGCGATTTCGCGCGTGGTCTTGCGGATCTGCTTGAACATCTCGCGGACGAACTGGGCTTCGAACTGCTCCGCCGCGGCGCCGGCCTTGCGGCGGTACTCCGGCGAGGCCGGCTGCACCGCCGGCTCGTCCTTGGCGTCGGCCGGCATCGCCAGCGCGGCTTGTATCTGTTTGCTTTCCATCAGATCACCACCAGTTCGCCGTCGATCGCGCCGGCCTGATCCAGCGCCTGCAATATCGCCATGATGTCGTCCGGCGTGGCGCCGGTGCTGTTCACGGTGTCGATGATGGCGCGCAGGCTGGCGCCGGCCGGCCACTGGAACATGCGGCCGGAACCCTGGTCCACGTTGACGGTGGAGTTGGGGACAGTCGTGGTCTGGCCGTTGCTGAACGGCCCCGGCTGGCTGACGCTGGGGTTTTCCGAGATCACCACGCGCAGGCTGCCGTGGGACACCGCAGCCGGGCGCACGGTGACGCCCTGGCTGATCACCACGGTGCCGGTGCGCGAGTTGAACACCACGCGCGGCACTTCGCTGCCCACGCCGACATTGACCCGCTCCAGCCGCGCGACGAAGGCGACGCGCTCGGTGGGGTCCAGCGGCGCGCGCACCTGGATGGTGGTGGCGTTGCGGGTGCTGGCCACGCGGCCGAAGCTGGCGTTGATGGCCTTGACGATATTGGTGGCGGTTTCGAAATTGGGCCGGCGCAGGCTGAGACGCACGCTGTCGCCCTCTTCGAAATCGCTGGGAATTTCGCGTTCGATGGACGCGCCGTTGGGCACGCGGCCGGAGGTGGGCGTGTTGACGGTGACGCTGGAGCCGCTCTTGCCCTGGGCGGACACGCCGCCCACCACCACATTGCCCTGGGCCAAGGCGTAGATTTCGCCGTTGGCCGCCTTCAGCTGGGTCAGCAACAAGGTGCCGCCGCGCAGGCTCTTGGCGTCGCCCAGCGAGGACACCGTGACGTCTATGGTCTGGCCGCGGCCGTAACCCGGCGGCAGGCTGGCGCTGACCATCACCGCCGCCACGTTCTTGACCTTGGTGTCGGTGCGTTCCGGCATTTTCAGGCCAAACTGCTTGAGCATATTGGCCACCGACTGGCCGGAGAATTTCACCTGGGAGTTGTCGCCGGTGCCGTCCAGGCCCACCACGATGCCGTAGCCGATCAACTGGTTTTCGCGGATGCCCTCCACCGTCACCAGATTGCGCAAGGGCTGCGCCGTCGCCAGCGTCGCCGCCAGCAGCAGCGTCCATCCCGTTATTTGCTTGATAAAACCGTGCATGATCCGCCCTGAATGATTCTGTGATTGCGCATGCTCGCCCCAAGGGCCGCATACGCGAACGGCGGACGCCCGTCAGCGCCCGCCTGTTGTCCCGCCCGGACTCCCCGCCGCTCCGCCGCTCAGAACGGCATCAGCGGGCTGGCGAAGAACTTCATCAGCCAGCCGGGTTCGTTGGCGTCCGACAAGGCCCCGCGGCCGGAGTAGCCGATGCGGGCGTTGGCGATGCGCAGCGAGGACACGCGGTTGTCGGTGTCGATGTCTTCCACCCGCACATAGCCGGCCAGGCGCAGGAACTCCTCGCCCTGGTTCAGCACCAGCTGTTTTTCGCCCTTCACTTCCAGCAGGCCGTTGCCCAGCACCTTGTGCACCACCACGGTCAGCGCGCCGGACAGCATGTTCTGCTGGGTGGAGGTGGAGGAGCCGTTGAAGTCCCGGCCCGCGTCCACGCCCACTTGCGCGCGGAAGGTGGTGTTACCCAACAAGGACGGCGCGATATTGGCGCCGGATTTCTTGCCGAAGCTGGTGCCGGCCTTCTTGCTGGCCTGAGTGGTTTCTTCCAGCACCACGGTCAGCACGTCGCCGGGACGGAAGGCGCGGCTGTCCGAAGTCAGCGATTGCGCGCCGGCGACGGTGAACACGCCGCCGCCCTTGCCGCGCTGCGGCTGCTGCAGCAATTCCGGCAAGGCGAATTCCTGCGTGGTCTGCGGCGGAATCGGCTGCGCGCAGCCGGCCAGCAGCAGCGCCAGCGCGCTCAGGGCCAGCAGCTTCATCGGGCCGACTGCGCCAGGTACTGCATCATATTGTCGGCGGCGCTCAGCACCTTGGTGTTCATCTCGTAAGTGCGCTGCGCGGCGATCATGTCCACCATTTCCTCCACCACCTGGACGTTGGAGCCCTCCAGCGCGCCCTGCTTGAGCTTGCCCAGGGAGCCGGAGCCCGGCGCGTCGGTGGTGGCATCGCCGCTGGCGGCGGTTTTCTGGAACAGATTGTCGCCCAGCGCCAGCAGACCGGCCGGGTTGACGAAGCTGGCCAGTTCGATCTGACCGGCGGTTTCCAGCGTGCTGCCGCTGCCGCGGGTATAGCTGACGGTGCCGGTTTCGCTGATGGTCACCGAGGAGGCGTCGGCCGGAATGGTGATGGACGGCTCCAGCGGCAGGCCCTGCGGGGTGACGATGGCGCCCTGGTCGTTGCGCTGCAGCTGGCCGGCGCGGGTGTAGCCGGTTTCGCCGTTGCTCATTTTCACTTGCAAAAAGCCCTGGCCGACGATGGCCAGATCCAAGGACTGATTGGTGGTGGTCAGCGTGCCCGAGGTGAACACTTTCTGGGTTCCCACCAAGCGGGTGCCGTTGCCCAGCTGCACGCCCAGCGGCGCGGTGTTGTCCTGGTCGGTCTTGCCGCCCGGCTGGCGGTCCACTTGGTAGAACAGGTCTTCGAACACCATGCGGTCGCGCTTGAAGCCGACGGTGTTGACGTTGGCGAGGTTGTTGGCGATGGCGGTCAGGCGCGCGTCCTGCGCCTGGATGCCGGTCTTGCTCACCCACATTGCTGGATTCATGTTTCGATTCCCCGATGGTTTGCGCCGTCGGCCTTGGCCGCGGCGCTGTTATTGGAAGGCCGGATCAGGCGCGCACCAGGCGGTTGCCCGCCTCCACCATGTCGCTGGCGGAGTTGAACAAGCGCATCTGCATTTCAAAGTTGCGGTTCAGCGTCATGGTGGCCACCATTTCCTCCACCGCCGACACATTGCTGCGCTCCAGATGCTCGCCCTGCACCTTGACGGTGTCGTCGGCGGCCAGCACGCCGCCCTGACGGCTGATCACCAGGCCGTTGGGGTCCTTGGCGATGTCCTGCGGCAGCGGCTTGACCAGCTTGAGCTTGTCTATCGGCTGCATTTCGCTTTCGCCGGCGGCCAGCACCGAGATCACGCCGTCGCTGCCGATGTGCAGCTTGACGTAGTCCGGCGGCAAGGTGATCTGGCCGCCGTCGCCCAGCACCGGATGGCCGTTGACGCTCAGCTTGCCGTCCACGTCCGCCACCATGGCGCCGGCCCGGGTATAGGCCTCGTTGCCGTCCGGCCCCTGCACCGCGAAAAAGCCCTCGCCCTTCACCGCCACGTCCAGGTCGCGGCCGGTTTCCACCACCGCGCCGCTGCGCACGTCCACCGCGTTGGCGCCGTTCTGGCTCAGGTGGCGCGCGTCGTAGCCGTAGCCGGGCACGGTCTGGCTGGTGCTGACGCCGATGTCGGCGCGAAAGCCGCCGGTTTCGGCGTTGGCGATGTTGTTGGCGTGAATCTGCTGCGCCTTGAGCATGCGGTCGGCGCCGCTCATCGCGGTGTAGATCAGTGCGTCCATTTATCCTTGTCCCGCCTTAGACCGCCTGCATCAGCGCCTGGATGGTCTGGTTCTCGGTGGAAATCACCTTGGTGTTGGCCTGGTAATTACGCTGCGCGGTCATCAGGTCCACCAGTTCGGAGGTCATGTCCACATTGGACTGTTCCAGGGTGAAGGCCAGCAGATTGCCGGACAGGCCGGCGCCGGGGCGCGAGTAGACCGCGGTGCCGGAGCCGGCGGTTTCCACCCAGCTGGTCTGCGAAGTGGCTTGCAGCGCGGATTCATTGGGGAAGTTGGCGATGGCCAAGGTGCCCACCACTTGCTTCTGGCCGTTGCTGTAGGCCGCCACCACATCGCCGTTGTCGTTCAGGCTGGTGCCGGTCATCGAGCCGGACGGGTAACCGTTGCTGGCGTTCAGGGTCTGGCTGCTTTCGCCGGCGAACTGAGTGGTGCCGGTGTAGTCCAGCTTCACCGCCAGCGGGGACGCGCCGGCGGGGGTGCCCAGGTTCAGCGCCACCGGCGCGGTGGGGCTGGTCAGCTTGCCGTCGGTGTCGAAATTCAGGGTGGCGGTGGTGGGCAGGTCGACGCCGTCCAGCGTGTAGTGCACGGTGACGGTGCTGGGACCGGTCTTGCAGAAGTACTGGGTCAGGTTGAGCTTATTGCCCAGGGAGTCGTAAACCGTGGACACCGCCGAGCTGTTGAAGGTGTTCTGCGCCTTGTCGAACGGCACGGTCTGCACGCTCCAGCCCGCCGACATATTGCCGACGTATTGCAGCTTGTCGCTGGCCTTGGCCGGGATGTTGCCGTTGGGGATCTTGATGTCGCCGAAGGCGCCCAGCGCATTGCCGTCCGCCTTGCCGTAGCCTTGCACGCGGCGGTTGAAGCCGTCCACCAGGTAGCCGTCCTTGTCCGCGTTGAAGATGCCGACGCGCGAATAGGCCATGCCGCCGTTCAGATCGCGGCTGACGAAGAAGCCGCGGCCGTCGATGGCGGCGTCCAGCGGACGACCGGTGCGCACGGTATTGCCGTTGCGCGCCATGTTCTGACTGTGGCCGACCACTTCCACCCCCATCGGCTGCGCGCCGGCGTAGGCGGCGGAAAAACTGGTGCGGCTGGACTTGAAGCCGTAAGTGCCGGTGTTGGCGATGTTGTTACTGATATTGCCCAGTTGGTTGTTGACGGCGTTAATGCCGGACAAAGCAATGTCGAAACTCATGGTCGCTCCAAAGTTCGTAGGTGTCTTGAATCGGCGCTTCAGGCCTGGGTCTTGCCCAGCAGGCGGGTAATGGCGGAAGCGGGGAATTCGCCCAGGCCGGCCAGCGTCAGCGTAGGCTCGCCGCCGTTGATGGGCAGGCGCACGCCGGATACGGTGGCCTGCATTTCCAGCCCGGCCTTGGATTTGGACGCGGTGCGCACTTCCAGCTTGTAATCGCCTTCCACCAGGCCGTGCTTGCTCGGGTCCACGTTGAAATCGAACTCGCCGGCCGGGCGCTTGCCCAGATCGATCACGGTTTGTTGTCCGCCGGAGTCGGTCAGCACCAGGGACACCTGCTGCTCTTCGCCGGACAGGGTGACGCGGCCGGACAAGGGGTCCTTGCCGCTCAGATGCGCCTGGTCTGCCTGCACCAGCACTTGGCGTCCCACTTGCGAACCCAGCGACACGCCCTGCAGCTCGCGCAGCATCAAAGCGTTGCCCTGCAACTGCTTGAGCATGTCGGCGGAGCTCTTCATCTGGCTCATCTGCGCCAGCTGGCTGACGAACTGCGAGGCGTCGGTGGGGTCCAGCGGGTTCTGGTTCTGGATCTGAGCCAGCAACAGCTTCATGAACATATCGTCCATGCCCGGGTTTTGTCCGGCGGCCGGGGCCACCGCCGGATTGGCGCCGTTGGAGGCGGCGGACGGGCTCTGCTGCCCGTTTTGCGCGGCGTTCACGCTCATGCGTTGTCTCCCAGTTTCAGCAGGTCCTGCTGCATGCCCTTGACCCGGGCCAGCACTTCCACATTGGTCTGGAACGCGCGCGAGGCCGACAGCATGTCGGTCATCTCCTCCACCGCGTTCACATTGGAATAGAAAACATTGCCCTCGGCGTCGGCCAGCGGATTGCCCGGCTCGTGCGCCTTGCGCACCGGCTCCTGGTTCTGCACCACGTCCAGCACGCCCACGCTGGCGCCGCGCCAGCCGTCGAAGCCGTCGCCGCCCCGGTACTGGGTGGCGAACACCGGCTTGCGGGAGCGGTAGGCCGCCTGTTCGCTGCCGGCGGCGGTGTCGGCGTTGGCCAGATTGCTGGCCACGGTGTTGAGACGCACCGTCTGCGCCGTCATGGCGGAGCCGGCAATGCGGGAAATATCACGGAAGGACATGGCTTACTGACCTGCTATCACTTTGGCCAGCCCGCGGAACTTCATGTTCAGGAAGGCGAGGCTGGTCTGGAATTCGGAAACGTTTTGCGCGAACTCGGCCTGCTCCACGCCCAGCTCCACGGTGTTGCCATCGCGCGCCGGGTGGTTGGGCAGCCGGTATTGCAATTCGCCGGACGGCGAATCCAGCGGAAACGCGGCGTCGTCCGCCGAAGCGGCCAAAGCCGTTTTGAAATCGATGTCCCGCGCCTGATAACCGGGCGTGTTCTCGTTGGCGATGTTGGACGCCAGAATACGGGTGCGCTCCGCCCTCAACTGCAAGGCAGCCGGGTGGACGCTCAATGCTTTATCAAGGTGCAAACCCATTGCCTAGACCCATGCGGTTCTCTACCATATTTAAACATCGGCTATCTAATTCACATTAAATGGCCGGTCGATTGAAAAGCGATACTAATAACCGCACCCCCTCACGTATACGGGATAATTACCAAGTCATCTGTAATGGGAATTTTCACATCCTCTCGGCATCAAACCGCGCCGCTATTGGCTGCGCTGCTCATTCTGCCCTGCGTTCCGGCGCTGGCGGCCCCCTATCCGGCCGCCGCCGCGGTGGAGCAGACCGCGCGTTCTCTGCTGCTGCAAAAACTGGAAAAAGCCGGTCTGGCGGCGGCCCGCGTCAATCTCAAGGCCTTGCCGCCGCGCGGCTTCAACGCCCCGCCCTGCCCGGAGCCGGTGCGCGTCGCCGCGCTGGACGAGCGCTCCCCCAGCCGCATGCGGCTGCAAGCCCGCTGCGACGCCGCCGGCTGGGACGCTGAATTCATCGTCCGCGCCGAAATCAGCGCCCGCGTGGCGGTGGCGGCGCGCGACATTCCGGCGCGCAGCCTGCTGGACGCCGGCGACATCGAATGGCAGGAACGCCCGGTGCTGGACCCGGCCGACATGGTGGGCGCCAAGACCAAGCTGGAAGGCCTGAGCAACCGCACCGCGCTGCGCCAGGGCCAGCCGCTGCGGCTCAAGGCGCTGGAGGCCAGCCTGCTGGTCAAGCGCGGCGAGGAAGTGCGCATCGTCGCGCGCAACAGCGGCATCGAAGTTGTCGCCGCCGGCGAGGCGCTGGGCAACGGCCGCCAAGGCGAAATCATCCGCGTGCGCAACAGCGCCACCGGCAAGGTGATACGCGCCCGCGCCAGCCTGCCGGGCGAGGTCAATCCGGTGGACTAAGAATCTGTTCAAGGTCTGCTGCGCGTCGTGAAATGTGACACGGTGAGTGCAGCTTCGAAATGCTCATGTACCCCTTGTACATTCCGCTTTCTCAGCGGTTTTCGCCTTGTCTCGCCCTAGCTCGCGAGACTTTGAACAGGCTCTAAGCAAATGAAAAGCCCCCGTTTGGGGGCTTTTGCTTGCGCGGGCAAGGCCGCCAGGAACAAGCGGTTTACGATCTCGCCGGAATCGTCAGCCCGCGCTGCACCGCCGGTCGCGCCAAGAAGGCGTCCAAGGCGCGCGTCACCTGCGGGAAGTCCGCAATCGACACCAGTTCGCCGGCCTCGTAAAAACCGATCAGATTGCGCACCCAGGGGAAGATAGCGATGTCGGCGATGCCGTACTCCTCCCCCATCACCCATTGGCGGCCAGTCAGTCTTTGCTCCAGCACCGCCAGCAGGCGGCGCGATTCGTTCACATAACGATCGCGCGGACGTTTGTCCTCGTAGTCCTTGCCGGCGAACTTGTGGAAGAAACCCACCTGACCGAACATCGGGCCGATGCTGCCCATCTGGAACATCAGCCACTGTATGGCCTCGTAGCGTGCGGCGGGATCGGCGGGCAGCAATTGGCCGCTCTTCTCCGCCAGATACAGCAGGATGGCGCCGGACTCGAACAAGGCCAGCGGCTTGCCGCCAGGGCCGGCCGGATCGAGAATGGCGGGAATCTTGTTATTGGGGTTCAGCGACAGGAATTCCGGCGATAGCTGATCGTTGCTGTCGAAGCTGACCAGGTGCGCTTCATACGGCAGGCCGGTTTCTTCCAGCATGATGGACGCCTTGACCCCGTTGGGCGTGGTCAGCGAATACAGCTGAATGCGTTCCGGATATTTCGCAGGCCATTTGCGGGTGATGGGAAAGGCGGATAAATCGCTCATACGCGCTCCATTGAGTTTGGACGGGTGGGTTGCGCGCCCATGATAAGCCCGGCTTTTGCATTTGTCTTAAATCAGCAGCTCGTCAATGGCGAGATGTTATTGACGCAATAGCTGGATACACTGTTAATCCGTGCCTATGGTCAACGCCGCCCACCAATAAGCAATTCATTCAAAAATAAATTTCCCTTCTAAATCATGTGGAATGTATTAGTTTGAAATGAGGTTGGCGTGCTCCAATGGCACTCCTGGATGGCAATTACAATGGAGGCAGCCATGCCCTTTTTTTCCGGAAAACTCAAGGAGCAGCTCAACGAGCTGACCGGCCAACTGGACGGCCTGCGCGGCATGCTGTCCGCCATCGACCGTTCCATGGCGATGATACAATTCACTCCCGACGGCATCGTCACCAACGTCAATGAAAACTTCCTGCGCACCATGGGCTACCGGCGCGAAGAAGTCATCGGCAAGCATCACCGCATCTTCTGCGATAAAAACCATGTTTCCAGCCCCGCCTACGCCGAGTTCTGGCAAAAGCTGAAACGCGGCGAGCCGGTCAACGGCCGCTTCAGCCGCTACGCCAAGAACGGCGAGGAAATCTGGCTGGAAGCCAGCTACACCCCGGTGCTGTCCAGCGACGGCCAAGTGTGCGGCGTGGTCAAAGTGGCGTCCGACATCTCCGACCAAGTGCATCAGGAACAGAACGACCAGGCCATCCGCTTGGCGATCAGCCGCTCCATGGCCCAGATCGAGTTTGATCTGGACGGCAATATCCAGGACGCCAACGAAAATTTCCTCAACACCTTCGGCTATACCTTGGCCGAAATCCGCGGCAAGCATCACCGCATGCTCTGCGACGCCGACTACGCCGCCAGCCCGGACTACGCGGAGTTCTGGCGCCAGCTGCGCCAGGGCAAGTTTTTCCAGGGCCAGTTCAAGCGCCTGAGCAAAAACGGGCAGATCATCTGGCTGGAAGCCACGTACAACCCGGTCTACGACCTCAACGGCAAGCCGGTGCGGGTGGTCAAGTTCGCCCAGGACATCAGCCGCCGGGTGCAGCAATTGCAGGCCCAGGCGGAGAACGCCCAGTCCGCGGTGGAAGTCTCGGTCAATACCGAGCAACTGTCGGTCAAGGGCAGCGCGGTGCTGGAACAAGCCGCCAGCGAAATCACCAAGGTGGCGTCCAGCGTAGAAAGCTCCTCCATCATCATCACCAAGCTGGGCGACAGCTCCGGTCAGATCGGCACCATCATCAGCACCATCAGCGAGATTGCGGACCAGACCAATCTCCTGGCCTTGAACGCGGCGATCGAGGCGGCGCGCGCCGGCGAGATGGGCCGCGGCTTCGCCGTGGTGGCGGACGAGGTGCGCAAGCTGGCCGAGCGCACCAGTCAATCCACCGGCGAGATCTCCGGCATCGTGCGCAGCATCCAGGAGGACTCCAAGTCCGCCATCACCTCCATGCAACAGGTGCGCGGCCTGGCCGACACCAGCTTGCAGCTGTCCGAACAGGCGCGCGACTCCATCGCCGAGATCCGCGCCGGCGCCAAGGAGGTGGTGCAAGTGGTGCGCGACGTGTCGGAGCTGCTGCAGCAGCGCGCCTGAGCCTGGAAGGCAGGCTCGGAAAGCCTTGATCCAAATCATGTCCGCGTCCGCCAGGACGCGGCGATACTGAGGCGCCCACACCTTATCCCGAGCCCGCGATGAAACACCCCCACCCCGCGGCGATGCTGGCCCAGGCGCCGCATCGCGCCGCCTTTCTGCCCGGCATGCTGTTCGCCATCCTGCTGCTGGCCGCCTGGAGCGCCGAGTTGACCAGCCGCCTGCTCGGCGTCCACGCCGCGCTGGCGGTGCCCTCCTCGCTGGCCCACGGCTTCCTGATGCTGTTCGGCTTCTTCCCGCTGTTCATGACCGGCTTTCTGTTCACCGCCGGCCCGCGCTGGCTGGGCGTGGAGCCGCCCGGCCGTCTTATCTTCGTCGGCGTGCCGGCGCTGATGGTGGGCGGGCTGCTGCTGTGGCTGGCCGGGCTGTGGCTGGGCATCTCCTGGACGCTGATCGGCCACGCGCTGTACACCCTGGGCTTCAGCGGTCTCACGCTGACTTTCGCCTGCCTGCTGCTGGCCAGCCCTCAAGCGGACCGCCGCCACGCCTGCGCGGTGCTGGCCGCGCTGTTCTGCGGCGCGCTGGCGCTGCTGGCCGGCGCTTACTGGCTGATCTTCCAGGACGGCCAGGCCTGGCTGTGGATGCGCAATCTGGCCTTGTGGGGCTTTCTGCTGCCGGTGTTTCTGACCGTCTGCCATCGCATGCTGCCCTTCTTCTCCGCCAACGCGCTGCCGGAGTACCAGCCCTGGCGGCCGGGCTGGCTGCTGGCCGCGCTGCTGGCCGGCTCCTTGGGTCATGGCCTGCTGGACGGCTTCGGCCTGCCCGCTTGGCCGCTGGACGCGGCGATGGCCGCGCTGCTGGCTTACGTCAGCTGGCGCTGGCGGCTGGTCGCGGCGTTGCGGGTCCGGCTGCTGGGCATGCTGCACCTGGCTTTCGCCTGGCTGCCGGTCGGCTTCGGGCTATACGCGCTCAATGGCTGGCTGGCTTCGCCACGCCTGGCGCTGGCGGCGCTGCACGCGGTCACCGTCGGCTTTTTCCTGACCATGATGATCGCCTTCGTGTCGCGGGTGACGCTGGGCCACTCCGGCCAGCCGCTGCAGGCCGGCCCCGGCTTGTGGCGGCTCTACCTGGCCGCGCACTGGCTGGCGCTGACCCGGGTAGCCACCGAAATGCTGCCCGGCGTCTGGTCCGGCTGGTTGTACGGCGCGGCGGCCCTGGGCTGGCTATTGACGCTGGCGGCCTGGGGCCGCGCCTTCATGCCCAGCTACTGGCGGCGGCGCGCGGACGGCAAGCCGGGCTGAGAACCTGTTCACGGTCCGCGGGCCGGCTTTGAGCCCTGCGCTCAAGCCTGCCCGCGCCGGCGCAGATAATCGGGCACTTCCTCGGCCGGCATCGGCCAGCCCAGCAGATAGCCCTGCACATAGTCCACGCCCAGCCTCAGCATCAGTTGCAAATCCGCCTCTTCGCCTATGCCTTCGGCCACCACCTGGATATTGCGGTCCTTGGCCAGCCGGATGGTGGATTCCAGAATCTCCCGCGCCACGCTGTCGTCAGCGGCCCCGGCCACCAGCGAGCGGTCTATCTTGATCGCGCTCACCGGCAGTTCGCGCAGATACTCCAGGCCGCTGTAGCCGCAGCCCACATCGTCCAAGGACACGCGGAAACCGGCCATGCGCAGCCGTATCACGTTTTCCAGCGCCTGATAGATGTTTTTCAGCCGCTGGGTTTCGGTCAGCTCCAGCGTCAACAGGGCCGGCGCCATGCCCAGTTCCTCCGCCGCCTCGGCCAGGCTGGACGGCAAATCCGGGTTGCAGAACTGGCTGGCGGTGAGATTGATCGAGACCCTCAGGCCGGACAGCGCCACTTGTCCGCTCCAACGGCGATAGTCCTCCACCGCCGCGCGGAAAATGACGAAGAACAAGTCTTCGTCCAGGCCGTAATGCTCCAGACCGGGCAAGAACGCCGAGGGCTCCAGCAAACCCCGCTCCGGGTGACGCCAGCGCGCCAGCGCCTCCACCCCCGCCACCCTCAGCCGGGCGGAATCGGCCTGCGGCTGATACCAGGGTAGGATTTCGCCGCACCGCAATGCCCGCTCCAGCTCCTGACGGTCGAAATCCGACGACGCCCCGTCCCATGCCGGCCTGCGCGCCACCGTTTCCCACAGCTTGCATAGCTGTTCCATGGACAAGGGCGTGTTCAGGCTGCCTATCACAGGCAGATTGTGAAACGCGGCCACGCGGTAAGCGCCCATCAGCATGTCCTTGGACAGCGAGCTGTTGAACACGATGGGCGGCACCGCCGGCAGGCCGGACAGATGCCGCAACAGCAGGATGCCGTCCATCCCCGGCATATTGAGGTCGCTGATCATCAAGTCGTAGCGATGTCGCTGCAAACGCTCGAGCGCGTCGGCGCCGTCGCGCGCCTCGTCGATGCGGTCGATGCCCACTTGGCGCAAAGCCTGGCTCAGTGCGCAACGCTGCAAATCGTGATCGTCCACGATCAAAACCCGCATCGGCGCCGGGCCGGGTTTGGCGGTTATCAGTTCCATGGCATGTTCTCTGTCCCTTTCAGAGCGCTATTTTCCTTAGCTGGCCCAAGTGTAAGGAATAGGAAGATGCTGAATTTGCCGGTGAATTTCCAGATATGGTTTTTTCCGCTCTTATCAAAATCGCATCAAACTTTGCCGCATGAGACCGCGTTTTTGTTCTATATCACCATTGGAGACCGCCAAGATGAAATCCCATTCCAATCAAGCAAATAGCGCGAAAAACGACGGCCACAGCCCGGATTGACCCAAATTGAATGAGCGCGTCCGGCGCCCGCGTCGTATACCGGCAACGTCAAGCAGGAGGCCCGGCAATGAGAAGCAATCTTCCCGTGGATGGCACCGAGGTGTTTTTGCTGCCCCACCGCCCCATCGTCACCAAGACCAACCTGAAAGGCCAGATCACTTACGCCAACCGCGCCTTCATCGATATCAGCGGTTTCAGCGAAGAAGAATTGATCGGGCAGCCGCACAATATCGTCCGCCATCCGGACATGCCCCAGGCCGCCTTCGACGACCTCTGGAGCACCATCAAGACCGGCCGCCCCTGGAAGGGCCTGGTCAAGAACCGCACCAAGCAAGGACATTTCTATTGGGTGGAGGCCTATGTCACGCCCATCTGCGAGGGCGGCCAGCCGGTGGGTTATATGTCGGTGCGCAGCGCGCCGTCCAAACAGCAGACCGCCGACGCCGAGCAGCTTTACGCCCGCGTCCGCGAACGGAGTCAGGCGTTTCCGGACACCCGCCACGCCGCCCCGCCGACGACGGCCTCGCTGTTACTGTGCGCGCAATTACCCGCCGCGGCGCTGATCCTGGCCGGCGCCGCCGCGGACGGCGCCTTGCGCCTGACGCTGCTGACGCTGGCCGCGGTCTGGGCCTTGGCGGCCTCCTATCTGGCCGGGCGTTGGCTGGCGCGGCCGATAGACGCGGCGCAGCGCGCGCTGATGCGGCTGGCCGAAGGCGATTTCAGCGCCCAGATTCCCCCCTCCGGCCCGCGCGAGCCGCGCGCGGTGCTGGAAGAGATGGAAACCCTGCGCATCCACCTGCGCGCCATCCTGGCCGACGTGGTCGCCGGCGCAGAGGACGTCAGCGAAGCCGCCACCGCCACCCACGCCGAAGCCGAATCGCTGAACGCCCGCGGCGAGTCCACGCTGGAAGGCATCACCCGGGTGGCGGCCGCCTTGCAGCAGCTGTCGGTATCGGTGAACGAGATTTCGCAATCCACCCGCACCGGGGCCGAGTTCGCCGACCAGGCCACCGAACTGGCCAGCCAGGGCGAGGCTCAGATGAGCGACACCCGCCAGGCGGCCCAGGCCGTGGTCAGCGAGGTGTCCTGCACCCGCGACATCATCATCAAGCTGGAGCAATCGGTGGAATCGATCAACACCGTCACCGGCGTGATCAAGGACATCGCCAACCAGACCAATCTATTGGCGCTGAACGCGGCGATAGAAGCCGCGCGCGCCGGCGAACAGGGCCGCGGCTTCGCCGTGGTGGCGGACGAAGTGCGCAAGCTGGCGGAACGCACCGCCGGCAACACGCTGGAGATAGAACAATCGGTGTCCTTCCTGCGCGAACGCTCGCAAGAGGCGCTGGAGGAAGTGAAGGCCGCGGTGAACAAGGTCCATACCGCCGAGGAAACCATACAAGCGGCGGCCGAGGGCCTGGAGGCGATCCGCAACGCCAACGAGAAAGTGGCGGAGTCCTCCTCCAGCGTGGCCAATATGCTGCAGCAGCAATCGTCCGCCTCCACCGAAGTGGCCCAGAGCATGGAAACCATGAGCACGCTGACCGAACAGAACAGCCACAGCATCGCCGCCACCCTGCAAGTGGCGCAGAAGCTGCACACCACCGCCAGCGATCTGCGCCGCCTGGTCAGCCAATTCGAAAAACATATGTGAGCGGCATTCATCCTGCGGCCGTATGGCATGTTTGCGAAAAATATTCATGCAAACGAGTTTTATTACACAAACTGTGAAAAATTACGGAACTACTTGATAACCATTCTTTCATAACCGTTATTCGTCGCGGCTCTACTGCACTGCACCATGACACCGGTCGCGACGAAGACGGCGCAGGCAGGCGGCGCATGCCGCCCGCCCGCGCTCCCGAAACCCTAATCGCAAGCCAAGCTTAAGGAGGTCGCCGTCCAATAACATCGCGCCCAACGCGACGCACCGCCGCTAGAGCGGCGTCGAGTCCGGCGCCGGAATCGCCCGGCCACGCGCCCGGCCTTCCATTCAGAGCCGTGAACATGATCTCGCCCAAGCCGCACGCGGCTCCCGGGCAAGGAATCACGCGGTTCTCAGAGTCCGTTCACAGTCCGTCGAGCAAAGCGAGACAAGGCGAGGATAGTTGAAGATGCGAATGCGCCTACGGCGCGCGGGCATTCTGAACACCCAGTCACCGCGTCCCGCCTTACAAACGCGGACAATTGAATAGGCTCTCAGATGCAGTGTCTCGTTCGGCGAGGCTCCTATGCAAACACAGGTCACTGATCTGACGACGTCGAGAGACGCCCAAGGTTAGGACAGGCTTTATCGGATTAAGGTATAGCCCAAAGTGACTTCCCGCATGCAGTCGGGATACGTTGCATAGTGCCAAAACTTAGACGCGGAGATAGCTTTTCTGCACTCTCTCTTCTGGTTTACGCCCCCATTGTGACAACTGTTTGTGGTTATAAAACAGCTAACGGGGAATACCTCAAAATGTCTTTTGCAAGCATCACCCTGCCTACCGCTCAGGCAAACGAAGTCAATCTGAAAGAAACCGTCGCCTCCTACATGAGCGACTCGCTGATCACCCTCAGCCGCGACATGAAAGTCAGCGAAGCGCGCGAGCACATGCTCAAACAGCTGCGTGACGAAGACATTCCCGCCCAGATTTTCGTCATCGACGGCAGCCGCTTCCTGCACGGTCAACTCTCGGTCAAGCGCCTGCTGACCGAAACCGACCTGACGCTGCCGGTTTCCGCATTGATGGGCCCCACCGCTTTTGTCGTCGAGCCTAACCAACAGCGCCGCGATATCGTGCCGGAGCTGATAGACAAGGGCGTGGACCTCGCGCCCGTGGTCAGCGGCGGCAAGCTGCTGGGCGCTCTGTACGAAAAGGAAATCGCCGCGTTGATCCGCGACGAAGGCACCGACGACGCGCAACGCCAGGGCGCCAGCCTGCCGCTGGAGACCTCCTACCTGGAAAGCTCCCCGTGGAGCTTGTGGAAAAAGCGCCTGCCCTGGCTGCTGCTGCTGTTCTTCGCGGAAGCCTACACCAGCACCATCCTGCAAGTGTTCGAAGAGCAGTTGGAAGCCGCCATCGCCTTGGCCTTCTTCATCCCCCTGCTGATCGGCACCGGCGGCAACAGCGGCACCCAGATCACCTCCACCCTGGTGCGCGCGATGGCGATGGGCGAAGTCAGCCTGCGCAATGTCGGCACGGTGCTGCGCAAAGAGGTGACCACTTCCTTCATGATTGCGCTGGCCATCGGCGTGGTGGCCTGGATACGGGCCTGGATGCTGGGCGTGGGCGACGAAGTGGCCTTGGTGGTGTGTCTGACCCTGATCGCCATCACCATCTGGAGCGCCATCGTGTCCTCCATCATCCCGATGCTGCTGAAGAAAATGCGCATCGACCCGGCCGTGGTGTCGGCGCCGTTCATCGCCACCTTCATCGACGGCACCGGTCTGGTGATTTACTTCAATATCGCCATGCTGGTGATTTCCGACCTAGCCTAAAGCCCGCTCAAGGTCTCGCGGACCTCCGCGAGACCGAACAGCATCGCGCAAACGACTCAAGTCCGGGGACAGCCTACGCCTGTCCCTGCCATCGGCTTGATCGCAAGGCAGAGCGCGCCAAGCCCCATCAAAATCGAGCGGCCATGCCGGCGCCTGCCGGCGCGCCGCCACCGGCAATATTGCAAGGAGTTACCCGATGAAAAACCATACGGTAACGAATCATCAGGATGGCCTCAGCCCCGCCGCCGCTAGCCGCCACACGCTGCTTGGCAACTTGAGCAAGCAGACCGCGCCGAAGCTGAAATCGGACAAGGCGACCCGCCCGGCCGACGAGTGGCAATCCGCCAGCGTGCTTCTGGACCTCCCTCAAACCAATGCCGCTCTATTCCACACGCTGTTGATGGGCATGCTGGCGATGGATGACGCGCAGGCGCTGCAAACCGTGTATCCCTCCCTCAAATGCCTAGGGCCGCAGCCTTGCCCCAGTCCCTCAATGAGCTGTATCAGCCCCATCCAAACCGAACACCCCATGACAGCCGACAAAGACTACCCCTTGGGCTTTGCGGTGCGTGCCCATGACGGTCATGGAGCAGCCATCGCCTATGCCGCGCATGAAATGCGCGACATTCATGGCGGCATGCGCTTGAAATCGACTATCGCGCTGCCTGGAGCCCTTCCCTGTTCGCGGCTGCAAGGACACCTGGATCACTTTGCCGCTGAATTTGGCCATTGGCACGCGGCGGCGATGTCCGGCGGCAGCACCTGGGCGGGTTTGCTCTTATAAGCGCCGATTCACAACACAACCGACGCTGCCTTGCCCGACGCGCCGCGCCGCCTGCGCTGGCACGTCGGCGCGCCTGGCCTTGGGGCAGCCCTCGCCGCGCAAGCCAAAAGCGAAAGAGGCCATGCGCGCGCACGGCGATAGACACTCCGCTTCCCGCCCCATGTTTTCACGAAACGCAAGCACCTTTGAACAGGCGCTAAGGCCAGTCCTCCTCCCTTGGTTTTTATCACATCATCGCCACATTGTTTTTGCCTAGAAGTCATGCTAATGTCCTGATAAATTTAAATAATCAAGACATACGCCGGCACCTCATTTCATCGCAACGCCACTTAAACGGCCTCTTTCATGACCCATTCAAACCGTAAACGCTTCGCCGCCGCGCTGGCGCTGGCCGCGGCGCTGCCGCTGGCGGCCCACGCCGAAACCTTCGACCTGGGCGCCATTCTCAAGGACGGCATCAAGAAGGCGCTGCAAAAAGATCCCGCCGCGGACGGCGCCGCCGCCCCGATGGCTCCCGGCGTCTACGACGGCTCCGACAAACAATTCGAGCGCACGCTGACCATCCGTCCCAACGGCAAGTTCGAACTGGAAGTCATGCAAAAAGGCAAACCCGGCCAACTGCGCTCCGGCTCCGGCAGCGGACAGTTGCAGGCCAACGGCGGACAGTGGCGCTATAGCGAAGGCATCTGCACGATGAACGTCCTGCCCCAGGCCTCCGCGGTGCAAGTACAGGTGGAGCGGTGCGCCAGCGCCTTCGGCGACGTGCCCTTCGACGGCGTTTATCGTCTGAGCAAAGCGGCCGGCGGCGCCCAGGCCGGCGGCGGCAAGAACAAGGCCTTGGCGGCGCAGCTGAGCTGCCACAATCTCAACCTCAGCGAAAACGGCGTCGCCAAACTGCTGGCCGCCGCCGCCGGCACCACGCCCAATCAGGTATGGGAACACGAGCTGGCCTTGCCGGGAGGTTATGACTACGGCGGCCTGCCTATCCGCTCCGTGCAGCTGTCCGAAGTGGACGGCGGTTTCCTGGCGCTATTCGTGGACGGCGACGCCGCCGCCATCAAGAGCGCGATCAAGAAGGCCCAGCGCAAGAGCAGCAGCGCGGCAATGTTGAGCAAGGTGGAGGAAAGCTATCCCTTCCCGGGCAAACCCAACGGCCTGCCCTATGTGCAGTGCCGCAGCAAGGCGGTTCAACACGGGCTGTATTGACGCTTGCCCCAAACGACAATGGCCCCGGCAAACGCCGGGGCCATTGCATTTAGTCGACCCGTTTAAAGCTCAACCGCAAGCGCCGACATGGCCGCAGGCGGTGCAGAACTCGCAGCCGTCTTTCTTGATCAGCGCGTGGTTGCCGCATTCCGGGCAGGGTTTGCCCGGCACCTGTTTCAAGGCGGCGCTGGCTTCCGGGCTGAACAGATCGCTCTGCTCCGGCACCATCACCCCCATCTCCTCCAGCGGCACGCCTTCCTCGGTCAGCACGCCCAGCATCGCGTAGCGGTGGATGATCAGCTGCGCCAGATAGGCGACGGTGGACGGCCAGCTCTGCGATTTTTCCACGCCGGGGATGCGGGCGAAGAAATCGCCCTGCGGCTCGGCGTAGCTCAGCAGCTTGCGCAGCTTGAGGCCGATCCAGGCCGGATCTATCACCCGCATGTCCAGGCTCAGCATTTTGCACAGGCCGTCCAGCTCGCGCGGGTAGGCGCCGGCCAGCCACATCGAATACGGCCGGCGCTGGCCGTTGGGCAGCACCAGTTCCTTGATGAAGAGCACGAAGTCGTCGCCGGTTTGCGGGTTGCTGACGTCCACCGACCAGCTCATGGTGCCGTCGGTGCCGGATTTGGGCTCCTTGCGCGCGAACAGCGCGTCCATCACCGGCGTCGGCTCGTTTTGATCCGCCGGCAACGCCCCTAGTTGTTCGACGCGGTGGCGCACCACCTTGCCCAGGGCCGCCGAAGCCGAGGTGGCGTAGACGGTGCGCTCGCCCAGATCGAACACATAGCGCTTGTCGCCGTTGGTGTGCGACAGCGCGTCCAGCTTGGCCGCCAGCCAACCGTGATCGCGGCAGCGCATGTCCATGGACAGAGTCTTGGCCACCGCGCCCAGGCCGCGCTGTTCTTCCGTGGCGTTGACCCAGCATTCGAACGGCGACACCCGGCCGTTCTCCACATGGCCGACCACCACGGCGAAATCGCCGGCGTCGCCTTCCACCATGAAGGTCCACGACGGGTTGCCTTCCTTCAGCTTGGGCCGGTTCGGCCATTTCAGGCTGGACAGCGCCGGCGTCGGCGCGGTGTTGAGCACCACGCGGCGGTCCGGGTCGCCGTCGCCGCTGCCGGACAGGTCCTGCGGCGTGGCGGCGCTGGGCTTGGCCGGCTCCACCGACAACACCGAACCCAGCACATTATTGGGCCGGTAGGTGGTGATGCCCTTCAGGCCGGCGCGCCAGGCTTCCAGGTAGAGGCTTTCGAAATCGTCGAAGGGGTAATCGCCGGGCACGTTCACCGTCTTGGAAATGGCGGTGTCGATATAGGGCGCCACCGCCGCCACCATGCGCATATGGTCCAGCGCGCTCATTTCCAGCGCGGAAACGAAGTAGTCCGGCAAGGCGTTGGTGTCGCCGCCCTGCATCCGGTAAACGCGGTAGGCGTGGTCTTCCACCAGGTATTCCTGCTGGCTGCCGTCGGCCATGCGCTTCTTGCGGGTGTAGAACCAGGAGAACGGCGGCTCGATGCCGTTGGAGGCGTTGTCGGCGAAGGCCAGCGAAATGGTGCCGGTGGGCGCGATGGACAACAGGTGCGAGTTGCGGATGCCGTGCTTGCGGATGCGCGCCTTGATCGCCTCCGGCAGCCGGCTGGCGCAATGCGGCGCGGCCAGGTAGGCGTCGGCGTCGAACAGCGGGAAACCGCCCTTCTCGATGGCGAGATCCACCGAGGCGTCGTAGGCGGCGTCGCGCATCGCCTCGGAAATGCGGCTGGCGAAGCGGCGGCCCTCCTCGCTGTCATAGCGTATTTTCAGCATGATCAGCGCGTCGCCCAGGCCGGTGAAGCCCAGACCGACGCGGCGCTTGGCCTGCGCCTCGCGCTGCTGTTCTTCCAGCGGCCACACCGTCAGGTCCAGCACATTGTCCAGCATGCGCACCGACATGCGCACCACTTTCTCGAAGCTCTTGAAGTCGAAGCTGGGCTTGTCGCCAAAGGGCTGACGCACGTGGCGGCACAGATTGATGGAGCCCAGGTCGCAGCAGCCGTAATCCGGCAGCGGCTGCTCGCCGCAGGGGTTGGTGGACTCGATCACCTCGCAATAGGACAGATTGTTGTCCTGATTGATGCGGGTCATGAACAGCACGCCCGGCTCCGCGTGGTCGTAGGTGGAGGCCATGATCTGCCGCCACAGCTCGCGCGCCGGCACCGCGCGGTAGACCCACAGGCCGTCCGCGCGCTGATAACTGTCGGGGAAAGCGTTGGACGACGGCTCCACCGCGTGGGTCAGCTCCCAGGCGGCGTCCGCCTCCACCGCGCGCATGAAGTCGTCGGAGACGCCCACCGAGATATTGAAATTGCGCAGATCGCCCTGGTCCTTGGCGTGGATGAAGTCCTCCACGTCCGGGTGGGAAATGTCCAGCACCCCCATCTGCGCGCCGCGGCGCGCGCCGGCGGACTCCACCGTTTCGCAACTGCGGTCGAACACCCGCATATAGGACACCGGGCCGGACGCGCGGCTATTGGTGCCCTTGACCCGCGCGCCCTTGGGACGGATGCGCGAGAAGTTGTAGCCGACGCCGCCGCCGCGGCGCATGGTTTCCGCCGCCTGCAGCAAGGCCTCGTAAATGCCCACCTTGCCGTTTTCGGTTTCGGACACCGAATCGCCCACCGGCTGCACGAAGCAATTGATCAAGGTGGCGCGCAGATCGGTGCCGGCGGCGGAATTGATGCGGCCGCCGGGAATGAAGCCGTTTTCCAGCGCCTGATAGAACAACGGCTCGAAACGAGCCGGCTCGCTTTCCAGCGCCGCCAGCGCCTTGGCCACGCGCAGGCGCACTTCGCTCACGCTGTGTTCGCCGTTCTTGGCGTATTTTTCCAACAGCACCTCGCGGGAGATGTCCTGCTCGGTCATGGCGGCGATGTTTTCCTGCTTCATGGTTCCCGGTTCCTCTTGAATTGCGGCCTGCGGCGGCCAGGGCGGCCCCCTTCCAGCATGCAATGGACCGTGTGGGCCGCAAAAGGTTTCAACACGTCCGATACGCAATATCTGGAAAAGAAAAACGGCGTATTACACTATATGTAGTTACGCCGTTCGTTGACACATATCAAGCGCTATTCCACGCCGCCGCCGCTTTTCCCGCTTGTCATGGGTAAAAACACGACGCGCGGCCGCCGCCTCACGGCGTCTTCAGCTTCACCTCCAGCGGCACCCCGTCGCGGCCGGCGGAGACCTTGACCGGCTCGCCCAGCTGGATGCGCTCCTGCAAGGCCGGATCGGTCTTGAGCATGGCCGCGCGCGCGTTGGCGGCGCGTTGCTTGGCCAGTTGCTGCAGGCTGGCGTCGGTGATGCTCTGCGCGGCGATCAACTCGTCCCGCAGCAGCTTGCCCAGGGCCGCGCCGGACGGCCCGCCCGGCTTCAGCGTGTGGCCCAGCAGCTTGAAGCGGCCGATCTGCTTGCCGTACATCGATTTGACCGCGGACAGGATTTCCTCGTCCTGCATGTCCGGCAGCGGCAGCGGCTCGCCGGCGCCCAGCTGATGGCCGGCGGCGGCGAAGATCGCCAGATCGGTTTGCGCGCGCGCCATTTCCTTGCGGTCCGCGTCGGCGTTGTAACCGCCGCTGATGGACAGCATCAGCTTGGGCCGCTTGACCATCAGCCCGGCCACCTTGACCAGCTTCTCCCGCTCCGGCGGCGTCACATTGGCCTCGCCGGCCACGAAGCGGATATCGTCGAAGCCCTCGCCGCCCAGCAAGGCGCCCAGCGCGCGGAACGGCGCGGTCACCACCTTGGTCACCACGTTGACGATGGCTTTCCAGATGATCTTGCCATAGCTGAACTGCGGATCGTCCAGGCTGCCGGCCACCGGCAAGTCCAGGTCGATGCGCTTGTCGCTGTCCTCCAGAATGGCCACCGCCAGCCGCAGCGGCAGCCGCGGGCCCTTGTATTCGCTGTCCGGCAGCTCGTCGCCCAGTTGCAGAGAATCGATCACCACCCGGTTCTCGCCCTTGAGCTGGCGCTGCTCCAGCAGATAGCGCAGATCCACCGACAAGCGTCCGTCCTTGACCTGCCAGCCGGCGAAGTTCATCGAATACGGGTTCAAGGTGCCCATGGAGATATTGCGGAAGGCCAGGGTGATGTCGGTGTTGTCCGTGGGCGCCAGCGGCGACAGCGCGCCGCGCACCTTGACGTCGCCGAACTGGTCCACGTCGCCGTCCAGCGTGATGTTGCCGCGCTGCTTGGCGCGGGTGGACAGGTTCTGGATGGAGCCGCGCAGATTATGCATGTCGGACGCGAAGTCAGGCTTCATGCCGTGGTCGGCGAACTGCACCCGCCCGCCCTGCACATGGATGGACCGGACCTCCACCAAGGGCAGCGGCGCCGCCTTGGCCGCCGGCGCCGGGGTCGCCGGCTTGCCGCCCTGGCCGGCGAACAGCCGGGTCAAATTGAGCTCGCGCTTTTCGTCCAGCACCAGCCGCGCCGCCGGCCCTTGCAGCCGCACATCGTTGATCGTCGCTTTCAGTGGCATGCCCTGAGCGCTGAGGCCGCGCACTTGCAGATCGCGCCACCCCAGCAAGGGCAGCTTCTCGCCCGGCTCGTACACCGCCAGCCGCGCCACGCCGGCGGAGCCGCCGACGCGCCAGCCGCGCGCGCCGACATCCAGATTCAGATCCGCGGACAACGCGCCGCCGCCGAAACGCAACGAGGTTCCGCTCAAGGCGTACGGCGCCAGCGGCGCCAGCTGCACCCCGTCGGCGCGCAGCCTGCCCTTGAGCGCGCCGGCCGCGGCGTCGATATCGGCTTTGACCGCCAGCTTGCCGCCGTTGAGCCCGCCGGCCAGATCCAGCGCTAATTGCCGGCCGTCGTCCACCTCCACCGTGCCGCCCAGGCCGGACAGCGTCATGCTGGCCGGCTTGGACAGGCTGCGGTCGGTCCAGCGCAGCTGGCTGTCCTGCAAAGCCATTTCCGGGTAATCGAACTTCCAGGCCGGCGCGGCCTCGCCTTGCGCGCGCGCCGGGGCGGCGGCCGGTTTGGAACCGCCGGCCGGCTCGAACAAGCGGGCCAGATTGATCTGGCCGGCGCGGTCGCGCTCCACCTGCGCGTCCAGTCCGCTCAAGCTCAGCTTGCCCGGCTCGATGCGACGGCCTTTTTGCGACAGCTGGCTGGACGCCAACTCGGCGCTGGCCAGGCTCAAGACCGGCGCCGCACCCTGCGCGCCCAGCTTCAGCTCGTCCAGCCGCGCCAGCAGGCCGGTCAGCGCGAAGCCGTTGTCCGGCGACAAGGAGAAACGGCCGGACAGCAAAGGCAGTTTGGCCTCCAGCGCCAAGGGCTGGCGGAAACCCTGATCCGCGTAGCTCACGCGCCAATTGCGCAGCTTGATCGCCTCGATGTTCACCAGCCACGGCAGCGGCGCGGCCGCCGGCTGCGGCTTGGCGGCGGCCGGCGCGGCCGGAATCGCCTTCTGCCAGTCCACCGTTCCGTCGCGGTCGCGCCCGGCCATCGCCAGACCCTGGTCCAGTTCGATGGACTGCACTTTCAGCATTGAACGCGCCAGATCCAGCGCGCCGCCTTCGACGCGGACTTCCGGAATCGTCAGTTCGCTGCGGCCGCCCGGCGCCTTCAGCGCGAAGCGCAGCAGGCTGGCGCGGAACGGCGACACCGTCAGCTCCGGCGTCTTGCCGGACATTTCAAAATGGTAGCGCGCGGACACGGACAGCCGCCCTTCCGGCGCGGCGGTGTTGAAATGCGGCTGCACATAGGGCCAGACCGAGGCCAGCGGCAACTCCGCCATCTGCGCCTCGCCGTCCGACTTCAGCGGTTGCAGATTGATGCTGCCCTTCCAGTTGAAGCGGGTGCCGTCGGTCATGGCCGCCTGCATCGTATAACTGCCGTTTTCCGGCAGCGTGGACAGGTCCAGCAGCGACAGATTCAACGGCACCAGGGTGAAGCGCTCGTCGCCGCCCAGTTGATCGGACAACTGCGCCTGGCCCTTGCGGATGTTCAAGGCCTTGATCATCAGCCGCGGCAGCTTGTCCGAGCCCCCTTCGGGCTTGGCCGGGCCGGCGGCGTCGGCGACGAAGCTGGCCCAGTTCCACTGCCCGGCGCGGTTGCGCGCCAGGGCCAGCCGCGGCTCTTCCAGGGAAAACTCCTGCGCCTGCCAGCGGCCGATCAAGAGCATGGACGGATCCAGGTTCAGATACGCCCGCTTCACCGCGAACAGCGGCCGGCCGTCGCCCTCGCTCAGCTTGAGATCCCTGACCTCCAGCGACATGTCCCAAGGCGTGATCCTCACCTCGCCCATGCTCAGCGTGCGGCCTATGCTCTTTGCCCACTTGGCCGCGGCGTCGCTGATCATGCCCGGCGCCAGCCAGCCCAGGAAGCCCCACAGCAGGGCCAGCAAGACGATGGGAACCGCCAGCCAGCGCAGCCAACGACGGCGCGGTTTAGACGCTGGCGGCTTGGAATCTGAAGCGGGAGTGATCTGTTCGGTATCGTTTTCCATATCGTCTAATTCTAATACTCATAAAGAGGTCTTAACAGTCCCCTGGGCAGATTTCCCTGTTGCCGCAAACCAACAACTGACCAGCATCCAATCAATAATCATTGCGAATGTCCACGCGCCGGGACTAGCATGCATTCGTTCAAAATATTGAACATTTCGAACCAAAAACGATCAATGCTTTCAAAGCGGCATTGTGCCTTATTACCAAATCTGAGAGGAGCACCCGGATTGCCGATCCATCATTGGGCCCGATTCCAGCCCCGTCCCGCCTGCCCGCGCAGCCCCGGCTGCCGCACACTGGACCGTAGATTATTTTTAGTACAAGCGCAGCGGCCGCATACGCTGAGGCACGACGCCCAGCGCGACAGCAGCTCGGGCGCGCACACATGACAACAGAGGCTTTATGAATAACGCAGAACAAATCAACAAATGGCTGGACGACAATCGCATCACCGAAGTGGAATGCCTGATCCCGGACATGACTGGGCTCGCCCGCGGCAAGATCGTGCCGCGCCATAAATACAATCCGGCCGAAGGCCTGCGCCTGCCTGAAGCCGTGCTGTCCATGACCGTGACCGGGGACTACCCGGACCAGGACTTCACCTCCCTCGCCGATCCCGACATGCGGCTGATTCCCGACGCCAGCACCCTGCGTCCGGTGCCGTGGAACCTGGAGCCCACCGCCCAGATCATCCACGACTGCGCCTTTTTCGACGGTCGCCCGGTGGACTTGGCGCCGCGCAATGTGCTAAAGCGCATCCTCAAGCTGTACGAAGACGAAGGCCTCAAGGCCGTGGTGGCGCCGGAAATGGAGTTCTACCTGGTGGAAATCCAGCCGGACGAAGACATCCCGCTGCGCCCGCCGGTTGGCCGCACCAAACGCACCGAAGCCGGCATGCAGAGCTTCTCCATCGACGCCGTCAACGAATACGACGGCATCTTCGACGTGATGTACGACTGGTGCGAAGCCCAGGGCCTGGCGCTGGACACCCTGATCCACGAAATGGGCACCGCCCAGATGGAAATCAATCTGGACCACGGCGACCCGCTGGCGCTGGCGGACCAGGTCTTCCTGTTCAAACGCACCGTGCGCGAAGTGGCGATCCGCAACAATATGTACGCCACCTTCATGGCCAAACCGATGCAGGGCCAGCCCGGCAGCGCCATGCACTTGCATCAGAGCGTGGTGGACAGGGAGAGCGGCAAGAACATCTTCAGCCTGAAGGACGGCCAGCCCTCGCAGAAATTCTTCCATTTCATCGGCGGCCTGCAAAACTATCTGCCGCCGGCGATGCCCTTTTTCGCGCCCTATGTGAATTCCTACCGCCGGCTGAGCCGCTACACCTCGGCGCCGATCAATCTGTCCTGGGGCTACGACAACCGCACCTGCGGCCTGCGCGTGCCGCACTCGGACCCGCAGGCGCGGCGAGTGGAAAACCGCCTGGCCGGCGTGGACGTCAACCCCTATCTGGCCATCGCCGCCAGCCTGGCCTGCGGTTATCTGGGCATGAAACAGGGCCTGATGCCGTCCGAACCGCTAAGCGGCAGCGCCTACGAGCAACCGCACCAGTTGCCCCGCCACCTGGACGACGCCATCGACATGCTGCTCAAGTGCGAACCGCTGACCAATCTCTTCGGCGAACACTTCATCCGCACCTATAGCGCGATCAAGGAAGCCGAGTACCGCGAATACTTCGACGTGATCAGCCCGTGGGAGCGGCGCTTCCTGCTGCTGCACGTTTGATCGGCGCTTAGAGCGTGTTCACCGTTTCGCAAGCCAGGCTGAGACAAGGCGAAAACCGCTGAGAAAGCGGAGCGCGCACACGGTAGACGCGCGTTTCGAAGTGGTACTCGCCGTGCAACGCTTCACAATGCGCTGCGGACTTTGAACCACTTCTTAAGGCGCGGACCGCTCGCCGCCGGCCCCTGTTCCGGACCGGCGGCTTTTCCGCCCCACCGTCATCAAACTGTGCATTGACAATCCCCGGCTCAGAATATTCAATATGCTTAACACTTGCCGCCAGAGCATTCCATGCACCCAAGCCCCCAGCCCGACCCCGTCCGCCCAGCGTCCTGCGCCGGGCTGAGCCTGAGCCAAGTCCTGCGCCAGGTGCAAAGCGACGCCTCCCCGGACAACGACCGCGACTACTGCCGCGCGCTGCACGACTTCGTGCGCGACCGCGTGCGCTTCGGCTTCACCAGCCAGTTTGAAACCGTCACGCCGGAACGCACGCTGGCGCTGGGCCGCGGCCATTGCAACGCCCAGGGCGACCTGCTGCGCGCGCTGCTGACCACCGCCGGCATTCCGGCGCGGCTGCGCTTCGTGCGGCTGGACAAGCGCGTGCTGCGCCACGCGGTGCCGGCCCCGATCTACCTCTGCCTGCCGGAACACCTGTTCCACGGCCTGGTGCAAGCGCGGCTGGACGGCCGCTGGCTGCACTGCGACAGCTATCTGTTCGACCCCGACGGCTTCGAGCGCCAGTACGCGCGCCTGCTCGCCTCCGGCCTGCCCCGCGGCTACGGCCTGCGCCTGGGCGCGGACTGCCGCTGGAGCGCGGACGCCGACAGCTTCTGCCAAGCCGGCGCCGACGACCTCCACGACGAAGACCCGGTCTACGACAACCTGGCCATCGCCCTGCAGGAAAAAGCCGGCAACAACACCTTGCTGGGCCTGCACTTCAACCAATGGCTGAAGCTGGCGCCGTCTCCGCTGCGTCGGCGCGGCGAACGCTATCTGAACAGCCGGCTGCATCCCGCCCGCTGACGCGGCCGGCCGGCTCGGCCGCTATGACGGCAAGCCGCCGGCCCCCGGCTTGCACGCCCAGGTGGCGATGAAGGCCGGCAGATAGCCGTCGATGACAAAGCGCGGCGTCGGCTGCATCTCCTCGTGAAACCCCGCCAGCAAGAAACCGGCCTCCAGCTGGCCGCCTATCTGCTCCGCCAGGCTGTGGCCGAAGACCAGCGCCTCGCCGCCGGCCCGCTTGGCCGCCAAAGCCTCAGGCGCCAGATCCCGCAGATCGGAATACGGCGCCGGATAGCGCGGCCGGATCAGGCCCTGGCGCGCGTATTCCGGATCGCGGTCGCCGATGAAGGCCGCCGGATTGAAAAAGCTGCTGAGCAGGCGGCCACCCGGACGCAGCACCCTGAAGCACTCGCGCCACACCGGACGCACATCCGGCACGTAAAGATTGGAAATCGGGTGGAATACGCAATCGAAGCTGGCGTCGGCGAAACGGGACAGCTCGCGCATATCGCCCAGCTCCGTCGCCAGGCTCAGCCCTTCGCGCCGCGCCACCAGGCGGTCGCGCTCCAACTGCTGCTCGGAGGCGTCCAATACCGTGACCTCGGCGCCGGCCGCCGCCAAGAGCGGACCCTGCTGGCCGCCGCCGCTGGCCAGGCACAGAATGCGCCAGCCGGCCACCTGATCCAGCCAGCCGACCGGCAACGGCCCCGGCGTCAGCCGCGCCCGGTGATCGCCCGCGCGCGCGGCGGCGACGGCGGCGGCGTCCACCGGCTGCGACCACGGGCCGGCCTGCTCGGCCTGGCGGTCCCAGGCGGCCTGATTATGCGAAAAAATATCGAGAGAAACGTGTTCCGACATGGGGAGTCCTGTTCCATTCAGAAAATTGGGGACACCCAGCCAAAACCGCATCCATAGCGAAATGGACAGCCCCCGCGAAGGGGCAAAGACGAAGCGGAAGACCAAACGAAACGGCAATGCGGCAAACGGCCCTGGCTGGGCAAACGAGTGACGGGCATTACAGCTTCATTCCGGCGCGCTCCTATTGGGACAACACTGAAGAGATTCAAACCGCGCAAGCCTGGCGGCGCAGGCGCTCATTCTACGCCAGATCAAATTTAAATGACATAGCAATTCCGTAAACCACGCCATTCAAGCTTTGCGCTCCCCCACCCCTCGGAGACATGATGAAAGCTTGCCTGGCACTGTGCGCCGCGCTGCTGGCCGCCCCCGCCCTCGCCGCCTATCCCGACGACCTCAGGCTGACCACCTGGAACGCGATGCTGCTGCCGCAGTCGCTCTATCCCAATTACGGCCAGGAACAGCGCGCCCGGCTGATCGCCGCCGCCCCCATCCTGCAAAACCAGGATGTGGCGGTGTTTCAGGAACTGCAGGACAACAGCAGCTCCGAAGCGCTGCTGCAAGGCCTGAAAGCCCGCTTCCCGCACCAGACCCCGGTGATAGGCCGCAGCCAGAGCGGCTGGGACAGCACCGATGGCTGGAACGGCGCCAAGCCGGAAGACGGCGGCGTCGCCATCGTCAGCCGCTGGCCGATTGTGGAAAAACGGCAATATCTGTTCCGCACCGCCGGCTGCAGCTGGGAACAATACGCGCTCAAGGGCTTCGCCTACGCCAAGCTGCAAGCGGGCGGCCGCTACTATCACGTGCTGGGCGCCCACCTGCAGTCGGAAGACAGCGGCTGCAAGGACCACGCCGCGGTGCGCCAGGCCCAGCTGCGCGAAATCGCCGACTGGCTGCGCGCGCGGCAACTGCCCAAGGACGAAATGGTGCTGATTGCCGGCGACATGAACGTGGACCGCCGCAAGCCGGCGGAATACCGCGCGATGCTGGACATCCTGCAAGCCAGCGAGCCGCGCTACGCCGGCGTCGCCGACAGCTTCGACACCGCGCGCAACGGCCTGGCGCTGGAGCGCTACGGCGCGCGCGGCGGCGACGTCCCGGAATACCTGGACTACATCCTGACGCTGAAAGCCCACCGCCAGCCGTCCGCCTGGCACAATCTGGTGCTGGACGCGCCGTCCCCGCAGTGGACGGTGCAATCCGTCGGCAAGCACACTTACGCCTACACCGACTACAGCGACCACTACCCGGTGCAGGCCTTCGCCTGGGCCGACGCCGCCACGCCCACGCAATCCTATACCGACCAGGCCGGCAGCTACCGCCAGGTAAGCCTGCAAAACCTGGGCAACGGCCAATGGCTGCAAAGCGCCGCCGCCAACGACGGCTGGCTGAAGACCGGCCCCGGCAACGGCCCCGCCGCCCGCTTCAATCTGTCCAACAACTTCGCCATGCGCGACAACGGCTGCCTGCGCTCAGGCGACTATCTGCGGGTGGAGCGCGCCGACCGCCCCGGCTGGTTCTGGACCTGGTGGGGCGGCCTGGACGCCAATCAATACGCCTACTACACCAAGCAAGACCCGCTCAACGCCTCCACGGAACTGCGGCTGCAGATTCAGGACCGGCCGGACGGCTGCCTGCGGGACGGCGACATCGTCAGTTTCAAGGATTGGGCGCGGCAGAGCGATTACTACCTGACCGCCTGGAACGGCGGCGCTCACGATGGCCAGCTCTATCTATGGCAGCCCGGCGTCGGCCCGCGCGAACGCTTCCGCGTCGGCATCGCGCGCCAGCCGCAGCGGCAGGATTGGAAAGCGCAATTGATTTACGCGCAGAACAAGAAGCGCTAAGAACGTGTTTACGATCTCGCGAGCTAAGGCGAGACAAGGCGAAAACAGCTGAAAAAACGGAGTGCACACACGGTATATGAGCATTTCGAAGCGGTACTCGCCGTGTCACGTCTCACGACGCGCAGCAGATCGTAAACAGATTCCAACGAGAACAGCGGGCGGCTAGCCGCCCGCTTTCAGAAGCGTTACCAGGCGAGGATCAGCAACAAACTGCCCAGCAACAAACACAAGGGAGAATAGAAACGGGTGTCGTTGCGGGCGAAGCGGCTATCGCGCACGCTCTTGAACAAGCCGACGTAGCGGAATTCGCCGATGCCGCGCAGCAGCAACGCCGCCGCCAGCGCCAGCAAGCCCCAGCGCACGGTCTCCATTTGCCAGAAGCGCGTCAGATGGCCATGCAGCGCAACCGCCAGCGCCGACAAGGCCAACACGCCGGCCACGGCGAACGTGCCGCCGCGGGTGGGCTGGAACAAGGGCTTGCCGTCCACTTCGGGCACGGCGGCGCCCATGCCCACGGTGCCGCCCAGCGCCCAATAGCAATGGACCAGACTGATAATCAGAAAAACAGTAATCAAAAACAGGCTCAGCATAAGCAGGTTCCCTTTCTAATTAAGTGTTTATCGGAAGTTCAACCTCGCCTTGATTATAACACAATCCCATCTGCATTGATTTTCGGCAAAAAAACGGCAACGCCGGGCAAACTCGCGCCCATCGCCGCGGATGGCGCGCTGAGTGAATTCTGCAAGCCGCCCTCCGGCTTTTTGACGACAGTAGCGGGGTCGAATCACTCCATGTCTTCCACTTGAAAGCCGACCCCATGCCAAACATCACCGCCCAAGGCGCCACTCGCCCCCTCGCCGCTCCCGCGGCCTTGCCGACTGCCCGCGCCGCCGCCGCTGCTCAGCCACAACTGGGCCTGGGCCGGCAGCTGGCCAGCGCCTCGAATCGCTGCGCCGCCGCGCCGGACCGCCCGCAAACCACGCAAGGACCCGTTCCGCAGCAAGCCCGTTTCCAGTCGCTGTTGTTCCGGGTGGCCAACGGCGAGGTCAACGCCTCCCCTGCGCGTCAGGACCAAGCGGTGGCGCTGTACGGCCTGAGTCACGCGCAAATGCAGCTGTCCCGTTTCGTGCGCGGCGAACTGGACATGCAAAACGTCGCCACCATCGCCAATTACAATAAGCAGCTGAACATCGTCCATTACAGCCGCGACGACGCCATGTATAGCATCTCGCCTCGCAAGCTGATCCAGGAATTCAGCCGCCACATCAGCGACGCCGCCGCCGGCAAGCTGGTCAAGCGCGCGCCGCAGCCGGCCGCCCCCATCCTCCAGGCCTGGGCCGATTACCTGGGCGCCCATCACACGCGGCTGGACCCGTTTGTCCGGCTCAACGCGCTGCTGGCCGACGTGCCGCCGGCGGAGCGCTCCGCCGTGGCCACCCGCTTTGTGCTGAAGAACACCAGCGGCGGCTGCCGCACGGAAACCACGGTCAACACCTTGCTCTATCTGG
The DNA here is from genome assembly GCF_059916605.1 of Chromobacterium sp. CCUG 30098. Taxonomy (NCBI): domain Bacteria; kingdom Pseudomonadati; phylum Pseudomonadota; class Betaproteobacteria; order Neisseriales; family Chromobacteriaceae; genus Chromobacterium; species Chromobacterium sp. CCUG 30098. Next base: position 28,083 of record NZ_JAUCGS010000017.1, on the reverse strand, counting down.
TGCACGCCTGCGGCTGCAAAAACGCCGACGACGTCGCCGCCGCGCTCGGCAAGCGCACGCTGGAACAGCGCGACCTGCTGGACCTGTCCGAACTGTTCATCAAGCACTTCTTCCGCAACTCCAGCAAACTGGGCCTGGAATTCTTCGCCCAACAAGGCGCGGAAATCGCCTTTGCCTGGAACGACGCCGGCCGCGGCAAGATGGACCTTGAAGCGATACGGCAAAAACCCTGGCAAGAACAGCAGCGCCGCTTCCAGCACAGCTACGAGCCGATCACCTACTCCGAAGTCCGCTCCGTGCTGCGTCAGCCCGAGCTGTTCGACGGCAAGGTCTCCAAAGTGTATTTCGCCGACAACGGCGTGGAACTGGCCGGCTCTCCCGCCTCCGAGCAATGGGTGGCGCTGACGCGCCCCATCGCCGCGCAGCGCCACTAAACAAGGCCGCATAAGACAACAGCCCCCGGCGCTTTCGCACCGGGGGCTGTTTTCAGATCAAGCGCTCTCGCCGCTTACTGCGCGTCCGCCTGGATCGCGGTCAGGGCGATGGTGTAGACGATGTCGTCCACCAGCGCGCCGCGCGACAGATCGTTGACCGGCTTGCGCAGGCCTTGCAGCATCGGGCCCACCGACACCACGCCGGCGGAGCGCTGCACCGCCTTGTAAGTGGTGTTGCCGGTGTTCAGGTCCGGGAACACGAAGACATTGGCGCGGCCGGCCACTTCACTGTCCGGCGCCTTTTGGCGGCCTACGGATTCCACGCTGGCGGCGTCGTACTGCATCGGGCCGTCAATCATCAGATCCGGGCGCTTTTCCTTGGCGATGCGGGTGGCTTCGCGCACTTTCTCCACGTCCGAACCGCTGCCGGAAGTGCCGGTGGAGTAAGAGATCATCGCCACGCGCGGGCTCAGGCCGAAGGCGCTGGCGGAATCCGCGGACTGGATGGCGATGTCCGCCAGTTGCTCCGCGTTCGGGTCCGGGTTCACCGCACAGTCGCCGTACACCAGCACCTGATCCGGCATCAGCATGAAGAAGATGCTGGACACGATGCTCGCGCCCGGCGCGGTCTTGATCAGTTGCAGCGCCGGACGGATGGTGTTGGCGGTGGTGTGCACCGCGCCGGACACCAGGCCGTCCACCTCGTTCAGGGCCAGCATCATGGTGCCGATCACCACGCTGTCCTCCAGCTGTTCCGCCGCCTGCGGCGCGGTCAGGCCCTTGCTCTTGCGCATTTCCATCATCGGCGCCACGTAGCGGCCGGCGGCCTCTTTCGGGGCCAGGATTTCAATATCGGCCGGCAGGGTCACGCCCTGGGCTTCCGCCACCTGGCGGATGCGTTCCGGTTCGCCGATCAGCACGCAGCGGGCAATGCCCTTCTCGTGGCAGATGGCGGCGGCCTGGATGGTGCGCGGCTCGTCGCCTTCCGGCAGCACGATGCGCTTTTGCGAGCGGCGCGCGCTCTCGATCAGACGATGGCGGAAGGCCGGCGGCGGCAGGCGTACTTCGCGCGGCTCGCCGATCTTCTGCACCAGCACCGCGGTGTCGATGCGCTCGGCCACGAAGTCGATCATCGCCTGCATGCGCTCGGCGTCTTCCATCGCCACGTGACGGTCCAGATTGGCCAGCATGGTGCTGGTCTCATAGGTGTCGCGCTCGGTGGACAGAATGGTCAGGCCGGCTTGGCGCGCGGACTGGATCAGCGGCAGGATGCTGCCGGACACCGGTTCGCCGCAGGTCAGCAGCAGGCCGGCCAGCGGCACGCCGCGCAGCATGGCCAGCGAGGTGGCCAACACCACGTCGCTGCGGTCGCCCGGCGTCACCACCAGGGTGCCCGGCAGCAGGCGTTCGGCCATCTTCTCCACGGTGCGGGCCGCCACCACGGTTTCGCGCATGCGCGCTTGCTCGATCTGGCCGGCGTGTTCGATCTTCAAACCCAGCGCGCTGACCACGTCCAGCACGCGCGGCGCGTCCAGCTTGGCGTCGTAAGGCACGCAGCCCAGCAGCGGCGTGGCGCAGCCCTGCTCCGCCAGCTCCGCGCGCAGGCCGGCCAGATTGCCGCACTCCGCGCCGCGGTTCAGCAGCAGACCGGCCAGTTTGCCGTTGCCGTCGGCGCCGAACTGGCGCTGCACCAGCTGCACGCATTCGGCGATGTCGCGCGCGCCGCGGCCGGCGCCGGACAGCACCAGCAACAGTTCCGCGGACAGGCTGCCGGCCATTTCCGCGTTCAGGCGGATGGCGGTTTGCGCGTCGCTGTCCGGCACCAGGCCTTCAACGATCAGCACATCGTGATTGTCCCGCGCCTGTTCCGCCAGGCGCACCACGTCTTCCATCAAGGTGGCCAGCTCGCCTTCGCGCAGCATGGCTTGAGCGCGGGCAAACGGGATGGACGCCGGCGCGTCGATATTGCACAGCTGACGGGCGAAGTGGCTGGACAGCTCTGCGCCCACGCTGGCGGGCTGCGCGATGGGCTTGACGAAGCCCACCTTGATGCCGTCGCGCTCCAGCGCGTGCACCAGGCCCAGGGTCATGGAGGTCAGCCCGGCGTCCGAACCATAGGAAGCCAGGAAAAACACTCGTTTCGGTTGTTGCGATGTCATGAGTTTTACTTTCGACGCGCGCGCCGCCGCAAAGCGGCCCGGCGTTCAGAATCAGGCGGCGGCCGACGGAGCGCCGGCCGCGCGATACGGACGCGGCTTGCGCCGCGAAGTCCTATCAGATACCGGCCAGGTCGGCGGTATCCTTGGCGATCATCCACTCTTCATTGGTGGCCATCACCAGCGCGGTGGTGCTGCCCGGCTGACTGATCACGCCGGTGTTGCCGCGCACGGCGCGCTCGTTGGCGGCCGCGTCCACGGCGAAGCCCAGCACCTTCATGTGGTTCAGGGTCTTCTCGCGCAGCAGGCTGGAGTTCTCGCCGATGCCGCCGGTGAACACCAGCGCGTCGATGCGGTCCAGCGAGGTGGCCAGGCCGCCCAGCAGGCGGGCCAGACGGTGGGCGAACATGTCCAGCGCCAGTTGCGCGTCCACATTGCCTTCCGCCGCCGCTTCTTCCAGAGCGCGACAGTCGCTGGACACGCCGGAAATGCCCAGCAGGCCGCTCTGCTTGTTCAGCAGATTGTCGATGCCGTCCAGATCCAGGCCTTCCTTGCGGGCGATGAAAGTCACCGCGGCCGGGTCGATATCGCCGGAACGGGTGCCCATGATCAGGCCTTCCAGCGGGGTCATGCCCATGGTGGTGTCCATGCACTTGCCGTTTTTCACTGCGGAAGCGGACGCGCCGTTGCCCAGGTGGGCGATCAGGATGCCGTGATTAGCCGGGTCCAGCTTCAGCTCCGCCACGGTTTCGCCGGCGATGAAGCGGTGGCTGGTGCCGTGCATGCCGTAGCGGCGCACGCCGTATTCTTTGTAGAAGCGCTGCGGCACGGCGTACATATAGGCCGGCTTCGGCATGGTCTGATGGAAAGCGGTGTCGAACACCACGACTTGCGGCAGCTTGGGGAAGGCTTTCTGCGCGGCGCGGATGCCCACCAGGTGGCCCGGGTTGTGCAGCGGCGCCAGCGCGCAGCATTCTTCGATGCCGGCCAGCACTTCGTCGGTGATCAGCGCGGAGGCCTGGAAGCGCTCGCCGCCGTGAACGATGCGGTGGCCGATGGCAACCACGCTGTCCAGCCACTCATGCTCGCCCATGAAACGGGTCAGCGCTTCCATCGCCTCGGCGTGGCTGCCGCCGTTCAGCGACTCCGTCTTCTTGCCTTCCGCGGTTTTGAAAATGATGCGCGAATCCGCCAGGCCCAGGCACTCGGCCAGACCGGACAGCAGCGGCTCGCTGGAGCCCTTGGGCAGCAGCGCGAATTTCAGCGAGGAACTGCCGCAGTTGATCACCAGAATTTCAGAAGATGTCGTCATAATATATCAGCGATTCATGATAGATAATTCGATAAACAAGCAGCGCCGCTCCGGGCGACGCTGCCAGCCAAAAACCACCGGCCGGAAGGCGTTCAAGTCACCTTCAAGCCTTTACAGGAAAACAACTCGCGGGCACGTTTGACTTGCTCCGGCGTGGGAATCGGCGTATCCGCCAACTGGTATTCCATGCCCAGCTTCTGCCACTTGTCCATGCCCAACTGATGGAAGGGCAACACCTCCACCCGCTCCACCACACTGCCCAGGCCGGCAACGAAATCCGCCAGCCTGCTGATGTCCTCGTCGCCGTCGGTCAAACCCGGCACCAGCACGTAACGCACCCACATTTTCTTGCCCAGGCGTTGCAGCCGGCGGGCAAAGTCCAGCGTCGGCTGCAAGGGCTGGCCGGTCAGCGCGTGATAGCGCTCCGGGTCCGAATGCTTGATGTCCAGCATCACCAGGTCCACCGCGTCGAACCACTCGTCGCTCACCCGCTCGTGCAAAAAGCCCTGGGTATCCAGCGCCGTGTGCAGGCCGAAGCGGCGCTTGGCCTCGCGGAACAGCGCGCCCACGAAACCGTCCTGCATCAGCGGCTCGCCGCCGGACACCGTCACGCCGCCGGCGAACTTCAAAAAGCGCGCGTACGGCTCCAACTCCGCCATCGCCTGCTCCACCGTGGCCTGGCGGCCGTTGTGCAGCTTCCAGGTATCCGGGTTATGGCAGTATAGGCAGCGGAACTGGCAGCCCGAGGTGAAGAAGACAAAGCGCATGCCAGGCCCATCCACCCCGGCCCCGCTCTCCGTGGAGTGCAGGTAACCCACCACGGATTCGGGAGACATGGCGTGTTCTTGCGGGACCGTGTCCACGGCGGTTTGGGTATCTGGCATGCGTTTGTGCTCCTATGGCCGACAGAGGCCGGCCCTTAACAGGCCGCCTTTTAAAGCATAGTGCGCGGTTCCGAACGGGGGCGAGCCCAAAACGCCAGAGCCGAACACAAATGTTATTTTACGAACACATTTTATATTCTAAAACGAAAATATGTGTTTGATACAGGTCAAAAGCGTACATTGTGATGTGCGCACGCCACATCCTCCCACACCCCCCACCCGGCAAACCCTTGATTTACGTGGAGTTCTAGTTAAAACAGTCGTTAGTTTTACCTTGCACTGCAATATTTCCGCTCGTTCACGAACATCGTCATAACACGCCGGGGGCATAAACCCGGCCCCGCAAGCGCCGGACCGCGGCTGAGCTGGATCAAGGCAAGCCCCGTTTTTGCAAACGTCATGACCGGCGCCTATTATGCCAAAGGGATTCCACACCTTCGGTAAACCGCCATGAACGCACTGCGCCTCGCCCTCAAAAGCGTGATCGAATATCCGCTGCCCGCCTCCAGCCAAACCCATGAAGTGGCCGCCATCGGGGCGGACCTGCTGCTGATTTCCCAGCAACCATCCGGCGCCCTGGTCAAAATGCGCGTGGACCCGCACAGCGGCCAGCCGCGCGCCGCCGTGTCCCACGTCATCGACAACCCGTTTTCCGGCCTGCACGGGCTGACCGTTTCCAAAACCCACCCCGGCTGCCTGTGGGTGACGCTGCAATTCCAGTCCGAGCTGCTGCTGATAGACCCGATAGCGTCTGACCTCACCACGCCGCCAAAAATCCTCAAGCGGGTGCCGCTGCCGCCGCCGGCGCGCGGCCCGCACGTGGTGGCGGAAGACGGCGACATCCTGTGGACCTCCTGCAAGGACAGCCATCACATCGTGCGCATCAACAGCCTCATGCCCGCGGACGCCACCCTCTATCCCTGCCCGCCGCGGCCCATCTTCGTCCAGCTCCACCCGGACAGCGGCGACGTGTACGCCACCCTGGACCAATCCAGCCAGCTCTACCGCATTCCGGCCAACGGCGACGCGCCGGCCGCCATTGAAATCCCCGCCGAACACGGCAACACCCCGGTGGGCATGGTGCCGGGGCCGGACGGCAATCTGTGGTTCGCGCTGCTGGGCAACGCCTCCGGCGGCAACGGCGGCTTCGGCCGCGTGCTGGCCGGCGGCGAGATCGACTGGTTCCAGCTCACCACCGCCCCGGCCGCCGGCGCCGGCTTCATCCACCTGGGCTTTCCGCCCGCCGCCGGCCCGGAGCCGCGGCTGTATCTGCTGGCCTCGTCCATGGCCAGCGCCAACGCCCTCAACGGCGTGGTGCAAGTGAAGATGAGCGCGGACTACAGCCGCGTGGAAGCGCAACAAACCATCGCCTTCCCCTCGCAGCACAGCATGAGCCACCGCGTGCTCAGCACAGTACATGGGCTCTACGCCACCGAACTGGGCGCCTGCTGCCTGGCGCATCTGCGGCCGGCGGAGAATCGTTACGGCGAAGGCGTCAATGAAATGGCCGACCCCTATTCGCTGTGGGGCTGCGGCATACCGGAGGGAGAAGTGCGCTATCCGGGAGCGCACCGGGAGGAATAGCGCCTGACCATGCCCGGTCTGGCGAAGCCTTGACGGCAGGATACGAATGAACGGCTCCGGCCCCGCAAACAACTCTGTCCAGTGACGGGCGCGCCTGCGGGGCCGGAGCCGTTCAGCCATGCGGATCCATACGCTGGCGGCTTAGCCGGAGATATCCCGCCTTACCCGTCGCAAATGCTGCTCGACGTAAAAGGCCGCGGCATCCTCATCGCCGATGATGATGGATTCGTAAATCAGCTGATGTTCCGCAACGTACAAGCCAATACGCTCCTCATCATAGATGCCATCGTCGCGCAAGCGCTGCCAGAGAGGCTGCGCCATGGCTTTGGCCACCTCATCCGCGATGCGCACCATCAGCGCATCGCCGGTCATCACCGCCAGTTGCCGATGGAACAAGCGGTCGCTTTCACTCCAGAGCACTTGCTGCGCCGGAATGTCTATGTTTTTGACCCCCTTCATTTGCGCCAGGTAATACTCCGCCCTTTCATCGCGCTGGCCTTTTCTGGCCGCCATGCGGGCAATGGCCGGCTCTAGTATCAGCCTAACTTCCAGCGTCGATATCGGACTGTCGTCCGCCTGCCCGCGCTCGTTTGCGGGCACGGCTTGCCGCAGCCGTTGCAAGGCATCCTGGCAGACATAGGTGCCCGATCCGCGGCGCGTCATCACCAGTTGCTGATTCTGCAAAGCGCCAATGGCCTCCCGTACGGCGGGCCGGCTCACGCGGTAACGGGCGGCGAGCTCTCTTTCCGAGGGCAGGCGCGACTCAGGAGGAAACTCCCCTCCAACAATGCCGTTGCGGATCTGTTCAGCAAGCTGCTCATAGATGGGAAGCGGCTGAAAGTGGCTCTGTTCCAGAGTACTGGCATCCATTCTGGTTACCCCAAAACCAATTTGTTGTGAATTGGTGACAATTACGACCATGCCCCCGCCGCCGCAGCAGAAGCCCTTGTGACACCACCTCTAAATTGGTAACTTACAAAACAAGTTAACGATATAACAAGGTAATTTTAAGACCAATTTTATGGATTCCGGCAAAAACCCCAAGGGTAAACCGCGGATTTGGTCTGAATTTTGCCACTTATCGATGAGGGAGCACCATGTCCATCCCCGTACTGCCCGCCTCCGCAACCAAGAGCTTGTTGCCGATTGCCGATCTTTGTCAGGCCCTGTCCCTTGCCGCCGCCGAATACACGGCAGGGCGGATCGTCAGCCCGGAGCGGCAGGTGCTGCCCTTGCGGGGCGACGCCGTGCTGCTGTCCATGCCTGCCAGCGCCAGCGATATCGGCATTCACAAACTGGTCAACGTGTGCCCGGACAACCTCAAGCAGGGCCTCCCCACCATCCATGGCATCGTCAGCGTGTACGACGCCCTCACCGGCCAGCCGCTGCTGATTCTTGACGGCCCCACGGTGACCGCCCAGCGCACCGCCGCCATTTCCATGTTGGCGATCAACAGCCTGTACGCCGGCAGGCCGGCCGCCATCGCGCTGATAGGCGCCGGCAAGCAGGCCTCCGGCCATCTGGAAGCCATTGCCGCCCTGTTCCCGGACATCCGCGTGGATGTGCATGGCCGGGAAATGGCGGACAGCGCCGAGTTCTGCCGCCGGCACGCCCCCCTTCCCTTAGCGCTACGGCCATGCCGCGGCCGCGTAGCGGACGATGTCGGCGTGGTGATCACACTGACCACCAGCAAAGCGCCGATCTACCACGAGGACGCCCGCAGCAACCGGCTATTGGTGGGAGTGGGAGCGTTTCGTCCGGACATGGCCGAAATCGGGCCGGCCGCCATCGCCGGCAGCCAGCTGTTCTCTGACGACCCTGTCGGAGCGCGGCATGAGGCCGGAGACCTGATCCAGGCGGGCGTGGACTGGGACGCCGTGCGGCCCTTGGCTGAGGCGATAGCAGGACGCTACGACGCCAAGCGCCCGCGGCTGTTCAAGAGCGTGGGCACCGCGGCCTGGGATTTGGCGGCGGCGCGCTGCGCGCTGGCGCATTGGAAGGCCGGTTAGCCGGGCGGCAACGTCCAGTTAGCCAAGAGCCGCTAACAAAACCGCGCAGCGTACCTGAGCCAAGGCGCGCCGACGCAGGCAGTACAAGCCGTACGACAAGGAGGCGCAACGCTGGATCAGGGGTTTTGTTAGCGGGTCTAAACGAACGGTGCGCCAACGCACCCGACGATAACTAGGAGGAGTGAACACATGAATCCATTGCCTGCGGATTTTGTCATCGAGACCGTGGAAATGCACACCGGCGGCGAGCCGGTGCGCATCGTGCTCAACCTTGGCGACAGGATTCAAGGAGCGGACATCCTGGCCAAACGCCGTTTCATGAGCGAGCGCCTGGACCCCGTGCGCCGCCTGCTCATGCATGAACCACGCGGCCATTACGATATGTATGGCGCGGTGCTGGTGCAGCCCTCCATGCCAAACGCGGACCTCGCCGTGCTGTTCACCCACAACGAAGGCTATAGCACCATGTGCGGGCATGCCGTGATCGCCCTGGCCCGCTTTGCGGTGGACAGCGGCAAAGTGCCCGCCGTGGCGCCGCTGACGCGGGTGGGCATCGAATGCCCATGCGGCCTGGTGGAAGCCTTGGTGGAAATCCAGAACGGCAAGGCCGGCGCCGTGCAATTCGAGAGCGTGCCCGCCTTCGCCTTTGCCCTGGACCTGCCCGTCACCGTGCCGGGCATCGGCGAAGTGGTCGTGGATATCGGCTACGGCGGCGCCTTCTACGCGGTCGTCGCCGCTGAAAAGCTGGGCGTATCGCTGGATGGCCGCCTGCGCGAGCTGGTGGACGCCGCCTCCGCCCTCACCCAAGCGGTGCGCGACGCCATCGCGGTGCGCCACCCCATTGCCGACGACCTGAGCTTCTTGTACGGCAGCATCCTCACCGATGGCCGCGACCGGGCCGCCGATGGCGGCAGCCGCAATGTCTGCGTTTTTGCCGACGCCGAAGTCGACCGCAGCCCCACCGGCTCCGGCGTCACCGCCCGCATGGCCATCCGACACGCCAAGGGGCTGGTCGCGCCTGGGGAAACCTGCGAATTCCAAAGCCTGACCGGAGCGCTGTTCAGCGGCGCAGTGACCCGCCAAGCCCAACTGCCGGGCCATGACGCGGTGACGGTGCGCGTGGCCGGGCGCGCCCACTACAGCGGCAAAGCCAGTTGGTCATTGGAGCCTGACGATTTGATTGGCCGGGGCTTTCTACTGCATTGAACGCTTGCGTGGCGGCCCCCGGCCGCGCAAGGCGATGGCGCGGCCAGCCATCAAAACAGAGCAGCGCAAAGGAGACACGCATGAAACAGCAGCATCCTCGCAGCCTGACCGCCCTATTGGCTCTTGGCGGCACGATGACCCTCTTCGCCCTCAGCCCCGCCCATGCCGACACCGTGGTGAAAATAGGCTTCTCCTCGCCCTTGTCCGGCCCGCAATCCCACTACGGCAAGGACAATGAGAACGGAGCCAGGCTGGCGATCAACGAGCTGAACGCCAAGCCCATCACCCTCGGCGGCCAAAAAGTGAAGTTCGAACTACGGTCCGAAGACGACCAGGCGGACCCGCGAGCCGGCACGCAAGCCGCTCAACGCCTGATGGATGCCGGCGTCAAAGCGGTGATCGGCCACTTCAACTCCGGCGTCACCATTCCCGCCTCGCGCATCTACGCCAAGGCCGGCGTCCCGCAGCTGTCGGTCTCCACCAACCCCGCCTACACCGCCGCCGCCTACAAAACCGCCTTCCGTCTGGTGGGCAGCGACAGCCAGGTGGGCGGCGCGCTGGGCCGCTACGCGGTACAGCAGCTCAAGGCGCAGCGCATCGCGGTCATCGACGATCGCACCGCTTACGGCCAGGGCATTGCCGACGAATTCATCCAATCCATCACCCGCCTGGGCAAGCCGCCGATCAAGCGTGAATACACCCATGACAAGGCCACCGATTTCAGCGCCATCCTGACCGCGCTGAAGGCGCAGAAACCGGACATCGTGTTCTACGGCGGCGCGGACGCCCAAGCCGCGCCGATGGCGCGCCAGATGAAGCGCCTGGGCATGAGCGCCACCTTGATGGGCGGCGACATGCTGAACACCGAGACCTTTATCAAACTGGCCGGCGCCAATGCGCTTGGCCACATCTCCGCCGTACCCGGCGGGCCGCTGGAGGCGCGGCCGGCAGGCAAGGCTTTTCAAGCGCGCTACCAGGCCAGTTACCAACAAAACGTCGTCCTGTTCGCCCCGCACTTCTACGACGCGGTCATGATGGTGGCCGACGCCATGAAGCGCGCCAACTCGCCGGAACCGGCCCAATACCTGCCGCTGCTGGCCCAAACCCGCTACCAGGGCGTCAGCGCCGACTTCAGCTTCGACACAAACGGCAATCTGAAGCAAGCGCCGGTGACGATCTCCGCGGTGGAAGGCAATGCCTGGAAGGTGCGGTCGGTGGTGCAGTAAGAACCGGTTTACGATCTGCTGCGCGTCGGCGATACGGCGTTGAAAACAGCTTCGAAATGCTCATGTACCACGCGTACATTCCGCTTTCTCAGCCGTTTTCGCCTTGTCTCGCCTTAGCTCGCGAGATCGTAAACACGTTCTAAGAACCAGTTCATAATCTGCTGCGCGTCGGCGATACCGCCTTGCCTCAGGTGCTCTGCGGGGTTTTGCCAGCCTTTCTTAGTTCGCCCGCGTCGCGGACGCAAACCCCGGCCAAGCGTCAAAGCTGGCGGGCGGCTTGCCGCCGCCCTCCATGGATCAGCCCTCGATCACCAACAGGTCTTCATAGAAAGCGCCAAACTCGCCGGACGGATCGGCAATCTGGATTTCCAGAATCCACAAACCGGTGTCCGGGCATTGGGTGAAATCGCCCAGGCTGCCGGCCTTGTAAATGGCGTGCGGAAAGTCCGACACCCGGTGGCCCTTGATGTCCAGGTTCAGCCGCCAGCCCATTGCCTCGACGCGCTCCGCCGCGTACTGGTACAAGGCCGGGCCGGCCAGCCGCTCGCGCCGCCACTTGTCCGCCACCTCCTGCCACAGCTGGCGCGCCGCCTCGGCACAGGCCTGCTTGCGCGCGTTGTCGCCGACCACGAAGGTATCTCCGGCGTCGCCCTCGTGGCCGTCCCAGACGATGCCCAGATCAATGAAAAAGATGTCGTCGTCCAGCAGCACATTGTCCGGGTCGATCTGCTGCTTGAAGATCTTCAGCGTACTGCGGCCAAAGCGGATGATGATGCCGTGCCAGATGCGGTCCATGCCCATGCTTTCCAGCTCAGCCTTGGCCAAATCCTTGGCCTGCTGTTCGGTCATGCCGGGGCGGATCTGCGCGGCGATGCGCCGCACCGCCGCCATGGTTTTGTCGCGGGCGACGATCATTTTTTCCAGGGAGAAAGCGCTGCCCACCGCTTCCGGAGGGAGAGAGACTGTGGTCATGAGAAATGCCCTGTCTTAAGAACCTGTTTGCGACCTGCTGCGCTGCATGAGAGGTGACACGGCGAGTACCGCTTTGGAATGCTCATATACCACAAGTACATTCCGCTTCCTCAGCCGGTTTCGCCTTATCTCGCTCTTGCACGCGAGAACGTAAACACGTTCAAAAAATAAAGTGATGAAATGGGCAGTGAAGTATACCGCAACGCAGCAGAATCATGACATTCAAATCACGGACAAATCCTCCTGCCAGCCCCTGCTCTCGCGTCCCCGCTGGCTTGACCCTGCCGGCCCACTCGGTAACAATCGCCGGGTGCTGTTATTCACGGCACCGGGATTGGCGTCCCGTTCGAAACAGGGGGATGAAGGCGCGTCTGCGCCTTCATCCGTACCCGCTCTACGTCTGTACTTCATGCATGGCTGGCGGGTGCGTGGTGGGAGAGCGCCTAGCGCTCACCGATTCCTTGTTTCTCGGTACGCCAATCCTGTCTCGCGCCTGCCTATACCTACCCAACGACTCACAGGCAGGTGGTTTATCTTGTGTCAGCGCAGGAGAAACACCATGTCGAAAACCTTTCCCACTCGCCGCCGCTATCGCCAAGCCTCGCTGGAAGCGCGCGAAACCCTGCTCCCCTTCGTGTCCCGACGCCCAGGACGGCCGCAAGCCGATTACTGGCAGATGCCGGCCGCCCACCCGGACTACGCCGCCGACTGCGCCTACGGCCGCGAATGCGGCGCGCACTTCGTCCAATGGCTGAAGGACAACCCCGGCTATTGCGGCCAAAGCCTGCTGGCGCGTATCACCCGCGACATCGACTTCCGCAAGCCGGAGCAGCGCGGCTACCGAGTGGGCTTCTTCAACTATCTGGAAGCCATGCTCACGCTGGCCGCGCGCAAGGTGGACGTGTTCGAGCATGTTGACGAACTGCACCGCCAGCAACAGGCGCAGATCAAACGCAAGAATATGGAAAACCGCGCAGTGCGGAAGATAGAGAAGAAGTAAGGAAGAACGAACCCCGGCTTTGGCCGGGGTTTGGTTTGGGGGTGGAGCGTTGGAGAATAGTGCGTGATAAGTTTAGACCCAAAGCGGAAGATACCCTCTTGGGAAAGTAAACCTTTAGGAACGCTTAACTATGGGAGACGGCGACTAGCCTGCTAGACAACCTCCTCTCAATGAAAGGGTTAGGCTTCCTCAAGGAGCTCAAAAAGCTTGAAGACAATTTCGTCCGTGACCTTGTTCGCAAGGTCCGCTCCAAAGTCCGCATAGTTTTTGAACAGAATCCCGACTATGTCTTTTGGTATCCCAGGAACCGGAACATCATCAAGGTAGATCGGGATAACTGCCGCATCAGATATTCTTGGAGTGAAGCATTCTCGCTCGAAGGTTGGCCAAATCTTCTCTACGTGGTATTTGTCGAGAAGACAGATGACGAACCTAGACTGCTCCCCAAATACCTCAGTGAAACTCTTGTGCCATGCTTTGCCAAGATAGTTGGCTTCAAAATATTCATCGTAGAAGACAGCACAATCAAAGAGAACAAGTTGATCGGCGATCAGTTTGGCGAGGCTGCGATTTTCCCCTGCAAAGGAAATTGCGAAGTCAAATTGAAACTCCTTGACCCCTACCCTGAACCCGCATGCGGTACGTATAATCTCCCAATCAAGATGCTTCAGGTAGTAGAAGAGAGCAGGGTCTTCAATCGCAAAGACTTTGGTTTCGGGGTTGTAGTAGAAGTATCTATCACAAATTGGCTTCGATTCAATCAAGGTCGCAAGCCGTTTCTCCTTAATGTTATTGATACTTCCGCGGACATCTGGGCTTGCATTTGCTAGTTCGTTGAGATCAACGATAGAACTGTCTTGATCAGCCACACATCGCAGCAACTTTAGATACGGATCGTTTGTTGATCGGAAGCGACGGCCTCGACAGAACTCTTTAACTGTCTCTTGGTATGTGTGCTCCAGGCGCTGAACGACCCTTGCACGAATTTCTGCTGATGTGTAATTTAAGGGAAGAAGGTCTGCTGCTGTCTCTGTCACATTGTTGATCAGGCAAACTGACTGACAAACCAACTGAGTTAGCCAATAGTCGCCCTTCGTCTCGTCGAAAATGGCATTGTAATCACCAAAATTCACACTCAGTCGTTCCTCACCTTTCCGAACCAATTCAGCCGTTGTCTCAAAAGAAGCAGGGACGATCCGATGAATTCCGCATCGCTTTGCAATGTCATGCACCAAGTGAATTAATTCGCTCCCCACTCGGTTGATACCGATGATAACGACCTTGGGGTGACTATCATCGTCATATTCTTCGGCCGCTATCTTTACAATATCTGCGATCTTTAACTGAATTACATTGTCAAGCCGATGAAAGTCATCAACAATGAAATTTCCTTTTGGCGCAGCATTGGCAAGCTCGAGTATTCGAGGCATGTCCTTGCTTCGACGCGCAGAGAGGTACTCGAAGCCTGATGCAGGTAGAGACTCTTCAATAATCTTTTTGACAGCAGTTGTCTTGCCCGTCCCGGACTGACCTTCAACAATGACGGGCTTCCCAGGATTTCGGATGTCTACCAAGAGTTCACCAAAGTTGGGGGGACGTACAAATGTAAATTCTGGAACCCCCTCGGTTCGAAATACTTCTTCAAGTAAGTGCGGCATAGCACCCTCTCGATTAAATTGATAATCAAAAAAAGATTAGGATATCTAACGTGAAGGAGAGACCAAGAGCGCCAAATAATTTGGATATTGTCCAAAAAGCTAGAACACTGATCAGATCTTTTCTCTTGGGCTGAATGGCTTATTCATCCTCTTATACATATTTTCCCGTCATCAGCTGGGAACAAAAATGACTCCACTCCCTATAGCGGACAATTTGTCGACAGTATGCTTCAAATGGCTACTCCTACCCGTCAGCCACCTCCAGCGACGATAAAACCTTTCTCCCTATCCCCACCTCGCCACCTCAAGCCCCGCAATATCAATCTTCACCCTCCCCATCATCGCGTCGAATACCCGTTTGGCGGCGGCGCGGTCCGGATCGGCCAGCGCCTCGGTCAACCCGCGCGGCGTGATTTGCCAGCTCAGGCCCCATTGATCCTTGCACCAGCCGCAGGCGCTGGCCTGACCGCCATTGCCGACGATGGCCTGCCACAGACGGTCGGTTTCGGCCTGGTCTTCGGTGGCCACCCGACCAGAAGTAATGACGTATAAATTAGACCACTTTATAGCACATGAGCATTTATTGCGGCATTGATCCAAAACAGCCGCGCATAAAAAACCCCCTCAGCCGCGACACTGGCTTCCGCAGGCAGCAGCGGTGCAGCGACCAGGCGGGCTTCTTCAAGCATCTGCAAGCCATGCTCACGCAGGCCGCGCGCAAGATGGACGTGTTTGAGGACGTTGACGAATGGCATCGCCAGCAGCGGGCGCTGCTCAAACGCAAGAGTATGGAAAACCGCTCAGTGCGGCGGATAGAGAAGAAGTAAGGAAGAACGAACCCCGGCTTTGGCCGGGGCTTGGTTTGGGGCGTGACGCTTTCTGAAATAATAATTGCTTAGCTTGCGGCCTCTTACGCCCCCTAGCTGTCCCTCGTGGAGGGCCGCAAGCGGCCAGTCTGCCCATCAAATGGAACTGTCCCCAACCGTACACTGGGAAGTTCGTTTCAGTGGTTCAACTTGAACATATTGACGTGAACGCAGGAGGGGACGGCATAGTAGGTCATCAGGTGCTTCTCCAGTTCCGTCGCTGCCGTGGCGAGGTTCGTCAAAGTGTGAACGCCCGAATTGGGATCGAAGAAATAGAGATCGCTACCGTCATAGGCAAGCGCCACAGAGTGGGGCGTCGCGCTTTGCATGGCGATCAGGGCCGCGCCGCGCCCGCTGCTCACCAATAGTTCGATGGTGTGCGTCAGCAACTGGACGAAGCCTCCCTCGAAGAAGGAAGACAAGGTTCCAATCGACTTGCAGCCCAGGGTCTGCGCCTCCTGTGAGTACAGGTTATGAAACGCCTGGATGGCCTTGCCCTGGTTGCGAATACCAGGAAGGTTGCCTCCTCTGGGGTCGCTGATCGGCTGGTTGTCAATATCGGTTTCATAGGCGCCGGATGTCATGAGGCCATCACAGATCTGGTCCTGCAGAGCCATGATGCGCTCAACCTTCCGACTGATATTCCGCTGTTCCAACATGTCGGCAAGTCCCGGCACCGGACCCAAGTCGAGCGCGCGCATGCAGAAATAAAAGGAAATGCCTTCGCAGGAGCCACTATGCCGTGCGTTGAAGTCACTTTGTTTGCAAGCCAAAACGAGGGTGATAGCCACAACATGCTCCTTGCTTATTCTCGGTTTTCATAACCAGCTTCGACTGACCGAGCCGGATATTCGAAGTGAGTCCTGCTCGAAGAACGATCGGCGAAAGGCATGCAACTGCAATCTGGCCCCTTTAAATTTCCTGTAGCAGGCGCCTGACGCTTCTAAGAACCTGTTTACGATTTGCTGCGCTGCGTGGGGCGTTACACGATGAGTACGCCTTCGAAATGCTCATGTACCACTTGTACATTCCGCTTTCTCAGCCGTTTTCGCCTTGTCTCGCTCTTGCTCGCAAGAGCGTAAACACGTTCTACGCAATTGAAACAAGAAAAGCATTGGGCTCAGGGGTGAGCCGATGGCGTGTTGCTGCCCGAAATCAGCCTCTTTTGGCCATCAACAGCCACCTGAAAAATAACAACTATCCCCTCCTCGCCTTCTCAATCCCGGCAATATCAATCTTCACCATCTCCATCATCGCGTCGAACACCCGCTTGGCGGCGGCGCGGTCTGGATCGGCCAGCGCCTCGGTCAACACGCGCGGGGTGATTTGCCAGCTTAGGCCCCATTTATCCTTGCACCAGCCGCAGGCGCTGGCCTGGCCGCCGTTGCCGACGATGGCCTGCCACAGGCGGTCGGTTTCCGCCTGGTCTTCGGTGGCCACTTGGAAGGAGAAGGCTTCGCTGTGTTTGAAGGCTGGGCCGCCGTTGATACCCAGACAGGGGATGCCCAGCACGGTGAATGCCACGGTGAGCGCATCGCCTTCCTTGCCGGCCGGGTAGTCGCCGGGCGCGCGCAGCACCGCGCCGACGCGGCTGTCCGGGAAGGTGGCGGCGTAGAAGCGCGCGGCGTCTTCGGCGTCGCGGTCGTACCACAGGCAGATGGTGTTTTTGTCCACTCCCCATCCCTTTGCTGGCTCATATCGCTCAAAGACAGGCCATTGCCATGCGCAAGAATAAGCAATGGCCGCATGCCCAAAACATACATTTGTCATGGTAGACAATTTTGGCGATCTCGCCGCGCGCATAAAAAAAGCCTCCCCTAAGGGAGGCTTGGCGCTGTGCCGGCTGGCCGTCGCGGTGGCCAGCGGCGTTGGACTTACATGCTGCCGTGGAAGGTGCGGTTGATCACGTCCAGCTGTTGCTCGCGCGTCAGCTTGACGAAGTTCACCGCATAGCCGGACACGCGGATGGTCAGTTGCGGGTACAGCTCCGGGTGTTCCATCGCGTCCATCAGGGTTTCGCGCTTGAACACGTTGACGTTGACGTGGAAACCGCCGGCGTCGGAGAAACCGTCCAGGCAGTTGGCCAGGTTGGCTACGCGTTCTTCTTCGCTATGGCCCAATGCGTCCGGGGTGGCGGAGGCGGTCCAGCTGATGCCGTCCAGCGCGGCTTCATACGGCAGCTTGGCTACCGATGCGCCCGCGGCGACAAAGCCTTTCACGTCGCGGCCGTTCATCGGGTTGGCGCCCGGGGCGAACGGTTCGCCGGCGCGGCGGCCGCACGGGGTGTTGCCGGTTTTCTTGCCGTACACCACGTTGGAGGTGATGGTGAGCACGGACTGAGTCGGCATCGCGTTGCGGTAGAAGTGCGGCTGGGCCTTGATCTTGTCCATGAAGGTTTCGGTCAGCCATACCGCGATGCTGTCGGCGCGGTCGTCGTTGTTGCCGTAAGCCGGGTAGTCGCCTTCGATCTTGTAGTCCACCGCCAGGCCCGCTTCGTTGCGGATGATGTGCACTTTGGCGTGCTTGATGGCGGACAGGGAGTCGGCGGCCACGGACAGGCCGGCGATGCCGCAAGCCATGGTGCGCAGGATGTCGCGGTCGTGCAGCGCCATTTCAATGCGTTCGTAGGCGTACTTGTCGTGCATGTAGTGGATGCAGTTCAGCGCCTTGACGTAAGTCGCGGCCAGCCAGTCCATCAGCAGGTCGAACTTGGGCATCAGTTCGTCGTAAGTCAGCACGTCGCTCTTGATCGGCTCGAAGCCCTTGGCCACTTGCACGCCGGATTTTTCATCCACGCCGCCGTTGATGGCGTAGAGCATGGCTTTGGCCAGGTTGGCGCGGGCGCCGAAGAACTGCATTTGCTTGCCGATGCGCATCGCGGACACGCAGCAGGCGATGCCGTAGTCGTCGCCCCAGTGCGGACGCATCAGGTCGTCGTTTTCGTACTGGATGGAGCTGGTGTCGATGGACACTTTGGCGCAGAAGTCTTTGAAGCCGCGCGGCAGCTGGGTGGACCACAGCACGGTCAGGTTGGGTTCCGGCGCCGGGCCCAGGTTGTACAGGGTGTTGAGGAAGCGGAAGCTGCTCTTGCTCACCAGGGTGCGGCCGTCTTCGCCCATGCCGCCGATGGATTCGGTCACCCAGGTCGGGTCGCCGGAGAACAGTTGGTCGTATTCCGGGGTGCGCAGGAAGCGCACGATGCGCAGCTTGATCACCAGGTCGTCGATCATTTCCTGGGCTTGTTCTTCAGTCAGCGCGCCGGAGGCCAGATCGCGCTCGATGTAGACGTCCAGGAAGGTGGCGACGCGGCCGAAGGACATGGCGGCGCCGTTTTGTTCTTTCACGGCGGCCAGGTAGGCGAAGTAGGTCCACTGCACCGCTTCGCGGGCGTTGACGGCCGGGCGGCTGATGTCGAAGCCGTACTTGGCGGCCATCTGCTTCAGTTCGTCCAGCGCGCGGAATTGTTCGGACAGTTCTTCGCGCAGGCGCAGCACGTCTTCGTTGAAAACGGCGTCGTCCAGCTCATGGAATACTTTTTGGCGTTCGGCGCGCAGGAAGTCGGTGCCGTACAGGGCCACGCGGCGGTAGTCGCCGATGATGCGGCCGCGGCCGTAGGCGTCCGGCAGGCCGGTGATCACGCCGGATTTACGCGCGGCCATGATGTCCGGGGTGTAGGTGTCGAACACCCCCTGGTTGTGGCTCTTGCGATAGTGGGTCCACACGTCCTTGATGACCGGGTCCAGCTTGAAGCCGAAGGCTTCCAGGCCGTTCTCAACCATGCGCAGGCCGCCGTTGGGCATGATGGCGCGCTTGAGCGGCGCATCGGTTTGCAGGCCGACGATGACTTCGCTGGCTTGGTCGATGTAGCCGGCGTCATGCGCGGTGATGGAGCTGCCGCGGTCAGCGGCTACGTCCAGCACGCCACGGGCGCGTTCTTCTTTCAGCAACTCGCTCAGGGTGTCCCACAGCTTTTGGGTGCGCGCGGTAGCGGGTGCCAGGAAGCTGGCGTCGCCTTCAAACGGCTTGTAGTTCAGCTGGATGAAGTTGCGGACATCCACCTTGCTTTGCCATTCACCGCCGGTGAAATCGCGCCAGGGGTTGGCTTGAGTCGCGTCACGATTCAGAGCATCCATGTGTGCCTCCTAGTAACTATCAGTAAATGTTGAGTACTGAACATATTGTACATTCGGTTTCGAAAAAAATCGTTTGATAAAGATCAACTGCCACAGACTAAAACGCGCGTGCGGCCCCGCCCGAGTTGGCGGCAAAGTCTCTTAAAAAACGCTTTATTTTCAATAACCTGAAAAACCACATCAACACGCCGTCATTGTAGCCGGCGCATTACATTCGAAAACGAACATCAAACACTCGTTCCAAGCGCCGCCGCGGCCGGTTTTGCGGCTTCGCGCCGCGCCGGCAGGGTGTGGCGCTCCAGCAGGTAAACCACCAGGCCCACGCCCAGCGCGCCGCCGGCGATATTGCCCAGGGTGGCCGGAATCATATTGTGCAGGATGGCGGCGGCGTCCAGGCCTTGCATGCCGTGCAGCAGCGCCAGCGAGAAGAAGGCCATATTGGCGATGCTGTGCTCAAAGCCGGAGAAGAAGAACACGAAGACCAGCAGCAGGATCATCAGCATCTTGGCGGCGTCGCCGGCCATGCGCAGCGGCACCCATACCGCCAGACAGATCACCCAGTTGCACAGCGCGCCCTTCCAGAAGACTTCCCAGCCGCCGGCGTGCACTTTGTGCGCGGCCACATTGAACAGCAGGTGGTCGGCCGGCAGGCTGCCCATGCCGCCGGCGCCGGCGAACACGGCGGTAAACAGCAACACGCCCAGCAGATTGCCCAGGTAGACCATGGTCCAGCTGCGCAGCAGGTTGCAGACGCGGCAGTCGCCGCTGAGCACGCCCACGCTGAAGTACATCACATTGCTGGTGAACAGTTCCAGCTTGCAGACGATGATGCTGACCAGGGCCACGCCGAAGAAGCCGGCCACGGCGATGTAGTAGCCGGGGGAGCCGACGGCGAAGAAGACCTGGCCCAGCTTGAGGCTGACGCTGAGCACCACGGCGATCAGCGCGCCGGCCATGCCGGCGCTCAATAGATAGCGGCCGGGGTGCTGACGCAGCACGGTCTGTTTGGCGGCGGCTTCTGCCGCGACGTAGGCGAGTGTGGAGGCGTGATTCATGTTTTTCATTTCGCGAGCTTGGGCAACGCCGCCAGCCGCGGGTCCATCTTGATGCAATGCCTATCAACTGCTGATGCCGTTTTCAGGTTTTGCCGGATTTCGCCCGGCCCGGCCTGCTTCCGGCATTGGCTTGGTTGGCTGTCATCCTTGATTGGTTCCCGCGTCTGCGCTTGCCCTGATTGTTGATTCACGAAAATTTTATGTTCGTATTGCATCATTGTTGTTTGATAACTATCAAACGCAAGCCTTTCCTTGGCACGCTTTCGCTCAAGCCTTTCTTTTTACAACATGCCCGGCAATGGATTTGCCGTCTCCGCCGCGGTTCAGCCGCCGGCTCTCCTTAGATCCGGTTCAAAGCCTGCCGCGCTTTACAAGACGTGGCGCGGCGAGCGCCGCTTCGAAATGCGGACGCACCGCGCGCGCATCCCGCTTTCTCAGCGGTTTCCGCCCCGCCTCGCTCCGGCTCGCGAGACGTTGACAGCCTATTGCGCAGCCATTGAAGAGCCGCCGCGCCAGACGGGACGCGGCGCAGCAATCGCGGTTTCGAGGATGCGCATGCGTCCCTGGCGCATTCCGCCCTTGAGACCGCCGCGCCTGGCCTTGCCCCTAATCGCGCGGTCTTGAACCGCTAGCGCGGCCAAGCAACCCCGATGCCGCGTGCGCCGACTTGAGCGATTCCCATAGCGCCGGCGTTGGCGCGCCTTGCTTCAGCCGCATAACCTGAGCGTGTTTGCCGCTCTTAAGAGGCGGTTCACCGCCTGCCGCGTGTCAGCGGGATGGTCAGAGCGAGGCCTTGAAACCGGCTTCAGAGCGCCCATGCGCCCCTTGCGCATTCCGCTTCTTCGGCGGCAAGGCCTTGCCTGGTGCTTGCTCGAGAGACTTTGAACAGGCTCTTAGGCGGATGGCAAGCGCGATAACAAACAATGAAAAACATCATATAAATCACATGGATAATAGAAAAACGATCGTTTGAACGCTAGCGACATGTTGGAAACCAACCAAATAATGTTCGTTTTGAAATATTTTTGTTCGTTTTCGAAAACAATCTGACTGCTCAGATTTCATATTATGATACTCCACCGCCCGCCCTCGGCTCTGCTGATATAGCAAATGTCTTGACGCAAGCGGCGGCGCCCAGCGCCTCTCCCCCATCCCCGCCCCCAGACGTCAAAACAGAATTAATTCATTTTATTCATCAAGTTATCCAGAAAAAACCGGATGGACAAACCACTCGCCGCAGCCAAGCACCCGTGCCGTCGCGCCAGCGGCAAGCATGCCATTGGCGTGTTCCTTCCCGCTACAACTGCCTCGAACTATTGCGCAAAGTCGATGCGCTTTTTCAAGCAAGCGCTCGATTTCACTCAGCAACAATCAGCAAAGCAACAAGAAAACAAAGCAATCCGAAAATTGGAAGATTCTCAAAAAATGCGCGCTTTCTAGCCATTTTTTCAATAAACATAGATATTTTGTAGTTTTTTAAACCAAAACAAAGCAATCGTCATGATATTGATAAGACATCTACAGCAAATAGCAATTGTTCGGATGTTCGTTTTGCTTCAAAATAAAGTTGATTAGAATCAACTGATGTTCTGAAAGGTGTAACCCTCGCAGTACAACTGCCTATACCATGCACATCAATGAAGCCGTGAATCACTAATCAGCGGTTCCAGCTACTGACCAAAAGTCTAGCAAGAGATGAAAACGGCGCGCCGCCGGGCGGCACGCCAGAACGATTACCCCATTTGTCTTTAATGAAGGCCAATATCATGTCTCAAGCCGTTTCCACCCCCCTGCCCAAATCAGGCGCTTCGTCCTCCTGGACCAAGCAAGATACCGTCTGGATGTTGGGTCTGTACGGCACCGCCATTGGCGCCGGCACCTTGTTCCTGCCCATCAACGCAGGCATTGGCGGTCTGTGGCCGCTGATCGTCATGGCGCTGCTGGCCCTGCCGCTGACTTTCTTCGCTCACCGCGGCCTCACCCGTTTCGTACTGTCCAGCTCCAAGCCGGGCGCCGACATCACCGAGGTGGTGGAAGAGCACTTTGGCGTGGGCGCGGGCAAGCTGATCACCCTGCTCTACTTCTTCGCCATCTACCCCATTCTGTTGGTGTATAGCGTTGCCATCACCAATACCGTGCAATCCTTCATGGTCAACCAGCTGGGCGTGTCCGCTCCGCCGCGCGCCATCCTGTCGCTGATCCTGATCCTGGGTCTGATGGCCATCGTGCGCCTGGGCGAGAAGATGATCGTCAAGGCCATGAGCGTGTTGGTTTACCCCTTTGTCGCCTGCCTGATGCTGCTGGCGCTGTACCTGGTTCCGGAATGGAACAGCTCGGCCATCCAGCAAGCCGGCAGCCTGGGCGACGCCCTGTCCCACGGCGCGTTCTACAAAACGCTGTGGCTGGCCATCCCGGTCATGGTGTTCTCCTTCAACCACTCGCCCATCATTTCGTCCTTCTCGGTTGACCAGCAGAAGCTGCATGGCGACGCCGCGGAGCCGGCCGCCGGCCGCGTGCTGATCCGCGCTCACATCATGATGGTGCTGTCGGTGATGTTCTTCGTGTTCAGCTGCGTGTTCAGCCTGTCCCCGGCGGACCTGGCCGCCGCCAAGGCGCAGAACATTTCCATCCTGTCCTACCTCGCCAACCACTTCCGCAACCCGGTGATTGAATGGGTGGCTCCGCTGATCGCCATCGTCGCCATCAGCAAGTCCTTCCTGGGTCACTACCTGGGCGCCAAAGAAGGCTTCAACGGCCTGATCATCAAGCAACTGCGCCAGAGCGGCAAATCCATCGAGACCGCCAAACTGGACCGCTTCACCGCCGTGTTCATGATCATCACCACCTGGGCCGTGGCCACCTTCAACCCCAGCATCCTGGGCATGATCGAAACCCTGGGCGGCCCGGTGATCGCGATGCTGCTGTTCCTGATGCCGATGTACGCCATCGCCAAAGTACCGGCCATGAAGAAATACTCCGGCGCCGCCAGCAACATCTTCGTGGTTCTGATCGGCCTGATCGCCATCTCCGCCATCTTCTACGATCTGTTCGCCTGATCGCCCTTCTCTGACAGCCCGGCCGGTCACGGCCGGCCGGGCTCCTCAGTATCAAGCCAAGAGGTAAGCAATCATGTTCAGCATGACTGATATCTACAAAATCGGCGTCGGCCCCTCCAGTTCCCACACCGTCGGTCCGATGAAGGCCGGCCACCAGTTCCTGGGCTCGCTCAAGGAAACCGGCCGTTTCAACCAAGTCACCCATGTTCACGTCGACTGCTACGGCTCGCTGGCCCTGACCGGCAAGGGGCATTGCACCGACCACGCCATCATCCTGGGCCTGGCCGGCAATCTGCCGGACACCGTGGACCCGGAACAAACGCCGGCCCTGATCGCCGATGTGGAAAAAACCCGCCAGCTGACGCTGGGCCGCACGCATCAGCGCGTGGGCTTCGACATGGATTTCCACACCGCCAACCTGCCGATGCACGAAAACGGCATGCAGATCCACGCCTTTGTCGGCGACGAGTGCGTGCTGACCAAGACGTATTATTCGATCGGCGGCGGCTTCATCGTGGACGAGGAGCATTTCAATCAAAGCTCCTGCAGCGACACCCCGGTGCCTTACCACTTCCTCAGCGCGCAGCAGATGATGGATATGTGCGAGGAAACCGGCCTGTCCATTTCCGCGCTGGTGATGGAAAACGAAAAAGCCTTCCATGAGGTCAAGGACGTTCAGCAGCATTTCGCCAAAGTGTGGGATGTGATGAAGACCAGCATTGACCGCGGCATGCGCACCGAGGGCAATCTGCCCGGCCCGATGCGGATTCCGCGCCGCGCGCCGGCCCTGCACCGGATGCTGACCAGCTCCTTGCAAGTGGCCAAGGACCCGATGAGCGTGATGGACTGGGTCAATATGTACGCGATGGCGATGTCGGAAGAAAACGCGGCCGGCGGCCGCGTGGTCACCGCGCCCACCAACGGCGCCTGCGGCATCGTGCCGGCGGTGCTGGCCTACTACAACCACTTCATCCAGCCGCTGGACGAGGACAGCTGCCTGCGCTTCTTCCTGTCTTCCGGCGCCATTGGTTGCCTGTTCAAGCTGAACGCGTCGATCTCCGGCGCCGAGGTGGGCTGTCAGGGCGAGGTGGGCGTGGCTTGTTCCATGGCCGCGGCCGGCCTGACCGAGTTGATGGGCGGCAGCCCGTCCCAGGTGTGCATGGCGGCGGAAATCGCCATGGAGCACAACCTGGGCCTGACTTGCGACCCGGTGGGCGGCCAGGTGCAGATTCCCTGCATCGAGCGCAACGCCATCGCCGCGGTCAAGGCCATCAACGCCGCGCGCATGGCCATGCACCGCGTCAGCAGCCCCAAGGTGTCGCTGGACAAGGTGATCGCCGCCATGTACGAAACCGGCAAGGACATGGACGCCAAGTACCGTGAAACCTCCTGCGGCGGCCTGGCCCTGCAGATCGTGACCGAGAGCAAGGTGGCGCCGACCCAGGCCATCCGCTGGGTGAACGACGCGGCCTGAGCTTAGGCCAGCCGTCAAAAGACAACGCCGCCGGGGCAAACCCGGCGGCGTTTTTTTTGCCCGCGGCTCAGGAGGTCCGCAACTGGCCGTGCGCCGCCTCCGCCAACCGCCCCAGCTCATCCCGCGACAGGCCGGCCGACAAGGCGTAGGCGAAGCGGCCGTCCCACCAATAAAACACGTTGACCGGCCCCTGGCTGGCGAAGCGGAAGCCCGCGTCCCGCCGAGGCGCGGCGGTGGTGGCCACGTACAAGGTCATGCGCTGGCCGGCGGCGTTGTGATACATGAACTGGGCCACCGGCCCTTGTTCGCCCGGCAACAGCCGGCCGCCAATCAACTCATAGCCTTGCGCGCTCAACAGCGGCGGCTTGACCCGGCTTTGCAGCCGTTTGGACAGCCAGGCCACCAACTGGTCCTGATGCTCGGCGTCGATTTCCACCGGCCGCTTCACGTCCGGGCTGTACACCACATGCGCCATCGCCGCCAAGCGCGGCAAAGGCTCCTGGCCTTCCGCCGCCGCCGCCCACTGCGCAGCCGGCGCTTGCAGCTGACCGCGCAACAACCAGCCGCCGCCGCCGCCCAGGGCCAACATCAGCACGGATGCGGCCGCGCCCTGCCACCACGGCGCCCGCCACCCTCGCCGCAACGGAGCCGGCGGCGGCAGCGCGGCGGCCAGCAGGCGCGGCGGGACGGGCTCTCGCAAGGCCGGCTCGAACAAGGCGCCGATATCGTCCTGCAAGCTGCGGTAAGCCCGCAGCCGTTCCCGCGCCTCCGGATGGTTGTCCAGATAGGCTTCCACCGCCGCGCGCCGCTCCAGCGGCAAGGCGTCGTCCAGATAAGCCTGCAATTCCTGTTCCGTGACCGTTTCCATCAAACTCCTCCTCCGGCGGCCGGCGCGGCGCCCGCCTCCATCAAACCGCGCAAGCGTTCGCGCCCCCGGCTCAGCCGCGACATCACCGTGCCCAGCGGAATATCCAAGGTCGCTGCAATCTGCTGAT
The DNA here is from genome assembly GCF_059916605.1 of Chromobacterium sp. CCUG 30098. Lineage (NCBI taxonomy): Bacteria > Pseudomonadati > Pseudomonadota > Betaproteobacteria > Neisseriales > Chromobacteriaceae > Chromobacterium > Chromobacterium sp. CCUG 30098. The sequence continues at coordinate 2,063 of NZ_JAUCGS010000017.1, read as the reverse complement.
AGCTCATGTCTTCCAGCGCCAGCAGCAGCAACACGGCGCGCTGCTCCTCCGGCAGCCGGGCCAGATTGGCCGCCAGTTCGCGCAGCGCCAGGCCGCGCTCCTGCGGCGCGTCCACCGTCAGCTCGGCCATATCCTCCGACAGCGGCTGCCGCCTGGCGCCGTAACGGCGAAAGTCATCGATATGCTGCCGGTGCATGATGCCGAACAGCCAGGGGCGCAAGTCGCGGTCTTCCCGCCATTGCCGCCACTTGCGCCAGGCTTGCTCCAGCGTGTCCTGCACCAGATCGTCCGCCGCGCCCTGATCGAACACCAGGGCGCGGGCATAACGCCTCAGGCGCGGAATGCAATCCACCAGCAGACGGTGGAAGCGCTGTTGGGCGGCCTCGCTCATCCAGCGCCGGGGGCCAGCACCCGGACAATGGCCTTACGCGTCAAATCCACCTCCGCAATGCCCAGATCTTCGTTCAACACCCAGGCCTTGCCGCTGTCCCGGCTGAAGCTGATGGCCTGGCGCGGCCCGCTGAAGCCGGTGATTTCCCCCACCGCTTCGAACGCCGGCAAGGACACCACGGTCAGCGAGTGGCTCTTGAGGTTGCCGGAATACAGGAAGCGCCCGTCCGGCCGCAAGGCCGCGCCGTAAGGTTCTTGCCCCACTTTCACCGTCTTGATCACGGTCCGGCTGGGCACATCCACCCAGGACAGCGTATCCGCGCCACTATTGGCGGCGAACACGCTGCGGCCGTCGCCGCTGACGGAGATGGCGCGCAGCTTGTCGAAACCGCCCACCTCGGCGCGGGTCTCCAGCTTGGCCGCGTCCACCAGGGTGATCTTGTCGCCCAGAAAGTTGGTGACGAACACGGTGCCGCCGTCCGGCGATAGCTTGATGCCCTGGCGCGGCTGGGCGAAACCGGTCAGCACTTTTTCCACCTTCCATTGCGGCAGATTGACCACGGTCAGGCTGCCGGCGGCCTGATTATTGACGTAGAGCCGGCTGCCGTCCCGGTTCAGCGCGGTGCCGAAAGCCCCCGGCCCGATGGCCAGGCTGGCTTCCCGCGTCCAACTGCCCGCGTGCCAGCGCTCCACCACCCCCTTGCTGCTGTCGGAGACGTAGAAACGTTCCCCGTCCGGGGAAAACACGATATTGCGCGGCGTGACAAAGCCCGGCAGTTCGCGCAGCAGCTTGCCGGCGCGCAGATCGTAGGCCAGCAGCGTGCCGCGGGAACTGTTGCCGGCCAGGGCCAGCGTTTCCGCCGGATTGACCGCCAGGGTGTTGTTGCGGATTTGCGGATCGAAAGCCGCCGGCTCCTGCGCCCAGGCCAAGGGTGTCGACAACGCCGCCAACAGCAGCGCCGCCCTCGCTTTAACGCGCCACATGCCATACCTCCTTGAAGCCGTCGCCGGCGCGCTCGCCCGGCTTGCCGTCTTTGGCGAAACGGTACAAGGGCTTGCCTTGATACGCCCACTGCGTCTGGCCGTCGTCGCGGCGGATTCGGCTGAAACCCTCCGGCGCGCTGTCCTCGGCCGCCGCCAGCAAGGGCGGCCACAGCGCCGCGCAAGCCTGATTGCACGCGCTGCGGCCGCTGCCGGCCGCATCCTTGTCGAAGACGTACAGCGTCATGCCTTGCGCGTCCACCAGCGCGCCGTCGCGCCGCGACGCCGCCTCCCCGGCCAACGCGCCCATGCTCAGCGCCGTCAGCGCCACCGCCATCCATGCTTTCATCGCAGACTCCTCCCGTTGTAGAACACGCGGCCACTGCCGGCCCTCATTTCAAGGCCTGCGCGCCGCGGCGCTCCATCTTGACGAAACCGCCGACCATTCGGCGTTCAGTACGGGGTATACGGACGGACGGCGCGCTTTATTCCCACCGCGACGCGTTTTTTTCGGTTCTTGCCGCCAAAGCATGAAAAAACCGCCGGTTTCCCGGCGGTTTTGTGCGAATGGCCGTCAGCGCTCAAGCCGGCGCCATGCCCACCCAGCCTTGCGGGATGGACTCCAACAGCTTGCGGGTATAGCTCTGCCGCGGTTCGCGGTAGATCTGGTCCGCGTCCGCCTGCTCCACCAC
>NZ_JAUCGS010000016.1:0-67609 GCF_059916605.1 Chromobacterium sp. CCUG 30098 | reverse complement strand
ACACCGCCAGACGCCCCATTGCAAAGCCCAGCTCAATCGAGCTGGGCTTTATGCATTGTGCTGTTGAACGGCGACACAGAAGCCTCCCCAAAGGGAGGCTTTGTTGCGTCTGAGACAGATATATTACAAATAGGTATTAGCGGTGGCAACCAGTTGTGTTGAAAACTGGAAAATATCGTCTAGCTTGGTGATGGGGTGACGAGTTTCTTTTTTCTCTTCGTCAAATAAACCGATATATTTCTGTGTCCGATTGAAGTGAAGTCGGCAGATCGGTTTTCTATTATTGTCATCAACCAGAATTCCAAAATAACTTTGAGTGTCTCTATAGGCGATCCTGTTGGAATCTATAGCAGTGCGAATAATAGATAACACCAGATAAAAGCCTTCTATTTCTTCTTTGGTAGTAGTGATGGAAGCTTCTTTTGACTCTTCTACGTTGGAATTGTCATCTTCAGGGATAGTCGGAGTGGTTATAGGCCCTGTGTTGTCCATTGCAGTTTTTAGCCTATCATTTATCCTATCACTGATATACTGGTTGAGCGCCTTTGTTACGATGGATGAGAATTGATCCCGTACTTTTTGAGTCAACACGCCATTGTATATTCTTGTTGCAAAAAAACGAACGAAGTCTTCTTCTGGGTTTTTATATTGGGTGTTGAGAATGCTTTTGGTTTGTTGAACATACTTTAATTCTTCTGCTGCATTTAAAATAGAGTCTAAATTAAATGACTGTTTTGTCATTTTCGCTATTTCAGGAATGGCATGCTCATCTATGTCTTCCAGGTCTAATTGTAAAAATGGTTTTTCATCCATTTTATTTGGTGCATCAAGGTCAGTAAAAAACAAATATTGATGACCATTAGTTAGGATGGCGATTCGAGCTTGTGTTGCAGCAAAATATCGGAATAACTGGGAGGCATGCTGGACAGAGAGTGATTCTGAGTATTTTTTGCATTCAACAAGAATTTGAACTTGATTGTCCTTTACTAAAGCATAGTCTACTTTTTCACCTTTTTTGGTTCCGACATCAGCAGTAAATTCAGGGATGACTTCAGTTGGATCAAAAACATCATAGCCAAGAATCGTGCTTAAAAAGGGCATTACTAGGGCGTTTTTGGTAGCTTCTTCAGTTTGTAGAGAGGGCCCTAGTTGTCTTGATCTGCTAGATAAGGTATTGAGCTTGTTTGTAAACTCCATGAGATGCTCCTTTTAATTTATGCCAAATATTTTTCTATTCTTAAAGAAATGGCATTGACTTGTCAATTCATGCTGCATAAAGATGGTTTGTGTTTAGATAATTACATTTGATGCGCAATAAAAAATAGCCTCCAAAATTGGAGGCTATTTATTTTAACGGCAACAAAAAACTTGAATGGTTTAGTAATAACTGACCACCAGTTGGCCGCGCTGCTTGTCTTTGGGCGTGAGGATATTGAAGCTGCGCAGCTTGTCGCTGCGATCCAGGTCATAGCCTTTGGCGGCGACCTGGCTGCTGGCTAGGGCGTCGGCGTTGGCGCGCACCGGCAGGTTCTCGCCGTTGGCCGCGAGGGCCTGGATATGGACTGGCGCCTTGCATTTGCCGACTTCCAGCCGGCTGGGGCCGTTGACGCGGCTGGGCGCGTCGAGTGCCAACGGGCATTGGGCTTCGACGATGCGGCCGCTGAAGGTGATGACCCCGCCGTCGGCGTGAGCAAAAGACGACAGCAGCAGGAAAGCCATGGCGGCGAGAGGCGCTGGATGTGTCATGTGGATACCCCGTTTGATCTAGTGACGTTGCGCTCAGCGGTCTGTGGCCGCTGTGGTGGTGTGGCCTTCTAGGTATAGGCGGTATCCGGATTGATTCCAGGAAAAAATTAATATATTAAAACTATATTTAATAGAAAATTACTATAAATGTTTTAAATCAAGCCTTTGTTGGATTAAGTTTGTTTAAAGTCTGAGTCAGAAAAGCCGCTCTCCAGTTTTGGAGGGGCGGCTTTTTTCATGGGCGCGGCGGGGCGTGTTCAGCCGGTCTGCCCGGCGCGTTGCTCCAGCTCCCTTTGGCGTTCCGTCTTGATGATTTTGTAGATCCATTGCAGCGATACGCCGTAGCGACGCGCCAGTTCGGCGTGGTTGCCGCCGGTGAATTCGCCGTAGATCTGCTGGTCGCGCAGGGAGGACTGATAGGACAAGCCGATGGGAAAGTAGATGTTCTGTCCGCCCCAGTGTTTGGCCATGCGTTCGGCGATTTCCTGCCCCAGTTGCTCCGCTTGTTGTTGTTCGGTGTTGGCGAGCTGTTTCAGCGTCATGGCCACGTGCTGGGCCAGGTCGACGAGCAGTTCCGGTCCTTTGCTGCGAAAGCGTGCTTGCATGGCGTTGTCCTTTGGCGGCGGTATCGATGACGGCCATTATCGCCGTCTTCGCGCGCGCGGCCCGGATGACGGCTGTCAGCGCCGGCGCGGTCCGGCTTTCTGTAAAGAGGGTTAAAAGACCGCAATGGGGACGATGGCGCATCCTTGCCCTCGTTCGATGGCCAGGCGTCGTCGGCAACCGTCCTTGCGAGTGATCTCGCCTTTCTTCCCACGATGTCCAGGAGCCCGCCCGTGGCCAGCACTTCCCAAATCGTTGACGCGCTGTTGGCGCGTTTGCGCGGCGCTTTGCCGTCATTGAGCGTCGAGCATTGCGCCGCGCCGGCCGATTACCGGCTTGAACATCCGCAAGGCGTGCTCTTGTTGAGCTATCGAGGCAGCCAATTCGCCTTGCCGCGCGATGTGGCCGGCGTCTGCCAGCTGCGCACGCTGCAGTTGGAGCTGACGCTGCTGCTGCGGCGCGCCGGGGCGCAAGTCAACGATACGGAAGCGCTGGACGCGGCGCGGCGCGCCTGCCTGGGATTCTCCGCGCCGGATTGCCGACCCGCCTGTCTGTCGAGCGAAACCTTTTTGGGCTTCAGCGACGGCATCGCCCGTTACGCCATTTCGCTGGCCGCCGACACCTTGCAGGTGGCGGAGGCGGCCCCGGGGCATGAGCCTGTGTTAACCGCAGTCACTAAGGAGGAGCAAGCATGAAGTATTTGTATTCCGGGCCGATCAGCGGCGTCACTTTGGCCGACGGCCAGGAAATCATGTTGTTTCCCGGCGCCGAGGTGGAGATGCCGGAACAGCACGATTACACCCGCGTGCTGTTGGCCTTGCAGCATCTGAGCCCGTTGCCGCAAGCGGCGGCATCGACGTCCCCTAGCGCTGAACAAGGAGCTTGAGCATGGCAGCCAATTATCTGCATGGCGTGGAAACCATTGAAGTGGAACGCGGCGCGCGCCCGGTGCGCACCGTCAAATCGGCGGTGATCGGCCTGATCGGCACCGCGCCGCTGGCGCCGGAAGCGGCCAATACCCCGGTGTTGTGCCTGTCGGAAAAAGACGGGGCGGCCTTTGGCCCGCAGCTGGCCGGCTTCACCATTCCGCAAGCGCTGAACGCGATCTACGATCACGGCGCCGGCACCGTGGTGGTGATCAATGTGCTGGACCCGGCGCTGCACAAGAGCTCGGTCGCCGGCGAGGCCGTGACGCTGGACGCGGCCACCGGCCAGGGCAAGACCGCCAAGGCGGCGCTCTTGAACGTGACGGTGAAGAGCGCCGACGGCGCCACCGCCTACGTGGCCGGCACCGACTACCTGCTGGACGCGGTCAACGGCAAGATCACCCGGCTGAAGGACGGCGCCATCGCCGCCGGCGCCGGCCTGAAAGTCAGCTATGACTACGCCGACCCGGCCAAGGTCACCGCCGCCGATATCATCGGCGCGGTCAACGCCGCCGGCAACCGCACCGGCCTGAAGGCGCTGCAAGATACCTATAACCGTTTCGGCTTCTTCGCCAAGCTGTTGATCGCGCCGGGCTTCTGCACTCAGAACTCGGTGGCCAGCGCGATGGCGGCCATGGCCGACAAGCTGGACGCCATCGCCTATGTCGACGCGTCCATCGGCACCAGCTTCGCCCAGGCGCAAGCGGGCCGCGGCCCGGCCGGCGGCATCAACTTCAATACCTCCAGCGACCGCGTGCGCCTGTGCTATCCGCACGTCAAGGTGTTCGACCCGGCCACCAACGACACCCGTCTGGAGCCGCTGTCGGCCCGCGCCGCCGGCCTGCGCGCCAAGGTGGACAACGACAAGGGCTTCTGGTGGTCCAGTTCCAACCAGGAGCTGGCCGGCGTCATCGGCGTGGAGCGCCAGCTGACCGCGATGATCGACGACCCGCAGTCCGAGGTGAACCTGCTGAACGAGCAGGGCATCACCACGGTGTTCTCCAGCTTTGGTTCCGGTTTCCGCCTGTGGGGCAACCGCACTGCCGCCTGGCCCACCGTCAGCCATATGCGCAACTTCGAGAACGTGCGCCGCACCGGCGACGTGATCAATGAGTCGATCCGCTATTTCAGCCAGCAGTTCATCGACATGCCGCTGAACCAGGCCACCATCGACGCGCTGGTGGAATCGGTGAACGGCTACGGCCGCAAGCTGATCGGCGACGGCGCGCTGCTGGGCTTCAAGGCCTGGTTCGACGTGGCGCGCAATCCGGAGACCGAGCTGGCCGCCGGCCATCTGCTGATCAGCTACAAGTACACGGTGCCGCCGCCGCTGGAACGTCTGACCTTTGAGACCGAGATCACCTCGGAATACCTGTTGAGCCTGAAGGGAGGCAATTGATCATGGCAGGCAAGATTGAAATCAACCGCATCACCAACGCCAACATCTACATCAACGGCAACTCGCTGCTGGGCCGAGCCGAGGAGATCAAGCTGCCGGACGTGTCCGCCATCATGCAGGAGCACAAGGCGCTGGGCATGGTAGGCAAGATCGAGCTGCCGGCCGGCTTCGACAAGCTGGAAGGCGAGATCAAGTGGAACTCGCTGTACAAGGACGTGGCCAAGATCATCGCCAACCCGTTCCAGGCGGTGCAATTGCAGGCCCGCTCCAGCATCGAGACCTACGGCGCGCAGGGCCGCCTGCAGCAGGTCAGCCTGGTGACCTTCCTGACCGTGATGTTCAAGAAGAATCCGCTGGGCACCTACAAGCAGCATGAAAACGCCGATTTCAGCTCTTCCTTCTCCGCCACCTACATCAAGCAGGTCGTGGACGGCGAGGACGTGCTGGAGCTGGACTACCTGGCCAACATCTTCCGGGTGGGCGGCAACGACATGCTGGAACTGTACCGTCGCAATATCGGCGGTTGATGGAGGGCCGGCCGCCGGCCGGCTTGTTTCTCTCTTTCCGCGCTGACGAGGCTGGACCCGGCTTGGCCGGGTCCGCCGGAGCCGCGGGGAGGCGACCGGCGGCTTCAAGCCTTTCCCTAAAGGGCTTTAACAGACCCGACGGGCCGTAAACCGGACAATGAAGCTCATCAACCACGCAGCCCGCGACCAAGGAGCTCACATGAAGATCAAACTCAAATACCCGTTCACCAACGCCGCCGGCGAACGTCTGGACAGCCTGGACATCAGCCGTCTGAAGCGCGCGGATCTCAAAGCCGCCAGCCATCACAGCCAGGACGACGCGGACCAGGAGGATTTCCTGTTCGCGCGCATGACCGGCCTGACGCTGGAAGACATCGACCAGCTCGACATCGCCGACAGCCGCGCGCTGGCGGACTGCTTTCGCGACATGGTGGGCGTCTCCGACGACGCTTAAGGACTTCGACGAAGCGCTGCTGACCGTGCTGGGCCTGCCGCCGTCGGAAATCGACGCGCTGGCGATGGACGACTACTGGTTTTGGTGCGAGGTGGCGGAGCGAGAGATCCAGCGCCGTCACGAGCGCGAACAGCAGTGGCTGGATCGAGACTGATTTTTCCTGCGCCGCGCGTCCGCGCGGCCCGGGGCCGGCCCATCCGTCAGGACGCCCGCCGGCCCCACCCGGAGCCGCCGGAGCTGGTTTGGCGGCCTTCCCCTCATACTCACAGGCTAACACCATGGTAAGCGAGTTTTTCATCGGTCTTAAGGTGGGAGCGACGCTGTCCGGGGTCTTCGACAACGCCTTCCGTTCCGCCCGCGCCTCCTTGGACGAACTGGGCAAGACCAGCTTGCGCCTGCGCGACCGCCAGCGCGAGCTGAGCGACAGCGTGGAGCGTTCCCGCAAGGCCTTCGCCGCGCTGGATCTGCCGCAGCTGGAACGGGATCACCGCAAGCTGGAATTGACGCTGGACCGCTTGCGCCGGCGTCACGACGCCTGGCTGGACAGCGTCAAGCGCGGCCAGGGCGTCAAGCTCGCCCTGCCCGGCGTGTCCCAGGTCAGCGAGATGGTGGCCAAGTGCCGCGTCGAGCTGCAGGCCTCGGTGAAGGTCAAGGCGGTGATCGAAGTGGAACAGCGGGTGCTGGAAAGCCAGGAGCGGCAAAAAGACGCCACCTGCAATCCGCGCCCGCCGACCGTGCCCAAGCGCCCGACCCCGCGCGGAGACGGTGGCGACAAGTCCAAGGACGCGCCGCCCGATCTCGAATCCACCCTTCAGCGTCTGCGCACGCCCGGCATCCAGCGATGGATAGGCGTGGCCGACGCTGTTCAGCTGTCCTCGCGCTGGCTGTCCGACGCCGCCGGCAAAACCCACGAAGTCTTGTCCAAAGGCCTGGGCAATAAGGCCTTGCGCTATGTGCACGGCAAGCTCAATCCCTTGCTGGGCGGCAAGCTGCCCAGCGTGGACGCCATGCTGGGCGCGCTGGCAAGCACTCGCGACGCCGGCGACACCGTCGCCAAGGGCGCGGCCAGAGTGGGCCAGGCGCTGCGCCGCTACGCCGACACCCCGGGCAGCGTGCTGGCCAAGATCGCCGCCGCCAGTGAGACGCTGCTGAAAGAAGACGGCGCCAGGGCGGCCCAGCCGGGCAAGGCGGGAGGCGCGGCGGCCAAAGGCAAGGCCGGCGGCGGCAAGATCCGTTCCGCCATTCGTCTATTGCAAGGCCTGCCGGCGCCGGACGCCACGCCCCTGATCGAATTCAACGACAAGGTGGGCAGCATCAGCCGCGATGTGGCCAAGGCGGCCGGCACCGTGCACAAGACCTTGTCGCAAGGCATGGGCAACAAGGCGCTGCGCTATGTGCACGGCAAGCTCAACCCGCTGCTGGGCGGCAAGCTGCCCAGCGTGGAAAGCCTGCTCGGCTCGGTGAAAGCGCTGGAGGACGGCGCGACCAAGGCCGGCGAGATCAGCGACAAGGTGGGCAAATCGCTGCGCCGTTACCAGGACACCAAGGGCGGCTTGCTGGGCAAGCTCTGGGCCGCCGGCAGCGAATGGTTCAAGGAAGACAAGCCGGGCGCCACTCAGAGCGAGACGGACAAACCCGGAAGCAGCCAGAGCCAGACGGACAAGCCCGGCGGCTGCATGGAGGCCAAGCCCGAGAACTGCTGCTGTTGCTGCCAGCCGGCCACGCGCGACATCGACAAGCCCGGCGACGGCATGGACCCGGATCGGGACCAGCGCAAGAAGGAAGAGCGGCGCGAGCGCGGCCGTAAAGAGCGGCGACCCAGGCCCAAGCCGCGTCCCAAGCCCGGCCCGAAACGGAGGCCAAGCCCGCAGCCGAGACCGAGCCCCAGGCGGAGCCCGCGTCCGCGGCGCCTGCCCAAGGGCCGCGGCCTGCCAGGCGGCATCGGCGAAGCGTTCCGTCGCGGCGCGGCGTTGGCCAAGGCCGGAATCAAAGGCTTGGGCAATGCGCTGAAGCAGGTGCCTGGCATGCTGCGTAGCGGTGCGCAGAAAACCGGGGACTGGCTCAAGAGCCTGCCGGGCAAGGCCAAGGCCGGCGCGCAGAGCGCGGCCAGGGCGGCGGGTTCGGTGGCCAGCCGCGTCGGAGCGGGGCTGAAGCGTCTGCCCGGGCTGGCGCGCGGCGGCATCGGCGGCGCGGCCAAGCTGGCCAAGGCGGCGGCCCAGCGCGCGGCGCCCTTGTTGAAGGCCGGCGCCGGCGTGGCCAAGGCCGGACTCGGCATCGGCAAGGAAGTGTTCAAGCGCACCGGCGGCCTGCTCAAGGCCGGCGTCGCCGGTTCGGTGATCACGGCGTTGGAGGCCGGCCAGGAGGCGTGGAACGTCAGCAAGTCCAATCGCAGCCAGACCGAGAAGAACAAGGAGTACTGGAAGATAGGCGGCAAGGCCGGCGGCTCCATCGGCGGCGCGGCGATGGGCGCGGCCATAGGCAGCATGATTCTGCCCGGCGTCGGCACCTTGGTGGGCGGCGTCATCGGCCACTTCGCCGGCAAGTACGCCGGGGAATGGGCCGGCGGCAAGGTGGGCCAGGCCATCCACGGCGCGCCCATGCCCGGCAAGGCCAAGCAGCCGCCCGCCGCGCCGCCTGCCGCCACCCAGCCGCCGTCGCGGCCGCCCAAGGTGGACTTCAGCGCGTTGGCGGGCAAGCGCGGCGGGGTCGGCGCGGAAGTGACGGCCAGCGTCTCGGTGTCCGCCCAGGCGGAAGTGCGCGCCCGGCAGCTGCAACGCCTGCAACAGGGCGGCGCGGCGGCCAAGGCGCCGGCCAAGAACGCCGGCGGCGGCATGAACGTCACCTTCGCGCCGCACATCACCGTTACCGCCGGCGCGGCGGCCACGGTCAAGCAGCAGGTGCAGCAGGCGGTGCAGTTGTCCTACGTCGAGTTCGAACGCCTGATGCGGCGCTACGAGGCGGACAGGCAACGGCGTAGTTACAGCGCCCGCGCTTGAGTCGCGGAGCCCGGCGCGCCCGCGCGCCGGGTCCTCTTTCCACCCATTCGGAGGGCAACCCATGTACGCGGTACTGGGCAATATCGAGTTTGATCTGATCAGTTATTTCGACGGCCTGGAACAGCGCAGCGGCAGCGACTTCGCCGAACACGGCCGCATCGGCGGCAAGCCGGTGTTGCAATTCGTCGGCGACAAGCTGGACGAAATCCGCATCGACCTGGTGCTGCACGCCGCCTACTGCCAGCCGGACGAGGAGCTGCAAAAGCTGCAGGCGGCACGCCTGCAGCACCAGGCCTTGGCCTTGGTGTTGGGCAACGGCGACTACAAAGGCCGCTTCGTCATCGCCGAACTGCAAAGCACCGGCCGCCAGACCGACCGCAGCGGCAGCCTGTTGGCGGTGGAGGCCCAGCTCAGCCTGCGCGAGTACGGCGGCGACGCGCCGCCCAAGCCCAAGCCGGCGCTGGCCAAGGCCGCCGCCAGCCTGCCCGCGGGCAAGCTCAAGCTGCCGGCCGGGCTGGAGCGCTTCAAGGCCGACATCGCCGGCCTGGCCAAGACCGTGGCCCAGGTCAAAAGCGTGGTGGGCAAGGTCAAGACCGTGATCAACACCGCGCGCGAACTGCGCCAGCTGGCCGGCCGAGACCCGGCCGCGGCGCTGGAAAAGCTGCCCGGCCTGCTCAAGGAGGTGCAGGCGCTGGCCCCCGGGCTGCAAGTCAGCGGCGAGCAGATGGCCAAGTTCGAGCAATACAGCAAGCTGGCCGGCGACGCGGTGCGCGTCGGCCAGAGCCTGCAGCAGGCCAAGCTCAATATGACGGCGATGGGCCGGCTGCTGGCCGGCACCCAGGCCGGCCAGGTGCTGGACAAGCTGGCCGCCTGCGAAGAAATCAACGGCCGCTCCGAGGTGGCCTTGCGCGAACTGGCCGAGCCGCTGGCCGGCCTGGCCGCCAAGGCCGCGGTGCGGCGCATCCTGAGGTGAAGCCATGTTCCTGAATCATGTGACTCAAGAAAACGAACGCTGGGACCAGATCGCCTGGCGTTATTACGGCGACGTCGGCCAGATGGCGCAGCTGATCGCCAACAACGCCCACATTCCCATAGGCGAAACCCTGCCCGCCGGCCTGATCCTCGCCGTTCCGGTACTGGAGGCCGCGGACAGCGAGGCGCTGGAGCAACTGCCGCCGTGGAGGCGCTCATGAGCGACAGCCGCGCGCAAGAGGTGCCGACGCCGGCCTTCGAACTCAGCTACAACGGCAAATCCATTACCGCCGACATCGCTCGCCACGCGCTCAGCGTCAGCTATACCGATCACCTGAGCGGCGAATCCGACGAGCTGGACGTGGAATTGGAAGACGTGGACGGCCGCTGGCTGGACGGCTGGTATCCGGACAAGGGCGCCACGCTGGCGTTCAAACTGGGCTATCGCGGCGCGGCGCTGGTGGCGGCGGGCAGCTTCGACATCGACGAAGTGGAATACCGCTCGCCGCCGTCCACCGTGCGCATCCGCGCGTTGGCCACCGGCGTGCAGCACCCGCTGCGCACCAAGAACGGCCGCGCCTATGAGCAGATCACGCTGCAAGCGCTGGCCCAGCGCATCGCCAAGCGCCACCGGATGAAGCTGCAGGGCAAGATCGAGACGGTGAACATAGACCGGCTGACCCAGTACCACGAAACCGATCTGCAGTTCCTGCAACGGGTGGCGGACCAGCACGGCTATGTCTGCAAGGTGATGGACAACAACCGCAAGCTGGTGTTCTGGAAGCGTAGCGACCTGATGCGGAGCGCCAGCGTGCGCCGCTACACCCCGGCCCAGCTGATGGCCTGGCAGGCCCAGGACCAGCTCAGCAAGGTGCCGGCCCAGGTGGACGTCAGCTATCACGACCCGGCCAAGCGCGCGCTGCGCACCGCCAGCGTGCGCGCCGACGCCAAGGCGCCGGGCGGCAAGGCCAGCAGCGCGGACACCGTCAAGCTCACCCGCAAGGCCGCCGGCAAGCGCCAGGCCGAACAGATGGCGGCGGCGGAACTGGAGCGCCGCCAACTGGACCGCACTCGCATGTCCATCACCGTGGACGGCTCGCCGCAGCTGGCCGCCGGCAGCAATATCGATCTGGACGGCTTCGGCAAATTGTCCGGCCGCTACCAGATCCAGCGCGCCAGCCACCGCATCAGCCGCCAGGACGGCTATGTGTGCGAGCTGGAATTGAAACGGGTGAGCGCCGGCGCCGCCCAAAACCCGCAAAAAGAGAGGAGCAAGCCATGATGGACGTACCCCTGCCGGAAGCGCTGGCCACCCTCAAGTTCGGCAGCGTCTCCGCCGTGGACGCCAATACCCAGCGCGTCCGAGTGCGGCTGCCGGAGTTGGGGCGTCTGCGCACCGCCTGGCTGCCGGTGCTCAGCCGCAAGAGCGGCCGCGACAAGGACTACTGGCTGCCGGACATCGGCGAGCAGGTGGCGGTGCTGCTGGACGCGCGCGGCGAGGACGGCGTGGTGTTGGGCGCCATTTTCTCCGCCGCCGACGCGGTGCCGGTGGCCAGCGTCGATAAATGGCATCGCCGCTTCGCCGACGGCGCGACGCTGGAATACGACCGCGCCGCGCATCAGCTCACCGTCAGCGGCGGGGTGCAAAAAGTGGTGGTGGAGGCCGGGGCGGAAATCGTCCTCAAGGCGGGGGCCAAGGTCAGCATAGACGCGCCGGCCACCGAGATCAGCGGCACCTTGCTGGTCAAGGGTCTGCTCACCTATCAGGGCGGCCTGAACGGTTCCGGCGGCAGCGGCGCCAGCTTCTCCGGCAACATCAGCCAGAGCGGCGGCAGCTTCAACAACGCCGGCGGCGACGTGGTGGCCAGCGGCAAGAGCCTGGCCGGCCATGTGCATCCGGCGCCGGGCGGCATGACGGGCGGGCCGGTGTAGGCGCGGCGCTTAGCTGGGCCGCGGCGTCAACAAGCCAGCCCCGACGGATCTCTCCGTCGGGGCTGGCTTGCGTGTTGAATCAATCCCTTAGAGCAAGCGGTTCAACTCGCTGGCCGCATTCAGCTGCATCGCATGCAGCGGTTCCAGCATGAAGGCGAGGTGCTGGTCTTGCGTTCCGCCGTCTGCGCTCTGCCACAGCAGTTGCAAGGCCGCGCCCAGGCTGCTGTTGGCGGCGTCCAGTTCCAACAGGTGGCGGCTGGCGATCTGGCGTATGGATTGGCGGCAGCGGCTCAACTCGTCTATCACCGCGTCCAGCACGCCCAATTCCGTATGTTGCTGACGCAGCGCCTGCAATTGGGCGATGGCCTGCCCCAGCTGACGCGTGGCTTGGCCTTCGGCGGCGGAGGGGAGGGAGGAGAGGGCCATGATGAGGTTTCCAATTGATGTCGGCGCAGCCTGTCCGGGACCGATCGGAAGCGGGCAAGTCCATGGCGGGGCGGCTGCCGGCCTGCGCGGGCCGCGTTCCCGGCGTCGGGAACGCCGGCGCGTCGTGGATTGTCGTCCAGCGCCGAGCTTGGGGTCAAGGCCGGGAAGAGGACTGTCGCGCCCGCGTCGTTTTAGTCCGCATTTCACATTTTCCTTTGCGACTGATCCGCCGCCGGCTATAACCACACTTACAAGTCATGATAAAAGCATGTGTTTTTCTGTGTGTTAATACTAAGTGACTATACGTAGTGCGCTGCATCAGGGAGGGCGGGTCAGCCGCCCGTGAAGCGGCGCCGTCCGTAGCGCGTCGGGCAGGAAGCGGCGGCCAAGGGGGCGGATGGCACCGGGGGTTCCAATACAAGGAGCACGATCGATGTCATTGCAACAGTCTGTCACCGCCAGCGCGCGCTGGGGGTGGCTGCTTCTGGCCTGCGTCGCCGCCGGCGCCCAGGCCGCCGACATGCCGGAGGCCTCCGCGGCCGCCGCGCTCAAGGCCTTGAAAAGCACGCCGGCTGGGCGTCACAGCTATTACACCGGCGGCGTGCACAACACCGTAGGCTGTCTGTTGCCGGGCAGTTGCGTCTATCCGCGCAAGCCCGGCGAACCCAGTGATCCGTTGTTCCCCGAGTGGTGGGTCAGCGATTGGACCATGTATCGCATCTTCAATCAGGCGGCGATCCAGCAATACCCGCCGCCGTACGCCTCGCCGCCAGCCGGCATGAGCGAGGGTCAGGACTACGAAAAGTCCTACGGCGCCAGCTACTACGACGCCAGCTATGTGCCGGCGGACGGCGACGGCCGCGGCGCGATGATGGAACACTATGAAAAACGCTGCCTGCCCATCTTCCCCGGCAGCAACCAGTACAGCTGCTCCTTCGTGTCCTTGGGCAACAAGGCTTATTTCCTGCGCTACGCGGACCGGCCCAAGGGCACGCCGCAGTGCTGCCAGTTCTCCTTGGACAATCACCCGCCGCGCCGCGACTTCATCAAGCATCTGCCGTACAACGCCGAGCAGAGCACGCACCTGAACGGCAGCGTCCAGGCGTACTCGCGGATAGTGCAGCCGGGCAGCATCCTGTTCGGCTACGCCTTCTACAAGCAAGCGACCCGCGACGGCGGCAAGGGCGCGCCGTACCGGCACCCGCAGTCCTTCTTCTTCTCAGGCGATCCCGGCTCTCCGCCGGACGCGCCCATGGTCAGCCAGAACTACAGCCACTTCCGCGCGCAGAAGCCGGACCCGAAACGGACCTGGCTCAAAGTGGCCGAGATGTGCCCGGCCAAGCCGGAATGGTGCTGCCTGTTCGCCACCGATTGCCCGGACAAGGGCAAGACCGACGCGCCGGCGGCCGACAAGGGCAACGCTCAACCCGACCCGAGTTGGGCCACTTTGCAGCCGTAAAGGAACCGCCATGAGTTATCTCGACTCTCCCCGTATTCACTTTTCCGGCTACTTCCAGTCGGACGTGTCCACCGTCAACAACAATGTCTGTTATTACGATTCCGACGCCTTCAAGGAGGAATACCAGCAGTTGTCCACGACCGGCGGCGACGGCGGTTGGAACCCGCAGGGCACCGCCATTTTCCGCTTCGTCAGCTGCAGCGTCACCGGCGCCAGCCTCAACGGCAAGCCGGTCACCAGCAGCGCGCAGGACCCCATCATCGGCATGGCGATGGAAAACGCCGATTGCCGCGCGCCGGGCAAAATGGCGGACCTGGACCCGCAGCAGCAAATGGTGTCCCAGATCTGGGCGCTGCAAGTGCGGCTGACCGACAATGTCGAGCGCGCGTTGTTCATCGGCGACATGCTGCCGGTGGGCTTCATGAATCTGTGGCAGCGCCAGCAGCAGGGCATCCGCTCGGACCAACTGCTGGCCGCCAACTACCAGTCCATCCTGGAAAACGTCCAATGGCACGGGCACAGCCACTCGCCGGTGTTGGAGGCACTGCGCAAGGCCAGCCAGCACGGCCTGCTGGCCATCGAGTTCAATCTGTTCGGCTACGGCCGCGACCCGTCCATTCCCCGCTATACCCAGGGCCATATCGTCGGCACCATCGGTCCTTACCACGACCGCGAACCCCGGTACTTCGTCATGGGCCGGCAAATGACCGCGCAGTTGGACCCCAACCCCAATGAATATCCGATGGTGCCCTCCGGCGGCGTCTACAGCTTCCAGTGCCAGAACCACCCGGAGCGCCAGACGCTGACCGCGGACTTCGGCAACGCGCTGCCCATCGTCGACGCCAGCGGCGCCTTCGTCGACATGGGCACCTTGACGCTTGGGGTGTTGAAACAGCCGGCGCATGCGCCGATCAGCGGCAATCTGCCCAAGGACCAGGTCATCGTGCTGGGCCAGGTGGCCTACGACCCGCCGCAGCCGGGCGCGGCGGCCAGCGACGAGCCGTCCGAGTGGTATCGCCAGACCGCGGCGATCCAGGACTTCGATTACTCGGCCATCCCCGGCGCCAGGCAGGCGCTGGAAGCTTGCCCGGTGTTGCTGCTGGCGCCGTCCGGCGGTGTGTTCCAGGTGCTGGTGCAAGAGTCCATCGACGGTCTCTATGTGCGTTCCGACGAACACGTGCTGCGGCTGAACGCCGGCCAGCAGCTGCCGGTCAGCTTCTTCGCCAGCCGCTACGGCAAGCCGCTGTCCGCGCAGGTGAACGTGGGACTGCTGCCCAACGGCGCCACCCTGATGGGCGGCGGCCAACCGTTGCCGCCGTCGCCGCCGCACAATAAACCGGTGCTGCCGCCCAGGATCAGCGTGCCGGCGGACGCGGTGCACTATCCGGCCTGTTTCCACACCAACGACAACGGCCACGGCCGCGCGGAGATAGGCGCGATCCCGGCCGGACCGGGCAATCCGCGCGGCTATATCGACGGCCAGCTGTACGGCATCGGCTACCAGCTGCAGCATCAGCCGCAGGGTTATGTCAGCAATTACTGGAACTTTGTCAGCGTACTGGCCTTCAACCGCGTGCCGGTGCCGGAACACCCCACCTGGTACGACGATATCCGGCCCATCTTCGTCCAGTACGGCAACCTCTATCCCATCATGAGCAAATACGTGGTGGACCTGGGCGATTACGACTCCGTAGTGCGCCATGTGGACATCCTCAAACTGGCGTTCGCCCTGCCGATGAGCGACCCCAATCACATGCCGGTGACGCGCGACCTGTCCGAAGACAAACGCGCCATCATCCTCAAGTGGCTGAACCAGACCGACGCTCAGGGCAAACCGCTCAAGGGCGCGCCGCCAGCCAAGGCCGCCGTCCTGCCCGCGCCGCAAGCGGTGGACACCGACGCGGTGGCGGTGAGCCTCGACGCCTTGCAAGTTGCCGGCAAGACCGCGGTGGTGATGCAACGCCAGGCGCAGCGCAAAGCCGCGCCGTCCAAGGATTGAGGGAGAACAGGCCATGATTCGCTTGCAACGCAGCATCATCCACGGCATCCGCGCCGCCAAGACCGCGGCCGAACTGCACTACTACCTGCAAAACGCGGTGGAACTGGAGCACGCCACCATCCCGCCCTATCTGACCGCGATGTTTTCGCTGAAGCCGGGCTACAACGAGGAAATCCGCCAGCTGATCCACAGCATCGTGATGCAGGAAATGCTGCACATGTGCATCGCGGGCAATATTCTGATCTCCATCGGCGGCCACCCACAGATCAACAAGCCGCCGTTCATCCCCAAGTATCCGGGGCCCTTGCCGATGTCCATCGGCGGCGATGACTTCATCGTGGGCATCGAGCCCTTTTCCAAGGAGCTGGTGTTCAACACCTTCATGGTGATAGAGGAGCCGGAAGACCCGGTGCCGGTGGAAACGCCCAAGCTCGCCGCCGAGGACGAGCCGGACTACGCCACCATCGGCGAGTTCTACGACGCGATCAAAAAGAAGATCAAGGAACTGGGCGACGGCATCTTCATTCCGGCCACCGTGCCCAAGCAGGTGCTGGGCTGGTTCTCGCCGGAGCGGCTGTTCCCCATCAAGGACATCGCCAGCGCCCTGCACGCCATCAACATCATCATCGTTGAAGGCGAGGGCACCAGCACCAATCCGAACCAATCACCGGGCAACCCGGCGCACTACTACAAGTTCGGCGAAATCTACTACGGCCGCCGCATCGTCAGCACCCCGGACGGCGGCTACGCCTACGCCGGCGCGGAAGTGCCCTACGACCCGGCCGGGGTCTATCCCATGGTGTCCAATCCGCAGGATTACGACTACCAGGACAACACCCAGGCCAAGGTGAGGGTGGAAGCCTACGCCTACAGCTACAGCAGCCTGCTCAACGCCCTGCACCAGGCTTTCAACGGCGAGCCCAAGCGCATCGACACCGCCATCGGCCTGATGTACGACCTCAAGGTGCAGGCGGTCAGCCTGATGGAGACCCCGGTGGCGCCGGGCAGCGCGCAGACGGCCGGGCCCAGCTATCGCTACGTCAACACGCAAGGAGGCATGGACACCAGCGATTAAACGCGTCGGCGGAGGAGTAGCGCCCAAGCGGTCCGGTTAGCGCCGGACCGCGTTTGCCGTCTCTTCCGCCTCGTCGGCGCGCCGCGCGAGGATGTCGCGGCGCGCGGCGGATCATGAACCGGTTTTCTAGGAGCACAGCCATGCCACTGTCAGCCAGCAAGCCAGGCCTCAGCGACGCCGCGGGCGGCCGCAGCGCCGGGGCCATGACCATGCAGCGTTTCAGCGTGCCGTTCGAATACCCGGTGTATTTCGGGCGCGGCCTGCTGAGCGACCCCGGCAACCCGCTGTTGCGGCAAGCCATCTGCCGGCGGGAGCCGGAACGGCGGCACCGCTTCGTGGCGCTCATCGACCAAGAGGTGGCCGCCGCCCACCCGCAGCTGCCGGCCGCGTTCGAACGCTACGCCCGGCGTCACCGCGCCGCGCTGGAACTGGCCGCGCCGCCGCGTCTGGCCCAGGGCGGCGAGGCGTGCAAGAACGAACCGGAGCAGCTGTTCGCGCTGCAAAGCTGGCTGCAGCAATGCCATGTGGACCGCCACAGCTGCCTGGTCATCGTCGGCGGCGGCGCGTTGCTGGACATGGCCGGCTTCGCCGCGGCCACCACCCATCGCGGCGTGCGCGTGGTGCGCATGCCCACCACCGTGCTGGCGCAGAACGACTCCGGCGTCGGCGTCAAAACCGCGGTCAACGCCTTCGGCGCCAAGAACTTCCTCGGCGCCTTCGCCCCGCCGTTCGCCGTGCTCAACGATTACGACTTCATCGCCAGCCTGCCGCGCCGCGACCGCATCGCCGGCATCGCCGAGGCGGTGAAAGTGGCGGCGATACGCGACCGCGCCTTCTTCGACTGGCTGGACGCCAACGCCGAAGCGCTGGCCGCCGGCGACGACGAGGCGATGCAATGGATGATACGGCGCTGCGCCGAACTGCACCTGAACCACATCGGCCAGGGCGGCGACCCCTTCGAGTTCGGCAGTGCCCGGCCGCTGGATTTCGGCCACTGGGCCGCGCACAAGCTGGAAGCGCTGAGCGGCTACGCGCTGCGCCACGGCGAGGCGGTGGCGATAGGCCTGGCGCTGGACTGCCGCTACGCGGTGCTGACCGGCCTGTTGCGCGAAGCCGCCCAGCTCAGCCTGCACCGGCTGCTGCTGCGGCTGGGCTTTGCGCTGTGGCACCCGGCGCTGGACTGGCGCGACGGCGAGCGCCGCCAGGTGCTGGCCGGGCTGGATGAGTTCCGCGAACACCTTGGCGGCGATCTGACCATCACCCTGCTGCAGCGTCTGGGGCAGGGGGTGGAAGTGCACGCCATCGACGCGGATCGGATGAACGCGGCCATAGACTGGCTGCGCGACAGGAGCGATGACCATGTTGCTGCTTGACCCCCAACAACGGCCGGACAGCGTGTCGGCCCCCCATTTGCCCGCGGTCCACATGAGCTACTGCAGCAATATCCATCCCGGCGAAAGCTGGCAGGAATTGCGCGCTCAACTGGGCTTCCACCTGCCGCGCATCAAGGCGCGGGTGGCGCCGGACCGGCCGTTCGGCCTTGGCCTGCGGCTGTCCGCGCTGGCGGCGCGGCAACTGGAAGAGCCGCCGGCGCAGGCGGAATTCCGCGATTTTCTGGCCGAGCACCAATGCTATGTGTTCACCCTCAACGGCTTCCCCTTCGGCGCCTTCCACCGCCAGGCGGTGAAGGACGGCGTCTACCTGCCGGACTGGCGCGACCCGCAGCGGCTGATCTACAGCAACCGGCTGGCCCAGCTGCTGGCGGATCTGCTGCCGGCGGAACTGGAATACGGCAGCGTCAGCACCGTGCCCGGCGGCTACCGCCAGCATCTGAGCGGCGACGGCAGCGGCGCGCTGTGGATCGCCACCCATCTGCTGGAGCACGCCGCCTTCCTGCACCGGCTGCGGCAGGACAGCGGCCGCCGCATCGTGCTGGCGCTGGAACCGGAACCGGACTGCCTGCTGGCCACCAGCGAAGACGCGGTCGCCTTCTTCGAACTGCACCTCCTGAGCCGGGCCGCGCTCAACCAGGTGGCCAAATGGTGCGGCGTCAAACGCGAGGAAGCCGAAGCCATCGTGCGCCGCCACCTGGGCGTATGCCTGGACGCCTGCCATGCCGCGGTGGAGTACGAACAGCCGGAAGACGCGGTGGCGCGGCTGGACCAGGCCGGCATCGCCATCGCCAAGCTGCAGCTCAGCGCCGGCCTGCGCGTGACCCGGCCGGACCGGATGGCGGCCGAGGCGCTGCGCGCCTTCGCCGAAGACACCTATCTGCACCAAGTGGTGGCGCGGCGCGGCAGCGAGCTGTGGCGTTATCCGGACCTGCTGGCGGCGCTGGCGGCGCTGCCGCGGCAGCCGGCCGACGAATGGCGCATCCACTTCCACGTGCCCATCTGCCACGCCGCGCTGGGGCCGTTCGCCAGCACCCAGGATTTTCTTTCGCGGCTGCTGGCGCTGCAACGCCAGCGCCCGCTGAGCGGACATCTGGAAGTGGAAACCTATAGCTGGGGCGTGTTGCCGCCGGCCCACCGCCAGGGCGACCTGGGCGAGGCGATCTGCCGGGAACTGCAATGGGCGGAGGGCCAGCTGCGATGAGCGGACAGCCCGCGCTGCCCATACCCAAGACCAGCGCCCGGCGGCGGCTGTCGCGGCGGCACGCGCGCCAGACCCGCCGGCGCGTGGCCGGGGTCTGGTCGCTGGCGCTGCGGCTGGGACGGGTGTCCAACCTGCCCACGGTGTGGAGCAACGTCCTCGTCGGCGCCGCGCTGTCCGGCCACGTCGCGGCCGGCGGCCCGCTCGCCTTGCTGCTGTTGTCGCTGTCGCTGATCTATGTGGCCGGCATGTATTTGAACGACGTCTGCGACCGGCACATCGACGCGCGCGAACGGCCGGAACGGCCGATACCCGCCGGGCTGGCGTCGGCCCGGCTGGTGCTGCTGGCCGGCTCGGCGCAGTTGGCCGTCGGCGTCGCCCTGTTGGCGGCGCTGGGCCTGTCCGCCTTGCTGGCCGGCCTGTGCCTGGCCGCCACCGTGGTGCTTTACGACCTCTGGCACAAGGGTAACCCCTTGAGCCCGCTGCTGATGGGCCTGTGCCGGATGCAGGTCTATCTGATCAGCGGCCTGGCGCTCGGCGCCGGCGCGCTGTCCGGCCCGCTGCTGCTGGCGGCGCTGGCGCTGCTGGCTTACCTGATCGCGCTGACTTACGTGGCCAAGCAGGAAGGCCGCGCCGGCCTGGGCCGCGTGGCGCCGCTGCTGGGCCTGGCCGCGCCGCCGCTCTACCTGCTCAGCCAACCGTTCCAGCCCTGGGCGTTGCCCTTCCTGCTGCTCAGCCTGGGCTGGAGCGCGCATTGCCTGCGGCTGGCCCGGCCCGGACCCGGCCGCGACATGCCGCGCGCCGTCGGCGGCCTGATTGCCGGCATCGCCCTGGCGGACGCCTTGTTCATCGCCGCCGCGGGCCTGCCGCAGTGGGCGGCGCTGGCGGTCCTGGCCGCCTGGCTGACCCGGAGCTGGCAACGCCGGGTGCCGGGCACTTGAACGGAGAATCTGCGCGATGGAAACGCAAACCATGCTGGCGGACCAACTGCACGCCAGCCTGCTGGACGCGGCGGACCGCCACAACGCCGCCCAGGCGCTGGTGTGGCTGGAGTCCTGTCGCCGTCTGACCGCCGCCGTGCCGGAGCCCGCCGCCGCGCGCCGGCTGTTCAGCGTGGCCAACCGGCAACTGGCGGCGCTGACCCTGTTGCCCAAGGGCGCGATCAAGGCCTTGCAGGCCCAGCATGTGCTGGCCGCCGAAGCCTGGTCGCCCGGCGACGCCGGCCGTGCGCTGCTGCTGCTGCGCGCCCTGGCCGCCGGCGCCGGCGCGGCGCTGGCCTTCGATCTGTATCGCGGCGGCGACAGCCTGGAACAGCAGGCGGTGGTCAAGGCGCTGATCCTGCTGCCCAGGCCGGAAGACTGGCTGGCGCTGGCCACCGACGCCAGCCGCAGCCACGTGGCCGGCGTGTTCCAGGCGCTGGCCTGCGACAACGCCTACCCGGCGCAACAGTTTCCCGATCTCAATTTCAACCAGCTGGTGCTCAAGGCGCTGTTCACCGGCGCGCCGGCGCGGCACATCGCCGGCCTGGAGCGGCGCTGGAGCCCGGAGCTGGAACAGATGGTGGCCGCTTACGCCAGCGAGCGCCGCGCCGCCGGCCGCAGCGTGTCCGACGACGTCGTTTTCCTACTGCAAGGACTGCATCATGAAAATGTTTGATCCGCACATCCACATGACCTCCCGCACCACCGACGATTACCAGGCGATGAGCCGGGCCGGCATCAGCGTGGTGGTGGAGCCGGCGTTCTGGATGGGCCAGCCGCGGCGGCACGTCGGCAGCTTCGACGATTATTTCCTGTCGCTGCTGGGCTGGGAGCGCTTCCGCGCCGCGCAATTCGGCATCCGCCACTTCTGCACCCTGGGCCTCAACCCCAAGGAAACCAACAACCCGGACGTGGCCGACGGCGTGATGGAGCTGCTGGAGCGTTATCTGGACAAGGACGGCGTGGTGGCGGTGGGGGAAATCGGCTTCGACGACGAAACCGAGGCCGAGGAGCGCTACTTCGCCCGCCAGCTGGAACTGGCGATACAGTTCGACCTGCCGGCGCTGGTCCACACCCCGCACCGCGACAAGAAGGCCGGCACCCTGCGCAGCCTGGCCCTGGTGCGCGACAGCGGCATCGCGCCGGAACGGGTGCTGATAGACCACAACACCGAAGAAACCCTGCCGCTGGTGCTGGACTCCGGCTGCTGGGCCGGCCACTCCATCTATCCCAACACCAAGATGGACGAACCGAGGATGGTGGCGCTGGTGCGCCAGTACGGCAGCGAACGCATCATCATCAACAGCGCGGCCGACTGGGGCGTCAGCGACCCGCTGAAAGTGCCCAAGACCGTGGAGGCGATGCGCGCCGCCGGCATCGCCGAGCGCGACATCGAAACCATAGTCTGGCGCAATCCGCTGGACTTCTTCGCCCAGAGCGGCCGTCTGGACATCGAGGAAGCCAACAGCCCGCTGGCGGTGGACCAGCGCCGGCTGTACCAGGGCAACTCCGTGCTGCGCGGCCAAAATCCGCAGGTGGACATCGTGGACTGACATCATGCAACGCACCCTCGTTCTCAACGTGGTGGGCCTGACGCCGCAGCTGCTGCGGCACGCGCCGCACCTGAGCCGGCTGGCGGAGCGCGGCGCGCAGCGCCCGATCACCGCGGTGACGCCGGCGCTGACCTGCCCGGCGCAGGCCACCTATCTGACCGGTCAGCTGCCGCAGGCGCACGGTTGCGTCGCCAACGGCTGGTATTCGCGCGAACTGGCGGAGCCGCTGTTCTGGAAGCAGAACAACGCCTTGATCCAGGGCGAGAAACTCTGGCACGAGGCCCGGCGCCTGCACGCCGGCTTCAGCTGCGCGCAATTGTTCTGGTGGTACAACATGTACGCCGACGTGGACTGGAGCGTGACCCCGCGGCCCATCTACAAGGCAGACGGCCGCAAGCTCCCGGACTTTTACTGCAACCCGCCGGAACTGCACGCGGAACTGCGCCAGAAGCTGGGCGATTTCCCGTTATTCCACTTTTGGGGGCCGGCGGCGGATATCCGCTCCAGCCGCTGGATCGCCGACTGCGCCTTGCATCTCTACCGTTCGCGCCAGCCCACGCTGACCCTGGTTTACTTGCCGCATCTGGATTACTGCCTGCAAAGGCTGGGGCCGGACCATACGGAGGTGGCGGCGGAGGTGGCTGCGGTGGATCAGTTGTGCGGCGAGCTGATCGAGCAGGCGGAGCGCGACGGCAGCCGCGTCATCGCGCTGTCCGAGTACGGGGTCACGCCGGTCAGCAACGATATCGCGATCAACCGCATCCTGCGCATGGCCGGCTGGCTCAAGGTGCGGGAGGAGCAGGGCGAGGACAAGCTGGATTGCGGCGCGTCGGCGGCCTTCGCGCTGGTGGACCATCAGATCGCACATGTCTATGTGCGTCAGCCGGAGCTGGTGCCGGAGGTGAAGGCCTTGTTGCTGGAGCTGGACGGGGTGGAGATGGTGTTGGATCAGGCCGGCAAGCGTTTGCTGGGGCTGGATCATCCGCGCTCCGGCGAGCTGGTGGCGGTGAGCCGGCCGGATCGCTGGTTCAGTTATTACTATTGGCTGGACGACGCGCACGCGCCGGACTTCGCCCGCACGGTGGATATTCACCGCAAGCCGGGTTACGACCCGGTGGAGTTGTTCCTGGACCCGACCTTGAACTGGCCGAAGTTGAGCATTGGCTGGACTTTGCTCAAGCGCAAGCTGGGCATGCGCAGTTTGTTGGAGGTGATTCCGCTGGACCCGTCCTTGGTGCGGGGTTCGCATGGCCGTCCCACCTTGAACCCGGAGCACGGGCCGTTGATGATCAGTTCCTTGCCGGACAGTTTGCCGCCGGGGTCGGTGCCGGCGACGGCGGTGCGGGACATCATCATGGATCATATGTTTGGGGAGGTGGAGACGCGGCTGGCGTATGGGGAGCATGGGGTGATGGAGTAGGGCGGAGGCCCCGCGTGGGCTTTTTTATGGGGTTTGTGCCTTTGGGGGCTCTGTGTTTGGAGAGGATTGTTTTGTTGAATCCGCTGTGCGGATGATGATTTTGATTGCCGGGGCTGCCCGGCTGGCAGGAAGGGGAATTTGCTCGGCCAAATTCCCCTTCACCCCAAAGGCCGCCCTGCAAGCCTGGCCTACGGCTTCCCGCCGGGGCCCGTCAGGCCCGAGGCGCGGCTGAACTCGCGATTTGCTAACGTCAAATCGCTCAAACAGGGCAGCCGCTTAAGACCTCGGGCCTGCTACCCGTCAGCAGGCTTGAAGGGACTAGGGGTGCGTCGAATACGTGGTTTCTTCTTGGTTCTTTGGAGATATCCACAGACCGGGTGGAATTGGAGAGTTATCCCCCAAAGGGACTCACCCAGCCAAGTCATTGATCTTTTTTTAAGAGAGCAAACCACCTCGTGCAGCACCCAGGTGTCCCCTCGGGGCGCGCCGGAGAAAAAGGGGTCTGCAAGGTTTTAAGCGGCTGCTTTGTTTGAGCGATTTGACGCTAGCAAATCGCGAGTTCAGCCGCGCCTTGCAGGCCCCTTTTTCTTCGGGGTTTCGCGTTCTGGGGGACGAGGGGGGATGAAAGGGGGCGGCGGCCCGCCCCCTTCCCGTTCGCCGCGCGGAAAGCGGCACCTAAATCAATATCCGCGTAGCGGATTCAAAACCAGACCATCCAACAAATAAGCCACGCTCAATCTAAGCAACCACCCCACCTTGACCCCGCCCGCCCCCTCGGCAACAATCCCCCCGTTGCCGCCAAAACAAGCGGCACACGGGATTGGCGTCCCGTTACTTAACTATCGATTTGCTTGCGCGGAGCACTGCGCAAGCAGTTTTTCTATGCCTACGCACTCTTGGCAGGTGCGTGGTGGGGGAGTGCCATGCACTCGCCGGTTTGATAGTTAAGTCCGGTACGCCAATCCTGCCACGCGCCTGCCTCACCTCAGTCTTCCCCGGCAGGTGGTTTATCTTGTGTCACAGCAGGAGAAACACCATGCAACACGCTCAAAACTTTCCCCCGCGCCGTCGCTACAAACTGAACGCTCTGGAACAACAAAGCGCACTGCTGCCCTTCGTCCGCTTCTGCCCCGGCCGCACCTACCCGCATTACTGGCAGATGCCCGCGCCCAGCAAGGATCTCCTCGCCGACCACGCCTATGGCCGCGAATGCGCGGCTCACCTGTTGCAATGGCTGAAGGACAATCGGGAATACGTCGGTAAAGGCCTGCTCAGCCGCGTGGCGCGCGACATCGATTTTGACGACCGCGACGGACGCGGCCAGTGGATGGGTTTCTTCAACTATCTGGAAATCATGATGCTGCTGGGGGCCGACCGGGTTCGGGTTTACCGCCATGTCGATAGCCAACACCAGATCTACCTGGCGCTGGGACAGCGCTTCAGCCTGGAAGCGCGCTTCCGCCGCATCCGCCTGCGAAACCGCTAAGCACCTTGCGGTGGGTATCGCTGCGCTCCACCCACCCTACGGCAGGCGGTTTGTAGGGTGGGTGGAGCCGAAAGGCGATACCCACCAAACCCCGCCGACACCGCTGCCACGGCGCGGCGCGCACGCAAAAAAACGGGGCGGCCATGGGCCGCCCCGCTTCACTCAAGCGGCAGAGCTTATTCCTGCAACAACGCCGCCCTGCGCTCAATCCCCTTCGCGTCCACCTTCAAGGCCTTGGCCAGGCGCTCGCCGTATTGGCGGTCCGCCTTGTAGAAGTGCGACAGCATGATGTCGCGGGTCTCGACATTGCGCACCTTGGCCAGATCGCCGGACAGATTGCGGATCAGGTCCGCCTGGTTCTGCGCGCTCAGCGAGCGGTAGAACTCGCCGGCCTGCTGGAAGTTCAGCGTCTTGGCGATGGCCTCCTGCTGGGTGTTGCCCTGCAAGGGCAGGCGGCTGTGCTTGAACTGCGGGTCCTGCGGCTTGGGAGCCAGCCGGCTGGGCTCGTAATTGACGCTGCCCTGGCGGCCGGAGGCGTTTTGCGCGCCGTCCTGATTATTGTTCACCACCTCCACCCGCGGACGGTTCACCGGCAGCGCCTGGAAATTGGTGCCGACGCGGTGCATCTGAGTGTCCAGATAGGAGAACAGCCGGCCTTGCAGCAAACGGTCTTCCGAGGCCTCGATGCCCGGCACCAGATTGGCCGGCGACATCGCCACCTGCTCGGTGGCTTCGAAGAAGTTGGCCGGCACCTGGTTCAGCGTCATGGTGCCCACCTTGCGCTCCGCCACGCCGGTCCACACCTTGGTGGGGTCCAGCGGGTTGAAGGCGAAGCGGTTCATGTCCTCGGGCTGGATCAACTGCACGTACAAGTCCCAGGACGGGTAGCGCTTCTGTTCTATGCTTTGCAGCAGGTCCGCGGTGGCGTGGCTGACCGATTGGCCTTGCACCTTGGGCAGTTCGTCCGGGCGCAGATTGCGCTCGCCCTGATGCGATTTCCAGGTGAACTTGGCGTATTGGTAGCGGCCGTCCGCGGCCACCAGCTTCAGCGCGTGCACGCTGCTGCCGTTCATTTCACGGTAATTGGCCGGGGTGCCGTAGTTGGAGTACACCCGGGTCAGCATATGGGTGGATTCCGGCAAATGGGAGAAGAAGTCGAAGACGCGGTTGGGGTCTTGCTCATTGCTGACCGGGTCCGGCTTCAGCGAATGCACCATGTCCGGGAACTTGATCGCGTCGCGGATGAAGAACACCGGCAGGTTGTTGCCCACCAGGTCCCAGTTGCCCTGGGCGGTATAGAACTTGGTGGCGAAGCCGCGCGGGTCGCGGTCGGTTTCCGGCGCGCCGCGGCTGCCGATCACGGTGGAGAAGCGCACGAACACCGGCGTTTTTTCGCCTTTGCGGAATACCAGGGCGCGGCTGACGTCCTGCAAGCCTTCGCTGGCGACGAAGACGCCGCCGGCGCCCGCGCCGCGCGCGTGCACCACGCGTTCCGGGATGCGCTCGCGGTCGAAGCGCTGCAGTTTTTGCAGTAGTTGAATGTCTTGCAGCAGGGTGGGGCCGTTGGGGCCGGCGGTCTGGCTGTTCTGGTTGTCGCCCACCGGCGCGCCGTTGTCCTGGGTCAGGTTGGCGGCTTGGCTCAGAGCGGCGCTACAAGCCAGCGCCAGGGTGAAAAGCTTGCGGTTCACGGAAAAGGTCAGAACTGACATTGGCACTCCCATAAATTATTAGAACATTTACTAAGGGAGCGGCCATTATCGGAAGTGACGATAGTTTTGTTAAATCTTAAATTACAATTTGTTTGATAGTGTTTATTAATGGAACGAAGACGTCCTCATTTCTCCGCCAGCAGTCGTTCTATGCGGCGGTCCGGCACCAGCCAGATCAGGGCCATCAGCACATACATCGCCGCGGACAGCCATTCCCAGTAAAAGGCGGCGGCGATGCCGATCAGATAGCACAGCGGGGAGATCTTGCCCTTGATGTCCTTGCCCAAGGCCTCGGACAGCCGGGTGCGGTTGCCGGGCAGGCACAGCAGCGATTGCTGCATCAGCCACCAGGCCAGCGCGCACATCAGCAACACCACGCCGTACAGGGCCAGCGGCAGCGGGGCGAAGTGGTTTTCCCCCATCCAGCCGGTGACGAAGGGAATCAGCGACAGCCAGAACAGCAGGTGCAGATTGGCCCACAGCACGCGGCCGTCCACGCGCTGGATGGCGTGGTAGAAGTGGTGGTGGTTGTTCCAGTACAGGCCCACGTAGAGGAAGCTGAGCACATAGCTGAGAAAGACCGGCCAACGGTCTTGCAGCGCCGTCCAGCTGGTGTCGTGCGGCACTTTCAGTTCCAGCACCATGATGGTGATGATGATGGCGAGCACGCCGTCGCTGAAGGCTTCCAGCCGGTTCTTTCCCATGATGTCCCTATCAGCTGTTTCAAGTGGATGATGGGGTCAGTATAGACGGCTTTCAGAGCGTGTTTACGATCGGGCGAGCAAGGGCGGGACAAGGCGTACTCACCGCGCAACGCTCCGCGACGCGCAGCAGATCGTCAACAGGTTCTTAGCCCGGCCGCTGGGCCGGCGCCGGGCGATAAGGCAGGCGGATGCGGGTGATGAAGCGTTCGCCGTCCAGCCGGGCGCTGAGCGAGGCCTCGGCGTCGAAATACAGCTCCAGCCGCTCGGCCAGATTGTCCAGCGCCATGTGGTGGCCGGGCGCGGCCGCCGCCGGCTCCGGATTGACCGGATTGCTCAGCGTCAGCTCCAGCTGATGTTCTAGCTGGCGCGCCTGGATGCGGATTTCGCCGCCGTCGGCCAGCCGTTCTATGCCGTGGAACACCGCGTTTTCCGCCAGCGGCTGCAGGATCAGCGGCGGCAGCGCCGCGTCCAGCGGGGCTTGCACGTCCCAGCTCACTTGCAGGCGCGCGCCCAGCCGTTCGGCCTCGATCGCCAGATACATCGCCGCCAGTTCGATTTCGCGGCCCAGCGTGGATTGCCGCGCTGGATCGCCCAGCTGGGCGCGGAACAGATCGGCCAGGTTTTCCAGCACCATTTCCGCCTTGTCCGGCTGCTTGCCGATCAGCGCGATGGCGGCGTTGAGGCTGTTGAACAGGAAATGCGGGCGGATGCGCGCCTGCAGCGCGATCAGCCGCGCCTCCGACAGCGCCGGGGACAAGGCGCGCGCGCGCAGATTGAGGTAATGCTGCATCAGCCCGCCCACCGCGCCGGCCAGCAGCACCTGGCCCCAGGGCATGGGCGCCAGCGGGTTGAGCAGACGGCCGCAGAAGGCAAAGGACAGCAGGCAGATGGCGGCGGCGCTCAGCGTCACGCGCCGGCCGCGGTAGAGGCGGCGGCCCAGCAAGGCCAGCAGGCCCAGGCTTAGCAAGGCGCCGGGCACCAGCAGGCTGGACAGGCGCAGCAGCCGCCAGGGCAGCGGCTCGCCGCCGTCGTCCAGCAACAGGCCGCCCAGCAGGAACAGGCCGAGCAGCAGCAAGGCGCGCAGCAGCACGCCCAGGTTGCGGTAGTCGGGCAGGTCGGACGGGGGCGGTAGCGGCATGAGGGCGCGGCCGGAAATAGGATAGCCGCATCATAGCAAGGAAAACCCGCACTGGCCGAAGGCGCTCGCCGCTGGCATAGTAGGGGATTCCCGGCGGCGCCGCGCGCCCCCGGAGTTTCGCCAAGTTTTTCGTCCGCAGCCATCGTAGAAAGCATCGCCATGCAAGATCAACACGCCTGGTCCGGCCGTTTCTCGGAGCCGGTATCCGAACTCGTCAAGAAATACACCGCTTCGGTGGATTTCGACCGACGACTGGCCGAATTCGACATCGAGGGCTCGCTGGCCCACGCCGCCATGTTGCAGCGCGCCGGCGTTCTGTCCGCCGAAGACCTGGCAGCGATCCGACGAGGCATGGGCGAAGTGCTGGACGATATCCGCGCCGGCCGCTTCGAGTGGAGCGTGGATCTGGAAGACGTGCACATGAACGTGGAGCGCCGGCTGACCGACAAGATCGGCGACGCCGGCAAGCGCCTGCACACCGGCCGCAGCCGCAACGACCAGGTGGCCACCGACATCCGCCTGTGGCTGCGCGCGCAGATCGACGCCATCGTCGGCCTGATCGGCGAGTTGCAGCACAGCCTGCTGGACCTGGCCGAGCAGCACGCCGAAACCGTGCTGCCCGGCTTCACCCATTTGCAGGTGGCGCAGCCGGTGACCTTCGGCCACCACATGCTGGCCTATGTGGAAATGCTGGCGCGCGACGCCGAACGCATGAGCGACTGTCGCAAGCGCGTCAACCGCCTGCCCTTGGGCGCGGCGGCGCTGGCCGGCACCACCTTCCCGATAGACCGTCATTACACCGCCCAGCTGCTGGGTTTCGACGATGTCTGCCACAACTCGCTGGACGCGGTGTCCGACCGCGACTTCGCGATTGAATTCACCGCCGCCGCCAGCCTGGTGATGGTGCATCTGTCGCGGTTGTCCGAGGAGCTGATCCTGTGGATGAGCCCGCGCGTCGGCTTCATCGACATCGCCGACCGCTTCTGCACCGGCAGTTCCATCATGCCGCAGAAGAAGAACCCGGACGTGCCGGAGCTGGTGCGCGGCAAGTCCGGCCGCGTGGTGGGCCACCTGATCGCGCTGGTGACGCTGATGAAGGCGCAGCCGCTGGCTTACAACAAGGACAACCAGGAGGACAAGGAGCCGCTGTTCGACACCGCGGACACCTTGATCGACACCCTGCGCATCTACGCCGACATGATGCGCGGCGTCACCGTCAAGCCGGAGGCGATGCGCGCGGCGGTGCTGCAAGGCTTCGCCACCGCTACCGATCTGGCCGACTACCTGGTGAAGAAGGGCGTGCCCTTCCGCGACAGCCACGAGGTGGTGGCGCTGACGGTGCGCCACGCGGAGCAGCAGGGCGTGGACATCGCCGACCTGTCGCTGGCCAAGCTGCGCGAGTTCTCGCCCTTGATCGACGAGGACGTGTTCGCGGTGCTGAGCCCGGAAGGCAGTCTGGCGCAGCGCGACCATGTGGGCGGCACCGCGCCGCGCCAGGTGCGCTTGCAGATCGAGCGCCATCGTCAACGCCTGCAGCCGCGTTAAGCCCCTTAGAACCTGTTCAAGGTCGGCTGCGCTTCCTGAGATGCGGCGCGCGGAGCGCCGCTCCGTCTCGCTCTTGCCCGCAAGCCTTTGAATAGGCCTTTGATGGCCGTCAGGCCGCGCCCCGCCATCCCGGTGGCGCGCGGCCTGTTCTTGTTTGGGGGCCTGCCGATTGCGGCAATTTATATCAAACAACAGTCAATCAAAGACATTTTATTAAATAAATCTTTCTAATTAGCTTTTCTGTCTCCGGCTAAACCGTTATCTTTAGCGCCAGACTTGCGGGAGCTTCGAAAAATCGCGACGGCGGCCGACACGCCGCGCGGCTGGTTTTCCAAATTTCTCCAAGAACGTGTTTACGATCCAGCGAGCCAGAGCGAGACCAGGCGTTGCGGTTGAGAAAGCGGAATGCACACGTGGTGCATGAGTGTTTCGAAGCGCTGCTCACCGTGTCGCGTCTCACGGCGCGCGGCAGATCGTAAACAGGTTCCAAGGGACGGCGCGGCAACGCCCGCCTATCCCTCATCCTGGCAGTCCCCGTCTATCCATGCTGTTCTCGCCAGCGCCAGCCGTGCCGCGGATTGGCGCGCGCCGCCATGGCCGGACGCGGGGCCGCTTCTTGTCATTACAGTCACTCAGTCACGCCGGGGAACAATGTGTTTTGTCGCCATCGCTTCCGTCACCTGATCAGCCGAGGCAATCAATTCCGCGGCAGCCTCAACGCCGCGGAATGGGCCTTGGTCTTGCTGGTGGCCGTGTTGCCGGCGGTGATAGGCCTGCCCCTGACCTGGAACCGCTACCAGCTGGACGTGCAGGCGCAGCTGCAAAGCGCGGCGGGGCGCGCGGTCAATTCGGTGGACCGGGTGTTCAGCCAGGTGGACCGCTCATTGCGGGAGGCCGCGCCGTTGGCCGGCCAGCCCTGCCCGCAGGCGCGCGGCAAGCTGGTGTCGCTGGCGGCCTTCGATCCCTATATCCGCTCGCTGGGGCTGATGGACGGCCGCCGCCTGTACTGCACCTCGGTGCTGGGCGCGCAGTACTCGGATCTGCCCTTCACCCCGTCGGCGCCGCAGCAGCTGATCTACCGTCTGGACTCCGGCCCCTTGTACCCCAAGCGTCCCTTCCTGATGCGCACCTTGCTGGGGGAGCGGGGGCAGGCCGTCGTCGCCAGCGTGGAGCTGGCCTATTTCAGCCCTCTGCTGCCCTGGCAGGCCGACGACGGCCACAGCGGTTCGCTGCTGGTGCTGAATCACAAGGAGGCGGTGCAGTCAACATTGCCGGGCGCCGCCGAGGTGCCGGCCAGCGCGGTGCTGCGGGTGATCGCGGCTTCGGAGCGCTTTCCGCTGGCGGTGCACAGCTGGGTGGACGCCGACTACCTGTGGCGCGGCGCGTCGGCGCGTCTGCTGCGCGCCCTGCTCTTGTTGCTGCCGGTGGGCGTGGTCGGCGCGGTCCTGCTGCTGGGTTATCTGCGCAAGCGCGGCTCGGTCAGCGGGGAAATCCTGCTGGCCTTGCGCAATCAGGAGTTCCTGCCTTACTACCAGCCGGTGTTCGACGCCTGCGGCCGCCGCTGCATGGGGGTGGAGGTGTTGCTGCGCTGGCAGCATCCGCGTCAGGGGCTGACGCCGCCGGATCTGTTCATCCCGGTGGCGGAGGCCTCCGGCATGATCATCCAGATCACCCGCTATCTGATGCGGCGGGTGGCCGCCGACATGGCGTCGCTGCCCTTGCCCGATCGCTTTTTCGTGGCGCTGAATCTGTCGCCCAGCCATCTGCAGCATGCGCAACTGGTGGAGGACTGTCAGGCGTTTTTGCGACACTTCCCGAAGACGCCGCCGCGGCTGGTGCTGGAAGTGACCGAGCGCGAGCCCATCCGGGTGACGCCGCAAAGCCAGCAGGTGATGGCCGCGCTGCGGCGGATGCGGGTGCAGATCGCCATCGACGACTTCGGCACCGGCCACAGCAGCCTGGCCGAGCTCAACCGCATTCACGCCGATCATCTGAAGATAGACCGGGTGTTCGTGGCGGCGATAGGCAGCGACTCCATCGCCAACCGCATCCTGGAGATGATCATCGACCTGGCCAAGCAGCTGCGCATCTCCATGGTGGCCGAGGGCGTGGAAACCGAACAGCAGCGCGCCTATCTGCAGCAAAGCGGCGTGCATTATCTGCAAGGCTATCTGCTGGCGCGGCCGATGCCGCTGGAACAGCTGCGCGATTTTCTGTGGGGGCGTCCGCCGCTGACCGAGGGCCAGCCGGTCTCCTGAGCAAAAAATACGCAATAAACGAACACTATTGGCCGATATCAAGCCGGAATAGTGGTTCTGTTTGCCGCTGACCCGCAAAATATGTTACTAAAGTGACGTGATTTTCGATTCCGAATAGTTATGAGCCGCTCACCCCGTCACGACAAGATTCTGCAGCTGGTCCGCGAAAACGGCTTCATGCCGATCGAAGAGTTGGCCAGACTGCTCGATGTCACCCCGCAAACCATTCGCCGCGATATCAACCAGCTGTGCGAGGCCAATCTGTTGCGCCGCTACCACGGCGGCGCCGCCCTGGGCAGCAGCGTGGAGAATGAGGACTATTTCGCGCGCAAAGGAAAATTCCAGAGCGAAAAAGCGCATATCGCGGACATGATCGCCAGCAGCATTCCCGATCACGCCTCGCTGTTCATGAGCATAGGCACCACCATAGAGGCGGTGGCCCAGGCGTTGACCAGCACGCACAAGGGTTTGCGGGTGATCACCAACAACATCCACGTCGCCTCCATCATGTCCACCAATCCGGATTTCACGGTGATGATCACCTCCGGCACGGTGCGCGCGTCCGACGGCGGCATCACCGGCGTGGCCACGCTGGACTTCATCAACCAGTTCAAGGTGGATTACGCCATCATCGGCGTGTCCGGCATCGAGCCGGACGGCTCGCTGCTGGACTTCGATTACCGCGAGGTGCGGGTGGCGCAGGCGATGATGTCCAACGCCCGTCACCGCTACCTGGCGGCGGACCACAGCAAGTTCGGCCGCAACGCCCTGGTGCGCATGGGACACATCAGCGAGTTCCACACCGTGTTCACCGACGCGCTGCCGCCGGAGCCGGTGACCAAGCTGCTGGAAGAGCAGGGCGTGCGCCTGGTGCTGACCGAGGCCTGAGACGCTTCCAAAGCCGCTTCGGCGATACGGCGTTAACAGGTTTTGAGCACGCGTATCGTCAACAGGCGTCCTGGATGCGGCGCTGAGCGCCGCGCCCGAAAAAAAGCCCGGAACCTCTCGGTGGTCCGGGCTTTTTCGCGTCCGGGCGGGGGCCCGGCGGCGGGGCTCAGTCCTGCATGATCTCCACCCGGTTGCGGCCGTTGGCCTTGGCCCGGTACAGCATTTCGTCGGCCTGGCGCACCAGCTCGGTGCTGCTGGCGGCGGTGTCCAGCGAGCTGATGCCCACGCTGAAGGTCTGGCGGAAGTCGCCGTCCGGCGCGCGCTGCTCTATCTGGCTGAAGTCCTGGCGCAGCTGGTCCATCAGCTCGCGCGCCTGCGTCTGATGGGTGCCGGGCAGCACGATGGCGAACTCCTCGCCGCCGTAGCGGCCCACCAGATCGCTGCTGCGCAGCCGTTCCTTGAGGAAGCGCGCCAGATTGATCAGCAGCTCATCGCCGGCCGGATGGCCGTGGCTGTCGTTGATGGTCTTGAAGAAGTCCAGGTCCAGCATCGCCAGCGACAGCGGCCGCTGATCGCGGCGCGCGCGCTGGATGCCGTACTCCAGCTGGCCGTGCAGATGGGAGTGGTTGAGCAGGCCGGTGAGGCTGTCGTTGATGATGTAGGAGCGCAGCTTGCGGTAGCGGCGCGCGCGGTTGATCACGGTGACGATCAACTCCTCCGGCGCCACCGGCTTGGTCAGGAAGCCGTCTATGCCCAGGGTCAGCGCGTCCAGCTGCACCGCCTGGCGTTTTTCCACCGACAGGAACACCACCGGGATGCCGTCCAGCAGCCGCTGCTGGCGGATCACCTTGGCCAGCTCCATGCCGCTGCACTGCGGCATGTACATGTCCATCAGGATCAGGTCGGGGCGGAACTGCTCTATCATGTCCAGCACCCGTTCCGGCTGGGTCTCCTCGCGGGTTTCCACCCCCTGGGCGTTGAGCACGCTGGAGTAGAGCCCGGCCAGCGATTCCATGTCCTCGACGATCAGCACGCGCAAGGGCTCGCGCTTCTCGCCCAGATCGCTGAAGCTCAGCTGGTCAATCAGCTGATGCGCTTGCAGCGGCCAGTCCAGCAGGCTGCCGGCGCCGGCGCGCACCGCCGCCAGCCGCGCCTGGAAATCGTGCAGCGGCGAGGTCAGGATCAGCGGACAGATGCTGCTGATGGTGGGGGCCAGCAAAAGGATGGGGTCGTTGGCGGCGAACTCGGTGAAAGCCACCACCGCTTCCGGCGCCTTGTCCTGCAGCGCCTGGGCCAGCTTGGCCGCCTGCTGGATCACTTTGGCGTGGATGCCGTAGCAGGACAGCTGCTGGATCAGCGGCGTGGCGTCCACGTCTTGCGGCAGCCATAGATAGAGGGTGACCAGGCCGCCGCCCAGCAGGGCGTCGTAGTCGATCTCCGGCAGGCCGTCCTTGCGCTCCATCATGCCCAGCTGGCTGACCAGGCCCAGGTGGTGGCGCAGCCGGTTGTAGCGCTCGCTTTCCGACGGCGCGGTCTGCGGTTGCTGGATCCAGCCTTGCAGCAGCCGCGACAGGGTCTGGATTTCCCCGGTGATTTCGTTGAGGTCCTGCTCGCGCACCATGTCCTCCAGCCGCAGGATAAGCGACAGCAGGTGGGCGGCCAGCGGCCGCTCCCAGCGGGTGACGAGCAGGTGGCCGATGCGATCGATTTCCTGTGCCAGATGCACACGTTGTTTGAAAGCCTGATGTTGCGACATGATCAAGTATTCCCCGGTGGACCCGGTCGTCCAATATTCAAGTTCTGAAGCCGCGCCTGAGGCGCGCTGTTATAATCCGCCGTTGGATTGCAACGGCCTGGCAAAAATTTTTAATGAACGTTTTTTACGAAGAGAGCGGCGGCTTTAAGGTCGGCAGCATCGTTTCGCGCAATGACGCTAGTCTGCAAGTGGATACCCAGCATGGCAAGCGCGCCAAGATCAAGGCGGCGAATGTTTTTCTGGAGTTTAGCTCCGCATTGGGCGATTTTCTGCCCATGGTAGAGCAACTTGCCGCGGATATTGACCTGGATTTCCTGTGGGAATGCTGCCCGGACGACGAGTTCGGCTATGAGGCGCTGGCGGCCGATTACTGGGGCCGCGCGCCGTCGGCGGCCGAGGCCGCCGCCATCGTGTCGCGGCTGTACGGCGCGCCGATGTATTTCTACAAAAAAGGCAAGGGCCGCTACAAGAAGGCGCCGGAAGACGCGCTGAAGGCGGCGTTGGCCGGGCTGGAGCGCAAGAAACGCGAGCAGGAGCAGATCGACCAGTGGGTGGCGGAGCTGAAAACCGGCCAGCTGCCGGAGGCGATCCGCGGCCAGCTGATGACCTTGTTGTGGAAACCCGACAAGAACACGCTGGAGTTCAAGGCCTTCGACCAGGCCTCGCGCGAGCTGAGCCTGCCGCCGCTGCGGCTGGCGGACAAGGTGGGCGGCATCTCTTCGGTGCCGGACTATCTGATGGCCGGCTTCATGCTGGAGTTCTTCCCCAAGGGCCGCGGCTTCGGCAAGTACGAACTGCCCACGCTGCCGGAAGAGCTGCCGCTGTCGCCGGTGCGCGCCTTCTCCATTGACGACGCCAACACCACCGAGATCGACGATGCCTTGTCGGTGCAGGATTTGCCCAACGGCAACAAGCGCGTCGGCATCCACATCGCCGCGCCGTCGCTGGGCATAGAGATAGGCTCGCCGCTGGAAAAGCTGCTGCTGTCCCGGCTGTCCACCGTGTATTTCCCCGGCGACAAGATCACCATGCTGCCGGACGATCTGGTGGAGATGTTCACCCTCAAGGAAGGGCACGACTGCCCGGCGCTCAGCCTCTACGTGGAGGTGACGCCTGAGTTCGAGCCGGTGGCCTACGAGAACCGCATCGAGAAGGTGCATATCGCTGCCAACCTGCGCCACGCCGCGCTGGAGCAGTTCTTCAACGAAGAGACGCTGGCTTGCGATCCGGGCGTGGACTATCCGTTCAAGCAGGAACTGATCTGGTTCTGGCAGTTCGCCGAGGCGCTGGAGAAGCGCCGCGGCAAATACGACCCGACCCGGCCGGTGCAGATGGATTACAACTTCGACGTGGTCGACGGCAAGGTGCTGATCACCTTGCGCAAGCGCGGCGCGCCGATGGACAAGCTGGTGTCCGAACTGATGATTCTGGCCAACAGCGAGTGGGGCCGGATGCTGGCCGAGGCCGACATCCCCGGCATGTACCGCGCGCAAAGCATGGGCAAGGTGAGGATGACCACGCGGCCCGAGCCGCACACCGGCTTGGGCGTGGCTCAATACGCGTGGGCCACGTCGCCGCTGCGTCGCGCCACCGACTTCATCAACCAGCGCCAGCTGATGTCGATGATCCGCGGCGAGAAGCCGCAGTTCGAGCAGGGCGACGCGATGTTGTTCGCCATCCTGCGCGATTTCGACACCACTTACTCCGCCTACCTGGGCTTTCAGGACCGGATGGAGCATTTCTGGTGCCTGCGCTGGTTCAGCCAGGAAGGCGTGTCCGATCCCACCGCCGCCTTCATCAAGGAGGACTTGGTGCGCATCGACGGCCTGCCGATGCGGGTGCGCATCCCGGGCCTGCCGGAGCTGGCGCGCGGCGACCGCATCCAGCTGGCGGTGATCCGCATCGACGAGCTGATGCAGGAGATCGAGCTGCGCTGCGTCGGGGTGCTCGGCCATGTCGACGCCGCTGAGGACGAGGCGTCCGAAGCGGAGGCGAGCGAGGCGGACGGCCAGGCCGGTTGAGTCCGCAGTGCGAGAAACGCGAAAAGGCGGCTTAGGCCGCCTTTTTTGCGTCTGGCTGGACGGCGCTTAGAACATCTCGTCCAGCGCGGTGCAGGCCTCGCGCAACTCCG
The DNA here is from genome assembly GCF_059916605.1 of Chromobacterium sp. CCUG 30098. Classification (NCBI taxonomy): domain Bacteria; kingdom Pseudomonadati; phylum Pseudomonadota; class Betaproteobacteria; order Neisseriales; family Chromobacteriaceae; genus Chromobacterium; species Chromobacterium sp. CCUG 30098. Next base: position 30,935 of record NZ_JAUCGS010000016.1, on the reverse strand, counting down.
GCAGCGCCTCCGCCAGCCCCTCGCGCGGCAGGCCGGCGCGCTCCATCACGCTGACCGGCAAGGTCGCCAGCATGTCTTCCTCGCTCATGTCGTGGTTGAAGCCGGAGGTCATGAAGGAGGCCAGGCCGATCAGCAGCGCGAACGGCGACACTTCCTCGTTCAGCAGATCGTGCTGGTTGAAGATGGCTTCCTGGATCTCGTCCGGGAAATTCCAGCGCCGCGCCAGCTCGGCCCCCACCTCGGTCAGGTCCATGCCCAGCAGCATGCGTTCGGTGGCCACCCGATCGGCGCCGCCGGCGACGATGCGGTCTATCTGCAGCGCCTGTTCCGGCACCGCCACATAGAGCACCAGTTCGCCGATATTGGACAGCAGGCCGCAGGTATAGCCCAGCTGCGGGTCCAGCCGGGCCAGCTTGGCCAGCCGTTTGGCGGCGTTGGCCATCGCGAAGCTGCGCTGCCAGAACGCCTTCATGTCGAAGCCCTGGATGCCCAGCGTGGCGCCGGTGACGCCGGAGGCGATCACCAGCACCCTGAGGTTGTCGAAGCCGAGCAGGATGATGGCGTCGTCCAGAGAGCCCACGCGCCGGCTGCCGCCGAAGCGCGCGGTATTGGCCAGCCGCAGCACGCGCGCGGTCAGCACCTGGTCATGTCCCACCTTGTCGGTAATTTCATCGATGTTCACGTCGGTGCGGTGAAAACTGGCCACCAGCTCCTGGACCACTTTGGGCACCATGGGCAGTTTGCCCGACGCTTTTTCAAATATTTCCGCCACTTGCATAGGGGTCTCCAATAGGTGAGCCGTCGCCGGCGCGGGCGTGGGCCGGCAGGCGATGAAGTCCTGCTTCTTGAGCTTAGGCAATTGGCGGGGGAAAGGAAGGACAAAACCGGACAGGGGCGGGCCGGCGGCGGGCGGCCCGCCAAAAAAAACAGGGCCGGGAGGCCCTGTAAAGAAGCAACGTCGTTTAATTCCTGTGCAGCTGGCTCGCTTCCAAGGCCAGCTGGGTGATGCGGTCCCAATCGCGGTTGGCGATGGCGTCGTCCGGAGTCAGCCAGCTGCCGCCCACGGCCAGCACATTGGGCAGCGCCAGGTATTCCGGCGCTTTCTTGATGTCGATGCCGCCGGTGGGGCAGAAGCGCAGATCGGAGAACGGGCTGGCCAGCGATTTGAGCAGCTTGACGCCGCCCACGGCCTCGGCCGGGAACAGCTTCTGGATGGTGAAGCCCTCGTCCTGGGCGCGCATCGCCTCGGACGGGGTGGCGATGCCGGGAATCAGCGTCAGATTGGCGGCGCGGGCGGCGGCGCCCAGCTCCGGGGTGAAGCCGGGGCTGACGCCGAACTGCGCGCCGGCGTCGATGGCGGCTTCCACGTGGGCGCGGGTGCGCAGCGTGCCGGCGCCGACGATGGCGCCCGGCACTTCGTCGCGCATGCGGCGCATCGCCGCCAGCGCGGCCTTGGTGCGCAGCGTCACTTCCAGCACGCGCACGCCGCCGGCCACCAGCGCCTGGGCCAGCTCAACGGCCACGGCCGCGTCGTTGACGATGATCACCGGAACAACCGGGCCTTGGCGCAGCAGGGTCAATGCGTCCATATTCATTTTCTCCAAGAAGCGGGGTGGAAGTCGGGATGGCGGAAGCTGGTGGCGCCGGCTTCGGCGTGGTCGGCCACCGAACGGAACACCGCGAACAAGTCCCGTCCCATGCCAAAATCATTATGCGTCAGGTCGGCCTGCGCCGGTTCGCGCGCGGCCCATTCGGCCTCGTCCACCAGCACGGTCAACTCGCCGCTATTGGCGTCCAGCCGCACCGGGTCGCCGTCGCGCACCTTGCCGATCGGTCCGCCGGACAGGGCTTCCGGCGAGACGTGGATGGCGGCCGGCACCTTGCCGGAGGCGCCGGACATGCGGCCGTCGGTGACCAGGGCCACCTTGAAGCCGCGCTCCTGCAAAATGCTCAGGGCCGGGGTCAGTTTGTGCAGTTCCGGCATGCCGTTGGCGCGCGGGCCCTGGAAGCGGATCACCGCGATGAAGTCTTTTTCCAGCTCACCGCGCTTGAACGCCGCCAGCATGTCGTTCTGGTCGTGGAAGATCAGCGCCGGCGCTTCCACCACCCGGTGTTCCGGCTTGACCGCGGACACCTTGATCACTGCGCGGCCCAGCTTGCCGGACAGCAGCTTGAGGCCGCCGTCGGCGGAGAAGGGGTCGGCGGCGGTGCGCAGCACGCTGTCGTCGCCGCTGTCGGCGGGCGCGTCCCGCCATTTGAGTTCGCCCTGATCCAGCCACGGTTCCTGCGCGTAGCGAGACAGGCCGCGGCCGGCTACGGTGCCCACGTCCTCGTGCAGCAGGCCGGCGGACAGCAGTTCGCGGATCACGAAGCCCATGCCGCCGGCGGCGTGGAAGTGGTTCACGTCGGCCTTGCCGTTGGGGTAGGCGCGGACCAAGAGCGGCACGACGGCGGAGAGCTCGTCGAAATCGTCCCAGTTCACATCGATGCCGGCGGCGCGGGCGATGGCGACGATGTGCATGGTGTGGTTGGTGGAGCCGCCGGTGGCCAGCAGGCCGACGATGGCGTTGACGATGGACTTCTCGTCTATCATCTCGCCCACCGGGGTGAAGGCCTTGCCCTGGGCGGCGATCTTGGCCGCCTGATGGGCGGCGGCGCGGGTCAGCGCCTCGCGCAGCGGGGTGCCCGGGTTGACGAAGGCGGCGCCGGGCAGGTGCAGGCCCATGATCTCCATCAGCATCTGATTGGAGTTGGCGGTGCCGTAGAAGGTACAGGTGCCGGGGCCGTGGTAGGACTGGCATTCGGATTCCAGCAGCGCGTCGCGGCCCACCTTGCCTTCGGCGTACAACTGGCGCACCTTGGCTTTTTCATCGTTGGCGATGCCGGTGGTCATCGGACCGGCGGGAACGAACACCGCCGGCAGGTGGCCGAAGGACAGCGCGCCTATCAGCAGGCCGGGCACGATCTTGTCGCACACGCCCAGATACAGCGCGGCGTCGAACATCTGGTGGGACAGCGCCACCGCGGTGCTCATCGCGATGATGTCGCGGGAGAACAGGGACAGCTCCATGCCCGGCTGGCCCTGGGTCACGCCGTCGCACATCGCCGGCACGCCGCCGGCGAACTGGGCGGTGGCGCCGGCCGCCAGCGCCGCCTCCTTCAGCTGCGCCGGATAGGTTTCCAGCGGCTGGTGGGCGGACAGCATGTCGTTATAGGAAGAGACGATGGCCAGATTGGGGCGGTGCTCTTCCTTTAGATGTATCTTGATGCCGTCGGGCATGGCGGCGAAGGCGTGGGCCAAATTGGTACACGACAATTGCGAGCGCTCCACCCTTCCCTGATGGGCTGCTGCGCGCAAGCGGTCCAGGTAGGCGGCGCGCGTTGCCCGGCTCCGGTTGACGATGCGCTCGGTAACGGCGGACAGGGTGGAATGCAAGGCCATGATGACGTTCCGTGTTGAAGTGGGTTGATAGTAGTTTTACTACACTCAAAATGCAAGACGCGCTCCAGCGCCGTCCCGCCATGATACGCCCGGCGGCGCGAGGCAACACCCGCCAGTGCTGCGATTGGGAGAATTGTTTGCTTTGGGGCAAAAGGTGTTGCAAAAGCGGCCTGCGTCAGTGAGATGACATGGACAAGGTAAAAGCTGGTGGTAATATAACTACATCTACAAACGTCTCGAGATGGAAGATCAGGATGGATACCCGTACTATGCCAACCCCGGCCTTCGATATGGTCTTGTTCGGCGGCGCCGGCGATCTGGTGATGCGCAAGCTGCTGCCCTCCTTGTATCAGGCGCACGCCGCCGGCCTGCTCAATCAGCAGGGCCGCATCCTGGCGCTGGGCCGCAAGGACTTGAGCCGCGACGACTACCTGGCCTTTGTCGAGAAGAACTCGCGCCAGCACGTCAAAGCCCATTTCGACGCCGCCGCCTGGGACAGCTTCTGTGCGCGGATCGAATACCTGAAAGTGGACGCCTCGCAGCCGCGGGATTTCCCGGCGCTGGCGGACAAGCTCAAGGGCGACGACGACCGCGTGGTGGTCTGTTATCTGGCCACCGCGCCCAATCTGTTCGCCGGCATCTGCGAGAACCTGGCGGCGGTGGGCCTCAATAGCGGCAATGTGCGCGTGGTGCTGGAAAAGCCGCTGGGCACCGACCTGGATTCCTCCAACGAGATCAACGACGACGTGGCGCGCTTCTTCAAGGAAGAGCAGCTGTACCGGATCGACCACTACCTGGGCAAGGAATCGGTGCAGAACCTGATGGCGATCCGCTTCGCCAACGCGCTGTTCGAGCCGCTGTGGCGGCGCGAATGGATACACGATGTGCAGATCACCATCTCCGAAGATCTGGGCGTGGGCAGCCGCGGCGACTTCTACGACGGCACCGGCGCGCTGCGCGACATGGTGCAGAACCACCTGTTGCAACTGCTGTGCATCGTGGCGATGGAGCCGCCGGCCAATATGGAAGCCGACGCGGTGCGCGACGAAAAGCTCAAGGTGTTGAAGGCCCTGCGCCCGTTCAGCGAACAGGACGTGGCGGCCAAGACCGTGCGCGGCCAGTACAAGGCCGGCGCCGTCGGCGGCCAGCCGGTGGTCGGCTATCTGAACGAGCAAGGCATCCCCGCCGACAGCCAGACCGAAACCTTCGTCGCGCTCAAGGCCGAGATCGACAACTGGCGCTGGGCCGGCGTGCCTTTCTTCTTGCGCACCGGCAAGCGGATGCAGGAGCGGGTCGCCGAGATCGTCATCAACTTCCGCGACGTGCCGCACCAGCTGTTCAACGGCCCGATGAGCGGCAGCCACACCGCCAACCGGCTGGTGATCCGCCTGCAGCCGGAAGAAAGCATCCGCCTGTACTTCCTGGCCAAGGAGCCGGGCGACAATATGCGCCTGCAGTCGGCCTACCTCGACCTGGACTTCTATAAAGCCTTCAAAGTGCGCCGCGCCGACGCCTACGAACGCCTGCTGCTGGACGTGATCCGCGGCAAGCTGGCGCTGTTCATGCGCCGCGACGAGCTGATCGAGGCCTGGCGCTGGGTGGAGCCCATCATGGACAGCTGGAGCCGCAGCAGCAATCTGCCGCCCAAGCAGTACACCGCCGGCACCTGGGGCCCGGCGGCGTCCAGCGCTTTACTATCACGCGATGGGATAGGCTGGCACGAGGAATGCTGAGCCGTATAGAGGCATCCATCTGCTGCGCGTCCCGACCTCGAATGCTGCGGTGCTCGCCGTACTACCGTACGGCTGCGCGTCTCGCTTCGACCTCGGGCCGCTCGCGACGATGACCGCACCAGTGTTTGACCTTCACTTCTTACCCGCGGAGCGCCGCTGATGAACTGCGTAGAATTCTCCGATAGCGAGCAACAGTCCACCGCGCTGGCCAATAGCGTGGCCTCGCGCTTGTCCGCCGCCATCGCCAGCCAGGGCGCCGCCGTGCTGGCGGTGTCCGGCGGTAAATCGCCGATCCCCTTCTTCCATATGCTCAGCACCATGGCGATAGACTGGTCCAAGGTGACCGTCACCCTGGTGGACGAGCGTTTTGTGCCGGACAGCCATCCGGACAGCAACGCCGCGCTGGTGCGCGTCCACTTGCTGCGCGACCGCGCCGTGGAGGCGCGCTTCCTGCCCCTGGTCGGGGACGCCGCGGACATCGACGCCGACGTGGCGCGCGCCAACGCCGCTTTCGTTCCGCCCACCGTCGCCATCCTGGGCATGGGCGAGGACGGCCACACCGCTTCGCTGTTCCCCGGCGCCGACGAGCTGGCGGCCGGCCTGGACCCGGCGTCCGCCGCCGCCTTCCTGGCGGTGGAGCCCAAGACCGCGCCGCACCGCCGGGTGTCGATGAGTTACGCCGCGCTCTTGCGCGCCGGCTGCCTGATCCTGTCCATCCAGGGCGACAAGAAGCGTCAGGTGCTGGACGCCGCCGCCCAGGGCGTCAGCGATGCGTTGCCCATCAGCCATTTCCTGGCCCAGAACAAGGTGGAGCTGGATGTCTACTGGTCTGCCTGAGCAATGGCCGCGGCTGCTGGCCGACATCGGCGGCAGCAACGCCCGCTTCGCGCTGGAGACCGCGCCCGGCGTGATCGAGGACATCGAGGTGCTGCCCTGCGCCGGCCATCCCACGCTGCTGGACGCGGTGCGCGCCTATCTGGACCTGGCCGGTGCGCGTGCGGTCGCCCACGCGGCTTTCGGCATCGCCAACCCGGTGCTGGGCGACTGGGTGCAGATGACCAATCACCATTGGGCCTTCTCCATCGAGGCCACGCGCCAGGCGCTGGGCCTGACCACGCTGTTGGTGATCAACGATTTCACCGCGCTGGCGCTGGCCCTGCCGCATCTGCCGGCGAGCGAACTGCTGCACATCGGCGGCGGCGAGGCGGAAGCCGGCGCGCCGCTGGCGCTGATCGGCCCCGGCACCGGCCTGGGCGTGTCGGCGCTGATTCCCTATCCGGGCGGCCATGCGCCCTTGTCCGGCGAGGGCGGCCACGTCGGCTTCGCCCCCTTCGACGAGCGCGAGGCCGACATCTGGCTTTACGCGATGCGGCGCTTCGGCCACGTGTCCGCCGAGCGTCTGTTGTCCGGCTCAGGCATCCCCTTGATTTATCAGGCCTTGTGCGAGCGGGCCGGCGAAACGGCCGCGGCGCTGGACCCGGCCGAGGTCACCGCGCGCGGTCTGTCCGGCGCCTGCCCGCGTTGCCGCGAAACCCTGGAAGTGTTCTGCGGCATGCTGGGCGGCGCGGCGGCGAATCTGGCCCTGAATCTCGGCGCCCGTGGCGGCGTGTATCTAGGTGGTGGTATCGTGCCGCGTCTACGCGGTTTTTTTGAACAATCACCATTCCGCCGCCGCTTCGAGGATAAGGGACGGATGTCCGGCTATCTGGCCGCGATTCCGGTCTATCTGATCGTCAGCTCCTACCCGGCTTTGCCGGGCGTGGCCGCCCATCTGGCGGCCGAACTGGCGAGCGCCCGCGCCCGACTCCGGGCGCATCCTGACGACGGCGCGGCAGGAGAGTAAATACATGCTTGAACGTATCAGGAGCCAATTGGAGATCCTGTCCTCGGCCGAGCGCAAAGTGGCCGAGCTGGTGCTGGAACAGCCTTACACCGTGATCCAGGCGGCGGTGGCCGACATCGCCAAGAACGCCGGCGTCAGCCAGCCCACCGTGATCCGCTTTTGCCGCACCGTGGGCTGTTCCGGCCTGCCGGACTTCAAACTGAAGCTGGCCGGCAGCCTGGTCACCGGCGTGCCCTATGTGCATTCCAGCGTGCGCCCGGAAGATCCGACTTCGGAAATCGTCGCCAAGGTGTTCGACAACACCGTGTCCGCGCTGCTCAAGTGCCGCAACGACGTTAATCCGCAATCGATAGAATCCGCGGTCCGCTTGTTGACCGACGCGCGCCGCATCGAATTCTACGGCCTGGGCAACTCCGGCATCATCGCCGCGGACGCCCAGCACAAATTCTTCCGCTTCGGCATTCCCACCGTCGCCTATTCCGACACCCACATCCAGATGATGGCGGCCTCGGTGCTGGGCCCGGGCGACGTGCTGGTGGCGATCTCCAGCTCCGGCCGCACGCTGGAATTGCTGGAGGCCGTGGACGTGGCGCTGTCCGCCGGCGCCAGCGTGGTGGCGCTGACTACCAGCGGTTCGCCGCTGGCGCGCCGCTCCACCGTGGCCTTGATCGCAGACACGCTGGAAGACAATGAAACCTATAGCCCGATGATTTCGCGCATCGTGCATCTGGTGCAGATCGACATCCTGGCGGTGAGCGTGGCGCTCAAGCGCGGGCCGGGTCTGATCAGCCAGCTGGAAAAAACCAAGCACAGCCTGAAGAACCGAAGGCTGGACAACAAAACCGAAGAGGATTGACCATCATGAGCGAACTGACCGAACTACCGGCCTGGCAGGCACTATGGGACCATTTTGCCGAGGCCAAGCACCAGCACATGCGCGATTTGTTCGTCTCCGATCCGGAGCGGGCGGAGCGCTATGCGCTGGAGGTGGGCGGCCTGTTCCTCGATTACTCCAAAAACCGCATTACCGACGACACCCTGAAAGGCTTGATGCAGCTGGCGCGCGAAGCCGGGCTGCCGGCCAAGATCAAGGCCATGTTCAAGGGCGAGAAGCTCAACAGCACCGAAAACCGCGCGGTGCTGCACGTGGCCTTGCGCAACCGCACCAATTCGCCCATCCACGTGGACGGCGAAGACGTGATGCCCAAGGTCAATTCGGTGCTGGAGCGCATGGGCAAGTTCGCCCACGCGGTGCGCTCCGGCGAATGGCTGGGCTATACGAATCAGCCCATCACCGACATCGTCAACATCGGCATCGGCGGCTCGGACCTGGGCCCGCTGATGGTCTGTAGCGCGCTCAAGCCCTTCGGCCACCCGCGGCTGAACATGCACTTCGTCTCCAATGTGGACGGCGCCCAGCTCAAGGAAACGCTGAAAAAGGTTCATTCCGAGACCACGCTGTTCGTGGTGGAGTCCAAGACCTTCACCACCCAGGAGACGCTGACCAACGCGCTGACCGCGCGCGACTGGTTCTTGCAGCGCTCGCGCGATGAAAGCGCGGTGGCCAAGCACTTCGTCGCGGTGTCCACCAACCAGAAGGCGGTGGCGGACTTCGGCATCGACCCGTCGAATATGTTCGAATTCTGGGACTGGGTGGGCGGCCGCTACAGCCTGTGGTCGGCCATCGGCCTGCCCATCATGCTCTATCTGGGCGAGGAGAACTTCACCGAACTCCTCAACGGCGCCCACATCATGGACCAGCATTTCAGAAACGCGCCGTTCGAGCAGAACATGCCGGTGCTGCTGGCCATGATAGGCGTCTGGTACATCAACTACTACGGCGGCGGCAGCCATGTGATCGCGCCCTACGATCAATACCTGCACCGTCTGCCGGCCTTCATCCAGCAGCTGGACATGGAGTCCAACGGCAAGCAGGTGATGCTGGACGGCCAGCCGGTGAATTTCGAAACCGCGCCCATCATCTGGGGCGAGACCGGCATCAACGGCCAGCACGCCTTCTTCCAGCTTTTGCACCAGGGCACCCATATCTCGCCGATCGACCTGATCGCCTCGGTGCAGAACTGCTCCAGCCTGCCCGGCCACCATGAAATCCTGCTGGCCAACGTCTTCGCCCAGGCCGAGGCCTTCATGCGCGGCAAGACCGCGGACGAGGTGCGCGCGGAGCTGGCGGAGCAGGGCCTCAAGGGCGAGGCGCTGGAAGCGCTGGTGCCGCACAAGGTGTTCGGCGGCAACCGCCCCACCAACACCTTGCTGATGAGCCGCTTGAACCCGCGCAATCTGGGTTCGCTGATCGCGCTGTACGAGCACAAGATCTTCGTTCAGGGCGTGATCTGGCACATCAACAGCTTCGACCAGTGGGGCGTGGAACTGGGCAAGCAATTGGCCAAGACCATACACGCGGAACTGACCGGCAAGCTCAAGCACGCCGAGCACGACAGCTCCACCCGCCGTTTGATCGAGCTGTACCGCCAGGTCAACGCCGACGACTGCAAGTGCTGAGCCGGACGGCGGACCAATGAAAACGCGAGGCCTGGGCCTCGCGTTTTGTTTGGATCACGCCCGCTGTGCACGATTTGCCGCGCGGCGGCGATACGGCGTTGAAAACAGCCTCGAAATGCTCATGCGCCCTGTGCGCGCTCCGCTTTCTCCGCCGCAACGCCCGGTCTTGCTCGCGAGCTCGTGAATGGGCTGTTATTTCTTAACGACTTCCTGCTCCACCACCATGTCCAGCACCCAGCGGAGGGACGAAGCGTCGGCCGGCGGGTTCGCCACCTTGAATTCCTTCAGGCGCAGACGGTAGGCGATGCCCGGCTCCGGCTTGAAGCCCTCGATCTCGCCGTAGTGCAGCTGCCACGGCTGATCCTTGCTTTCGCGGATCTGCAGGCATTGCATCGGCGCCACGCCGGTGCAGGGCTTGCGCTCGGCGGCCACGTAGACGAAGCGGGTGACGCCGCCTTCCAGCGAGGGCTGGCGGTCAAAGCTCAGCGTCTTGTCGCCGGCCTGCAGGGTCAGCTTGTCGCCGGCCAGCTTGACCGCGGGCTTGGCGCCCAGGAAGGCGGCCAGCGCGCGGTCGCGCTCCATCGCCTCCGGCGGACACATCATCAAGGTGCTGGCCAACTGCTTGCTGACCAGCTTGCCGCCTTCCAGCGACACCGGGCCGAACATGCCGTTGCAGCCGGCGCGGGCGGACACGCCGCCGTCCTTGAAGCTGAGGGTGATCGGGTGTTCGGCGGCGTCCTGCTTCCATTGGCCGGCCAGCGCCTCCAGTTTGATATCCGCTTGAGCGTCCATTTTGGCTCCGGTTTGCGGGGTGGCGCAGGCGCTCAGGGCGGCTGCGGTCAGTGCGGCGAGCAAAAGCGATTTTTTCATTATCGATGTTCCGTGGTTAAGGGCAGGGACGGGCTGCACTTGGAGCGCCCGCCGTTCTCAAGAGTTCAGCGCAGTTTGCTGACTTCCTCGCTGTAGACGATGCGTTCCAATGTCCAGCGCGAGCCGGCGTCGGCCTGCGCCGCCGGTTTCAGCTTGATGTAATAGCTGACGCCGGGCTTGGGGTGGAAGCCGGCGATTTCGCCTTGCAGCGGCCGCCAGCTCTGTTCCGCGCGTTCGCGCACCTGCAGGCAGTCGCGCGAGGCTTCGCCGTTGTGGCAGGCCTGGCGTTCCGGCGCCACGTACAGGTATTGCAGCTTGGCCGGCTGCGTCGCCGGATCGGCGTCCGGGGTCAGCCGCACGAAGCGGTATTCGGCGCGCTCCGATTTCAGCACCAGTTTCTGCGCGCGGCCGTCCGGCAAGACGCGGAAGGGGCTGGAGAGGAAGGCGACGAAGTGCTGCTCCATCTCCATCAGCGGCGGCCGGCAGGCCATGCGGGTGGTGGCCACCTGCGGCTTGCCCTGGGCGTCCAGGGTGCGGACGAAGCGGTTGCAGCCGGCGAAGCCGGTCATCTTGCCCGGGTGGAAAGCCAGGGTGGGCGCCGTTTGGCCCACCGGCGCGGGCTCCACCATCCGCCATTCGGTTCCCTGCAGATTGGGCATGGCCAGCGCCGGCAGCGGCAAGGCCAGCGCGCCCAGCCACAGCGCCGCCAGGCGACGGGCGGAGAAGCCAGTATTTTGCATTGCCATACTCCATGTATAAACAAAAACTAATATTTGTTTACAATACACCGGGCGGGCGCCGCTTGTGAAGCGCGGCGGGGCGGAAAAGCGGGGATAGAAATAGATGGAAACAAAAAACCGCCCAAGCTTAAAACATTGGGCGGTTTTGAAATGCCGGAGGCATGGGGCGGAGCCTTACAGCTGCTCCACTCCCCTGAGCAGTTCCTCCACCACCTTCTTGGCGTCGCCGAACACCATCATGGTCTTGTCCATATAGAACAGCTCATTGTCCAGACCGGCGTAGCCGGCGTTCATCGAGCGCTTGACCACGATCACGCTGCGCGATTTGTGCGCGTCCAGGATGGGCATGCCGTAGATCGGGCTGGTCTTGTCCTTCTGCGCGGCCGGGTTGACCACGTCGTTGGCGCCTATCACCAGCACCACGTCGGTGTTGGAGAAGTCGGAGTTGATCTCCTCCATCTCCTGCACCTGTTCGTAGGGCACCTCGGCTTCGGCCAGCAGCACATTCATATGGCCCGGCATCCGGCCCGCCACCGGGTGGATGGCGTAGCGCACGTTGACGCCTTTCTGATGCAGGATTTCGGCGAACTCCTGCAAGGCGTGCTGGGCGCGGGACACCGCCAGGCCGTAGCCGGGCACGATGATCACGCTGTCGGCGTTGGCCATCAGGAAGGCCGCGTCCTCGGCGGAGCCGGATTTGTGGTTCTTGGGCCCGCCGTCGCCGGCGCCGCCGCCCGTGCCCGCCTCGGCGCCGAAGCCGCCCAGCAGCACCGCGACGATGGAGCGGTTCATCGCCTTGCACATGATGTAGGACAGAATCGCGCCGGAGGCGCCGACGCAGGCGCCGGCGATGATCAGCACCGGATTGTTCAGCGTGAAGCCGATGCCGGCGGCCGCCCAGCCGGAGTAGGAGTTGAGCATGGACACCACCACCGGCATGTCGGCGCCGCCGATCGGAATGATCAGCGTCACGCCCAAGGCCAGCGCGATGGCGAGCATGGTCAGGAAGGCGGCCTGGCTGTCGCTGAGGAAATAGACCACGCCGAAGCCGACCATGGCGACGGCCAGCAGCAGATTAAGCAGGTGCTGGCCTTTGAAGTTCACGGCCTTGGAGCCGAAGCGGCCGGACAGCTTGCCGTAGGCGATCACCGAGGCGGTGAAGGTGATCGCGCCGATGAAGGCGCCGATGAACAGCTCCACCTTTTGCACCTGGGTGTGCTCCACGCCGCTGTGGAAGATGGCCGCCACCGCGATCAGCACCGCGGACAGGCCCACCAGCGAGTGCATCGCCGCCACCAGTTCCGGCATGCCGGTCATCTGCACGGTCTTGGCCTTCCACGCGCCGATGGCGCCGCCGGCGACGATGGCGGAGGCGATCAGCGCCAGCACCGGCTTGTCCATGATCAGCAGCGTGGTGGCCACGGCGATGAGCATGCCTATCATGCCGTAGAGGTTGCCGCGCAAGGCGGAGGCGGGGCTGGACAGGCCCTTGAGCGCCAGGATGAACAGCACCGCGGCTACGAGATAAAGAATTGCGGACAGGTTTTCCATCGTGGTCCCTTATTTCTTCTTTTTCTTGAACATGTCCAGCATCCTCTGGGTGACCAGGAAGCCACCGAAGATATTGATGCTGGCGAGGAAGATGCCGATGGTGCCCAACACCGAGGTGAGGGTGATTTCGGAACCGTTGATGTCCACCACCTGCAGCATGGCGCCGACGATGATGATGCCGGAAATGGCGTTGGTCACCGCCATCAGCGGGGTGTGCAGCGCCGGGGTGACGTTCCAGACCACGTGGTAGCCGACGAAGACGGCCAGCACGAAGACGGTGAGGCTGGTGATGAAAGGATCGACCATCTTGTTCTCCTTAATCGGCGGCGGGGAAGCGGACCTGGCCGGCGTGGGTCACCAGCGTGGCGGACAGGATCTCGTCTTCCAGATTGAGGTTCAGGCCTTCCGGCGTCAGCAGCAGGCCGAGGAAGGTCAGCAGGTTCTTGGCGTACAGGCTGGAGGCGTCCGCCGCCAGCAGGCCGGGCAGATTGGTCTGGCCGACGACGGTGACGCCGTTGTCCAGGCGCACGGTCTCGCCGGGCCGGGTCAGCGCGCAGTTGCCGCCGGTTTCCGCCGCCAGGTCCACGATCACCGAACCGGGCTTCATCTCCGCCACCACATCGGCCGACAGCAGCTTGGGTGCCGGCTTGCCGGGGATCAGCGCGGTGGTGATCACGATGTCCGCCGCCTTGGCGTGCTTGGCCACCAGTTCGCCCTGGCGCTGGCGGTAGCTCTCGGACATTTCCTTGGCGTAGACGCCGCTATTGGCCATTTTTTCTTCCTCGCTCATCGGCACCTCGATGAACTTGGCACCCAGCGATTCCACCTGCTCCTTGGTGGCCGGCCGGACATCGAAGGCCTCCACCACCGCGCCCAGGCGCTTGCCGGTGGCGATGGCCTGCAGGCCGGCCACGCCCACGCCCAGGATCAGCAGCCGCGCCGGCTTCACCGTGCCGGCCGCGGTCATCAGCATGGGCATGAAGCGCGGATAGTGCTGGGTGGCCAGCAGCACCGCGCGGTAGCCGGCGATATTGTTCTGGCTGGAGAGCACGTCCATGCTCTGCGCGCGGGTGCTGCGCGGCAAGAGCTCCAGCGCGAAGGCGGAGACGCGCTTGGCGGCCAGCGCCGGCAGGCTGTGGTTGTGATAGGGGTTGAGCTGACCGATCAGCGCCGCGCCGTCCTTCAGCGCGGCGATGCCGTCCTCGTCCAGCGGGCGCACCGTCAGCACGATGTCGGCCTGGGCCAGCGCCGCGGCGCGGTCCGCCGCGATGGCGGCTCCGGCTTCCTGATAGGCCGCGTCCGGCTGCGCGGCCGCGAGGCCGGCGCCGCTTTCCACCGTGACGGCGTGGCCGCCGGCGACGAGCTTCTTCACCGTGTCCGGCGTAGCGGCCACGCGGTGTTCACCGGCCAGCCTCTCGGCTGGGATAGCGATATGCATGGTCTTCCTTTCCTGCGATTAGATAACAAAGTTTCCAGATAGCGAACGCCCGTGCGGCGCAAAATCGAACGAGCGTTTGAATTCAATTAAAGGCATGCGGGATTTTTCCGCGCAACACTTATATTGCCGACCGTATACCGTCGGACAATTTCGACAGTGAAAGGGCCGGATGCTAGCAAAACCCTACAGCAGCGATGTGACGTGAATCAGACAGAGGCCAGTCAGCGGCTGTTGGAGCGGGAATGCGGAAGAAAGACGGCGAAGCGGCCGTTGGCGGGCAGGCGGAACAAGGCGCGGAGGCGGGTGCGGCCGGTCGACGCGCATATGCTGCCGGCAAGGCTTATGCAGGACACTAGCGTTGATGGCGCGGCTTGTAAAGCTGCGACAAGCGCCAGTTGCCAGCCGGCGCGCGCGGCCGCGGAGGCGGGCGCCGGCTGTTGCGCGCGCGCGACGGCGGGCCGGTTAGGAGGCCGGCCGCTGGGCTTCCGCCAGCAGCCGCGCCACGGTGCCGTCCTGCAGCATGGAGCGCATCGCCAGCGAGATGCGGCGCTTGTACGGGGAGCGCGGAGACAGGCCGATGCGGCGCGGCTCCGGCGAATACAGCAGCAGCGGCGAGCGTCTCACGTGCTGGCGGAATTCGGCTTCGGCGGCCAGCTCGGCGGTTTGGCGCTCGTCGGCGATCAAGGCGTCGATGCGGCCGGCCTTGAGCTTGCGGAAGTTGGAGTCCAGCGACGGGGCCGGCTCGCGCCGCAGGCGCAGATCGCCGTCGAACTCGTCCTGATAGCGGACGCCTTCCACCACGCCGATCAAAAAGGGATAGAGCTGGCGATAGCTGCGCAGCGGCCGCGGGTCGTCGGAGCGCTGGTACAGGGCCAGCCGGCTGCCGCTGGCGAAGGCGGGTTCGATGAAGTCGATGAATTCGCGGCGGGAGGCGGTGTTCTTCACGCCGATCACCACATCGGCCTTGCCCTGGCGCAGGTATTGCAGGCAGCGCGCCAGCGGGCAGGGCAGGAAGACCAGCCGCAGCTTGGCGCGCCTGGCCACCTCCCGCATCAGCTCGGTGTAAGGGCCTTGCGGCACGCCATGGGCGTCCATGGTCTTCCAGGGCGGGAACAGATTGTAGGCGAAGACCAGTGTCGGCTCCGCCGCCGCGCACTGCATGCCTGCCAGCAGGCAGACCAGAGCCAAAAGAGACTTGAGTTTCACAATGATGAACAGGTGCGAACGGGCGTCGGCGGCCCCGCGCTGCCGACTGCGGCCAGTGGGTCATTATCGGACGGCCTGGCGCGGCGCGGGCGGAAAAATTCACCGTTCCGAAAAAAACCATGGAAACAATATGGTATTGGAAATGTCCGCATCGGCAACCTGTCCCATTGGCTGGCGCGGCGCGGACCGGCGTGGATCGCCGCGCGTCGGCTTGCCGTTTTCAGTGGATGAACGGTAGGCTGTTGATTGTAAACATGTTTAACGAAGGCGCGCCATGGGTTTCATCATTGCCGCGGACAAGGGCTGAGCATGCGGGATTTCAGCTTTGTGCTGCTGCCCGAGTTTTCCATGCTGGGTTTGCTGGCGGCCACCGAGCCCTTGCGCGTGGCCAACCGCTTTCACGGCGGGGCCTATCGCTGGCGGCTGCTGAGCGCCGATGGCCGGCCGGTGGTCGCCAGCAACGGCATGTCCTTGGCGGCGCATGGCGGCTGGGGCGAGTCGGAGGCGGCCGACGCGGTGCTGGTGGTGGCCGGCTTTCATCCGCTGCGCCACGGCGGGGCCGGCCTGCTGGCCTGGCTGCGCGCTCAGGACGCCGCCGGCCGGGTGCTGGGCGGCATCGACACCGGCTGTTTCGTCCTGGCCGAGGCCGGACTGTTCCGGCAGCAGCGGCTGACCCTGCACTGGGAGGCGCTGCCGGCGTTCCGCGAGCGCTATCCCTTGCTCAACGCCACGCAGGAGCTTTACGAACTGGGGCCGCGGCGCATCAGTTCCGCCGGCGGCACCGCCTCCATCGACATGATGCTGGCCCTGATGGCGCGCAGCCATGGCCATGATCTGGCGGTGCAGGTTTCGGAGCAATTCGTGCTGGGGCGCATCCGCGCCCAGAGCGATCATCAAAGGCTGGAACTGGGCGCGCGTTACGGCGTGCACAGCCGCAAGCTGATCCAGGCCCTGGCCCTGATGGAAAAACATATGGACGCGCCGCTGGACAGCGCGGCCTTGGCGGCCGGGGCGGGGGTGACGGCGCGTCAGCTGCAACGCTTGTTCCGCGCCCAGTTGGGCGCGGCGCCCAATGTCTTTTATCTGGGCTTGCGCCTGGAACACGGCCGGCGCTTGCTGCGCCAGAGCGGGCTCAACGTCACCCAGGTCAGCGCGGCGTGCGGCTTCGAGTCCGCCAGCTACTTCGCGCGCGCTTATCGCCGCCGCTTCGGCTGCGCGCCGGGGACGGAGCGGCGCGAGGCGTGAACCGCTTCTCAGCGCATCTCGATGCGGCGGCCGCAATCCTCGGGCCAGGGCAGGCCGGCTTGTCGCCGCGCCAGCGCGTCCAGGCTGTGCCGCACCGGCGCGGAGTACGGCGCGCTCCGGCCCAGCCCGGGGTCCACATTGAGCAGCATCAGCTCGCAGCCGGCCGCGGCGTCGGCCTCCTCGTCGCGATGCAGGCTCAGATAGAGCCGCAGCCGCTTGGCGTCGCGCTCCAGTAGCCGCCCCTCCACCCTCAGCTCGGCTTGTTGGCGGATTTCGCGCAGATAGCGCAGATGCAGCTCCGCCGTGTACAGGGTGTGGCCGCCGCGCTCGCGCGCCGCGGCGTCCATGCCGATGCGCTCCATCAGCGCGTCCACCGCGTGGCTGAACACCAGCAGGTAATAGGCGTCGCGGACATGACCGTTGTAGTCCAGCCATTCCGGCCGCGTTTGCGCGCGGAGCAGGACGAGGCGCTTATTCATGCGCGGCCAGCCCATGCTTGCGCTTGGCGGCCGCCACCGCTTCCATGATTCCAATCAGGCAGTCGTCTCGATAGCGTTCCAGATCGGCGATGGAGCGTTGGCCCAGCTGGCGCGCGCAACCGTCCACCACCCGGTCTATCAGCGCCTCGCTCAAGTCCGGGGCCGGCAGCCGGGTCCAGGGCAGTTGCAGCGCCGGGCCGAACTGGCTCAGAAAGTGGCGCATGCCGGCTTCGCCGCCGGCCAGGGCGTAAGTCTGGAAGGTGCCCATGAAGGCCCAGCGCAGGCCGGCGCCGAAGCGGATGGCGTCGTCGATTTCGCCGGTGGTGGCCACGCCGTCGTTGACCAGATGCAGCGCTTCCCGCCACAGGGCCTCCAGCAGCCGGTCGGCGATGAAGCCGGGCACCTCGTGACGCACGCGCAGCGGCCGCATGCCCAGCGCCGTATAGACGCGCTCGGCGGCGTCCAGCGCCTGCGGCGCGGTGTCGCGCCCGCCCAGCACCTCGACCAGCGGCAGCAGATAGACCGGATTGAAGGGGTGGCCCACCACGCAGCGCGCCGGACGGCGGACATCCTGGTAAAACTCGGAAGGCAGCAGGCCGGAGGTGGAAGAGGCGATGATGACCGTCTCCGGCGCGGCCGCGTCGGCGCGGCGATGCAGCTCCCGTTTCAGCGCCAGCGTTTCCGGCGCGCTTTCCTGGATGAAGTCGGCGGCGGCGGCGCAGTCTTCCAGCCGGGAGACGAAGCGCAGCCGCTCGGGCGCGGCGCCGGCGGCCAGGCCGCGGCGTTCCAGCGCCGGCCAGGCGCGCTCCACTTGGGCGCGCAGACGCGCTTCGGCCTGCGGCGCGGGGTCCCAGGCCAGCACGTCGCGGCCGGCCGCCAGCGCGCGGCAGGCCCAGCCGCCGCCGATGACGCCGGCGCCCAGCAGGCCCAGGGTGGCGATGTCGGTACGGTGCATCTCAATCTCCTTTTACGCCGCGCGGCGGCAGGCCCAGGCGGATCCGGCCTTCCGCCGGCGTCAGCACCCGCGCGCCCATCAGGTCCAGCAATCGCCGCGCCTGTTCCACCAGCGCGCCGTTGCTGGCGTACACCCCTTTGGCCAGATACAGATTGTCTTCCAGCCCCACCCGGACATGGCCGCCCAGCAAGGCCGCTTGCGCCACCATGGGCATTTGCAGCCGGCCGATGCCGAAGGCCGCCCACTGCGCGCCCGGCGGCAGGCTGTCCACCATGGCCTTCATCGTGGTGGTGTCGGCCGGCGCGCCCCAGGGGATGCCCAGGCAGAGCTGGAACAGCGGCGGCGCGTCCAGCAGCCCCTCGCTCAATAATTGTTTGGCGAAGCGCAGGTGGCCGGTGTCGAACACTTCCAGCTCCGGCTTGACGCCCAGTTGCTGAATGCGTCGCGCGCCGTCGCGCAGCTGCCCGGGCGTGGCCACGTAGAGGAAGTCGCCGTCGCCGAAGTTGAGCGTGCCGCAGTCCAGGGTACAGATTTCCGGGCGTAGTTCCTCCACGTGCAGCAGGCGCTCCAGGCCGCCGACCAGATCCGTGCCCGGCCCCAGCGGCAGCGGCCGCTCGCCGGGGCCGATCTCCACGTCGCCGCCCATTCCGGCGGTCAGATTCAGAATCATGTCCACGCCGGACGCGCGGATGCGGTCCACCAGCTCCCGATACAGCGCCGGCTCGCGGCTGCCCTTGCCGGTGAGCGGGTCGCGCACATGGCAGTGCACCACGGTGGCGCCGGCGCGGGCCGCTTCCACCGCGGCGGCGGCGATCTGCTTGGGCGTGACCGGTATCGCCGGGTGCTTGCCCACGGTGTCGCCGGCGCCGGTGACGGCGCAGCTCAGCACGATGTCCCGGTTCATGGCCCGTTCCCTTCGCCTTGGCGCAGATAGGCCTGGACCGCGGGCAGGCCGGGTTTGCCGTCAAAGGAGGAGACGCCGTCCAGCCAGCGTTCCAGCGGCTGAGGGTTGGCTTGCAGCCATTGGCGCGCGGCGCGCGCGGGCGGGACCCGCTTGAGGATGGCGTTCATCACCTGGTTTTCCATGTCCAGGCTGAAGCGCAGCTGACTGATCAGCTTCCCGGCGTTGGGACAGCGCTGCATGAAGCCGTTGGCCACCACGGTATAGACCTTGGAGCCGCCGTATTCGGCGCCGAAGACCTGGTCGCCGCCGGCCAGATAGCTTAGCCGCATCAGGTAGTTCATCGGATGCGGCTCCCAGGCGAGGAACACCACCATGCGTTGTTGCCGGATGGCGCGGGATACCGCGGCCAGCATGCCGCTTTCGCTGGACTCCACCAGGGTGAAGCCTTTCAGGCCGAAATCGTTGTTGGCGATCATCCGCTTGATGATGGCGTTGCCCTGGCTGCCGGATTCTATGCCGTAGATCTTGCCGTCCAGCTGTTTGCGAAAGCGCGCGATGTCGGCGAAGGTGCGCAGGCCCTGCTCCGCAAGCTGGCTGGGCACCGCCAGCGTGTATTTGGCGCCGCTCAGATTGGGCTCGGGCAGCACTTGCAGCGCCTTGGCCTGTAGAAAGGGCGTGATGGCCGGCGTTTGCGACGGCACCCAGTAGCCCAGATACACGTCGATCTGCTGGTTCTTGAGCCCGGTGAAGGCGATGGGCTCCGAGGCGAGCTGGGTGCTGGGCTGGTAGCCCAAGCCTTGTAGCACGGCGGAGGCCAGGCCGGTGGTGGCCGCGATATCGGTCCAGCCGATGTCGGCGAAGCGTATCTTGCGACAGCTTTCCGGCTCCGCGGCCCAGGCCTGGGCGGCCAGCGCGCCGCACAGCAGCGCCAGCCAGGGGGTGGAGAGTTTCATGTCGGCTTCTCCCGCAAGCGGTTCCGTTGCCGACGGGCAGCGCCGGGCCGCTGGGTTGGAAGGCATGGCCGTGGCCATGTCGACGCCGCGGACTCGGAGGGAGCCGGAGCGCAAGGACCAATCTAGGCGGGCGGCGCCGAATAGTAGCGCACGGGAGCGACCAATGCCGTCACCCGGGCGACCGGGCCGGCCTCGACGAGGGAGGCCGGCGCCGGTTGCGGAACCCGGGTTTACGGGGTCAGGTACTGGCTGCCGTCATAGGAGCCGACGAAGGTCCAATTGCTGTTGCTGACGCCGGTGGTGGGAAAGTAGCCGTAGTTCGCGTTCTTCAGCACGAAGTAGTCGCGCGTGGAGCGATAGGGGTTGTCGTAGACGTAGACGTCCCCCACCGTGCCGGTTCGGCTGTCGCTCCAGCTGTTCAGGCGGCTCTTGCGCTGCGCGGTCAATATCGCCAGATCGTAGGACTGGGTGGCGGACAGCGGGGCGCCGTTGTAGCTGTCCAGGAACTGCCAGCCGGCGTTGCTGCCGCCTTCGGTCGGGAAATAGCCGTAGCTGGCGGTTTTCAGCTGGAAGTAGTCGCGGGTGTTGCGGTAGGGGTTGTCGTAGACGTAGACGTCGCCCGGCGTGCCCGCGCGGCTCTCGCTCCATTTTTGCAGCGCACCCTTGTTGTAGGCGGCCAGAATCATCGCGTCGTAGCCTTGCGCGCCGGGGCGGCGCAGCTGGATGGCGCTGCCCAGCGTCATCTGGGTGACGCCGTCGCTGACGGTGACGCGTATCGGCGCGTACGCGCCTTGCAGCGCCTGAGCGGGCGCGGTCAGCGTCGCCGTCGCGCCATTGCCGGTGGATCCGCCGAAACCGGTCGGCACCTGCCACTGGTAACGCAGGGTCTTGCCGCCGGCGTTGACGACCCGCGCCTCCACGTTGAACGTGCCGCCGGCGTTGACGGAGGCCGGCAGCGACACGCGTCCGGCCAGGCCCTGCTGTTCCAGCGGATAGCGATAGAGCAGGTTTTCGTCGCGGTTCAGCCAGATCGGCTGCGACAGGACGGGCAGGCTGCTCACGGTTTGCCGGGTGCTCGAGTTGGCCTTCAAGCCCCATTTGTCGAAGAACGGGGTCAGATTCTGGCCGGCGACGCGGCTGGTTTCGATGATGAAGCGCTGGCGCTTGTCCTCGTCGTTGGCGGGCAGTTCGGCGAAGGGCATGCTGCGGTAGCGCTGTCCCAGCCGGCTGTAGAAATCCTTGCCGAAAGCCAGGTCCAGCTGCCAGAACATCGCCGCGCGCACGAACAAGTCCGTTTGCGCCTCGTAAGACGGCTGCGCCTGGTTCAGGTGCTGGCGCACCAAGTCCCATTTGCCGCCGGTTTCCAGCCGCGAACGCTGACCCAAGGCGCGCTGCACATAGAGCGAGGTCAGGTTCACCGTCACCTCGGTCTGGTCGTTCCAAGTCATCGCCGGCATCTGGTAGTGATGACCCAGCTCATGCCAGGGGCCCCAGCCGTCCTGCTGCAGCAATTTGGAGTTGGCCACCGAGCCGGCGCCGCCGACATTGGTGCCCAGCCAGTAATTGCTGGCCGACATATAGCCGCCGCTGCTGTCCGGCTTGGTGACGAACTGGTATTGGAACGGCGTCGCCGCGTGGGGGTAGGGGTTGCCGGCGGCCAGGCCGTATTGTTCCTCGGCCAGGGTGACGATGCGATCCCACAGCGTCATGGCGGCGGCCGGATCGTCCACTTGCTGGCGCAGGATGGGCAGCGGCATGGTCACGATCATGCGCTTGCCCACCAGCTCCGCGTAGGGCTCGGCCGACAGGCGGTTCAGCATGGCGTTCCAGTCCGCGCTGCTGTGCTGACCCAGCACGAAACGCGGTATTTCGCGGCCGCCGCTTTGCAGCGTGGCCACGATCTTGCCGCTGCCGGGCTGGCTGCGCGGCGCGAAATAGATCACGCCGTCGTTCTGCGCGGTGATCTGATTGAGGCCGGGGCGCAGCTGGACCACCTGATTGGACGGCATGGCGCTGTTGGCGTTGGCGATAGGCACCAGCCACAGCTCCGGGGGCAGATTGGGCGGCGTGCCCTGATAGGCGATATTGACGCTCAGCGCTTCGCCCTTGCGGGCCCAATAGCCGGTGGACTGGGTGGGATGGGTGAGGAAGCCGCGGCGGTGCGCCAGCAGCCATTCCCCCGGATCGCCGCGCTGTTCCAGCGTCAGCTGGCGCGGCGCGTCGGCGAAGGCGGACAGAGAGGGCAGGCTGGCGGCCATCGCGGTGCCAAGCCACAGACAGGAACTGAGCTTAAATGCGTGCATATTTCTCTTATTCCATCAGGCCATGCCGGACTGCTGCGGGCGCAGGGCACGGCCTGTCCAGTTGCGGGTTGCGCCCTGGCTCCCGCTGGCATGAAGGGCGGGAGCCTACCCACTGGAGTCCGCTTCTTATTCCAAAGTTCTTATTTTATTCAGGTAAATATTTACTTGGGACTAACTGGATTTATTCAGAGCATTGACATTTTTAGTCGAGAATTCGGCTAAAAGCGGCTCATAAAAACCGCTCTCGCGGCTGAGGCCAATCGGCGCAACGCGGCATCAGCGCTTGGCTAGCGGCTTAAGAGCCGCTAACAAAACTCAGTTTTACGGCTGAGGCAAGTCGGCGCAACGCAGCATCAGTGGTTTTGTTAGCGGGTCTAAGCGCTACGCCGCGCTCAACGCACCACCAGCGCCTTCACCCGCCAGGCCAGCTTGGCGTCGATGTCGGCGGTTTGCAGTTCGCGGAAGTCGTTGAGCGGATACATCATCCACTGGCTGAAGCCCATCTCCTCCAGCGGCCGGCCATTGATGCGCAGCGCCAGGATGGGCTGATAGCGGCTTTGGTCGCCGGGCGGAATCACCACCTTGTACTGGTCTTCTGTGACCACTTCCACCGGCCGCCCGGTCGCGCCCACGGCGCGCAGAATGGCGGAGAGCGTGGGGCCGGTAAAGGCCGACTTCGGCGTCCAGGTGGTCTTGGTCTGGATGGTGCGCTGCTGCAGGCGCTCCAGATCGGCCTTGCTGAAGTGGTATTCGCCGGCGCGGGTCTGATTGGACACCTTGATCTGGCCGGTGACCACCAGCGCCGGCGGCGCGCCGGCCAGCGCAAGCGCGGCGCAGAACATCGACAGGAAGGCGGCAAAGGGCAGGACGGATCTCATGGGGATGGGCTCCTGAAGGCATGGGGGATGTCAGTGAAGATGACATTTTAACCATGGGAATCCATTGTCATGCTTGTTGCAAAGCAATGAAAACGAGCTCTTTGCGGGCTGGCCGTCTGCATGAGGCTGCGCGATTTAAATTCTTATTTGGAAAATCATCATTCAATCCATTGGTGGTTTTGATTGGAATCGTCCCTCCAAATATTAATTGACTTGCCATTTGCATATTATTTTATGTTATGGTTTATTTGTATAAATATCCGTCGCCAAACTTGGATATTAATATATTTACTCTAGAATAACTGTCCAATAGGGCAGTCAATTCAATTCGCAAGCCTGTCTATAATCTCGCCCCTTCTAAGTACGCCGATGTCATTCTTCGGCGCTGCTTGATCACCGAAACAAATGCCGCGCAGTTCACTTTTCCGCGTCGTTTTTTATTGTCGGTTTTAAATGGTCCGTGTTTTTTATAGGACCGCCATTAAATTACCTAGATATTTTATGAGTCAAAACTCAATTCAATCCCTGCTGCCTATTTCCCGGGGCCGGGCGTTAGGCTTTTGCCTATTGCTGGCCGCTTTTGAACTGCTGACGTATATCGGCAGCGATATGGTGATGCCGGCCATGTTGCAAGTCGTCGCGGACTTGAACGCCGACGCCCGCCACGTGCCCACCGCGCTCAACGCCTATCTGCTGGGCGGGGTGGCCCTGCAATGGCTGATTGGCCCATTGTCCGACCGTTACGGCCGCAAACCGCTGCTGGTGGCCGGCGCCGTCGGCTTCGCCCTGGCCTGTCTCGCCGCCGTCGGCAGCCGCGACATCGAGCTGTTCAATCTGCTGCGCTTCATCCAGGGCCTGTCGCTGGGCTTCGTGATGGTGGTCAGCTATCCGGCGCTGCAAGAAGCGTTTCCGGAAAAAGACGCGGTGCGCCTGATGGCCTTGCTGGCCAATATCGCGCTGCTGTCGCCGCTGGTCGGCCCGCTGCTGGGCAGCTTGTTGCTGGGCCTGCTGCCCTGGCGCGGCCTGTTCGCGCTGATCGGCGCGCTGGCGGCCCTGGTGGCCGTCGGCCTGTGGCGCTGGATGCCGGAAACCCTGGGCGCGGAGCGTCGCGACGGCAGCCGGCTGGCGGCAAGCCCGCTGCGCCTGGGCCGCAGCGCGCGCCAGTACGCGGCGCTGCTGCGCAACGCCCCCTTCATGCAGGGCAGCGTGGCGCTGGGCCTGCTGTCCATCCCGCTGGTGGGCTGGATCGGCCTGTCGCCCTTGCTGCTGATGCGCGGCCTGGGCCTGTCCGGCATTGAATATGGCCTGTGGCAGCTGCCGGTGTTCGGCGGCCTGATCGCCGGCAATCTGACCTTGAACCGGCTGGCGGCGCGCCTGGAGCTGGAGCGGGTGCTGCGGCTGGCGTTGCTGCCCTTGTTCGGCGGCCTGGCGGCGATGCTGGCGCTGACCTGGTCCAGCGGCGCGCTGCCGGCGCTGGCGGCGGGCCTGACGCTGTACGCCTTCGGCCTGGGCCTGGGCCACGCCACCCTGTACCGCTTCACCCTCTACGCCAGCGACAGCGGCAAGGGCGCGGTGGCGGCGATGCTGGGCATGATCTCCACCGCCTTGCTCGGCCTGGGTTGCAGCGCGCTGGCCTGGCTGGGCGCAGGCGCCGGCCTGCAAGCCTTCGCCGGCTGGGCCGCGCTGGGCGCCGGCCTGGCGGCCTGGCCGCTGTGGCGCTTGCTCAAGCAGCGCGCTTACGCGCTGCAAGCGGCTTGAATCCCCTTCCTCATTCCCGGAGCTCCACCATGCTGAACCATGTCGACGCGCTGTGCGCGCTGGAACACCCTTATCGCGCCGATGCCGACGGCGACCGCCTGTTCGACGCCGCCATGCGCGAGCTGAGCCATTACCACTGCGAACACACGCCCGGCTACCGCCATTGGCTGAAGGCCAACGGCCTGGACGCCGCCGCGCTGGACGGTCTGGACGGTCTGGACGGTCTGGACGGTCTGGACGATTGGTCGCGGCTGCCGCCGCTGTTCGCCAACTACTTCAAACGCCAACTGGTGGTGAGCGCCGCCGGCCAGGACGCGCTGGAGCTGACCTCCTCCGGCACCACCGGCCAGAAAAGCCGCATGCGTTACGACGCGCGCAGCCTGGGCGCGGCGCAAAGCATGGTGGACCGCATCTTCCGGCATTACGGCTGGGACACGCCGCAACAGCCGTGCAACTACCTGCTGCTCAGCTATGAGCCGGCCGGCGCCATCACCCTGGGCACCGCCTACACCGACCAATTCCTGTGCAAGTACGCGCCGGTGAACCAGGCCTGTTACGCCTTGCGCCACAACGGCCACGGCAATGAGTTCGATCCCTTCGGCGTGATCCGCGCCTTGCAGGACTTCGCCGAACAAGGCCTGCCGGTGCGCATGCTGGGCTTCCCCGCCTTCCTGTGGTTCGCGCTGGAACGGATGCGGGAACTGGGCCTGCCGCCGCTGCAACTGCACCCGGAATCGCTGGTGTTCCTGGGCGGCGGCTGGAAAACCCACGCCGACCGCGCCATTCCCAAGACCGAGCTGTACCGGCGGCTGGGCGAGCAACTGGGCATTCCGGACGCGCGCTGCCGCGACGGCTACGGCGCGGTGGAGCACCCGGTGCCTTACGTGGAATGCGAACGCCATCGCTTCCACCTGCCCAGCTACGCCCGCGCCGTGATCCGCGACACCGCCAGCCTGCGACCGCAGCCTTACGGCGCCGCCGGCTTCCTCAACCTGCTGTCGCCCTACATCACCTCCAGCCCGGCCCACAGCATCGTGATGGGCGATCTGGCCGTGCTGCATCCGGCCGAGAGCTGCGGCTGCGGCCTGGCCACCGACTGGTTCGAACTGCTGGGCCGCGCCGGCACCAGCAAGAGCCGCAGCTGCGCGGTGGCCGCCTCCGAATTGATCAAGGAATCCTGATATGTATCTATTGAACGGAACACTGAACGCCGCCGCGGACGCCGCCGCCGCGCTGGCGCAATTGCAAGCCGGCCTGCCGGCCGCGCTGGCCCGGCCGCCGGCCTTGGACGCGGTGCTGGATTGCGCCGAGCGCTTCGCCGCCGCGCTGCCGGCACGGGCGGAGGCCCTGGGCCTGGACGCCGCCGCCGTCGACGCGCTGCAAGGTTTTTGCCGGCGCGAGGCGCTGGAAGCCAAGGTAAGCCGAGAACTGGGCGAACAGGCCTTCTCGCTGCGCCGCTTCGACTACCGTCAGCCGCGCTTCGAAAGCTGGCGGCCGCTGGGCCTGGTGGCCCACATCACCCCGGCCAACGCGCCGCTGCTGCCCTTCATGGCGGTGTTGGAAAGCCTGCTGGCCGGCAACGTCAACTGGCTGCGCCCCAGCGGCAGCGACCAAGGCCGCAGCGCGCGGCTGCTGGCCGATTTTCTGAGCCACGACGCCGCCGGCGATCTGGCCGCCCACGTGGCGGTGCTGCCGCTGGCCACCGACCAACTGGCTGGCCTGCTGGCCCGCGCCGACGCGGTGTCCGCCTGGGGCGGTGACGCCGCGCTGGAAGCGATCCGCCGCCAAGTGCCGGCCGGCTGCCGCTGGATACCCTGGGGCCACCGCATCAGCTTCGCCTACCTGGACCCGGCCGCGGCGACGGAGGCCGATTACGACGCGCTGGCCGACGACGTCTGCCGTTTCGACCAGCAAGCCTGCTCCAGCCCGCAATGCCTGCTGGTGGACAGCGAGGACGAAGCCGTCTTGCGCGGCGCGGCCCAGGCCATGGCCGCCGCGCTGGCGCGGCGCGCGCCGGCCTGGCCGGCCTTGCAGCCGGACGTGCAGGAAGCCGCGGAAATCTCCAGCCAGCTGGCCATGTTGCGGCTGGACCAGTCTTTCGCCGGCGTGGCCGGCGCGGTGGAGCAGGGCGAGGGCTGGCGCGTGGCCTGGGCGCAGCGCCAGGAACTGGCGGCCTCGCCGCTGTTCCGCACCCTGCAACTGCGGCCGGCGCCGCGCGCGCGGCTGGTGGAACTGCTGCTGCCCTGGCGCACCCATTTGCAAAGCTGCGGCCTGATCGCCGCGCCGGAACAGCTGCCGGCGCTCAGCCGCCTGCTGCTGGACGCCGGCGTCGGCCGGCTGTGCCCGGCGGGAGCGATGCACGACGGCTACGCCGGCGAGCCGCACGACGGCGTCTACGCGCTGAGCCGGCTGACGCGGCGGGTGTCGGTCAGCCTGCGCGACGGCCAGCTGCCGGGCCATGCGACGCTGGACGCCTTGCCGCCGCCGCCGGCCGGCCTGGACGCGCTGCCGGTGATGGACAAAACGGCCTTCCAGCAAGCCGAGATGGGGCCGGCCGCCCAGCTGTTCTTCCGCAGCGGCGGCAGCAGCGGCAAACCCAAACTGGCCGGCTTCAGCTACCGCGACTACCACCGCCAGATGCAGGCGGCGGCGGACGGCCTGCTCGCCGCCGGCCTGGACCCGGCGCAAGACCGGGTGATGAATCTGCTCTACGGCGGCAACCTCTACGGCGGCATGCTCAGCTTCTTCACCATCCTGGACAAGCTGGGCGTGCCGCAATACCCGATGGGCGGCCCGGTGGACGACGACTTCAGCCAGATCGCCCACTTCATCGTGTCCCAAGGCGTCAACACCCTGGTGGGGATGCCGGGCACCTTGCAGCGCCTGTTCGAATGCGAGGAAACCGCGCTGCGCGCCTACGGCGGCGTGCGCAAGCTGTTCTGCGGTGGCGAACACATCAGCGACGGCCAACGCCAGTTCCTGGCCGGCTTCGGCGTGGAGCTGATCCGCTCCGCGATGTACGGATCGGTGGACGCCGGCCCGCTGGGCCACGCCTGCGGCCATGGCCGCGACGGCGAATTCCATCTATTGGCCGATATCCAGTGGCTGGAAATCCTGGAGCAGGACAGCGACCGCCCGGCCGCGCCCGGCGCCGTCGGCCGCCTGGCCTTCACCTCGCTGGCGCGAGAAGGCCAAAGCGTACGGCGCTATGATCTGGGCGATCTGGGCCGCTGGCTGCCCGGCCGCTGCGGCTGCGGCCTGCCGGCGCCGCGCTTCCAGCTCACCGGCCGCCACGGCGCGCTGCTGCGTGCCGGCACCATCTTCGTCAACCCGGAAGCGCTGTCCGCGCCGCTGGGCCTGGCTGTGCAATGGCTGGTGGACCACGCCGCCAGCGGCGGCGACCGCATCCGGGTGCTGGCCGACGGCGATGCCGCGCAGGTGCGCGCCCGCCTGCTGCAACATCCGATGCTGAACGAGGTGGTCAGCGGCGGCCTGCTGCAACTGGACGTCATCGCCACCCCGGCCGGCCAGTTCCAGCGCCATCCGCAAAGCGGCAAGACCCCGCTGGTGTTGGACCTGCGCCGCAACACGGAGCCGGCGCGATGAAGGCCGCCACGGAGGCCGGGCTGCGCCGGCTGGTGGAACACGCCCGCGCTCACTCGCCGTTTTTCAGCGCGCTGTACCGCCAGCTGCCGGCGGACTGGACGCTGAGCGATCTGCCGCTGATCGAGCCGGCGGACTACTGGCGCCAATGCCAACCGCTGGAAAACTGGCCGGTGCTGAGCGGCCCGCTGGCGGACGGCCATGTGTTCAAAACCGGCGGCTCCACCAGCGAGGGCAAGCTGTCAGTGTTCCGCCGCGACGAATGGCAGGCCTTTGTGCGCGCCTTCGGCCAGGGCCTGGGCCGGCAGCTGCTGCCCGGCGACCGCGTCGCCAACCTGTTCTTCGCCGGCGATCTCTACACCAGCCTGCTGTTCATCCACGGCGCGCTGTCGCACTCGCCGGCGCCGGTGGTGGAGTTTCCCTTCACCTGCAATGTCGAGGACGCGGCGCTGGCCGACGCCATCGATACGCTGGACATCAATGTGCTGGCCGGCGTGCCGGTGCAGCTGGTGCGCTTCGCCAGCTGGCTGCAACAGGCCGGCCGCGCGCTGCCCGGCGTGCGCTGCCTGCTTTACGGCGGCGAAAGCCTGTTCGCCGAACAACTGGCCCTGCTGGGCCGGGCGTTTCCCAATGCCCGCATCGGCTCCATCGGCTGCGCCAGCGTGGACGCCGGCCTGATCGGCGCCGCCGGGCCGGATTGCGCCCAGGGCGAACACCGCGTGTTCGACGCCGACACCATCGTCGAAATCATCGACGAGGCCAGCGGCCTGCCGATCACGGAGCCGGACCGCAAAGGCCTGCTGGTGGTCAGCAATCTGCAACGGCGGCTGATGCCGGTGATCCGCTATCCCACCGGCGATCTGGCCTGCTGGCGCGAGCCGGCCGGGCGGCCGGAACGCAAATTCGCGCTGCAAGGGCGCGCCAGCCGCGGCCACCGCGTGCGCGTCTGCACGCTGTCCTTGTTCCCGGACGAGCTGGACCCGCTGCTGCGGGGACAGGACGGCGTGCTGGCCTGGCAGCTGCTGGTGGGCCGCCGCGACGGCGTCGACACCCTCAGCCTGCGGGTGGCCAGCGAATACGCGCCGGCCCCGGCGGCGGAGCCGCTGCGCGAACGGCTGCTGGCCGCGCAACCGGCCTTGGCCGAACTCTGCCGCCAGGGCCTGCTGCGGCTGGACGTCGCATATTGCGCGCCGGAGGCCATGCTCACCCATCCGCGTTCCGGCAAGCTGATGCGCGTGGTGGACCAGCGCGCTTACGACGAGGTGGCGGCATGAGCATCGCCATCCGCGATTTCCAGGCGGACGACGCCGCCGGCGTCAGCGCTTTGTTCCGCGCCATCTACGGCGAACACTACGTCTATCCCGACGTGTATCTGCCGTCTATGATCCGCCGCCACAACGCCGCCGGCCGCTGGCATTCCGCCGTCGCCGTGAGCGGCGGCCGGGTGCTGGGCCACGCCGCGCTGTGGCGCGACCCGCATTGTCCGGGCAGCGCCGAGCTGGCGCTCAACGTGGTGCACCCGGACGCGCGCGGCCAGGGCCTGGCCACCGCGCTGGGCCGCCATCTGCGCGCCCAAGGCATTGCCCTGGGCCTGAGCATGCTCACCATCAAGCAAGTGTCGTCCCACGGCCAGAGCCAGCGCCTGGCCAAGACCCTGGGCTTCCACACCACCGGCCTGCTGCTGGACTACGTGGCCTCGCCGTTTGGCCAGCCGCAGCCGGAAAGCATCGTGCTGGGCTGCCTGCCGCTGCAAAGCCGGCCGATCCCGGCGTTGAACTGGCCGGCGGCGTGGCGGGAATGGCTGACGCCGCTGACCCGCGCCTTCGGCAGCGCGCCGCCGCCGGCGCAGGGGCCGGCCGGCGGACTCAGCATCGCTAGCCACGGCCGGCGGCTGGAAGTGGGGCTGGAGGACGTCAGCGGCGGCCGGCTGCGGGAAGTGGCGGCGCTGCCGGCCGGACGGCTGGTCTACGTCAGGCTGGCGCTGGGGCCGGACGCCCCGCGCGCGGCGGACGCCTTGCAACAGGCCGGCTTCGTCTGCGGCGGCCTGGTGCCCGGCCCGGACGGCAGCTGGCAGGCGTTGCTGCTGCGCGGACACGGCCGGCAGGAACTGGCGCTGAGCTGCCCCTTGGCCAATCGTCTGCATCAGTTGAGCCGGCAGGTGGCGGCGGCGGTTGCCGCCTGAGGCCCGTGCCTCCCCTGCGCCTTGACGGCCTCTGCCAGCCTGTTTAGGCTTGGTCCCGCGCTGCGCTCAATCACGCCGCGTCGGGCTGGCAAGCCTATAAATTACTAGACCGCAGACAAGTCGTGTCCGCCTTTGGCACTGCTACGTCTGCTGCCACGCCGTACCCATTCGGGACGGGCCGTGGCAGGGAGTCCTCTGGACTGCCGGTCGTTGGTCTAGTAAGCCGGTCTTGCCACCTTGTCATGTGCCTGTCCCAGCCTCGCCTGGGCAGGTTTCCAAAGCTGACATGGAGACCGTGATGACCTTTTCCACCTTTCCTCCCGCAATGCCCC
>NZ_JAUCGS010000015.1:0-69748 GCF_059916605.1 Chromobacterium sp. CCUG 30098 | reverse complement strand
GAAGGGCCGGCCCAGGGTTTCGTCCAGGGTGAAGGATTCGACCGACAGCAGCTCGGCCGGCAGTTCGGCGATCTTCAAACGGTAATGATTTGAAGGCTGACTATTCAAAGGCATGGCAATTTCCTTTATTTAAAAACAGCGCATGTCAATGGCGATTCAGCCATGTTTAAACGTGGGTGTGAATCAGGAAAAGTCTGAAAATGCCGAGAAATGCTTGAGCTCAATCAAATGCGGCTCATTGGATGAAGTCAGGCGGTTTTGCTTGCTTGGCTTATAAAATAAATTTATTAATTATCTGTTTTATGAGGAAAAATAAAGCGGGTTGTTTGGGGGGGAGGGCTTGAAGCTGGGCCTGCGAGGGAGCGGGAAAAAAGCGGGCGCCGCAAAGCGACGCCCGCTGGAGACTTGATGACTTATTTGACGCTGACGCCGCTGAACTGGTAATCGCCGAAGGGGCTGATCTTGAAGCCGTTCACTTCCTTGCGCATCGGCTGATTGATGATGGAGTGGGCGATGGTGGTCCACGGCAGATCGCGCTTGAAGAGGGTTTGCGCCTGCGAGTACAGCTTGGCGCGCTCGGCCTGGTCGTTCAGGGTGCGGGCCTTGATGATCAGCGCGTCGAACTCCTTATTGCAGTAGCGCGAGTAGTTGGAGCCGTTCACCGCCTCGCAGCTGAGCAGCACGCCCAGGAAGTTGTCCGGGCTGGCGTAGTCGCCGGTCCAGCCCATCAGGCCGGCGTCATGCTCGCCGCGCTTCATCCGCTTCAGGTATTCACCCCATTCATAGGACACGATCTTGGCCTTGACGCCGATCTTGGCCCAGTCGGACTGGATCATCTCCGCCATCAGCTTGGCGTTGGGGTTGTACGGCCGTTGCACCGGCATCGCCCACAAGCTCAGCTCGAAGCCGTTGGGGTAACCGGCCTTGGCCAGCAGCGCCTTGGCGGCGGCCACATTATAGGGCGCGTTCTTCAGGCTCTTGTTGTAGGACCACAGCGAGGAGGGGAAGGGGTTGCTGGCGGCCTGGCCCTGGCCCTGGTAGACCGCGTCTATGATGGCCTGGCGGTTGATCGCCATGTCCAGCGCCTGGCGCACCTCGCGCTTCTGGAACTGCGGCTTGTCCAGGTTGTAGCTGAGGTAGCCGATATTGAAACCGGGCGCGGTCAGCATTTTCAGCTTGGGATCAGTCTTCATCACCGCCAGATCGCTGGGGCGCGGATAGGACATGATCTGGCACTCGCCGGCCTTCATTTTCTGGTAGCGCACCGAGGGATCGGTGGCGATGGCGAACACCAGATTGTCCACCTTCACCGCGCTCTTGTCCCAGTAAGCCTTGTTGCCGGCGTAGCGGATCTGGGCGTCCTTCTGGTAGCGCTTGAAGATGAAGGGGCCGGTGCCCACCGGTTTCTGGTTGATGTCGGCGGCGCGGCCGGCCTTGAGCAGCTGCTCGGCGTATTCGGCGGACAGGATGGAGGCGAAGGGCATGGCGATCTTGATCGCCAGGTCGGCGTCCGGCGCTTTCAAGACGAAGCGCACCGTCTGCGCGTCCACTTTTTCCACGGCGCTGACGTTGCTGGCCAGGCCGGTGTCCACCGCGTAGGGGAATTCCGTGTTGTAGGCTTTGCGGAAGGGGTGGTTCTTGTCGAACATGCGCATGAAGGTGAACACCACGTCGTCGGCGTTGAAGTCGCGCGTCGGCTTGAAATAGTCGGTGGTGTGGAACTTCACGCCCTGGCGCAGCTTGAAGGTGTAGACCTTGCCGTCCGGCGAGGCGCTCCAGGAGGTGGCCAGGCTGGGAATGGCCTTGGTCGAGCCTTTCTCGAAACCCACCAGGCGGTCGAACAGCGCGTGGCCGGCCGCGTCGAAGGTGGTGCCTGAGGTGAACTGGGCGGAGTCGAAGCCGTCCGGGCTGGCTTCGGAGCAGTAGACCAGGGTGCCGGCGGCCTGGACGGAGACGGCGAAAGCGGCGCAGCAGGCCGCGGCCAACAATTGCGGTTGGATCTTTCTCATTGCTATTTCCCTATTTGCAGAGCGGTGAAGGGCGCGGACGCCTTCTTCATGAGTGCTTGGCAGGCCCTTGGGGGCTTTCTATTTGTTCATCTGTCCGATTCCCGCCGTTTTGGCGGCCCGGCATGCGTTTGGGATGCCCGTTTGATGCCGGATTCAAGCGACTAAGGCGGGAACGGAAGACCCTGCCAGCATATAGATTGTTGTCCCGGCGTCAATCGTGCGCTGCGGCGTAAGCGCGCCCGCATTTGAGATTTTCGTTTCGACGAGCTGGGCGCATTTTAAGAATGATATTTAAAAACAGTTATTTGTGTCAGTTTTCAGGCGTTTCTGCATTGCGGCGGCAGGCATAAGATAGGGAGGCCTGCAAAAGGGCGTTTTTGTTTTCTCTTAAGCCAAGGAGAGCCAAATGCAAGCCAGCACGCAAGAAGCGGTGGTTGTGGTCAAACCCCGCAATCCGCGTCCGGTCCTGGTGCCGGTCCACTTGTAATCGGGTAGGAACGGGGCCGCCGTTTCAGGCGCAAAGCCCTGGGCCGATCCGGATTCCGCGCCGCCGGCTTGCCGGCGGCCGCGCTCATCTTTAAGAGGAGACTCCTTTGTGTCCCATCCGTCCGATCTTCGTTTTTGCCTGAACGGCGATGTGATTTCGCAATCGCCGCTGGTGGTCAAAACCGCCGGCGACGAGGAATTGGAGATTTCCGCAGGCCTTGCCAGCACGGAGGAGGTCAGCGCGCTGATGGCGCGCCTGGCCGGCGGCTGCAGCCAGCGGGACGCGGAGCGCCTCCTGCCGCGCCAGTCCGCCGACGAGGTGCGTCGTTTGCTGGTCAGCCTGGAAAACTACGGCGTGATCCGCCCGCTGGCGCCGGCGCGCGGCAAGACCGGGCTGGAAGTGCTGCTGGAGGTGGAGGACCTGTCCAACCGCCTGCTCTACCAGACGCTGTACCGCAATCCGTTCTGGACCCATTGCCAGAACGCCAGCCAGCCGGGGGATATTCCGGAGCGGGTGTTCCACGGCATGGTGATAGAGAACTATCACTTTTTGTTCCGCGAAAGCTATTTCGACGCGCCGGTGCTGTCCTATGTGCCCAATACCCAGGCGCGGCTGGCGATGAACGCCTTCTTCGCCGAGGAGTACGGCCACGACGAGCTGCTGCTGCAGGCCTTGAACCGCATCGGCATCAGCCGCGAGGATCTGGCGCACGCCGTGCCGCTGCCGCAGACCATGGCGCTGTGCAACGCGCTGGCCTATTGGTCGCACAACGATCCGCTGTTCTTCTTCACCACGCTGGGCATTTTGGAAGGCAAGGACATCCGTCAGGACTCCTTCCTGGACGCCGCCTACCGGCTGGGCGTGGACGCGGATTTCCTGCGCCCGGTGAAGGCGCACTCGGACATCAATCTGAAGGGCGAGCACGGCAGCCTGACCCGCAAGATCTTCGCGCAGATCCCGGTGGTGGATCAGGAAACGGCGCGGCGCCTGCTGGCGCAAACCCATTTGTTCGTCGAGCTCTACGACGCTTTCTACAGCGCGGTCTGGCGGCATTATCTGCACGCCGACACCTTGCTGCGCCGCATCGAGCATTACTGAGGAGGCATTATGCACGGCCCCGGCACCCATGATCTGTTTCGTTACCCGGCGCTGCGGCCCGGGGTGGAAATCCAGCCGCAGGACGGCGGCGTGGCCCTGCTGTACCGCGAGCAGTCCTGCGATCTGCAAGTGGCCGACGAAGGGCGGCTGCAATTGCTGGCCCTGCTGGACGATCTGCAGCGCGCGCCGGCCAGCATGTCGGCGCTGCGCGCCGCCCATCCGGAATTGGCGGGGACGATTCCCGGCCTGCTGGAGGAGTTGGACCGCCTGGGCCTGGTGACCGAGGCCAGCTTCGAATTGCCGGACGACGCGCTGTCCGGTTGCGAGTTCAACACCCGGCTGCGCAATCTGGCGCAAAGGGCGATGCGCAAGCGCGGCCATTCCCGGCTGTACGGCATGCTGTCCGACGGCAGCGCGCCGCGCAATGTGCTGATCGGCTACGCGCTGGAGTATTACTACCTGGTGCGCGCGGCGCCGGGCCTGATCGCCTCCGCGCTGTCGCACGCGGACAGCCGGCAGAACCAGCGCAGCATCCAGCGCTTCCTGGTGTCGGAGCTGGATCACGATCAGATGCTGGCCGAGAGCCTGGCCAGCGTGGACATGGAAGTGGAGGGTCTGGACCATCTGCAGCCCCTGCCGTCCACCTTCGCCTTGTGCGCGGCCTTGGGCGTGTTCGCGCGTCAGCATCTGCTGTCGTTCAAGAGCGTGTTGTTTCTGTTTGAGATGCCCGGCGACGAGTTCAACCGCGCGCTGGTGCGCTGTTGCGAACGCGCCGGACTGGACAAGGGCTTTTGGGAGCCGCTGCTGCGCCACGCCTACCTCAACGATACGCTGGGGCACGACGACATCACCTCCGAACTGCTGCAGGACATCAGCGCCATCAGCCGCGAGGAGCAGCTGGTGGTGGAGAAAAACCTGGTGCTGACCATAGAAACCATGGCGCTGCAGGACGAGGAAATCGTCGATTACTACAGCCGGCCGGACGCCTTGATGCCGCGGCTCTATTTGTAATCCCCCGCAGTAGTCCTCGAGACGGCAGCCAAGGAGAGAACGATGGAAGCCTGGCAAGTCACTCATTATCGCGCGCCCCACCTGGTGCCCTTCAGCGCCCATCTGGCCGACGACGGCCAGACCGTGGTGCTGGCGGCGGACGCCAAGGAGTATGAAATCCAGTTTTCCGGCGTGGACGGCGGCCGGGTGCTGGACAGCGTGCTGGCGATGGCCAATCCGGACGCGGAAATCTGGTTCGACATCCACGCCGGATCGGCGCCGTCCTGGCAGCTGTCGCTGGCGGAACAGCTGGACGCGCTGTCGCTGATCCGCGACGCGCCGGCGGACCCGGCGGCGCTGGAGCGGCAGCGCCGGCAGTGGGAGGCGCTGAGCCGCCGCTGCGTGGACAAGTTGTTGGCGGCCACCGCCGGCGCGGCGCGCGGCGCTTACGCGCCGGTGGTGCTGAACATGCTGCGCCTGCTGGACGAGCCGGCGCCGCAGGCCGACGCCTTTTGCATAGACGAGGCGGGCGCGCCGGAGTGGCGGGACAATTTCGCGCTGCAAACCTTCTATCTGCAAAAGCTGTACCTGGCCGACAATCTGCCGCAGGCGCTGACGCTGTGGCGGCGGGTGCTCAACGGCTTCGCCGACGGGGCCGGCTTCGTCGGGCTCAGCCGCCGCGAGGCCGGCGCGGCGGAGATGCCGGCCAGCGAAGGCTTTTACTGC
The DNA here is from genome assembly GCF_059916605.1 of Chromobacterium sp. CCUG 30098. Lineage (NCBI taxonomy): Bacteria > Pseudomonadati > Pseudomonadota > Betaproteobacteria > Neisseriales > Chromobacteriaceae > Chromobacterium > Chromobacterium sp. CCUG 30098. The sequence continues at coordinate 64,438 of NZ_JAUCGS010000015.1, read as the reverse complement.
CCGGCGCATCTGGAAGCCTATGCGCTGTGCCTGGTGGATCTGCTGCTGCTGGCGCCCAAGCCCGAGGCGCGGCGGCGGCTCCTCCGCCGCGAGCCGGCCTCGGCGGTGGACAGCGGCGTCAACTTCATGCGCCGCGCCGAGCAGTTTGCGCTGGACGGCCTGGCCGAGCTGGGCGAATCGCGCTATGTGCGCAGGGTGAACGCCGACGACGCCGGCTTCGGCCCCCTGGTGCAAGGCCTGTTCATCGAGCAATACCACGTCACCCAGCGCTTCGTGGAAATCATCGCGCCGCTGATGACCAAGCGGCTGCGCAGCCCGCTGAAGCAACGGGTCTACCGTTATTTCCAGGAGGAGCTGGGCCACGAAGTCTACGAGCGCGCCACCTGCGAAGCGCTGGGCGTGCCGCCGGCCTGGCTGGACCAGGCGCTGCCGCTGCCCTTGTTCCAGGCCTATGTCGACGCCTTCACCGTGCTGGGCCGTTACGACCCCATCGGCTATCTGAGCTCCATCATGGTCACCGAGGGCATGTTGGGCGTGGACAATCCGGTGCACGAGCGGCTGGAGTCGCTGGTGGAGTTCCGCGCCGATTACCAGCGCGTGGCCAAGCGCCACGACGATTTGAATCTGGAGCTCAACCACGCCGCCTTGTCCCGGCTGTTCTTCCGCGAAATCAGCGCCTTGTCGCCGCGGACGCAGCAGCGCGCAGAGGCCAATCTGGCGTATCTGCTGGAGCTCAATCTGCGGGCGATGGACCAGGTGGCGGACTTCTACGGTCCGCAGGCGCAGCTGGCCGTCTGCTCGCTGGACGGCTATGCCGTCGCCGGCTGAACGCGCGGCGACGCAAGCCGCCTACGCCGCCAGCGTCAATCCGGCCTGGCTGGAAACGCTGAGGCAGTGCGGGCTGGACGCCCGGCCGCTGGAGGCGGAGGGCGCTTGGCTGCGGCTGGAGGACGGCCGGCGCTGGCTGGACTTCGTCGCCGGCTACGGCGCGGCGGCGCTGGGACATCGCCCGCGGGCGCTGCTGTCCGGCCTGGCGGAAGACCTGTTCGATCCCGCGCCCAATCTGCATCCGCTGGGCTTTTCCGGCCTGGCCGGCGATCTGGCCGCGGCGCTGCTGACGCTGGCCGGCTTCGCCGACGGCAAGGCCCTGTTCGCCAGCACCGGCGCGGAGGCGGTGGAGGGCGCGCTGAAGCTGGCGCGGATGGCCGGCGGCCGGCGGCGCGCCTTGAGTTTCGACGGCGGCTTTCACGGGCTGACCCTGGAGGCCACCGAGCTGGCCGGCGGCGATTTCTGGCGGCAGGGCCTGCCGCGGCGCGAGGACTGCGCGGTCTTGCCCTGGGGCAATCTGGCCGCGGCGGCGGCGGAGCTGGCGCGCGGCGACGTGGCCGCGGTGCTGCTGGAGCCGGTGCAGGGCAGCGCCGGCGCGCGTGCCTGGCGCGGCGAGGATCTGGCCGAGCTGGCCGCCTTGTGCCGCCGCCACGGCGCGCGGCTGATCTACGACGAGGCGCTGTCCGGCCTGGGCCGCTGCGGCGCCTGGTTCGCCTATCAGGCGCTGGGCGCGCCGGCGCCGGACCTGCTGATTGTCGCCAAGGGCCTGAGCGGCGGCGTGCTGCCGGTGTCGGCGCTGCTGTTCCGCCAAGACATTTACCAGGCGGTGTTCGCCCGGCCCGGCTGCGCCAAAATCCACGGCTCCACCTTCGGCGGCAACCGGCTGGCCTTGAGCTGCGGCCTGCGCATGCTGGAGCTGTTGCGCCAGCTGGACGCGCCGGCGCGGGCGCGGGAGAGCGGCAGGGCCTTGCGGCGGCGTTGGCGGGAGGCCGGGCTGGAGGGCTTCGAGTTGGAGGGCCAGGGCCTGATGCTGGCGCTGCGCGCCGGTCCGGCGGCGCAAGACCGGCTGGGCGAGGGCGCCGCTGGCCTGCTGTGGCTGCAATTGCTGCAAGAAGGCGTGCTGACGGTGCCGGCGGCGCACGACGCCGCCGCGCTGCGCTTGCTGCCGCCCTTGAACGTGGCGGAAGCCGAGTTGGACTTTTTCCTGGAAGCCTGCCGGCGCGCCATCGCCGCGCTGGAACAAGAGGCGACGACATCATGAAGATACGACACGTATTGCTGGCGGTGCTGGTGGCGGCCATCTGGGGCCTGAGCTTCATCGTGGTGAAGATAGGGCTGACCGAGTGTCCGCCGCTTTTGCTGGCGGCGCTGCGCTTCGTGGTGGTGTTCGCGGTCGGGGCCTGGTGGTTCACGCGGCCGTCCTTGCCCTGGCGCTGGTATCTGCGCGCCGGGCTGTGCCTGGGCGTGATCCAGTTCGCCGGCCTGTTTTCCGCCATCAAGCTGGGCATGCCGGCCGGCATCGTGTCGGTGCTGGCCCAGTTGCAGGTGTTCATCACCTTGCTGCTGGCCAGTCTGCTGCTGGGCGAAACGCGCTCCCGGCTGCAAAAGGCGGTGATGGCGCTGGCGTTGCTGGGCGTTTTGCTGCTGGGCTACGCCCGTTACCAGGACGCCTTGCCCTTGTTGCCGCTGGCGCTGGCCTTGATCGGCTCGGCCGGCTTCGCCTGGGGCAATGTGGAGCTCAAGCGCGCCGGCAAGGTGGACATGTTCGCCTTCACCGTGTGGATGAGCCTGGTGCCGCCGCTGCCCCTGCTACTGCTGTCCTTCGCGCTGGAGGGCGGACCGGCGGCGGCCTGGAGCGCCGTGGCCGGCTTCGGCTGGACCGCCACGCTGGCGCTATTGTTCCTGGCCCTGGTCGGCACCCTGTTCGCGCTGGGCAGCTGGGGCAAGCTGCTCAGCCTGTATCCGGCCACGCTGGTGGCGCCGTTTTCGCTGCTCAGCCCGGTTTTCGGCCTGCTGGGCGGCTATTGGATCCTGCATGAACATTACGACGCGCTCAGCATCGTCGCGTCGGCCTTGATCGTCGCCGCGCTGGCCTTGAACACTTACGCCGGCAAACTGGACGCCGCGCGCGGCTGGCTGGCCGTCCAACTGAACAAGAGGACCGCGCCGCGATGAAGGAGGCAGAACTGGAGATTTCCACCGACAAGCACCGGCTGGACCTGGCGCTGATCCACGCCTTCTTGCACGATCACGCGCCCTGGGCCAAGGGCATTTCGCGCGCCACAGTGGAGCAGGCCATCGCCGGCTCGCTGTGCTTCGGCGCCTATCTGGACGGGCGGCAAGTGGGCTTCGCCCGCGTGGTGACCGATCTGGCCACCTTCGGCTATCTGTGCGACGTGTTCGTGACGCCGGAGCACCGCGGCCGCGGCTATGCGCGGCAGCTGATGCGCGGCGTCGCGGCCGAGCCGGCCTTGGCCCGGCTGCGTCGCATCGTGCTGGTGACCTCCAACGCCCACGCGGTCTACCGGCCCTTCGGCTTCGCCGCGCTGGAACACCCTGAGCGTTATATGGAGCTGCACCGGCCGGATGTCTACCAGGGCTAGCCGGTCAGCGCGTCCAGAGACTCCGGCAAGACCTGGCCGCCGTCCACGATCAGGGTCTGGCCGGTGATGAAGCCCGCCTCCTTGCTGGCGAAGAACAGCGCGGCGTTGGCGATATCGTCCACGCTGCCCAGCCGCCGCAGCGGCACCGCCGCCGCCATCTTGTCCAGATAGTCCTCGCCCAGCTCGCGCAGCCCCTCGGTCAGCACATTGCCCGGCATCACCGCGTTGATGGTGATGTCGTCGCGCGCCAGCTCCAGCGCCGCGCTGCGCATGAAGCCCAGTTGCGCGGCCTTGCTGGCGCCGTAATGGCTCCAGCCGGCGTAGCCGGTGACCGGGCCGGTGATGGAGGAGGTCAGGATCACGCGGCCGTATTCGGCCTGGCGCAGATAGGGCAGCGCCGCCTGCACGCAAAGGAAGTTGCCGCGCACATTGGTGTGCTGCACCTGATCCCATTCCTCCGCGCTCATGCTCTCCAGCGGCGCGGACGGGAAGATGCCGGCGTTGCAGCACAGCACGTCCAGGCCGTTGGACGCGGCGGTGTCCGCCAGCAGGCGGGCCACGTCTTCGGGACGGGCCACGTCGGCGACGCGGCCGACGGCGTTCAGGCCGTCGGCGCGCAGGCGGGCCAGCGCGGCGTCCAGCTTGTCCTGGCTGCGGCCGCTGATGGTGACGCGCGCGCCGGCGCGGGCGAAGGCCCGGGCCAGGCCCAGGCCGATGCCGGCGGTGCCGCCGGTGATGAGAACGTTTTTGTCTTGAAGCGGGGTCAACATGATGAATCTCCTTGTGGGGGATGGCGATGTCGATGGCGTTAGCGCAGCTCGGGATGGCCGCGCAGCCGCTCCGCCATCAGTTCGATGAAGGCGCGGGTCTTGGCCGAGGCCAGCCGGCCTTCCTGATGCAGGATGTGGATGGGCTGGCTGGCGTCGTCGTATTCGGCCAGCAGCGGCCGCAATTGGCCGGCGGCCAATTGCGGCGCCACTTGATAAGACAGCAGGCGGGTGACGCCGAGTCCGGCCGCGGCGGCGGCGATGGCCGCCTCGTTGTTGCTGACGGTGAGCCGGGGTTTGAGGCGGACGCTCAGCGGCTTGCCGCCGTCGCTGAAGCGCCATTCGTGGCAGGAACCCACGCCGCGCGAGGCGATCAGCGCGTGGCGCTGCAAATCCGCCGGGGTGAGCGGAACGCCGCGCTCGGCGAGATAGGCCGGCGACGCGCAGACCACCCGCCGCACCTGGCCGACGCGCAGGGCGCGCAGATTGGAGTCCGGCAGTTCGCCGATGCGGATGGCCACGTCCACGCCTTCTTCCAGCAGATTGACCACCCGGTCCAGCAGCAAGGCGTCCACCGTCACCTCGGGATGGCGGCGCAGGTAGTCGTTGATGCCCGGCATCACGTAGCGCAAGCCGAACAAGGCCGGCGCGGTGACGGTCAGCAAACCGCGCGGCGGCGCCTTGCCGCCGGAGGCGGCTTCGTCCGCCTCGTCCGCGGAGGCGATCACCCGGCGCGCGTCCTCCAGATAACGCTGGCCGGCCTCGGTGACGCGCACATGGCGGGTGCTGCGGTTGAGCAGACGGGCTTGCAGCCGCGTCTCCAGCGCCGCCACCGCGCGCGTCACCGCCGGCGGCGACATGCCCAGCTTGCGCGCCGCGCCGGCAAAGCTTTCCGCTTCCGCCACCGCGATGAATACGGTCATCAAGTGCAATCGATCCATGTTTTTGCCGTGATTGTTGCAATGGGCGAAACAGCGCATTGTGGGCTGGGGGCGGGAAGGGGGCAAGTGGCCGTTGGGACGGCGCCGCGCGCGTACCTTATAGGGCGGAGCGGCGGAGCGCGGCCGGCTTATCCATTTGGTTTGACGTGAACGGAAAGAAATAAAGCGTTTTCAATGCCTTGTCCTTGTCTGTCAAGTGCGGCGAAGTACATTAGAAAATTTGCATGTTCGATACAAACAGTGTTATAACTTATTAGGTTTTTCATCAGGCGCACACCGCGCCACTCAAAATCGACGGTTTCGCGCCGTCGAGCCTCGCCTTAAACGCACCTCATGTCCGGCCCGCGCCGGACGTCTATTTACTGGCAGCTCTCTAGTTGTCGCGATCATTACAGCGGATCGCCGTGGCCTTGCCGGCCATTGCTTTCGCCAAGGAGGACGCAGATGCACAAAAGAGCGTTTAGCAAGCGCAGCATGATCGGGCTGATCCTGGTCGCCGTAGCGGCGGCGGGATTGATTTACGGTGTAAGCCCAGCCGTATGGACCGAGTACCGGGAAGATCTGATCTACCTGGGCCGGCAGCATCTCTATCTGGTGGGCGTCTCCATGGCGCTGGCTCTCGCCGTGGGCCTGCCCAGCGGCGTGCTGCTTAGCCGTCAGCGGCTGCGGGGCAGCGCCGAGCACTGGATGCAGATTTTCAATATCGGCAACACCCTGCCGCCCATGGCGGTGCTGGCGCTGGCGATGGCCTTGGTCGGCATCGGCGACGCGCCGGCCATCGTGGCGCTGTTCCTGGCGTCCTTGCTGCCCATCGTGCGCAATACCTACGCCGGCCTGGCCGGCTTGCAGCCGGCCTTGCTGGAGGCCGCCGACGCGCTGGGCATGACCCCGCGTCAACGGCTGTGGCGGGTGGAGCTGCCCAACGCCTTGCCGGTGATTCTGACCGGCGTGCGGGTGGCGCTGGCGCTGAACGTGGGCACCGCGCCGCTGGCCTTCTTGATCGGCGCCAGCAGCTACGGCGAACTGATCTTCCCCGGCATCTACCTGAACAACCACACCGCGCTGCTGCTGGGCGCCGGCGGCACCGCGCTGATCGCGCTGACGCTGGACCTGACGCTGGCCGGCCTGGGCCGCCTGGCCGCCGCCCGCGGCCTGGCCTGATTCGAACCCCCTTGTCGCCCGTTCCGGCGGGCGCTCGCACGGAGGACCCCTATGACAAAAGCACTTTCCTTTTCGCCCTGGCGTCGGCTGGCGCGCCGCGCGCTGACGCTGGCGGCCTTGCTGACCGCCGCGCCGGCCTTCGCCGCCGGCCTGGTGCTGGGCAGCAAGAATTTCACCGAACAGCATCTGCTGTCCGACATCACCACGCAGTACCTGGGCAGCAAGGGCTACCAGGTCACGCAAAAGCCGGACCTGGCAACGGTGATCCTGCGCAACGCGCTGGAAAACCGCCAGCTGGATCTGGTGTGGGATTACACCGGCACCGGCCTGATCATCCATCACGGCATCCAGAAAAAAATGAGCAACGAGGAGGCTTACGCCACGGTCAAGAAGCTGGACGAGCCCCTGGGGCTGATCTGGCTGAACCCGGCTCCGCTCAACAACACGTATGCGCTGGCGATGAAGCGCGTGCGCGCCGAAGCCGAGGGCGTGCGCACGCTGTCCGATCTGGCGCGGCGGGTCAATGAAAACAACGGTTCGTCCAAACGCTGGCAGCTGGGCTTCGACATGGAGTTCGCCGGGCGTCCGGACGGCCTCAAGCCGATGCAGCAGCTGTACGGCATGGAATTGAGCCGGCCGCAGATCCGCCAGATGGACCCGGGCCTGGTTTACAACGCCATCCGCGACGGCTTCGTCGACGCCGGCCTGGTCTACACCACCGACGGCCGCGTCAAGGGCTTCGACCTGGTGGTGCTGCAGGACGACATGGGCTATTTCCCGGCTTACGCCGCCACGCCGGTGGTGCGCCGCGATACGCTGGAACGCAACCCCGGCCTGGCCGAGGAACTGAACAAGCTGGCCGCGCTGCTGGACAACGACACCATGTCCGAGCTCAACGCCAAAGTGGACATCGAACACCGTCCGGTGAAGGAAGTCGCCAGCGAATTCCTGCGCCAGCGCGGCCTGATCTAAAGGAGGCCGCATGGAAACCCTATTGCAAACCTGCCAGTTCATCTGGCAAGACCTGCCGCAAATCGCCGCCTTGGCGGAACAACATCTGAGGCTGGTGGGCATCGCCGTCGGTTTGGCGGTGGTGCTGGGCGTGCCCCTGGGCGTGCTGATCGTCCGCTTTCAGGCGCTGGCCGGCCTGGTGCTGGGCCTGGCCACCGTGGTGCTGACCATTCCGGCCATCGCCTTGTTCGGCCTGATGGTGCCGCTGTTTTCCATGATCGGGCAGGGCATCGGCGCGGTGCCGGCCATTACCGCCGCCTTCCTGTACTCCCTGCTGCCCATCGTGCGCAACACCCACACCGCGCTGACCCATCTGGAGCCCGGCGTGAGAGAAGCCGGCCGCGGCCTGGGCCTGACCTTTTGGCAGCGCCTGCGCTGGGTGGAGCTGCCGCTGGCCACGCCGCTGATCTTCGGCGGCATCCGCACCGCGGTGGTGCTGAACATCGGCGTGATGGCGATTGCCGCCATCGTCGGCGCCGGCGGCCTGGGCACTTTGATATTGCACGGCATCAGTCAGAGCGACATTCGCAAGCTGATCGCCGGCGCGGTGGCGGTGAGCGTGCTCGCCGTCGCGATGGATTGGTTGTTGCTGCGCGCTCAGCGCGCGCTGACCCCGAAAGGAATTCGTTGATGATTGAACTGCAAAATCTCTGCAAGCAATTTACCCAGAAAAACGGCCAGGTCTTCCAGGCGGTGGACAAGGTCAATCTGCACGTGCCGGAAGGCGAAATCTGCGTGCTGCTGGGCCCGTCCGGCTGCGGCAAGACCACCACTATGAAAATGATCAACCGCCTGATCGAGCCCACCTCGGGCAAGGTGCTGATCAACGGCGAGGACACCGCCGGCATAGACAGCGTGACGCTGCGCCGCCAGATCGGCTACGTGATCCAGCAGATCGGCCTGTTCCCCAATATGACCATCGAGGACAACATCACCGTGGTGCCGCGGATGCTGGGCTGGGACAAGAAACGCTGCCGCGAGCGGGCGCGCGAACTGATGAGCATGGTGGCTCTGGACCCCAACCGCTTCTTGCAACGTTATCCGCGCGAGATGTCCGGCGGCCAGCAGCAGCGCATCGGCGTGATCCGCGCGCTGGCTGCCGACGCGCCGGTCTTGCTGATGGACGAGCCCTTCGGCGCGGTGGACCCGATCAACCGCGAACAGATCCAGAACGAGTTCCTGCAAATGCAGCGCCAACTGGGCAAGACCGTGATGCTGGTCAGCCACGATATCGACGAAGCGATCAAGCTGGGCGACCGCATCGCCGTGTTCCGTCAGGGCCGCATGGTGCAGTGCGCCGGCTCCGACGAGATCCTGGCGCGGCCGGCGGACGATTTTGTCGCCAGCTTCGTCGGCCAGGACCGCACGCTCAAGCGTTTGCTGCTGGTGCAGGCCGGCGAGGTGGCGGATCAGCAGGAAACGCTGACCGCGCGGCTGGATACGCCGCTGGCGGCCGCTTACGGCCTGATGGACGACAACGACCTGATGCACCTGACCGTGGTGGACGCGGACGGACAGCCCTTGGGCTTTGTCCGGCGCCGCGACGCGCGCGGCGCGGACGGTGTGTGCGCGGACAAGATCAAGCCGGTGAGCGTGACCGCGGCGGCGGGCGAAAACCTGCGCGTGGTGCTGTCCCGCCTGTACGAGCACAATCTGACCTGGATGCCGGTGCTGGACGACGACGGCCGCTACAACGGCGAAGTGTCGCAAGACTACATCGCCGGCTATCTGAACTCGGGCCGCACCTCGACGCGCGGCGCGCGTCAGCCGGCGGGCTGAGGCGGGAAGGGCGGAGAGTCAGACCGATGGCTCTCCGTCGGCCGGGTCCGCTTCCGGCGAGTGGCTCAACAAATCTCCTGGCTGGCAGCCCAGCTGCCGGCACAGCGCGTCCAGCGTGTCCAGGCGCAGGCTCTTGACCTTGCCCAGCTTCAACAGCGACAGATTGTGCGGCGTGATGCCGATGGCCCGCGCCAGATCCTTGGATTTGATCTTGCGTTGCGCCAGCATGACGTCCAGCGTGATCACGATAGCCATGCCGGTCTCCCCAGGGTTTTTAATGTCTTTTCCAACAGCGGCTTACAGGCTTATGTGGGGAAACATACTCCGCTACGCCGTCCTGTGGCAATGCGGACGGTTGCGTCCGCGCTGAGTAGTTTTACCTATGGGCAAGCGGGGTGGACGGACCTATGTTGGTAGGGCGGTGTTGCGTATCCACTGCGCTCGCGATGCGGGCGGCGGCGGCGAAATCATCGCGACGCGGTAATTAATCATTGTTTTCGTCTGTTTGCATCGAAATCGGCGGACGCACGCGCGGCCCGGCTTCGCGCCGCGCTTGTCGAACCCGGTTCCGGCTCCTTATAGTGATGGCCATGAAGATGTTCAGCGCCGCGGCGACAGCGGACAAAGAGGGGCTCTTGGCATTTTTTGCGGCATATGGCCGCGCAGGAAGTGGAGGACGCGGACCATGGCGATCCGGACAGTAAGCGAGTTGCGCAAGCGGGCTGCGGCCGGCGAAACGCTGGATTTTCTGTTTTTCTGGGGACACAGGCCCAAACACGAGGACGGCGTCTGCAAGAGCTGCCTGAGTCAGTGGTTTCCGGTGGGCTTCGAGCTGGACGGCGTGAGCTACGCCAGCGCCGAGCATTATATGATGGCGGAGAAAGCCCGCTTGTTCGAAGACGCGGAAACCCGGGGCAGGATACTGGCCGCGGCCACGCCGGCGGACGCCAAGGCCTTGGGCCGCCAGGTGCGCGGCTTTGATTCCGCCTTGTGGCAGCAGCGCTGTTGCGAGGTGGTGATGCGGGGCAATCTGGCCAAGTTCGAGCAAAACCCGGCGCTGGGCGATTTCCTGCGCGGCACCGGCGACGCCATCCTGGTGGAGGCCAGCCCGGTGGACTGCATCTGGGGCATAGGCTGGGCCGAGGACGACCCGCAGGCCAGTCTGCCGGACATGTGGGACGGCAGCAATCTGCTGGGCTTCGCCCTGATGGAAGTGCGCGAACGCCTGCGTTAGCGCCTGCGGACGACATTAAAAAAACCCTGCCGGTTTCGGCAGGGTTTTTTGTTGGGCGGAGCCGCTTACTGCTGCTCGGCGTGGTAGGCGGTGACGCGTTCCACTTCTTCCTTGGAGCCGAGGAAAACCGCCACCCGCTCGTGCAGCTTCTGCGGCTGGATGTCCATGATGCGCTGATGGCCGTTGGTGGCGGCGCCGCCGGCCTGTTCCACCACGAAGGCCATCGGATTGCCTTCGTACATCAGCCGCAGCTTGCCGGCCTGGTCCGGGGTGCGCGCGTCGCGCGGATACATGAAGATGCCGCCGCGGGTCAGGATGCGATGCACCTCGGCCACCATGGACGCCACCCAGCGCATATTGAAATCGCGGCCGCGCGGACCGGTGCTGCCGGCCAGCAATTCGTCGACATAGCGTTTCACCGGCGCATCCCAGTGACGCATATTGGACATATTGATGGCGAACTCGCCGGTGCTTTCCGGCACTTTCATGTCCGGGTGGGTCAGCACGAAAGAGCCTTGTTCGCGGTCCAGCGTGAAGCCGTGGACGCCGCTGCCGAAGGTCAGCACCAGCAGGGTTTGCGGGCCGTACACGGTGTAGCCGGCGGCCACTTGCTCGGTGCCCGGCTGCAGGAAGGCGCCCTCGGTGGCGTGGTCAATGCCCTGCGGGCAGCGCAGGATGGAGAAAATGGTGCCCACCGAGATGTTGACGTCGATATTGGATGAGCCGTCCAGCGGATCGAACATCAACAGGTACTCGCCCTTCGGGTATTCGCCGGGGATGTGGTAAGGCAGCTCCATTTCCTCGGAGGCCATCGCCGCCAGGCTGCCGCCCCATTCATTGGCGTCCAGCAGGTAATCGTTGGCGATCACGTCCAGCTTTTTCTGCGCCTCGCCCTGGATATTGCCGGTGCCGGCTTCGCCCAGCACGTCGGCCAGCGCCCCCTTGTTCACCGAATAGCTGATGGCCTTGCAGGCGCGGCCTACGGTTTCGATCAGCAGGCGCAACTCAGGCGGCAGCGTGCCGGCCTTGCGTTGCTGTTCGATCAAAAAGCGGGAGAGGGTGATGCGGCTCATGGCAATCCTTAGCTTTGGGTGGGTGCGCGAAACAAATGCTCGATATGCCGGCATGAGCCGGCTTGACCGCCACATTATAACGGATAAGCGAGTTGCGGTCGTCATGCCCCCGGGGGCGCGAGGGCGGGCGGAAATCGCAGGCAGGCGGCGCGTGGAACGGCTATGAATAAAATCGGGTTCACGCGGTACGGGGAAAGACCATGGCTAAGGTTTTATTGACGCTGCTATTGCTGCTGGCGGCCTGGCAGGCGCGGGCCATCACCATCTACACCGAAGACTGGCCGCCCATCACATTCCAGCACAACGGCGTGCCGGACGGCATGGCGGTGGAAGTGGTGCGCGAGATCCAGACGCGCATGCACGACAACAGCGCCATCGACGTGGTGCCCTGGGCGCGAGGCTATAAAGAGCTGCTGACCACGCCGGGGGTGATGCTGTTCACCGTGGGGCGCAACGACACCCGGGAAAAACAGATGACGCTGCTGGGCCCCATCGCCATCTCGCAGACCGTGCTGCTGGCGCGCAAGGGCGAGGCTGCCGGCCTGCTGGCGCTGGGCAATGGCATTTATCACCGGCCGGTGGGCGCTTACCGCGGCAGCATCTTCGCCGACGCGGCGATCGCGGCCGGCTTCATCGAGGTGGATCTGGCGCCCACCCCGCAGATCACCGCGCAGAAGCTGCTGGTCGGCCGCTACGATATGTGGTCGGAAGGCGGCTTCGTCGTGGCCTCGGTGCTGAAAGACATCCACCAGCCGCCGGAGGCGGTGGAAGTGGTGCGGGTGCTGGAAACGCTGGAACTCTACCTGGCGTTTTCGCGCGGCACCTCGGCGGCGGAAGTGAAGCGCTGGCAGACCGCCTTCGCCGCCGTCAAGAAAGACGGCAGCTTCAAGCGCATCTACAACAAATGGCTGCCGCGCGACGCGGCGCCGATGGAGCTCAAGCTGATTGGCCTGCCCCCCGGTTCCGCGCGTTGATTCAGGTGGCCGCGTCCGGGCGGACGGCCTCGCCCTCCAGCCAGCGGCAGAAGGCCGCGACGGCGGCGTCCTCCGCCGCCGCGCGCGGCGCCACCCAGCAGTAGTCGCGCACCGTGGCCACCGGCGCCGGCAACGGCGACAACAGCACGCCGGCGTCTATCTGCGCCTGCGCCATCGGCATCGGCCCCAGCACCACGCCGAGGCCGTCCATCGCCGCCTGCAAGGCCAGCGAGAAACTGTCGAAATGCATGGCGCTGGCCGGCTTCAGCTCCGGCACCCCGGCCAGGGTCAGCCAGCGCTGCCAGGCGGTGGGGCGGGTGTCCGCGTAGAGCAGGGTATGCCGCGCCAGATCCGCCGGGCTGGCGATGGGCGCGGCGGCCAGCAGCGCCGGACCGCACAGCGGCAGCTCCCATTCCTTCAGAAAGGGCTTGGCGATGTGGCCGGGCCAATCGCCGGGGCCGCGGCGGATGGCGATGTCGAACGGACTGTCCAGCCGGCTGATGTCGCGGTCCGAGGTGGCCAGATGCAGCTCCAGCTCTGGAAACTGCTCGCGAAAACGGCTCAGCCGCGGCAGCAGCCAGTGCATGGCGAAGGTGGGCGTGGAGTTGATGCTGATCCGGCGGCGGCGGTCCGCCTGCAGCAGCTGGGAGGTGGCGTTGGCGATCAGATCCAGGCCGTCCTGCACCTGCACCAGATAGCGCCAGCCGGGATCGGTCAGCTTGACTCTGCCGCCGCTGCGCTCGAACAGCGGCACGCTCAGCCAATCCTCCAGCTGCTTGATCTGCTTGCTCACAGCCCCGTGGGTGACGAAGAGTTCGCCGGCGGCGGCGGAAAAGCTCTCCAGCCGGGCCGCTGCCTCAAAAATACGCAGGGTGTTGAGAGGGGGGTAAGTGCTCATGCTGTGATTTTAACTCACAATCTATGTTGCGATAACTCGTTTGAAAGCGGACGGCTAACAGCGTAATCTTCAGGCATGAAATCAAGGCCGCCGCCCGGCGTTGCGGCGCGGTCTTGATGGCCGCAGCCATAGCCTTACCTCATTGTCCCGCAGCGTCGGAGTCCCGGCCTTGCCGGGGACGCTGCCAACAACCCAAGCCATAAAGGTCAAAAGTCATGCTGGAAGCTTACCGTCAACACGTGGCCGAGCGCGCCGCGCTGGGCATCCCGCCGCTGCCGCTGTCCGCCAAGCAGGTGGAAGCGCTGGTGGAACTGCTGAAAAACCCGCCCAAGGGCGAGGAAAGCACCCTGGTCGAACTGATCACCCATCGCGTGCCGCCGGGCGTGGACGACGCCGCCAAGGTCAAGGCTTCCTTCCTGGCCGCCGTGGCCGAGGGCGACGCCCAATCCCCGCTGATCTCCCGCGAGCTGGCCACTCAGCTGCTGGGCACCATGCTGGGCGGCTACAACATCAAGCCGCTGATCGACCTGCTGGACGACGCCGCCGTGGCGCAGATCGCCGCCGACGGCCTGAAGAAAACCCTGCTGATGTTCGACGCCTTCCACGACGTGAAGGAGAAAATGGACAAGGGCAACGCCCACGCCAAGCAGGTGGTGGAATCCTGGGCCAACGCGGAATGGTTCACCAGCCGTCCGGCGGTGGCCGATAAAATCACCGTCACCGTGTTCAAGGTCACCGGCGAAACCAATACCGACGACCTGTCCCCGGCGCCGGACGCCTGGAGCCGCCCGGACATCCCGCTGCATTACCTCGCCATGCTGAAAAACGCCCGTCCCGGCATCACCCCGGAAGAAGACGGCAAGCGCGGCCCGATGCAGTTCATCGAAGACCTGAAGCAAAAAGGCCATCTGGTCGCCTACGTCGGCGACGTGGTCGGCACCGGCTCCAGCCGCAAATCCGCCACCAACAGCGTGATCTGGGGCACCGGCGAAGACATTCCTTACGTGCCCAACAAGCGCTTCGGCGGCGTGTGCCTGGGCGGCAAGATCGCCCCCATCTTCTTCAACACCCAGGAAGACTCCGGCGCGCTGCCGATCGAAGTGGACGTGTCCAAGATGGACATGGGCGATGTGATCGACATCTACCCGTATGAAGGCAAGATCGAGAAGGCCGGCCAGAAGATCGCCGACTTCGCGCTCAAGTCCGAGGTGATCCTGGACGAAGTGCGCGCCGGCGGCCGCATCAACCTGATCATCGGCCGCGGTTTGACCGGCAAGGCGCGCGAAGCGCTGGGCCTGCCGGCGTCCACGGAATTCCGCCTGCCCAAATCCCCGGTGGATTCCGGCAAGGGCTTCAGCCTGGCGCAAAAAATGGTCGGCCGCGCCTGTGGCCTGCCGGAAGGCCAGGGCGTGCGCCCGGGCACCTACTGCGAACCGAAGATGACCACCGTCGGCTCCCAGGACACCACCGGCCCGATGACCCGCGACGAACTGAAAGACCTGGCTTGCCTGGGCTTCTCCGCCGATCTGGTGATGCAGTCCTTCTGCCACACCGCCGCTTATCCCAAGCCGGTGGACGTGAAGATGCACAAGGAACTGCCGGCCTTCATCTCCACCCGCGGCGGCGTGTCGCTGCGCCCGGGCGACGGCGTGATCCACAGCTGGCTGAACCGCCTGTTGCTGCCGGACACCGTGGGCACCGGCGGCGACAGCCACACCCGTTTCCCGATCGGCATCTCCTTCCCGGCCGGCTCCGGCCTGGTGGCCTTCGCCGCCGCCACCGGCGTGATGCCGCTGGACATGCCTGAATCGGTACTGGTGCGCTTCAAGGGCAAGATGCAGCCGGGCGTGACCCTGCGCGATCTGGTCAACGCCATTCCGCTGTACGCGATCAAGCAAGGCCTGCTGACCGTGGCCAAGGCCGGCAAGAAAAACGCCTTCTCCGGCCGCATCCTGGAAATCGAAGGCTTGCCGGATCTGAAGGTGGAGCAAGCGTTTGAGCTGTCCGACGCCTCCGCCGAGCGTTCCGCCGCCGGTTGCACCGTGCATCTGGACAAAGCGCCGATCATCGAATACATGACCTCCAACATCACCCTGATGAAAACCATGATCGCCAACGGCTATCAGGACGCGCGCACGCTGGAGCGCCGCATCAAGGCGATGGAGGCCTGGATCGCCAATCCGCAGCTGCTGAAGGGCGACGCCGACGCGGAATACGCGGCGGTGATCGAGATCGATCTGGCCGACATCCACGAGCCCATCGTGGCCTGCCCGAACGACCCGGACGACGTGAAAACCCTGTCCGACGTGGCCGGCGCCAAGATCGACGAAGTGTTCATCGGTTCTTGCATGACCAATATCGGCCACTTCCGCGCCGCTTCCAAGCTGCTGGAAGGCAAGCGCGACATCCCGGTGAAACTGTGGGTGGCGCCGCCGACCAAGATGGACGCCGAACAGCTGACCGCGGAAGGCCATTACGGCACCTTCGGCACCGCCGGCGCGCGGATGGAAATGCCGGGCTGCTCGCTGTGCATGGGCAACCAGGCGCAGGTGAAGGAGGGCGCCACCGTGATGTCCACCTCCACCCGCAACTTCCCCAACCGTCTGGGCAAGAACTCCAACGTCTACCTGGGTTCCGCCGAACTGGCCGCGATCTGCTCCCGTCTGGGCCGCATTCCGACCAAGGAGGAATACATGGCCGACATCGGCGTGCTCAACCAGAAGGCCGGCGAAGTGTACCGCTACATGAACTTCAACGAGATCGCCGACTACCAGGAACTGGCCGACACC
The DNA here is from genome assembly GCF_059916605.1 of Chromobacterium sp. CCUG 30098. NCBI lineage: Bacteria > Pseudomonadati > Pseudomonadota > Betaproteobacteria > Neisseriales > Chromobacteriaceae > Chromobacterium > Chromobacterium sp. CCUG 30098. The sequence goes on along the minus strand of NZ_JAUCGS010000015.1, from coordinate 48,380 downwards.
GTGAAGGTGTAAGCCAAGCCATGGTTTGACGGCCTGAGCTTTGCTTGAGAAATCCGGGGCGTATCGATGGATGCCCCTGGAGATACCCCCAAGAAAATACCCCGCGCGAGCGGGGTATTTTTATTGGGCGCGAGCGGGATTCAGCGCAGCGGCATCCGATAGAACACCACTCTCTCCGTCTCCTCGAAGCCCAGCCGGGCGTGCATGCTTTGGGAGGCGAGATTGTCCAGCGGCGCGTCGGACGCCAGTTCGGCGCAGCCGCGCTCCAGGCCCCAGGCCCGTACCGCCGCCACCAGTTGGCGGGCGACGCCGGCTTGCCGGTGCGCGGGCGCGACGAAGATGCCTTCCAGAAAAGCCGCCGGGCTGCCGTCGCAGCCGTTGACGTAGTCTTGGCGGACCGCGGCGTCGGCAAAGCCGAGCGCCTGGCCGTCGTCGTCCAGGGCCAGGAAGGACGTCAGGTGGCGGGAGGCCAGGATGTGCTCGCCGTCCGCGCGGTGCGCGGCGTCGTCGTGATGCGGCCATAATTGTCGGCGCAGGGCTTGCCAGGCCGGCAGCGTCGCGAGTTCCAGTGTTCGGATGTGCATATCGTCCTCAGGGCGCGCGGCGGGGAAAAACAAGGGGCCGGCATGGCCGGCCCGGTGTGTGGTCGAAGGGGGCGCGTCAATCGACTTCGCCGCACAGCTCGCAAGGTTGATCCGTTTCGCCGTGGATGGCCAGGATGCCGACATCGCTGGCGCAGTGCTCGCAGAGGGTGAGCAAGGCTTGGGTGTTTTCCAAGGACTCTTGGCTCATGCCGCTCAAGACTTGATACTGTTGCATGTCTCAGCCTTTCATTGCTTGGATGGAGCCCGTACCCTAAACCGTTATGGCGCGGGTCGCCATACTCAGATAGGACAGGTCGGGCTGGGCGGCGCGTCATAAAAGCGTCACTGAACGCCGCCGTCGCTTATCAGGCGGTGGTCAGCACCACCACCGAGGAAATCACCACCGCCATGCCCACCCAGCCCAGCGGCTTGAGCCGCTGGCCAAAGAAGATGCGCGCGCCGATGGCGGTGCCGATGATGCCCAGCGCGCCCCACAGCGCGTAGGCCACGGCCAGATCGATGCCGCGCACCGCCTGGCCCAGCAGGGCGAAAGCCACCCAGACCATGGCGATGGCGCCGAAGCCCCAGGCCTTGTTGCGGAAGCCGTTGGATTTTTCCAGCATCAGGTTGGCGGCCACCTCGATCAGGGCCGAGGACACCACGAATACATAAAATACGGTTTTCATGCGGTTTGCTCCTGGGTTTGTTCATCGGCTTCGCCGGCCACCACGCAGGCGATGCCCACCACGGACAAGGCCAGTCCGATGATTTCCTGCGTCAGCAGCGTTTCGCCGAACAGATGGACGCCGATCAGCGCCAGGCCGGCCAGGCCCAGGGCTTCCCAGGCGGCGTAGGCGACGCCCACGGAAATGGTGCGGATGGCGAGGGACAGGAAGTAATAGGACAGCGCCAGCGCCGTCGCCATCACGCCGTAGCCCCAGTAGCTCTCGGTGCGGGCGGCGTAGGCCATGAAGGACGTGCCCAGGATTTCGGTGACGATGGCCACCAGTAGAAAGGCCCAGCCCAGCCAGGCTGGGGAAGACGATTGAGTTTGCATGCTACGCTCCTGTGATTGGAAATCCGGAAGCCACATGCGCTAGAGGCGCAACAACGCTCCGCTAAAAGCGCGGATGACGCCGTCAGCAAAGACAGTCGGTCGCTTAGGCTGCCCCGTGAAACCGTCTGGGGCAGAAGGGTTGTTTATCGCATTGAAGCGCAAGATAAGCGCCTGACAAAGGCGAGGCGCTTATGGTGGCTGTTTGATATTTTGAACAAATATAACACAACACTAATAGTTGTTCAATTTAATTGATAGCAAAAACTTTCAAATGCTATTTGCACGCGGCCATCCTGACGTTGTAGCGGCGCGCCAGGCGCGGCAGCGTGCCGTCGTGGCACAGCGCGTTCAAGGCTTGGTTGAAGTCCGCCACCATGCCGGGTTTCACTGATTTCAAAGGGAATCCGTATAGATAGGTCAGCGGCTGTATGGTGGCCAGCGGGCGCAGGCCGCTCAGCGCTTCGCGCCGGATGATGTAGCGAGTGACGTCTTCGTTGGCGAAAACCACCGCGTCCGCGCCGTAACGCATGGCGGCCAATTTTTTTAACACCGTTTCCTGATTGTTTTCCACGGAGATGTTCATATTGGGCAAGCCGGCGATCAGCTTGTCCAGGGCGTTTTGAGAGATGGATGGGCCGTAGACCGCGATGCGGTGGTTGAGCAGGTCCTGGGGGTGCTGGTAGCGGAAGGTGGAGCTGGCGGTGGCGAACAGGCCGTAACTGCTGTTGTACACCGGGGCGCTCAAGGCCAGCGATATCCTGCGCTCGGGCGTGTCCTGCACCGGGAAGATGCCGTCCACCTTGCCTTCATCGGCCAGCAGCAGGGCGCGGCGCCAGACCATGGCCTGGATTTCGCAGTTCCAGTTCAACCGCTGGCAGACGGCCACCAGCGTATCCACCATCAGGCCTTGGGGCTGGGGTTTGTCGGTCACCTCGATGAAGGGCGGAAAATCCTGGGTGACGAAGTGCAGGGTGGCCGCGTTGACGGAGAGCGACAGCGACAAGACCAGCGCGGCGCTGCTCGACAATTTCAGCATGTGCGGGCTTCTCCCCAGTGACGGCGCGGGGCCGGCGGCGCTCAGGCGAAAGCCGGTTTTAACGCCGTATCGCCGCAGCGCGGCAGACTTTGAACAGTTTCCTTATTACATTATGGTTGAGTTTTGACGCCGGTTTCTCGCTTTATCGGCCGGCCGGGCGCGTCCTTGAACGGCGCCCGGCCGGCGCGTCTTAATAGCCCATCGTGGCGCCGTCAGGGTTGCGCGGGTCGGAATAGCCGTACAAGCCGCCGTCGCGCAGCTGTATGGTCTGGGTCCGGCCCATGCTGGGCTTGAGCGCGATCTTGTAGCCTTGTTCGCGCAGCAGGCGCAGCGTATCCGGGCTCAGGCCCTTTTCCACCCGCAATTCGTCCGGCAGCCATTGATGGTGCACCCGCGGCGTGGACGCGGCTTCCGCTGGGTTCATGCCGAAATCGACGGCGTTGACGATGGTCTGCAAAGTGGTGGTGATGATGCGCGCGCCGCCCGGGCTGCCGGTGACCAGCCAGGGCTTGCCGTTTTTCAGCACCAGCGTCGGCGACATCGAGGACAGCGGCCGCTTGCCGGCCGCCACCGCGTTGGCGTCGCCGCCGATCAGGCCGAAGGCGTTGGGCACGCCGGGCTTGACGGAAAAATCGTCCATCTCGTTGTTGAGCAGAATGCCGGTGCCGCCGGCGATGATGCCGCTGCCGAAATTCAGGTTCAGCGTGTAAGTCACCGCCACCGCGTTGCCTTGCTTGTCCACAATGGAGTAATGGGTGGTCTGGTCGCTCTCATAGGGCTGCGGCTTGCCGGGCTTGATCTCGGCGGCGGGGCGGGCCTTGACCGGGTCTATCGTCGTGGCCAGCTGATCGGCGTAGCGCTTGGAGGTCAGGCCGGCCTGCGGCACTTTGACGAAGGCCGGGTCGCCCAGGTATTCCGAGCGGTCGGCGTAGGCCAGCTTCATCGCCTCGGCCAGATAGTGGATGGTCTGCGCGCTGTTGGGGCCGTAGTCGGCCAGCGGATAGCGTTCCAGCAGGTTCAGTATCTGGACGATGTGGATGCCGCCGGAGCTGGGCGGCGGCATGGACACCACCTGGTAGCCGCGATACGTGCCGCTGACCGGCGCGCGCTCCTCCACCTTGTAGCCGGCCAGATCGGCCTTATTGATCAGGCCGCCGTGACGCGCCATTTCCGCCACGATCTTGTCGGCGATGTCGCCCTGGTAGAAGGCTTTGGGTCCTTGTCGCGCGATCAGGCGCAGCGATTTGCCCAGGTCGCGCTGCACCAGCTTCTCGCCGGCGCGCAGCGGGCGGCCGTCGCGGAAGAACACCGCCCGGCTGCTGTCCCAGCGGCCCAGATTGTCTTTTTCCACCTCCAGCATTTCCGCCAGCGTCTGAGACACCGGGAAACCTTGCTCCGCCAGCTTCACCGCCGGCGCAATCACCTTGGCCAGCGGCAGGCTGCCCCAGCGCTGCTGGGCGTGGGCCAGGCCGGCCACGGTGCCGGGCACGCCCACCGCCAGATGGGTGTACAGCGAGCGGCCGTCCACGACCTCGCCCTGCGCGTCCAGATACATGTCGCGGCTGGCCTTGGCCGGCGCGATCTCGCGGAAATCCAGCGCGATATTGCGGCCGCTCTTGGCGTCGTGCAGCACCATGAAGCCGCCGCCGCCCAGGTTGCCGGCGTTGGGCAGCGTCACCGCCAGCGCAAAGCCCACCGCCACCGCGGCGTCCACCGCGTTGCCGCCCTGGCGCAGAATGTCCAGGCCCACCTGGGTGGCCAGGCCCTGCTCGGTGGCCACCATGCCGTTGCGGGCGTAGACCGGGTGGAAGACATCGTAGTCGTAATCGTATTTGACCTGCGGCGGCGCCGGCGGGCTCAGCGCCAGGGCCGGGGCGTTGAAGCCCAGGCTCAGGCCCAGGCTCAGGGCCAGCGCGCTCAGCAGCAGTCTTGGGCGGGGACGGAATGGCGTCATGGTGATTCTCCTTTGTTGTTGGCGTTTTATGAATGTTGTGATTGCGAGAACATTCTACGGTGCCGCCGCCTGTCGCAAAAGCCTGATTTTCCATGCCAAATGATTTGAAAATCCCAAGCAGACACGCCTATAAAGAATCGAGTTTCATAAGTCATCACCTAGGGGGCTACCATGAGCATATCCCAACGTCTGCTGCTGACCCTGGCGGTCGCCTTGCTCGGCTTGTTCATTGTGGGCAGCTTCGGGCTGCTCCAGCTGCACCGGGCCAATGAGCGCTTCGACTATCTGCAGGCCAACACCTTTCCCAGCATCCACACCCTGGATCAGGCCTTGCAGGCGCAAACCGATATGCGGGTGCTGACCTACCGCCACGGCATCAGCGAAGATCCCAAGGTCAAGGCCGATATCGAAGCCAATATCGCGCAGCTGGACAAGCAGATGGACACGGCGCTGGACCATTACCAGAAAGACCTGGTGTCCGACGACGAGGACAGGCGGATGATAGAAAAAGACCGCGCGGACATCCGGATCTACCGCCAGCAGCGCGACACCGTGTTCAAGATCTCCCGCGAGCAGCCGCCGGAAACCACGCGGCGGGAGCTGGTGGGCGGTCCGCTGTTGGCCACGGCCAAGACCGTGGTCAAGGACATCAAGGAGCATATTGAATTCAACTACGGCCTGGCCAAGAAGCTGGCGGGCGAGAACGCCACGGCGTATCAGGAGGCTTTCGTGTCCTCCCTGGTGGTGATTGTGGGCGCCCTGATTCTGAGCGGGGCGCTGGGCTTCGCGCTGTTCCGCAGCATACGCAGCAGCCTGAACCAGATTGGCGAAACCCTGGATCAGGTCAGCGCCAGCAAGGATTTCCGCCTGCGCGCCAAGGTCTTGCGCAAGGACGAGATCGGCCGCACCGCCGCCGCCTTCAACCATTTGCTGGACGATCTGCAGCATAGCTTCCGCGGCATACGCGACAATATTTCGGAAATCGACAAAGCCACCTCCGGCCTGGCGGCCAACACCAATCAGATTGCGCGCAGCTCGGAAGTGCAGAGCGAATCCGCCGGGGCGATGGCGGCGGCGGTGGAGCAGATGACGGTGAGCATCAACCATGTGGCGGACAACGCGGTGGAGGCGCGCACCCAGGCGCAGCAGGCGGGCAGCATGGCCACCGAGGGCGGCCAGGTGATCTCCGCCACCGTGCTGGGTATTTCCGAGGTGGCGGGCGCGATCAGCGACGCCTCGCATCGCATTGGGCAATTGAAGGAAGACAGCGCCACCATCGCCTCGGTGATGGGCGTGATCAAGGACATTGCGGACCAGACCAACCTTTTGGCGCTGAACGCGGCCATCGAGGCGGCGCGGGCCGGCGAAACCGGCCGCGGCTTCGCCGTGGTGGCGGACGAGGTGCGCAAGCTGGCCGAGCGCACCGCCAGTTCCACCACGGAAATCGGCTCCATCATCAACAAGATGCAAAGCAGCACGCTGGAAGCGGTGCAAAGCATGGAAAAAGTGGTGGAACAGGTGCATCAGGAAACCGACAACGCCCGCGAAGCCAGCAGCGTGATAGAGAAGATTCAAGACAGCAGCGGCCAGGCGATGGAACTGGTCAAGGACATTTCCGGCAGCATCAACGAGCAAAGCACCGCCAGCAACACCATTGCCCAGAAAGTGGAGCAGATTGCGCAGATGGCGGAAGAAAACGCGTCCGCCTCCAGCGCCTCGGCGGACGCGGCGGAGCAATTGCAGCAGCAGGCCAAGAATATCCTGAACACCGTGACCCAATATCAAGTGTAGGGCCGAGCCGACGCTAAATATTTGTTCTTAATAGATATTCTCACTTAGTACTTTCTCCTGTTTTCTGACTGCGCCTATAACAAAGCTACATGTGGTATCGGGCGAAGACACGGAGAATAAGGATGAATATCTCACAGCGACTCATGCTGACCTTGATGGTGGCCATGCTGGCCTTGATCGGCGTCGGCAGTTACGGCCTGTGGCAGTTGCACAGCGGCAATGAACGTTTCAACTATTTGAAGAACAACACCTTTCCCAGCATACAGGCGCTGGACCAGGGTCTGCTGGCCTTGACCAAGATGCGGGTGGCGGCTTACCGCCACGGCATCGCCGCGGACGCCAAGAGCAAGGCGGACGCCGAAGCGCAGATCGCCGAAGGCGACAAGATCCTGGATCAGGTGTTGGCCGCTTACGAGAAAGACCTGCTGTCCAACGACGCGGACCGCAAGCTGCTGCAACAGGACCGGGCGGATCTGCAAGCCTACCGCAATAATCGCGAAAGCTTTTTGAAGGCTTCGCGCGAGCATCCGGGGCCGGAGACGCAGGCCATGCTGGTGGCCGGGCCGATACCGGACTCCGCCAAGGCCCTGGCCAAAGACCTCAATGACCACATCGACTTCAACTACTCCATGGCGGACAGCCTGTCCAAGGACAACGCCGCCGCTTACAGCATGGCCTTCGGCAGCTCGGTGGCGGTAATCGCCGCCTGTCTGCTGCTGAGCGGCGGCCTGGGCTGGCTGTTGTTCAGTCATATCCGGACCAGCTTGCACCAGATCCGCTCCACGCTGTTCAAGGTGAATCAGGACAAAGACTTCACCTTGCGCGCGCCGGTGGGACGCATGGACGAGGTGGGCGAAACCGCCTCCGCCTTCAACCAGCTGCTGGAGAATCTGCAGCGCAGCTTCCGGGATATCCGCGACAGCATCGGCGCCATAGACGGCGCGATGTCCGGCCTGGCCAACAACACCCATGAGATTGCCCGTAGTTCGGAAATGCAAAGCGAGTCCGCCGCGGCGATGGCGGCGGCGGTGGAACAGATGACGGTGAGCATCAACCATGTCGCCTCCAGCGCGGTGGAAGCGCGCGGGCAGGCGCAGCAGGCCGGCGAGAGGGCGACCGAGGGCGGTCAGGTGATTTCCGCCACCGTGCGCGGCATTACCGAGGTGGCCGGCGCGATTACCGACGCCGCGCAACGCATTGGGCAGTTGAAGGAAGACAGCGCCACCATCGCCTCGGTGATGGGGGTCATCAAGGACATTGCGGATCAGACCAATCTCTTGGCGCTGAACGCCGCGATCGAGGCCGCGCGGGCCGGGGAGATGGGCCGCGGCTTCGCCGTGGTGGCGGACGAGGTGCGCAAGCTGGCCGAGCGCACCGCCAGCTCCACCACCGAGATCGCCAACATCATCAACAAGATGCAAAGCAGCACGCTGGAAGCGGTGCAAAGCATGGAGAAAGTGGTGGATCAGGTGCACCAGGAGACCGCCAACACCCGCGCCGCCAACGACGCCATCGACGGTATACGGGACAGCAGCGGCAAGGCGATGGAATTGGTGCGCGACATCTCCAACAGCATTTCCGAGCAGAGCGTGGCCAGCAACACCATCGCCCAGCGCGTGGAGCAGATTGCGCAGATGGCCGAGGAAAATTCGTCGGCGTCCAGCGGATCGGCGGACGCGGCGGGTCAGTTGAGCAAGCAGGCGCGGGTGATTTTGCAGACGGTGTCGGCCTATCAGGTGTGAAGCCCGGCTCAGGAATGCCAAAAGGCGGCGCGGCATGCTTGCCGTTCGCCGCCTTTTGGCATGTGGGAGCCGGCTTATTCAGCCTGCTTGTCGCCCTTGTCCCGCTTGGCGCGTTTTAGCTCCTTCTTCTTGGCCGGTTTGTCGGTCATCGGGTGCTTCAGCACCTTGGCGGCCAGCTTTCTGGCCGATTTGGTGGCCTTCTTCTGTCCGCGCACCTTGTCCGCCAGCGCCGCCAGTTTCTTGGCGGCGCGCTTGTTCTTGGCCATCTGACTCTCCTTTACGGATTGATGAATCGAAGCCCCATGGTAAGGCGTTGGGGGGAATAAGCACCGGGTCTTTAGGCCATTGACGGATGGGCATGGGCGTGAAAGCCGCTGGGGGAGGGGACGGGAATGACAAGCATTTCGGCTGGGCGAGTCACCCGCCTGTGGTTTTTATCCGGCACCAAGAGGGAGGGTGAATGGATCAAACAGGTGACTCGCGCAGCCGCCTTGCCAGCGCTTTCCAGCAAGGATTGCAGGCTTTTTACCATAGATTGCCGGCGCCAGCCATTGTCACATTCCCCATCGCCGCCCGGACGAGGGCCGTCCGGGCGCGTTTTGCGGCTCAGGGAAGCGCGGTTTGCGCCTCCGCGTCCGACTCATGCATGCGGATGCTGACCGCGATCAACACTTCCAGATGGTCGAAGAAACCGGCCCAGGCGCCGCGCTGCGGGCTGAAATCGAACAAATTCATATCATGGGCGATGCGGCTGAGCAGGCCGTGGCCGGCGTGGTCCGGGTGCTGGCGCAACAGTTCAACCAGCGCGCGGCCGTGACGCTCTCCCAGCGCGTAGGCCTCCGGGAAATCCCGGCACAGAGGCACACGCCAGTAATGCGGCCGGCTGCGCGCGGGCGAGGGGCCGACAAAGGGCAGCTTGGCTTCGCGGGCTTCCAGCAAACGGTAGAAGGCGCGCAGTTCTTCCTTGGTTTTACTCATGGCGGGCCTCCTGGTTGAAGCAGGCAAGCGCGGATGCGGGGAAAGACGGGGACGCGGGGCGGGATACGCGCCGAATGGATTTCGACATTGCTACCTCCTCAAGCGGATGCCGGCCAGGCCGCGGGGCGCGGCTAGGCGGGCGCATGACAAGGTTGGACTACCGGGAGACTATCCAAGACCGGCGCACCGTGAGGTGCCCTCGCCATGGCCCGCCCGAATAGGCAAAGCAATAGCGAGACAGAGCGCGGGGAGGCCGCGGTCTGCCGGATAGTCTTAACGTCGGGAGTCCAAGCCCGAGCGCCGCAGTTGCAGCGGCGCGGGGCTATTGTTGGCGAGGCGGGCCGATGCTGTCAATCAAGGACCGGCAAGGGTGAAAAAAAACCGCCCCGCGGACCAGGCCGGCGGGGCGGAGGATGAAGCCGTTGAATTGCTGGCTTAGAGCTTGAAGGCCAGCGTGGTCTGCTGCAGCCTCTCCGCCACCACCGCCAGTTCGCGGGTGGCTTGCGAGAACACGTCCACGGCCACGCCGTTTTCCTTGGACATCTGGGCGATGGCCTCCACGCGGCCGGCCAGATCGGTGCTGGCCTGGCGCTGTTCCTGCATCGCCAGCGCGATGTCGCTGATGGCGCCCACCACGCCTTCCGCGCTTTCCTCCACCGAACTGATGGTGGTGGACACGTGTTCCGACGATTCCACCACCTGGCTGACGATGTGGCGGCTATTGCGCATGCTGTCCACCGCCTCCCTGGCCCCGGCCTGGATCTTGGCGATCATCTGAGTGATTTCGGTGGCGGAGCCGGTGGTGCGTTCCGCCAGCTTGCGCACTTCGTCGGCCACCACGGCGAAGCCGCGGCCCTGTTCGCCGGCGCGCGCGGCCTCGATGGCGGCGTTGAGCGCCAAGAGGTTGGTCTGATCCGCCACTTCCTTGATCACGGTGGCGATGCTGCTGATCATTTGCGCCTGTTCGGACAAGGATTCCAGATTGTTGGCAGAGGCCGCCACGCTGTCGTTGACCTTGCGTACCTGATGCGTGGAGTCCTGCACTTCCTTATTGCCTATCTTGGCCTGATTGCCGGCTTCGCTAGCCTGGGAGTCCGCCAGTGAGGCGTTGTTGGAGCATTGGTCGATGCTGACGGTCAGCTCTTCGATCGAGGCGGCGGCGCTGGAGGTGGCGTTGACCTGCTGGCCGATGCTGGCGCTGACTTGCTCGGTGGAGGCGGCCAGTTCCTCGGCGGTGGCGGCCACGCTGGAGGCGGAGTTGATGATGTCGCCCACGGTGACGCGCAGTTTTTTCTGGGTATCGGACAGCGATTGCATCATCTGGGCCACTTCGTCCCGGCCTTGCACTTCTATGGTGCCGGTCAGATCGCCGTTGCCCAGCAGGAACAGCGCTTCCATGCCTTTTTTCAGGCTGCCGACGATGCCGTTCTGTATCATCACGCCCAGCGCCAGCAGCACGATCACCGCGGCTACCAGCACGGTGACAACGGTATTGCGCGCGCTTTCGTATTTGACCGCGGCGTCTTTCAGCGCCTGGTCGGCCAGCTTGACGTTGATGTCGACGATCTGGCTCATGATGTCGTCGGCGGCCTGGAATTTGGGCCGGCATTCCTTGGCCATCAGCGCCAGCGCTTTCTTGTTGTTGGCGCCGTCGCCGGTGTCGCTATAGCTGAGGTCGCGCACTTTCTTGCAGGCTTCCTCCATCACCGGCCAGGCGGCGTCAAAGCGCTTGAGCGCGTCCACTTCCTGCGGCGAGAGAACCGTTTTGCGGTAGAGATCCATCAGCCGGTTCATTTCCGTCACGTATTTGGCGCGGTTGATGGCGACTTGATCCATCGTGGCTTTCTCGGTTTCGGCGATGAAGCGGTAATCGGAGCGGCTGGCGTAGATGGCGTATTGATTGGCCACGGCCACCCAGTTGACCGGCATCAGCTGGTTGGCGTGCATGCTGACGGTCAGTTGGTTCATGTCCGAGGTGCTGTTGACGCCCACCACCCCAATGGCCACGCTGGCCAGCACGCCCAGCACGATCAGCCCAAAGATCTTGACCTTGATGCTGAACTGCGCAAGAAAGTTTCCCATCGCTCGCTCCCTAACTTCCGCCGATAACCACGCATTGTTTTCTAGCTACTGTTATAAGTGTGTAGTGCAGCTGTATTCATCTTGCAATGCTTGATGTAGGAAATTTTGCAGACGGTCAGTTCTTGATAGGCTGATGATTTTTCATCTGAAGACAAGCGACGGCGGGGCGGAGATTGAAATTGTGCCGTCAGCGCTTATCTTTGAAACTGAGGCGTTTTCCGGCGACGGACAACGGAGGCGGGGAACGGGGCTCGCGGCCGGCGGTCTGAGCTAGCTTGTTCACGGGGCAGTTGAAGCGGCCGGGCAATACCGACGGCTCACGAAAGCGGCGGGCGAGAAGCCCGCCCGATAAAGAAGCGCATCGCATGAAAGCCATTACCGTAGCCACTTACAACATCCACAAGGGCATGTCGCCGCTGAACCGCCATGTGCGGCTGGGCGATATGGCTTCCGCGCTGGAGTCCATAGACGCCGACGTGCTGTTCTTGCAGGAGGTGCAGGGCAAGAACATAGAGCGCGCCTTGCAGCACGCCAGCTGGCCCAAGCTGCCGCAGCACCATTTCCTGGCGCGCCGGCTGGATCACAAGGCGGCTTACGGCCTGAACGCGGCCTATGAGCACGGCCATCACGGCAACGCCTTGCTGACGCGCTTTCCCATCAATACCTGGTGCAACCGCGACATCTCGGTCAACCGCTTCGAGAACCGCGGCCTGTTGCACTGTCAGCTGACGCCGGCGGGCTGGAAGCGGCCGGTGGTGACCTTGTGCGGCCATTTCAATTTGTTGGCGCGGGACCGGCGCAAGCAGTATCTGGACCTGGCGCGCTATGTGCGCGAGAACGTGCCGGCGGACGCGCCGCTGATTCTGGCCGGCGATTTCAACGACTGGCGGGAAGAGGCGACGGATCACCTGATGGAGAGCCTGGGCATGGTGGAGGTGTTCGATCAGTTGTTCGGCCGCCATGCGCGCAGCTTTCCGGCGCGCATGCCCATGCTGCCCCTGGACCGGATCTATGTGCGCGGGCTGAAGCCCTTGGAGGCGGAGGTGCTGAAGGGCGCGCCGTGGTCGCGCTTGTCCGATCATTTGCCGCTGTCCGCCAGTTTGGCGCCGATTTGAGAGCCTGTTCAAAGTCTGCTGCGCGTCGGCGATACGGCGTTAACAACCAGTCCAACGCCGCGTGTGCGGCGACGATATCCAAGCAAAAGGGCTCCGCGATGCGGAGCCCTTTTTGTTGGCGCGGAGCCGGGTTCCGCTAAAGGTGGAAGCGCTCCACCACGTTCTTCAGCTTGCTGGCGTGGCCGTTCAGCTCGCTGAGGGTGGCGCTGGCGCCTTGCGCCACTTCCGAGGTGCTGCGGGTCATGCCGTTGATGTGCTCGGTGGTGTGGGCGATGTTGCCGACGGCGGTGGATTGCTCGCGGGTGGCGTGGGTGATCTGGGTGAAGGTGTCCACCACCTGCCGCATCAGGCCGCCGATGTTTTCGATCTCGCTGGCCGCGCCCTGGGCCAGGTCCACGCTCTGGTCTACGGTGGAGCGGGCCTGCTGCATGCTGGCGACGGTGCCGGCGGTTTGCTGGCGCATGCCCTGGGTCATGGTGGTGATTTCAGTGGTGGCCTGGGCGGTGCGCTCGGCCAGCTTGCGCACTTCGTCCGCCACCACGGCGAAGCCGCGGCCCATCTCGCCGGCGCGCGCCGCTTCGATGGCGGCGTTGAGCGCTAACAGATTGGTTTGATCGGCGATGTCCTTGATCACGTTGACGATGGAGCTGATTTCCTCGGAGCGGGTGCCCAGCGAGTTCAGCGTGTCGCTGAGGGTGGACATGGCCTGGGACAGCTTGCCCACCTCGGCGGACACCTGGTGCACGGCCTGGCGGCCGCGTTCGGCGCTGCTGTTGGCCTGGCCGATGATGGCGTTGGCGTCGGCGGTGGTGTCGGCGACGTGGGTGACGCTGACGGTGATCTCTTCAATGGTGGCGGCGCTGGAGCTGATGGCCTGGTTGACCTGGTCCGCGTCCTCGCTGATGCGGCTGGTGGTCTGGTGCAGCGAGCCGACGGCGCTGACCAGTTGGCCGGCGTTGTTGTTGACTTCGCCTATCAAGCGGCGCAGCCGCTGGTTCATCACGCCGATCTGGCCCAGCGCGCTGGCTTCCGGCGCCTTGGGCACGTCCACGGCCAGGTTGCCGGAGGCGATTTCCTGCAGCACGCCTTCGATATCGGTGACCGATCCGCCCAGCTGGGTATGGATCTGGCGGCGGCCCAGCAGGATCAGCAGCAGGATTTCGCCCACCAGCAGCACGATGGCGGTGAGGAATTGCAGCTGGGCGCTGGACAGCCTGTCCTTGGCCTGGGCCAGCGCGGTGTTGGTGCGCTGGTCCAGCAGCACGAAGAAGTCGTCGATGGGCTTCATGATCTGGGCTTTGAACTGGTGGTATTCCTTGCTGTGCACCAGTTTGCGCGCCAGTTCCATGTCCGGCTGGCCGCTGACGTTGTACTGCCCCTGGGCGTCGGCGAACTTGCCCTTGACCGCGTTCATCGCCCGCACTTCCAGCTTGACCAGGCCGTCGGAGTTGGCTTGCGCCTCCTTGAGTTTGGCGAACTCGCCTTCGGTGAAGCCGGCTTGCTGCATCAGGGTTTGCAGCGGCACGGTTTCGCTGTCCGGCCGGGGTTTTTCCTGGCCGGCGGCGACGAAGTCCCAATAGATGCGGTTGTATTCCTTCGGACGCGGCGCCTTGCCGTTGCGGATGTCCAGCACGCGATTGTATTGCTGCTCATAGCCGGGGTCGCCGGTGACGACGTAGGTGCGGCCCAGCCGGGTCAGATCGTCCGAGCTTTGCCGCAGTTCCGAGGCCAGCAGGTAGGAGTGATAGCGGCTTTCGCTGGCGGCGCTCATCACGTCCACCGCCTGGCGCATGGAGACGAAGGTGTAGATCACGCCGATAAAGGTGAGCGCGATGAGAATCAGCAGGCCGGTGATGGCCTGGTTGGCGCGAAAATTTTTCATGTGGAGAGGTCCTCGCAGTGCGGCTGAACGATAGTTGTGGTGGCCGGTCAATATCGGGTTCCATGGCCCGCGGTGACGCGGCCGGCGGCGCTGGTTTCTCCTCTGGGGGGAGCGGGGGCGGCGGCGTGGAAGCGCTGCATCTGGGCTTGCACTTGGTCCGCATGGCCGCGGCTGTCCGCCGAGATGGCGGCGAGTTCTTCCACCAGGCTGGCGTTTTGCCGGGTGGCGGCGCTCAGTTGCTGAATGGTGGCGTTGATTTGTCCCACGCCTTGCGCCTGCTCGTTGGCGGCCACGGCGATTTGCTGGATCAGGCTGGCGGTCTTGCCGCTGGAGGAGACGATGGCGGCCAGTTGCGCGCCGGCCTGGCCGGCGAGCTGTACGCCGCTGGCGGCCATGCCGCTGATCTCTCTGGCGGCCAGCTGGCTGCGCTCCGCCAGTTTGCGCACTTCCTGGGCCACGATGGAGAAGCCGTTGCCCTGGGCGCCGGCGCGGGCGGCTTCAATGGCGGCGTTGAGCGCCAGCAGATTGGTTTGATAGGCGATGTCGTCTATCACCGAGATGTGTTCCGCGATGCGCCGCATGCTGCGCACGGTGTGTTCGACGATTTCGCCGCCCTGGCGCGCGTCGTCCGCCGCCTGGACGGCCATGGTTTCGGTGAGCTTGGCGTTGTCGCTGCTCTGGTTGATGGCGGAGGAGATCTGCTCCAGCGAGCAGGCGGCCTCGGACAGGCTGGCCGCCTGGCCGTTGGTGTTGAGGGACAGCTGCTGGGAGCTGTGGTTGATCTGGGCCGACATCATGGACAGATGGCCGGCGCCGCGCTGGGAGTCCGCTATCGCGCGGCTGAGCGTGGTCACGGTCTGGAGCATGGCTTCCGCCAGGCTGTCCCTGGGGTAGCCGCCGGGCGGGGCCGCGGCGGCCAGATCGCCGGCCGCCACCGCCCGCATCAGCCGGGTGACGCGCAAGGGCTCGTCGCCCAGCATGGCGAACAGGCGCCGGTAAATGGTCCAGAACATCAACAGGCCCAGCGCGCAGCAGCCCAGCATCAGGCCGATGACGATGGCCAGCCATAGCCCGGCCTGGGTCCGGGATTGGGCGACGGCCTGGTTGGTGCGCTCTTCCATCAGCCGGTAGAAGGCGTCCACCGGCTGCATGATGGCGGCCTTGTCCAGATGGTATTGGCGGTCGTGCAGGATGCGCCGGGCCAGTTCCGGGTCCGGCGGGCCTTGGCGGCTGAAACCGCCCTGGCCGTCGGCGAAGCGTCCCTTCATCGCGTTCATCGCCACGGTTTCGGTGTTGACCAGCCGGTCCGAGTTGGCCTGGGCCAGCCCGAGCTGGTCGAATTCCTGCTGGGTGAAGCCGGCCTGCCGCATCAGCTGTTGCAGCGGCACGGCGGGGCCGTCCGGCTGCGGCTTGTTGTCGCTAGCCGCCATGAAGTCCCAGTAGATGCGGTTGTAGTGCTGCGGGCGCGGCTGCTGGCCGTTGCGTATCGCCAGCACCGCCCAGTATTGCCGCTCGTAGCGCGGGTCCGCGGTTTCCGCGTAGGTGCGGACCAGGCGGGTGAGGTCGTCCGAGCTTTGCCGCAGTTCGTTGGCCAAGAGATAGCTTTGATTGCGCTGCGACTCGGCCCGGGCTTGCAGATCCAGCTCATGCCGCAGGCGCAGGGTGCACAGCAGGAGCAGCAACAAAAGCAGGGCGAACACGCCGGCGCCGGCCGTCAGCAGGGATTTGATGCTCAGTTTCATAGGCCTCCCGCCATGCTGCTGTTGCCGTGTTCGCGCCGCCGCGCGTTGGCTTGTTTACTGTTTTTTATAAAACAATCTGTTTTTTGACTACTTTTAGTGTGGACACTTAAGTAAAAACAGTGAGTTAACACCCGCTTGGCGTTTGGTTTGGGGGCGTAATGGCATTGCATGTCGAAACCGGCGAGGGTTGGGCCAGGGCCAGCCTGAGCGGCGAGTTGAGCGTTTACACGGTGGAGCAGCTGAAAAGCGAGCTCCTGCCCTTGCTGGGGCAGGAGTCGGTGTCGTTGAGCTTCGCCGAGGTGACGGAGGTGGACGGCTGTGCCTTGCAGTTGCTGCTGGCCTTTGGCCGGCAGCTGCGGCGGCTGGAGCTGCTGGCGGACAATCCCCTGGTCAGCGAGGCCTTCCAGTTGCTGGGCGTGGCGCTGACGGCGCCGGCGGCGGGAGGCGAGGATGGACTGGAGTAAGGCCAGGGCGATTTTCATGGAGGAGTCCCGCGAGCTGTGCGACGCGCTGGAAGGCGCGCTGCTGGACCCGGCCGCCTTTCCCGCCGACGCCGAGACCTTCAACTTGCTGCTGCGCACCGCGCACACCATCAAGGGCTCCGCCGGCACCTTCGGCTTCGACGCGCTGGTGGCCTTCGCCCATGCGATGGAGAGCGTGCTGGAACGGCTGCGCGGCGGCAAGATCGCGTTGGGCGACGATCTGGTCAGCCTGCTGCTAGCCTGCAACGATCATCTGCGGCGGATGCTGGAGGCGGTGGAGGCCTCCGCGCTGGACGCGGAGCCGGTCTGGCCGGACGGCGCGCCGCTGTTGCAGCGTTTGCAGCTGTTCCTGCTGGACGGGGCCCCCTGCGCGGTGGCCGGCGAGGAGGCGCTGGACGCCGCCGCCACGCCGCTGTGGCAGTTGTCGCTGCGCTTTTATCCCGATTTGTTCCGCGACGGCTTCGATCCGCTGTCCTGCCTGCGTTTCCTCAGCCAGTTGGGCGCGCTGCGCGAGGTGGAGCTGGTCTGGCCGCCGCTGCCGGCCTTCGCCGACTTGGAGCCGACGGATTGCTTCATCGGCCTGGAGCTGAGCCTGGAATCCGCGGCCAGCCTGGAGCAGGTACGCGACGTGTTCGAGTTCGTCGCCGAAGACAGCATGCTGGGCATTCTGCCGCCGCACGCGCCGCTGGCGGCCTTCCGCTCGCTGGCGGAGCGCCTGGGGGAATCGATAGAGCCGCAGCTGTCGCGCTGGCTGGCGCGCGGGGCCTTGACCGCGGCGGAGGCGGAACGGGTGCGGGAGGCGCCCTGGCTGGCGCGGCCGGAGAGCGGGCGGAGCGGGGAGCCGGGCGCCGCGGCGGGCCGGCCGGCCCGCGGCGACAGTCACTATATCCGGGTGGAGGCCGGCAAGCTGGACCGGCTGATCAACCGGGTGGGCGAGCTGGTGATCGCGTCCGCCGGCACCAAGCTGATTGCGCAGAACCGCTGCGACGCCGAGCTGCTGGAGTCCGTGGCCATCATCAACACGCTGGTGGAAAGCATACGCGACGACGCGCTGACCTTGCGCATGGTGCCGGTGGACGAGGTGTTCTGCCGGTTTCCTCGCATGGTGCGCGAGGTGTCGCGGCAGTTGGGCAAATCCATACAGCTGACGATTCAGGGCGCGGACACCGAGATCGACAAATCCATGGTGGAGCGCTTGACCGACCCGCTGATGCACTTGGTGCGCAACGCGGTGGACCACGGCCTGGAAACGGCGGCGGAGCGGCGGGAGGCGGGCAAGCCGGAAATGGGCAAGGTGGTGCTCAACGCCTTTCACGACGCCGGCTCGGTGGTGGTGGAAATCAAGGACGACGGCCGCGGCATAGACCGCGACAAGGTGCTGGCCAAGGCGCTGGAACGCGGCTTGTTGAGCGAGGGCCGGCAGTTGAGCGAGCAGGAAACCCTGCAGCTGATTTTCCTGCCCGGCTTTTCCACCGCGCACGCGCTGAGCGATCTGTCCGGCCGCGGCATGGGCCTGGACGTGGTGAAACGCAATATCGAACTTTTGCGCGGCGAGATCGAAATCTTTTCCCAGCCGGGCCAGGGCGCCACGTTCCGGCTGCGGCTGCCGCTGACGCTGGCCATCATCGACGGCTTCCGGGTGGAGGTGAACGATTCCTCGCTGGTGATGCCGCTGGACATGATGATCGAGTGCGTGGACATGCCGGAGGAGGCGATGCGGCAGAACGCGCGCCAGATCAATGTGCGCGGCGATTGGCTGCCCTTCGTGTCCTTGCGGGAGTTGTTCAATCTGCCGCCGGCCACGCAGCCGGAGTACGTGGTGATTGTGCATTACGGGGAAAACCGCGCCGGCGTGGTGGTGGACCGGCTGATGGGCGAGGTGCAGGCGGTGATCAAGCCCTTGGGCGAGATTTTCCGATCGCTGCGCGGCATCAGCGGCTCCACCATCCTGGGCAACGGCAAGCCGGCGCTGGTGCTGGACGTTCCGCAGTTGATCCACCACGCCTGCCGCCGCGAGCGGCGGCGGATTCGCCAGTCCAGCGAGGCGCAGGCGAGCGACGTCATTTAGCGCGCCGATGCGCGCCGGGAGGTAGTCATGCAGTGGTTTCACAATGCGCAGGTCAAGACCAAGCTGGGTCTGTCGTTTGGCGTGGTGCTGTGTTTCTTGTTGGCGCTGGGCTTCATCAGCTACACCGCCACGGAGCGCATCACCGGCGTGATGGTGAATCTGTTCGACAACCAGCTGACGCCGATCAAGGATATCGGCAACGCGGCGCGCAACGCGATGGCCAGCAACCGCTCCTTGTACCGCTATATCGCCGAAACCGACACCAGAACCATGGACGAGGTGGGCTTGGAAATGGCGGGGTTTGAAAAAAACATGAACGCCAGCATAGACGCCTACCGCAAGACGGACCTGACGCCGCCCGAGGTGGACGCGATACGCCGTTTCGACGCCGCCTGGGCCATTTACCAGCCCTACGCCACCGAGGTGAAGCGGCTGTCCTATACCGACCGCGGCGACGGCGAGAACAATAAGATTGCGCTGAAGCTGATGTCGGAAAAGGGCTGGCCGGCTTTCCAGGCGGTGGACGCGGTGCTGACCGAGATGGTGAACCTCAACGCCAAGCTGGCCGACAACTCCCTGGTGGAAACCAAGGCGATCAGCACGGACGCCTTGCGAGTGCTGGTGGCCATCGCGGTGGCGGCGGTGCTGCTGAGCATCGCGCTGGGGGTGATGGTGACGCGCAGCCTGCTGAAGCAATTGGGCGGCGACCCGTCCTACACCGTGCAGGTGGTGAGCCGGGTGGCGGCCGGGGATTTGTCGGTGCCGGTGAAGCTGCACCCGGACGATACTTCCAGCCTGCTGTATTCGATCAAATCCATGGCGCACCGGCTGTCCGAGACGCTGTCCGAGGTCAGCGCGATGTCGGAGGCGATAGGCTCGGCGTCCGAGGAGGTGTCGTCCACCGCCAACTCCCTGGCGCAGACTTCGTCCGAGCTGTCGTCCAGCATCGAGCAGACCAGCGCCTCGGTGGAGGAGATGGCGGCCACGGTGACGCAGAACGCCGACAATGCGCGAGTGACCGAGGGCATTGCGTCCAAATCCGCGTCCAGCGCCACCCAGGGCGGCAGCGCGGTCAGCGATATGGTGCACGCGATGAAGGAGATCGCGTCGCGGATCACGGTGATCAACGATATCGCCAACAAGACGGATCTGCTGGCCATCAACGCGGCGATCGAGGCGGCGCGCGCAGGCGAGCACGGCAAGGGCTTCGCCACGGTGGCGGTGGAGGTGAGGAAGCTGGCGGAGCGCTCCCAGGTGGCGGCCAAGGAGATAGGCGATCTGGCCAGCCGCTCGGTGAGCGTGGCGGAGAAGGCCGGCACCTTGCTGCAGGAGATGTTGCCCGGCATAGACCAGACCGCCAGCCTGGTGCAGGAGATTTCCGCGGCCTCGCGCGAGCAGCGCACCGGCATTGATCAGATCAACAGCGCGGTGACCCAGATCAGCAGCGGCATGCAGTCTTCGGCCACGTCGGCCGAGGAACTGAGCTCCACCTCCGAGGAACTGAGTTCCGCGGCGATGCAGCTGCAGGATTTGATGCAGCAGTTCAAGCTGCGCAACACCCGCGGCGGCCGCAAGTCCCGGCTGGTGCACATCGGCCACTTGCACGGCGGCAAGGCCGCGCCGCCGCCGCCGATGGACGACGATGACGATATGGATCTGACCGTGGACGAGGACAAGTTCTCCAAGTATTGAGAGGGAGGAAGACGGCGATGAGAAACAGCGACCAGCCGGCCGGCCAGGACGGCGGCGACCAGAAATTCCATTGCGTCACATTCATCCTGGGCGAGGATTTGTTCGGCATTCAGATCAACTTCATCCGGGAGATCATCGAGTTCGACGGCATCACCGAGGTGCCGATGATGCCCAACTTCGTGCGCGGCATCATCAATCTGCGCGGCGCGGTGGTGCCGGTGATCGATTTGTCGGTGCGCTTCGGCCGCGGCCAGACGGCCTTGAAGTCGTCC
The DNA here is from genome assembly GCF_059916605.1 of Chromobacterium sp. CCUG 30098. Lineage (NCBI taxonomy): Bacteria > Pseudomonadati > Pseudomonadota > Betaproteobacteria > Neisseriales > Chromobacteriaceae > Chromobacterium > Chromobacterium sp. CCUG 30098. The sequence goes on along the minus strand of NZ_JAUCGS010000015.1, from coordinate 27,903 downwards.
ACTTGCGTGGCCATCCTGTCCTTGCCGGGCCTGGAGGGCGGCTACGCCGACATCGGCATTCTGCTGGATTCGGTGTGCGAGGTGCTGGAGATCCCGCAAAGCGAGATCGATCCCTCGCCCAGCTTCGGCTCCAATATCCGCAGCGACTTCATCCAGGGCATCGCCACCATCAATCAGCGCTTCGCCATTCTGCTGAATGTGCGCCAGGCGCTGTCGGTGTCCGAGCTCAGCGCGATGGCGGAGGCGGTGACCCAGCAGTTTCTGAGCGACGACATTGAGGCGCTGTAGATGTTCGCCCTGGAAGAGACGCTGGCCGCCGCGCCCTTGTTGACGGATGGGGAGTTTTTCCAGCTGCGCCGCTTCATCTACCAGACCGCCGGCATCGCCATGCCGATGAGCAAGCGTTCGCTGATCCAGTCGCGCCTGGCCAAGCGCATCCGCCATTTGCGGCTGAACAGCTACGCGGCTTACTGGCGTCTGATCTCAGACCCGGCCAATGTGACGGAGCGGCAGTACGCGATCAATCTGCTGTCCACCAATGAAACCTATTTTTTCCGCGAGCCGGAACACTTCGCCTGGCTGCGGCAAGAGGCGGCGCGGCTGCAGGGCAAGGGCGAGTTCCGGGTGTGGTCGGCGGCTTGCTCCACCGGCGAGGAGCCGTACACGGTGGCGATGATTCTGGCGGAGGCGCTGGGCCTGCTGGGCCAGTGGCGGGTGTACGCCACCGACATCAATACCCGGGTCACGCATCTGGCCCGGCGCGGGGTTTACTCGGTGGAGCGCGCGCGCAGGACGCCGCCGGAGCTGTGGCGGCGTTATTTCCTGCGCGGCCGCGACGAATACGCCGGCATGGTCAAGGTGGCGCCGGAGCTGGCGAAGAAGGTGAGTTTCGCCAATCTGAACCTGCTGCACGCGGCGGACTTCAACCATAGTCATTTCGATGTGATTTTCCTGCGCAATGTGCTGATTTATTTCGACGAGGCCACCAAGCTGCGGGTTTTGCTGTCGCTGTGCGACAAGCTGCGGCAGGGCGGACATTTGATCATCGGGCATTCGGAATCCATCCGGCACCTGGCGCTGCCCTTGGCGCAGGAGGCGCCGTCGCGCTACCGGCTGGATGCCCACTTGGCGGGCGGAAGAATCGATGAGCATCAGTGTTCTGATTGTTGACGACTCCGCGGTGGCGCGGGAGATGCTGGGCCAGATGCTGGCCACCGCGCCGGACATCAAGCTGCTGGGCGCGTCGCCGGACCCCATTTACGCGATGAGCCGGATGAAGATCCGCTGGCCGGACGTGATCATCCTGGATCTGGCCATGCCGCGGATGGACGGCCTGACCTTTCTGCGCCAGGTGATGGCGGAGCGGCCCACGCCGGTGATCATCTGCTCGGCCTTGACCACCGAGGGCGCGCTGGTGTCGCTGGAGGCGATGAGCGCCGGCGCGGTGTCGGTGCTGCTCAAGCCGCTGGTCAACGCGAGGACGAATTTCGTCGAGAACGCCAAGCGGCTGGTGGAGGAGGTGTACGCGGCGGCGCGGGTGAGGGTGGAGGCCTTGAAGCAGACGTCTCCGTCCGGCTATCCGGCGCCCAAGCTGACCGCCGACGCCATTCTGGACGCGCCGCCGGAGCGCCGGCGGCCGGCGCAGGGCACGGAGCGCGTCATCGCGCTGGGCGCGTCCACCGGCGGCACCCAGGCGCTGGAGTTCCTGTTGCAGCGGCTGCCGCCGCATTGCCCGGGCATGGTGGTGGTGCAGCATATGCCTGAGGGCTTCACTTCCATCTTCGCCGGCCGGCTCAACCAGCTGACCCAGGTGGAGGTGAGGGAGGCGAAGAACGGCGACGTGCTCAGCGCCGGCACGGTGCTGATTGCGCCGGGAGGCCAGCATCTGCTCTTGCACCGCCGGCAGAAGCAGTTTGTCGCGGAGGTCAAGGGCGGGCCGCCGGTATCGAGGCACCGGCCGTCGGTGGATGTGTTGTTCCGCTCGGTGGCGGTGAGCGCCGGGGCCAACGCGGTGGGCGTGATCCTCACCGGCATGGGGGACGACGGCGCGCGCGGCATGCGCGAGATGCACGACGCCGGCGCGCGCACGCTGGCCCAGGACGAGGCGTCCTGCGTGGTGTTCGGCATGCCGCAGGCGGCCATCGCCCGCGGCGGGGTGGACGAGGTGATGTCTCTGGAGCGCCTGGCGCGGCTGTTGCAGGGTCTGCGCGCCTGAGAACCTGTCCATGGTCCGCCGCGCGGCGGCGGACGCGGCCCTCAAGATAGATACAGATGCGATAGGTGTTTTTACGTAAATACCGATGCTTGCCGGCGTCTATTTGTAAAAAACCTTTTAAAAACAAAGCCGGCGCGGGTCGCTTCACCTCGAGAAAAAGCGATTATGCACTTGCTATGTGCAAACTACCAAAGCCAGTCGCATTGATTCGCGTTTAATTGGCGTTATCATCACTTTCCATATTCAGCGCTCGCCGCCGCACTGGGCCGCTTGTCCCGGCGCGCCGCCGCCTGTCTATCTTTCCCCGCCCGCTCCGCACCACTTCGCGGCGCCGTCATCGTCTCTTGTCGATTACTGCCTGATCCACTGCCTGGACCTGCGGCGCCGGTCCGGCGCGCTCCGGATGCGCCGCCGGCGGCGGGGAGCCGTTTTTGGAATGAATGTCGAAGGAATGCATCCGTATGAGTGTCTTGAACAAGGACTGGGGCTTGCGGGCCAAACTATCCGCCGCTTTTACTCTGGTGAGCCTGCTGATCGTGGCGGTTTATTCGATCTACGCTTATCGCAGCACGGTCGACTCCGAAATGAAGGGCGTGGATCAGACCCTGCTGACCGCCGCCTACGCGGCGCGCCAGATGGTGGGCGAGAACTTCCACGACCAATTGCCGGACAGCAACCCCAATAGCCAGGTCACCACCAAGCAGCTGACCGATTTTGCGCGCGACAGCGGTCTGGCCTACGCCTATTCCACCATTCAGCGCGGTGGCCGCGTGTTGTACACCAGTTCTTCCGCCAGCCCCGACGAGGTGAAGTCCGGCCAGTACCAACAGTGGTTCCTGGCGGAATACAAGGATGTGCCGGCCGGCCTGGCCGCGGCCTTGCGCAGCGGCTCCACCCAGTTTGAGGAATACCAGGGCGAGTTCGGCCTGTTCCGCTCGGTGTTCGTGCCCTTCACCTCGGCCAGCGGCATGCGCTACGTGGTGGGGGTGGACACGTCCTTGCAAAAAGTGGAGGCCTTGCGCACCCAGGTGCTGTGGCAAAGCGGCGCGGTGGGCCTGGGCCTGCTGCTGATGTCCCAGCTGGCGGCCCTGTTGCTGGCCAACCGCATGGTGCAGCCGGTGAACGAGTTGAACGTGGCCCTGCAGCAACTGGCCGGCGGCGACTGGAACCTGGTGCGCAGCATGCCGGTGCGCAGCCGCGACGAAGTGGGCCGCATCGCGTCCTCCTTCAACACCTTCATGGCGGCCCTGCGTGAGCGCTTGCTGGAGATCCGCGGCGAATCCGACGCGGTGCAGAGCGAATCCCAGCACATCGATCAGCTGGTGGGCGGCGTGGCCGCGCGTTCCGGCCAGCAGGCCGAGGACGTGCGCGGCAGCGCGGCGGCGGTGGAGGAGCTGGCGGTGAGCATCGCCCATGTCTCGGAAATCGCCGAGGACGCGGCCACGCTGATGTCTTCGTTCGAAGGCCAGACCCAGACCACGGTGCAATACATCCAGAACGCGGTGGAAGGCATGCGGACGGTGCAGCAGGAAGTGACCCAGCTGGCCGGCAAGCTGGATCAGCTGGATTCGCGCACCAATGAGATCAATATGATTGTGGCGGTGATCAAGGACATCGCCGATCAGACCAATCTGCTGGCCTTGAACGCGGCGATCGAGGCGGCGCGGGCCGGCGAGCAGGGCCGCGGTTTCGCGGTGGTGGCGGACGAGGTGCGCAAGCTGTCCGAACGCACCGCCAACGCCACGGTGGAGATCGGCTCGATGATCGCTTCGGTGCAGCAGGATTCCGCCTCCGCCATCTCCGGCATGCGCGCGGCGGTGGACCGCGTGGACGCCAGCGTCAATCACGCCGGCGAGGCGCAGGACACTTTGCAGGGCTTCTCGGTGCAGATCCAGGGCGTGTCGCGCGGCATGGGCGATATCTCGGCGGCGGTGCGCGAGCAGGCCAACGCTTCGCAGCACCTGGCCGGCAGTGTGGAGTCGGTCAGCAGCTCGGCCGAGGAAAACCGGCTGGCGGCGGAAGAGGCTCAGCAGGGCGTGGTCAATCTGTTGGAGCGCGGGGTGTCTTTGCGCGGCGTGGTACAGCAGTTCACGCTCTAAGAACCTGTTCAATGTCTGCTGCGCTTCGGCGATACGGCGTTGAAAGCAACTTCGAAATGCTCATGTACCGTATGTACATTCCGCTTTCTCTGCTGTTTTCGCCTTGTCTCGCTCTTGCTCGCGAGACTTTGAACAGGCTCTAAGCCATGGCGCGGCGCAGGGTCGCCATGCGCACGCAACCGCCCTCGGGCGGTTTTCTTTTTGCCAGATAAATGACATTGGCGTAAAGTGGCTTGTCGTCCTAAAGGAAGGAGGCGGGTCATGGAGCGGGAGCTGTCGTTGTCGCATGCCGGCGCGGACCCGGCGCGCGGTCCTTTGATCATCGTGGCGTCCAGCGGCACCGGCGGGGACATGCAGCCCTTCGTCGCGCTGGCGCGCGGCTTGAGCGAGCGCGGCCACCGGGTGCGGATGCTGGCGCCGGCCTTGCAGGAGGAAGCGGCGCGGGCGGCCGGCCTGCCGTACTGGCTGTTCGGCAGCGTCGAGCGGGAACAGGCGGCGCTGGACAACCCCGATCTATGGCATGAGCGCAAGAGCTGGGGCGTGCTCTGGGATAGCCTGGCGCCGGATCTGGACGCCTTGCGGGAGCGGGTGAGGGATCTGCCGGCGGATGAGGACTGCGTGGTCTTGTGCCACCCCGTCCTGGTGCCGATGGCGGCGCTGGCGCGAGCGGCGCGGCCGGATTTGCGCATTGTGACGGCCTATCTCGCGCCGTCCAATCTGTGCAGCCGCCACGACCTGCTCACCCTGGGCTCCTTGCGGATTCCCGGCTGGCTGCCGCCGGCCGGAGCCGGCCTGCTGTGGTGGGCGCTGCATCACTGGTTCAACGCCCAGACCTTGCCCAGTCTGAACGCGGCGCGCGCACAGCGCGGCCTGCCGGCGGAGCCGCATTTTTTCGAGCATATGCTGAGAGCCCCCAACGCCTCGATAGGCCTGTTTCCCCGCTGGTTCGCCGCCTTGCAGCCGGATTGGCCGCGGCCGTTCTTCGAAGGGGATTTCCTGCTGCCCGCCGCGCAGCGGGGCGCGGGGCTGTCCGCCGAGCTGGAGGCCTTTCTGGCCGCCGGCGATGCGCCCGTCGTGTTCACGCCGGGCACCGGCCATCGGCACGCGGCGGCCTTCTTCGACGCCGCGCTGCGGGCCTTGCGGCGGCTGGGCCGGCGCGGGATTTTCGTCACGCCGCACGCGGCGCAGTTGCCGCCGGCTTTGCCGGCCGATGTGCTGTGGCAGGCGCACGCGCCTTTCGCCGCGCTGTTGCCGCGGGCGGCGGCGCTGACGCATCACGGCGGCGTCAGCACCATGGCGGACGCGATGCGCGCTGGGATTCCGCAATTGATCGTGCCTTACGCCTACGATCAGTTCGACAACGGCCGGCGCGCCAAGCGCCTGGGCGTGGCCGAGGTCTTGCACGCGCAGCGCGTGTCCGCGGGGAGAATGGAGCGTTTGTTGGCGCGCTTATTGGCCGAGCCGGGCCCAGGCCCGGCCTGCCGCGAGCTGGCCTTGCGCATGGCGGCCGGCGCGGAAGCGACGCGGGCGCTGTTGGACAGCGTGGAGGAGGCCTTGTTGGGATGGGCTGAGCGCGGGGCGGAAAGCGCCGGCGCGACGCCGGCGCTGGCGCCGGGCTAGCGAGCGCTTGGGAGGCGTTTAGAAGGTGTTTACGATCTCGCGAGCAAGAGTGAGACAAGGCGTTGCGGCTGAGAAAGCGGAATGTACGCGTGGTACATGAGCATTTCGAGGACGGCACTCATCGCACAATGTCTCTACCGACGCGCAGCAGATCGTAAACAGCTTCTTAGCTGAACAGCGTGCGCGCGCCCTCGTAACGGGCGGCGAAATAGCTATTGTCCAGCCGCGCCACGCGAATGGAGCTGTTGGTGCGCGGCGCGTGCACGAACTTGCCGTCGCCGATGAAGATGCCCATATGCGAGAACGGGCGGTTCATGGTGTTGAAGAACACCAGGTCGCCGACCCGCATCCGGCTGTCCGGGATGGGCCGCGCCACGCCGGCGATCTCGGCCGCGGTGCGCGGCAGCGTGACGCCGACGGCGTTCTGGTAGATGTAGCCGACCATGCCGCTGCAATCCAGGCCGGCCTCGGGGTTGGTGCCGCCGAACTTGTAGTCCAGGCCCAGCAGGCCCAGCGTGTAGATCAGGATTTCCCGGCTGGCGCCGTCGGCCTTCAGTCCGGACAGGCTGAGGTCGCCGGAAGGGCGGGGCTTGCGGCCGCCGGCCACCTTGGAGGGCGTGGTGCCGCAGGCGGCCAGCAGGCCGGCCAGCGACAGCAGCGCGGCGCCGCGCAGCAGCGCGCGGCGGTCCAACGGCGAAGAGGGCGAAGGCGGCAGGGTTTTGCTCATTGTTGCTTTGACTCCAGTTCTTCCCAGCGCGCCAGCTTGTCCATCAGCAATTCGTCGATTTCCTCCACCCGGCGCTGCCAGGCGATGGCCTCCTTGGGCGTGTCGCGGTAGCAGTTGGGGTCCAGCAATTGCTGATTCAGGCTGGCTTGCTCGGTTTCCAGCGCGGCGATCTCGTCCGGCAGCGCGGCGAGCTCTCGCGTCTCATTGTAGGACAGTTTATTGCGCGCGGACTTGGGCTTGTCCTTGGGTTTCTCCTGCGGGGCCGAAGCGTCCCGCGGCTTCTCCGCCGGCTTCATCGCCGCCATGCGCGCCTTGGTGTCGATCCAGTCCTGGTAGCCGCCCGGATACTCTTCCAGCCGGCCGTCGCCTTCGAAGGCGATCACCTGGGTGACCACGTTGTCCAGGAAGGCGCGGTCGTGGCTGACCAGGAACACGGTTCCCGAGTATTGAGCGATCACGTCTTCCAGAAGTTCCAGCGTGTCGATGTCCAGATCGTTGGTGGGCTCGTCCAGCACCAGCACATTGGCCGGCCGGGTGAACAGCCGGGCCAGCAGCAGGCGGTTGCGTTCGCCGCCGGACAGCGAGCGCACCGGGCTGCGCGCGCGCTGCGGCGAGAACAGGAAGTCTTCCAGATAGCTCATCACGTGTTTCTTCACGCCGCCGATTTCAACGAAGTCGTTGCCCTGGCTGATGATGTCGGCGACGCTGGTTTCCTCGTCCAGCTGTTCGCGGAACTGGTCGAAGTAGGCGATCTCCAGCTTGCTGCCCTGCTTGACGCTGCCGCTGTCCGCGTCCAGCTGGCCCAGGATCAGCTTGAGCAGCGTGGTCTTGCCGGCGCCGTTGGGGCCGATCAGGCCGATCTTGTCGCCGCGCAGGATGCGGGTGGTGAAGTCGCGGATCAGGGTCTTGCCCTCGAAGCCCTTGCCGACGTGCTCCAGCTCCGCCACCAGCTTGCCGGAGCGTTCGCCGGCGTCCAGCTGGAAGTTGACCTGGCCCACGCGCTCGCGCCGCGCCGAGCGCTCGCGGCGGATGGCCTCCAGCCGGCGCACCCGGCCTTCGTTGCGGGTGCGGCGCGCCTCGATGCCCTTGCGGATCCACACCTCTTCCTGGGCGTGGAATTTGTCGAAGATGCGGTTTTGCTCTTCCTCGACGGCCAGTTCTTCCGCCTTGCGCACATGGTAGCTGGAGAAGCTGCCCGGGTAGCTGCGCAGCAGGCCGCGGTCCAGTTCCACGATGCGGGTGGCCACATTGTCCAGGAAGCGGCGGTCGTGGGTGATCAAGAGCACGCTGCCGCCGTAGTTCTTGATCAGGGTTTCCAGCCATTCGATGGCGGACACGTCCAGGTGGTTGGTGGGTTCGTCCAGCAGCAGCACGTCGGGTCTGGCGGCCAGCGCGCGCGCCAGCGCCACGCGTTTTTTCCAGCCGCCGGACAGCTCCTCGATCCGCGCGTCCGGGTTCAGGCCCAGATGGGACAGGGTGGAGGAGATCAGCGCGTCGAACTGCCAGCCGCCGCGGGCCTCCAGCTCGTGCTGGATGTGCTCCATCCGCGCCAGCGCCTGCTCGTGGTCGGCGTCGGCCTGGGTCAGCTGATGGGTGACTTGGTGGTATTCGGTGAGCAGGCTTTTCAGTTCGCCCAGGCCTTCGGCCACGGCTTCGAACACCGTGTGTTCCGGCGCCAGCTCAGGCTCTTGCGGCACATAGGCCACTTTGACGTCGCCCTTGATGTTGACGCGGCCGTCGTCCAGCGCCACCGCGCCGGCCACGCTCTTGAGCAGCGAGGACTTGCCGGCGCCGTTGCGGCCGATCAGGCCGACCACTTCGCCCGGTTCCAGCGCGAAATCGACGTTATCCAGCAATGCGTGGTGACCAAAAGCCAGGCAGGCTTTTTCGACGGTAATCAGAGCCATGGTGCGTGTTGTTTTCTGTATGGAAAGTTGGGCGGATTGTAACATGGGCTTCACCTTTCCACGCTTAGCGCCGCGCGGTTTGTGCTGTTACAATGCCGGCCAAACTTGAATGAAAGGCATGCTATGTACTTCGTTGACCGCTCGGTGGCCGTGATCAAACCGAAACAACCGTTCCTGGACTGGCTGAACCAGGCCCCGGACAACGACATGGATCTGGCGCTGGACAGCCTGCGCACCGACTGCACCGTGATCCTGCTGCCGGAGTTCGACGAGCCGGAAGAGGGCGTCGCCTACATCGACGAAATCTACGAACAATTGTTCAAGATGGAACTGGCGTCCTGGTACGAGGACGAAGACACATGGCCCAAGGATCTGTCCTTGAAAGCCTTCTGGGAATGGTTCGACGTGGAGATCCACTCCACGGTGATCGACAGCGTGGACGCCGACATCAGCAACACCCCGGCGCTGGATCTCTAAACCATGAACCGGCGGCCCCGGCTGGAGCCTTTCGGCTTCGAGCTGAGGCCTTCGCGCCTTTGGCTGGCGCTGACGGTTTCCGCCGCCGCGCTGCTGGCCTGGGCGGTGATCCGCCATCTGCCGCCCATCTGGCTGGCCTTGTTGCCGGCCGAGGCCTTCTTGCTTATGCGGGCGCTGCGCGCCGACGGCTGGGGCGACGCCGGCCGTTTCCGGCGGCTGGAAGTGGACGGCCTGGGGCGGCTGAGCGTGTGGCGCGAAGCCGCGCTGCCGGCGCAGGCCTTGGACGATTGCTTCATCACCCCTTGGCTGACGGTATTGAATGTGCGCATCGGCGGCCGCCGGCGCGCTTTGATGGTGTGGCCGGATTCGGCGCCGGCGGACGGCCGCCGCCGCTTGCGGACTTATTTGCTGTGGTTTCAAGCCGCGGACGACACTGAGACGAAATGACTGGACACAAGACTCTGGCCGAGTGGCTGAGCTGGCAGGAAAGCCTGCACGCCACCGCCATCGATATGGGCCTGGCCCGCGTGGAGCGGGTGCGCGCCGCGATGAAACTGCAACCGTCCTGCCCGGTGGTGATGGTGGCCGGCACCAACGGCAAGGGCTCGGTCTGCGCGATGCTGTCCGCCATGCTGCATTGCGCCGGCTTCAAGGTGGGCACTTACACCTCTCCCCACATCCTGCGTTACAACGAGCGCATCGCCATCGATCTGGCGCCCGCCAGCGATGAGCGCATCGTCGCCAGCTTCGAGGCGATAGACGCCGCGCGCGGCGACACCTCGCTGACGTATTTCGAATTCGGCACCCTGGCGGCGGTGCACAGCTTTGTCGCCGAAAAAGTGGACGTGATCGTGCTGGAGGTGGGCCTGGGCGGACGCCTGGACGCGGTCAACATCTTCGAGCCGGACGTGTCGGTGGTGGTCAGCGTGGACATAGACCACCAGGCCATCCTGGGCGACAACCGCGAGGACATCGGCTTCGAGAAAGCCGGCGTCTACCGCGCCGGCAAGCCGGCCTTGTGCGCGGACCCGAATCCGCCGGCCAGGCTGATCGAGCACGCGCGCGCCATCGGCGCGGACCTGAAGCTGTACGGGCCGGACTTCGGCTATCAGCGCATGGACAATCAATGGTCCTTCCACATGGGCGACGCCCATCGCCACGCCTTGCCCTTGCCGGCGCTGCGCGGCGGCTATCAGATGGTCAACGCCTCGGCGGCGCTGGCCGTGCTGGAGTGTTTGAAGCCGCGGCTGCCGGTGAACCTGGGCGCGGTCAAGCGCGGCCTGCTGGAAGTGGAGTGGCCGGGCCGTTTCCAGGTGCTGCCGGGCCGTCCGGCGGTGGTGCTGGACGTGGGCCACAATCCGCACGCGGTCAAGGCGATGACGGCCAGCCTGAAACAGCTGCCGTTCGCCCGCAACCGGCTGGCGGTGTTCTCCATGCTGGAAGACAAGGACCTGGAACAGGTGGCGGCCTTGGCGCGCGAGGAGTTCGACGCCTGGTTCGTCGGCGGCCTCGACATGCCCCGCGGCCAGAGCGGCGAACGCATCGCCGCCAGGCTGGCGGAAATGGGCGTTGAGAGGGTGCAATCCTTCGCCACCGTGGCGCAAGCCTGGTCGGCGGCCTTATCGCAGGCGGAGGAGAGTGATAGAATTGTCGTTTTTGGTTCCTTCCACACCGTTGCCGAGGTGATGGAAGCCCGGCAACACCCGGCTTGAGGAAAGCATGGCTTTATCCACCCACGAGGAGTTGATCCTGTTGCGCAAGCGCGCCAGACGCCGTCTGGTGGGCGCTGTCGTCTTGGTTACCGTCGCCACCGTCGTTTTGTGGAACGTGGTGGGACGCCTGCCCGAGCAGCAGATGAAGCCGGAGTCCATAGAAGTGCTGGGCGCGGGCGCTTCCGCGCCGGCCGCCAATCACGCCGAAGCGCCGGCGGGCGCCTTGCCGCCGCCGGCCCAGCCGGCTTCGGCGCCGTCCGCGGCTTCCGCCGCGCTGGCCGAAGTCTCGCCCGCGGCCAAGCCCGGCGCCACCGAACTGGCGGCCAATCTGTCCACGATGACGCCGGCGATGCCGGCCGCGCAGCCGGCCCCCGCGGCGAAACCCGAGCCCAAGCCGGAAGTCAAACCGGAGCCCAAGCCGGAGGCCAAGCCCAAACCCGAACACAAGCCGGAGCCGAAACCGGCCAAGCCCGAGCATAAAAAGCCCGAAATCAAGCTGGACGAAAAGCCGGCCCGCAAGCCGGACCCGGCGGCTATCCTGGAAGGACGCTTTGATTCGCTGGACAAGCCGGCGGCGAAGAAAGAGGAGCCGGCGGCCAAGGGCGAGAGCAAATCGGTGATCCAGCTGGCGGCGCTGTCGGACCCGGACAAGGCCGACGCCTTGAAGTCCAAGCTGTCGTCGATAGGCGTGTCCGCTCATTTCAGCAAGGTGCAGACCAGCAAGGGCGAAGTGACCCGGGTGCGGGTGGGCCCGTTCAACAGCCGCGCCGAGGCGCAAGCCACCTTGCAGAAGCTGGCCAAGGCCGGCGTTAACGGCATTATCGTGACCAAGTAGCCGTCATGACCATCTTCGACTATATTGCCATCGCCATCATCGCCGGTTCCATCCTGGTGGCGATGATGCGCGGCCTGGTGGCCGAAGTGCTGTCGCTGGGCTCCTGGCTGATCGCCTTCTGGTGCGCCAAGCAGTTTTCGCCGGTGGTGTCGGCGTTCCTGCCCGGTGAATTGAGTTCGGAAGGCTTGCGGCTGGTGGCCGGTTTCGTGGCGGTGTTTTTCCTGGCCTGGCTGGCCACGGCCTTGCTGCGGGTCACGCTGACCGGCATGCTGGACAGCGTGGGGCTGGGCGGGGTCAATCGATTGTTCGGGGCGGTGTTCGGCCTGGCTCGCGGGCTGGTGCTGGTGACGGCCCTGGTTTTGGTGGGCGGCTTGAGCGATCTGCCGCGACAACCCATGTGGAGGAATGCCGTGCTCTCGGCGCCATTTGAATCGGTGGCCTTATCATTAAGGCCCTGGTTACCGGCGATGCTGGCCGATAACCTCCACTACACCGGGTAGCTGGTGAACAAGGCGGAATATCTTGATATCTTCACTTCAAGATTCCGCCTTTTTCTTTGTCTTGTTTTTTTGTCCGTTTCTTTAGTAGTAGGGAAGAGAGCAAAAGATGTGTGGAATTCTAGGCGTGGTCGGTCAGGCTCCGGTCAACCAGTTGCTGTATGACGGTTTGCAGGTGCTGCAACATCGAGGTCAGGACGCCGCCGGCATCGTGACCGCCAATGGCAAGACCTTTCACATGCACAAGGGCAGCGGCATGGTGCGCGACGTGTTCCGCACGCGCAATATGCGTTCCCTATTGGGCGCGGCCGGCATCGCCCATGTGCGCTATCCCACCGCCGGCTCCGCCTCCTGCCTGGCCGAGGCGCAGCCGTTCTACGTCAACTCGCCGTTCGGCATCGTGCTGGCGCACAACGGCAACCTGACCAATACCGAAGAGCTCAAGGCGGACATGTTCCGCCACGATCTGCGCCACATCAACACCAATTCCGATTCCGAGGTGTTGTTGAACGTGTTCGCCCATGAGCTGACCCAGCGCCTCAGCGCCAACGAATTGAGCGTGGACGCGGTGTTCGGCGCCATCGAGGCGGTGCACCGCCGCGTGCGCGGCGCTTACGCGGTGGTGGCGATGATCGCCGGCTACGGCCTGGTGGCCTTCCGCGACCCCAACGGCATCCGCCCGCTGGTGATAGGCACTTGCGTCAACAGCGGCAAGACCGAATACATGTTCGCGTCGGAATCCGTGGCGCTGGACTGTTCCGGTTTCAGCCTGCTGCGCGACGTGCAGCCGGGCGAAGGCGTCTTCGTCAGCTTCGACGGCGAATTCCACGCCCGCAGCTGCGCCAGCGACACCCGCCACGCGCCTTGCCTGTTCGAATACGTGTACTTCGCGCGCCCGGATTCGGTGATAGACGGCGCTTCGGTCTACCAGGCGCGCATCGTGATGGGCGAAAAGCTGGCCGAGAAAATCCGCCGCGCCTTGCCGGAGCTGGACATCGACGTGGTGATGCCCATCCCGGACACCAGTCGCCCCAGCGCGCTGCAACTGGCCAACCACCTGGGCCTGCCGTACCGCGAGGGCTTCATCAAGAACCGCTACATCGGCCGCACCTTCATCATGCCGGGCCAGGCGGTGCGCAAGAAATCGGTGCGCCAGAAGCTCAACCCGGTGGCCTGCGAATTCAAGGGCCGCAATGTGCTGCTGGTGGACGATTCCATCGTGCGCGGCACCACGTCCAAGGAAATCGTGCAGATGGCGCGCGACGCCGGCGCCAAGAAAGTGTATTTCGCCTCGGCCGCTCCGGCGGTGCGCTTCCCCAACGTCTACGGCATCGACATGCCGACGCGGGCGGAACTGCTGGCCACCGGCCGCGACGAGGCCGAGATCGCGCGTGAGATCGGCGCCGACGCGGTGATCTATCAGGACCTGTCCGCGCTGGAAGAGGCGGTCAGCAGCGTCAACCCCAAGCTGAGCTGCTACGAAACCTCATGCTTCAACGGCGAATACATCACCGGCGACATCACGCCGGCCTATCTGGACGCGATCGAGGCCGAGCGTCTGGACGGCAAGACCGGAGCGGAGCAGGGCGGCAGCGAACATATGATCGATCTGAACCTGAACGTGGCGGAACAGAATCTAATGTAATAGTGATTTAGCTTCCAAACGGCGGCGGGCAATGCCCGCCGTCTTTTTTTATCCGTCTCCCGACGCAATTTGGCGACAACCGTGCCGGCGATAGCCGGATCCTGCGGTATTTCGCTTGCCAAACCCATTTCCCATATTGAATATTTAATGCCATAAGCCGATAAAAACCCGGCGTGATAAGGCAGCCGCGTAAACTGGTCTAAATTAATATGTATTTAAAACTGTTTACTTGTTAGCCTGCCTTTGACGCGCCTGATATTGAGGAGTGGATATGGATGACATTCTGGAGATGCTGGTTGCGCGGCAAGCCGCGCTGGAGAGGATTATCGAAGGCCTGGTGCTGACCATGAACCAAAGCGGCACCATCAAGCTGCAGGACTATCTGAAGATAGGGCAGCTGATGCGTTTGAACAGCGCGGTCACGGATTCCATCGACGTGTCCGACAGCCTGCGCCGCATCAACGCGCGCTTGCAGACGCATGCGCAGGGCGGGCTGGATTCGATGAACGCCCTGTTGCGGGAAACCATGCTGTTCGCCCAGGCGGCGCCGCCGCAGCGCGACGCGCTGCAGCAGGGTCTGGGCGCGAAGGCCTCGCTGGAAATCAGCGCGCAACTGGAGGAATTGTTGCAGCGGCGCGCGCGGCGGCCGCGCAAACCCACCCGGGCCTAGCGCCGCGCGAGCGGAAGGAGCGCCCCCGCCTTGCGAGCGCTCGTCCGCCGCGCGAGGCGGACTTTGGCGGTTTTCAAGGCAGGCGAGCGGGCGGCGCGTCGCCCGCCGGCGCCAGCCGCAGATAGGACGCGCGGGACGGGTCCTGGCGGTCCACCATGACTTCCACCCGTTCGCCGGCGCGCGGCATATTGCCCAGATCTATCAGTTGTTCAATCGTCAGTTCCCGGCTGAAGCCGTCCTGCCACACCCTCAACTCCAATCGCATCATCGGCACCTGGTTCACCAGCAGGCCGGTTTGCCGGATCGACAAGACGTCGGCGTTGAGACGGACGCCGTCTTTCACGCTTTCTCGCTGCCAGGGACCGGACAGTCCGCGCAATTGCGAGGTCCAGTCGAAAGAGCGAAACAGCAGAAAGCCGGTAATGGCCAGCGACAACACGGTGACTCCTATCGACAGGAGCACGGAAAAACGGATCCAGGACTCGAACATCGGCGTCTTCCTTGCAAGGCGTGGGCGGCGTCGGACCGGCGGCCCGCTTCGCGCGCGAAACTGACAATATTAAGCACTTTCTGGAAGCATGGGATTCGTTTGGAATGACAGAAGTTCCCGTCTTTCCCGCGGCGAGCGCGCAGCGCGCGCCCTTATGCGGTGATTCTAATCGCCCATCGGCTATTTTTACCCGGACTTATCATGGCAAAAATAAATACATTGGCATTTTATGGGGGTGGAAACCTTTGTCGTGTGACTAATTCACTATTCAAATTAAGAAATCGGCATATTTCCGGGAACTACCGCAAATGCGGTCCATCACAAAGTAATGCTTACCAGTGAAGCAACTTGAACTTCATAATGTTTTAGTTAGCCCTTTCGTCGGCGGACATGGCCGGCAAAGGGCGTCACCGGCTCCAGTGCCGCCGTCAGAGCGGTGGAGCCCAAGCGAGGCAGCCGGCCCGCAGAAACGCCGGCGCTTCGCGCATTGGCCAAGGCCAGGGGAAGAGAACTATGCCGAGACGTCCGTTGCTCTCGCCGCCAGAGCGCGCCAGCTTGCTGGAGCCTCCAGACGACGAATACGAGTTAGATCAGTTAACCGCCTTCAGCGAACAGGATTTCGCCTTGATCCAGCAGCACCGCGGCAGCGCCAACCGCTTGGGCGTGGCCGTGCTGCTGTGCTATCTGCGCCATCCCGGCATCGCGCTGGACGAGGGCTGCCAGCCCGCACCACGTTTGTTGCGGCGGGTGGCGGCCGCGCTGGGCGCGCGCGAGGAGGACTGGGAACGCTACGCCACCCGCGATCAGACCCGGCGCGAGCATCTGGTCAAACTCTACGCCTATCTGGGATTGAGGCCGTACCGGGCCGAGGACGGCCAGGCGGTCTTGCGCCACCTGGCCCGGCTGGCCACTCAAACCGATCAGCCGCTGTGCCTGGCGCAGGCCATGGTGTCCTGGCTGCGCCAGAGGCGCATCGTGCTGCCGGCCATAGGCGTGATTGACCGCAGTTGCGCGGCGGCGCTGACCCTGGGATCGCGTCAAGTCTACTCCCGGCTCAACGAGGCCTTGAGCGCCTGCCAGCGCCAACGGCTGGACGCCCTGCTGGAACTGCGGGAGGGCGGCAAGCTGACGACGCTGGCCTGGCTGCGGCTGAACGCGGACCGCGCGCGCGGCGCGGCGCCGCAGCTGGAGCGCTTGCAGGTGGTGGAAGCGCTGGCCTTGCCGGCCCACCTGACTCAGTTGGTGGGGCCGGGGCGGATGCAGGAATTGGCCCGCGCCGGCGACGGCATGAGCTGCCATGATCTGGCCGAACTGGAGCCGCCGCGGCGCATGGCCACCCTGGTGGCCATCGTGTTGCAGGCGCGCGCGGCCCTGCTGCGCATGTTGCAGAACCTGGAAAAACTGAAGGCGATTGACGCTTTGTCCCTGCCCGCCGGTTTGCAGAATCTGGTGTCGCAACAGAGGATGGGCAGGCTGGCGGCCGAGGGCCGGCAGATGAAGCCCAAGGATCTGGCCAAGCTGGAGCCGCGCCGGCGCATGGCCACCTTGTTGGCCCTGGTGCTGGAGCTGCGCGCCGCCCTGGTCAAGGAAATCCTCGATCTGCGCGAACGCCTGGTGGGCAAAACGCTGGAGGCCGGCGAACTGATGTGAACCGGCTTGAACGCGCGGCGGCGATGTGCCGCGGCGCAAGCGAAATGAATGAAAATCGCTGAATCCTAAACCCCGTCATTGACGGGGTTTATTTTTTTTAGCGCGTCCAGGATATTTAATAAAAATTACTAAACGGTTACAAAATTAAACAATCGTTTATTTTATTGCCGATCATTAGGGAAAACCCTGATCTTGTTTTTGATTTATGCAAATAAGGCGCGCGGACATGCGGGACTATCTAAATATGCTAACGTGCGGAAAAAGCGTTATTCCCAATGCCTGGGTTTTGTGTATCAAATGCAACAAAGTTTGAGCAAAATGTGAATTTGCACTTTCCACGTTTTAGCCGCTTAAGATCCGTCTTTCCATGATTTATTAAGTCTTGGCTTAATAAAATCGCCATTTGCGCATAAGCGTTTTAGAAAATAGACGGCTTATGCCAATTTACACCAAACAAGTCTCGGCATTAAAAACTTTTCTCCGAATTATCCTAATAAGTATGTGTTTTGCACATTGTCCGCCGCCTGGATCGCTTCTTTGATCCGGCAGGCCGCGCCGACGAGCGCGCGGCGCGCCGCGACTGGCGCCGCCGTGCTTGCGCACTCACCGAGCATGGATCGGGCGCGGCCGATATTCGCTAAAAATGCAAATAAAATCTTGCGCTTGCGATTGCCGAGCTTATTTTATCGGCCGGCCTTGAAAATCGACGCCGATTAAGCCGGCGGCCGCGTCAAACTCAGCGTCTTCCTTCCGTATTCTGCTCTGCCGCAAGCCATTCTGCCGGCTGCGCGCTTAACTATTTCCCCAAGTCCTTGCATGCGCGGCCGTCATGAAAAACGGTTTATGCATTTGTATTGTCGTGCGGTTTCGCCCCGTTTCCCCGGTGTTTACCGGTAAACCCGCCGCCGGGCGTTTATTTGGACAGACTCAAGCGTTTGCTTATAACTTTGTTCTCGAGTTTTTGTGAAAGCGCGCCAGCCGTTTATCGGCGCCTTATTCAAAACATTGAGGCGGGCCGGGCAGGGCCGCCGTTGGAAGCAAACTTTCGCCATGAACGCTGAAACCATGAACCACGCCATCGCCGATATCGCCTTGCCGGACACCCCGGCCGCGGAAGAGCTGGATTTCGACGCGGACTTCGCCCGCGTCGACGCCGCGATCTGCGAATACGACGCGGTGGGCCAGGTGCCTTTGCGCAAGGGCGCGGAGCCCTTCCACTGGACCAGCGTGGAAAGCGCCTGCCGCGGCCTGCTTGGCAAGGCCGCGGATGTGCGGGTCGGTGTTTGGCTGCTGCGCGCGGCGCTGGCCCAGCGCGGTCTGGCAGGGGCGGCGGAAGGACTGGCGGCGCTGGCCGCGATCGCGGCGCAGCCGCTGGAAAACATCCGGCCGGCCGGGCAGCCGGACGCGCCGGCGGGTGAAACCCACGCGCTGCATCTGGCCTGGCTGTGCGGGCCGGCCTTTCTGCATCAGCTGGCGCACAGCCGGCTGAGCGCGGACAGCGAGCTGCGCGTCGGCCAATTGGCCAAGGACCCGGCCGCCGTGCCGCCGGCGGAGCGGGAGCGGGCGTTGCGGGATCTGTCCTGGCTGCGCGCCGGCCTGGCCGGTTTGACGGACTTGAGCGAGCGCGAAGGCTTTGCCGAGCAGTTTGACTGCGCCGGTCTGCACGCCTTGCTGGATGAGCTGGAAGCGGCGCTGACGCCGATGCTTGCCGCGGTCCCCGCAGAAGCGCCCGTCTTGAGCGAGGCCGCCCCGGCGGCGCGCGCGTTGCCGGCCGGCGCCTTGAACAGCCGCGAGGAGGTGGCGGCGGCGCTGGACTTGATCGTCGCGTATTTCCGCGAGCACGAGCCCGGGCACCCGGCGCCCATCTTTCTGCTGCGCGCCAAGCGGATGTTGGGCGCGGGCTTTGAGGAGTTGATGGCGGAGCTGTTCGCCGAATCGGATGCGCTGGTGGCGAAATTGGATCGCCCCCGGCCTTTACAAGGGTAGTCAAGCAATATCAGGGAAAGGACATATGCCATGGCGCGACAGAAGGATGCGCAGAAGTTCATCGGGGAAAGCCGTGCGCCCCGCGTGCAGATCGAATACGACGTGGAAGTCTACGGTTCGCAGAAAAAGGTGGAGCTGCCTTTTGTAGCCGGGGTGTTGGCGGACTTGTCCGGCGACAACATCGAAGCGCTGGGCGCGGTGGAGGACCGCCGTTTCACCGAGATCGACGTGGAGAACTTCGACTTGCGGATGGCGCAGATCGCGCCGGAGCTCAGCTACCACGTGAAGAACGTGATCACCGATGACGGAACCTTGATCCCGATCGACTTGAGCTTCGACTCCATGGAGTCCTTCGAGCCGGCCGAGGTGGTGAAGAAAATCCCCGAGCTGGCGGTGCTGTTGGACGCGCGCAGCCAGTTGAAGGAATTGTTGACTTATATGGACGGCAAGGTGGCGGCCGAGGAGTTGATCGAGCAGCTGCTGAAGGACCTGCATCTGCCCGCGGACGACGCCGCGGCGGGCGAGGCGGCCCAGGCCGACGGGGAGGCGAGATGAGCACCCATGCCGAGATGCAGGCGCCGGCCGCGGCCGGCCAGACCGAAACCACGGTGGACGACGGCCTGAAGGATATCCTGCGCCGCTCGTTCCGGCCGCGCACCAATGAAGCCGCCGAGGCGGTGCAAAGCGCGGTGCAGACCTTGCTGGCCTATGCGCGCCGCAGCCGGGTGGTGGTGCGCGAGGACGTGGCGCAGACGGTGGAGCAATTGGTGGCCGAGCTGGACCGCAAGATTTCGGAACAGCTGACCCTGGTCTTGCACAACGAGCACTTCCAAAAACTGGAAGGCGCCTGGCGCGGCCTGCACTACCTGGTGTCCAACACCGACACCACCGAGAATCTGAAGATCCGCTACCTGAACGTCTCCAAGAAAGAGCTGGGCAAGACCCTGCGCCGCTACAAGGGCGTGGTCTGGGACCAGAGCCCCATCTTCAAGATGATTTACGAGCAGGAGTACGGTCAGTTCGGCGGCGAGCCCTTCGGCTGCCTGGTGGGCGATTATCACTTCGACCACAGCGCGCAGGACGTGGCCTTGCTGACCGAGATGTCCAAGATTGCCGCCGCCGCGCACACCCCCTTCATCTCCGCCGCCGCGCCCAGCTTGTTGCAGATGGACGACTGGAGCGAGCTGGGCAATCCGCGCGACGTGTCCAAGATCTTCACCGCCACCGAATACGCGTTCTGGCGCCGGCTGCGGGAAAGCAACGATTCGCGCTACCTGGCGCTGACCTTGCCGCGCTTCCTGGCGCGGGTGCCTTACGGGCCCAAGACCCAGCCGATAGAGGAGTTCGGCTTCGAGGAGAAGGTGGACCCCAACCGCGCCAGCGATTTTTGCTGGGCCAATTCCGCCTACGCGATGGCCGCCAACATCACCCGCGCCTTCAGCACCTACGGCTGGTGCACCAAGATCCGCGGCGTGGAGTCCGGCGGCGCGGTGGAGGTGCTGCCCAAATTCGTGCTGCCCTCGCAGGACAAGGAAGTGGAGCTGCATTGCCCCACCGAGATCGCCATCTCCGACCGCCGCGAGCACGAGCTGTCCGAATCCGGCCTGATGCCGCTGGTTTACCGCAAGAACTCGGACATGGCGGCCTTCATCGGCGCCAAGACCGTGCACCGGCCGGCGGTGTACGAGGACGACGACGCCACCGCCAACGCCAATCTGTCCTCGCGCCTGCCTTATATCTTCGCCACTTGCCGCTTCGCTCATTACCTGAAGTGCATCGTGCGCGACAAGATCGGCTCCTTCAAATCACGGGAAGACACTCAGCGCTGGCTCAACGATTGGCTGATGAACTACGTGGACGGCGATCCCAGCATTTCCAGCGAGGTCACCAAATCCAAGCGCCCGCTGTCCGCGGCCGAGGTGCTGGTGGACGAGCTGCCGGACAACCCCGGCTACTACCGCGCCCAGTTCTTCCTGCGGCCGCACTTCCAGCTGGAAGGCTTGACCGTGTCGCTGCGGCTGGTTTCCAAGCTGCCGTCGGCCAAGCAGGAGGGGGCTCGCTAGCGCGCGGCTCGCTTCCGATAGCCCGTTCATTCACCGCCGCGCTTAGCTTAAGCAAGAGCTGACGGCGGCCGGTTTGGCGCGGGGCGGGAACGACCTGAGTCGCCCCGGCGCTTGCATTCCGTTTCAGGTCTGGCTTGTCCATCACTTTTTTTCGGAGTATCGCAACATGGCAAATGCATTGGTTGACTACTTTCTGCAGATTGAAGGAGTCGAGGGGGAATCAACTGACCAGCAGTACTCGGGCCTGATCCAGATTCAGAGCTGGCAATGGGCCGAGGAGAACTCGGGCAAATGGGGCTTTGGCAGCGGCGGCGGCGCCGGCAAGGTGGAAATGAAGGACTTCGAGTTCCGCATGGTCTCGAACAAGGCCTCGCCCAAGCTGTTCCTGATGTGCGCCACCGGCGAACACATCCCGCGCGCCAAGCTGATCTGCCGCAAGTCCGGCAACGGCCAGCAGGACTTCATGATCATCACCTTCGCCAGCGGTCTGGTGTCCTCCTTCCGCACGCTGGGCAATATGCCGTACGCCATCATGGGCCACGGCAGCGGCGATGTGGAAAGCGTGCTGCCCACCGACGAGATCAAGATCAACTTCGCCAAGATCGAGTTCGAATACCGCGAACAGCGCAATGACGGAACCATGGGCGCGGTGATCAAGGCGGGTTACGACCTGAAGTTGAACGCAGCCGTTTAAGCACTATGAGCCGGGACTTTCCGGCCTTCTTTCCTCTCTATCGGGACGGCGTCGCCCAGGCGGCGCCGGGCAGCCATGACGCCACGATTATTCGACCAACTGTCCGCCCGCGCAGGGCGCGAGACGCTCGCCGCCAGCATCGCGCGCGATCTGGCGCATTTGATGAACGCCGCGCTGCGCGGCGCGCGCCTGCCGCTGGCGGCGGGCAGCCAGCTGGAGACTTCGGTGTGGAATTACGGACGGCCGCCGCTGGCGGAGAGAAAGTCGAGCCGGATCGACCCGGCGCGCGTCAGCGCCCACATCCGCGACGCCATCCGCCGCTTCGAGCCGCGGCTGGACCCGGAACGGCTGGAAGTGAGCGCGCGCGCCGGCAGCGGGCCGCAGGCGCGGCAGCTGCTGTATTTCGATGTGGCCGCGGTGACCCGCGACGGCGGCGAAGCGCTGCGGCTCAGCCTGACGCTGGATTATCTGGACGGTTATTTCGGCCTGCCGCGCGCCGCGGAGGCGGGGGCAGCCGGATGAATTTCCTCGATCACTACAATAATGAATTGCGCCATCTGCGCGAGGCCGGCGCGCGTTTCGCCCGCGAGCATCCGCAGATCGCCCCGGCGCTCGGCCTGCGGCCGAACTCGGTCGCCGATCCCTTCGTCGAGCGCCTGCTGGAGGGCGTGGCCTTTCTGTCCGCCCGAGTGCAGACCCGGCTGGATCTGGAGTGCGCGGAATTCGCGCGCCAGGCGCTGGCCCAGGTCTGCCCGCTGTATCTGAGCGCCACGCCGGCGATCAGCAGCTTCGCCTTCCATCCGGACTTCGCCTCGCCGGAAGCCTTCCGCGGCCGCAGCCTGCCGCGCGGCACCCTGATCCAGGCGACCTTGCCGGGTTCGACCCGGCCCATCACCTTCGCCACCGGGCGCGAGGTGACCCTGCTGCCGCTGCGGCTGGAGCGGGCGGAGTGCGGCCGCGGCCTGACCCGGCTGTCCGCCGAGCTGGCGCGGCGGCTGGCCTCGTCCCAGGCCGCCTTGCGCCTGAGCTTCAAACTGGAGGGCACGGTGTCGCTGGGCGATCTGGCCGCGACGGAGGGCGGCGCCAAGCCGCTGCACCTGAGCCTGGCCGGCGATCTGCCGCGGGCTTACGCGCTGCACCGCGCAATGCTGGCCGACGTCGGCGCCTGGTATGCGACGGCCGACGACGGCCGCGGCGGCGAAGTCCTGCTGGAGTTGCCGCTTGGCGGCCTGCGCCTGTCCGCCGCCGACGAGGGCGAGGCCCTGCTGCCGGCCGAGGCGGGCGGCTTGCCGGGCTTGCGCTTGCTGCGCGAATACTTCGCCCAGCCGGCGCGGCTGCTCAGCGTGGAATTGGACGCGCTGGCGGCCTTGGCGGCGCGGGCGCCGTCGGCGCGCGGCTTCGAACTGATCCTGGCCTTGCGCCAGGCGCCGCTGGACCTGATAGGCGAGGTGGACGCCGGCCAGTTCCGCCTGTTCGCCACCCCGGCGATCAATCTCTATCCCAAGCGCCTGGACCCGGTGCCCTACGATCCGAACCAGACCGAGCAATGGATTCCGGTGGACCGGATGCGGCCGGCCGAACACCACCTGTGGCGCTTGCTGGAAATCAATGTCTGCGACAGCAACGGCCGCTCGCGGGAAGCGCGGCCGGCGCTGGACGCCGGCGGCTACCAGAGCGCCCCGGCGGCGGCGCGCTATTCGCTGCGCCGCGAGCCGGCGCTGCAAAGCGAGGGGCCGCGCCAGGCGCGCCCGGACGCGCTGGGCAGCCATGATCTGATCACCATTTCCGCCTGCGCCGGCGATCTGGGCCTGGACGACATCGCCACCCTGACCGGGCGCGCGCTGGTGGCGGACCGCGGCTGGCGGCCGGAAGACCTGCCGGCGGCGGAGCTGCGCGCCGAGGGCGGCGCGGTGGCGCGGCTGGAGTGCCTGTGGCCGGCCAGCGCGCCGCGGCCGATTCCGGACCTGGAGCGCTGCTGGCAGGCGGTGGCCCATATCGGCCAGAACCCGTTGAGCCTGCGCGGCGCCGGCCGTCAGGACATCGCCGCGCGGCTGGCGGAGCAGCTGCGGCTGGCCGCGCAGCCGGAACTGGCGCTGGACCGCCAGCGCATAGACAGCCTGAAGGCCGCGCATCTGCAAGCCGGCTTCCTGCCCGCCGGCCGCGGTTCGCCGCAGGCCCTGGTGCGCGCCTCTCTGGTGGACATCGACATCGCCGCCGTGATGCACGCGGACCGCGGCGGCTGGCTGTTCGGCCGGCTGCTGGCCCAGGCGCTGGCCCAGGCGGTCACGCTCAACGACGGCATCGAAGTCAGCCTGAGGCTGGACGGCGAACCGGTCAGCCGGCACGGCAACACCCAACGCGCGGACGGAGAACTGCAATGAAACGACAGCAGATGATCCGGGAGCTTAAGCCGCAGCGCACCTTCTTCGAACTGATGCGCCGCGTGGAAACCTGGCAATGGCGGCTGCCGGACGCCGCCGCGGCGGGCCGGCTGCGGCGCCGGCCGGACTGGCTGGGCCTGGAACAGGCCGCCGACATGCACTTCGCCAGCAGCGAGATCAGCGGGGTGAAGGTGGAAGAGGCGGAGGACGACGCCGCGCCGCGCGTCAGCGTGGTCTGCCGCCATTTCGGCCTGTTCGCGCCCTACGGGCCCTTGCCGCTGCACATCACCGAGCACGCGCTGCACGAGCGCCGGCTGGAACGCAACGCCGCCTTCGAACGCTTCGTCAACCTGGCCTGCGGCGATCTGGCCTGGCTGCACTACGCCGCCCGCGCGGCGATGCATCCGGCGCTGGGCTACGAGCGCGGCCGCCATCCCTTCGCCGAGCGCGTGTCCGCGCTGGCCGGCGCCGCGCCGGAGGCGGAGCCGCTGCTGGACCCGCACGCCGCCGCCTGCCGGCGCAGCCATCCCGGCGCTTATCACGCGCCGCGCCGCTCGCTGGCGGACTTGCAGAAAATCCTGGCCGGCTATTTCGGCGCGCCGGTGCGCTTGTCGCCGCGCCAGGGCCGCTGGATTCCGCTGCGGGAAGGCGCAGGCGGGCCGCGCCGGCTGGGGAGCTGGCGCGTGGGCAGCCGGATCTGGGACGCCCAGCACGCGCTGGACATCACCATAGGGCCGATCGACGCCGCCGAGTTTTCCCGCTGGCGGCGCGGCGCGCCCGCGGTGCTGGCGATGTTCGCCGTCGCCGCAGATTTCGCCGATGGCCGGGCCGCCCCGGTCATCAAGGTCCAGGTCCGCACCCGGCCGGAACTGGCAGGCAAGGTGGGGCGCATGCGCCTGGGGGTGGACGCATGGTCCCGCCCCGGCGTCTCGCTCCGGACTCTCACCGTGTATGAATCTTTCCAGGATCCGCTGTGAACCGAGAACGCATTTTCGGCCGCTTAGGCCCAACCGCATACGACACCTTGGTGGAAGCCACCGCCCTGGGGCGCTCGCGCCGGCACGCGCTGGTGGACCTAGATCATTGGCTGCTTTGCCTGCTGCGCCGCGGCGGCGGCGACGTCGCGCTCTTGCTGGAGGCGCTGGACTGCGAGCCGGCCGCCGCTTTGCAACGCGTGGGCAAGGCGCTGGACGCCGCCGAGGCCGGCGGCGAATCGCTGCGCGACATCTCGCCGGCGCTGGAGCGCAGCGTGGCGCCGGCCATCAGCTGGAGCCAGGTGGCCGCGCCGGCCGCCAAGGTGCGCAGCGGCCATCTCTTGCTGGCCTGGCTGGACGAGGAGCCGACGCGGCGCTGGCTGCAGCATCGCATCGGCCAGGCGCTGGCCAAGCTGTCGCTGGACGATATCGTCGCGCGTTACGAGGCGCTGGCCGGCGCTTGGCCGGAAGCGGCCGACGCGCCCGCCGGAACCGCCGCCCAGGGGGCCGCAGGCGAAGCCGCCGATCCGGCCGCGGTGCTGCGGCAATGGGCGGTCAGCCTGAGCGATCAGGCGGCGGCCGGCGAATTGGACCCGGTGATAGGCCGCGACGCCGAATTGCGCGCGGTGATCGACGTGTTGTCGCGGCGGCGGCAGAACAATCCCATCCTGGTGGGCGAGGCCGGCGTCGGCAAAACCGCGGTGGCGGAGGCGCTGGCCCAGCGCATCCATCGCGGCGAAGTGCCGCCGGGCCTGCGCGGCGCGCAGATCTGGGCCTTGGACGTGGCCAGGCTGCAGGCCGGCGCCGGCGCGCGCGGCGAGTTCGAACAGCGGCTGCGCTCGGTGATAGACGCGGTGATCGCCGCGCCGGCGCCCGTCATCCTGTTCTGCGACGAAACCCACACCCTGATCGGCGCCGGCGGCAACGCCGGCACCGGCGACGCCGCCAATCTGATCAAACCGATGCTGGCGCGCGGCCAGCTGCGCATGGTGGCCGCCACCACCTGGTCGGAATACAAGCAGTTCATCGAGCCGGACGCCGCGCTGGTGCGCCGCTTCCAGACCGTGGCCGTGGACGAGCCCGACGACGACACCGCGGTGGACATGCTGCGCATGATCGCGCCGCGCTTCGCCGGCCATCACGGCGTGCGCATCGTCGACGCCGCCTTGCGCGCCGCGGTGACGTTGTCGCGCCGCTATTTGCCGTCGCGGCAGCTGCCGGACAAGGCCATCGGCCTGCTGGACACCGCTTGCGCGCGGGTGGCGATGAGCCAGAGCTGCCAGCCGGCGGCGCTGGACCGGCTGCGCCATCGCGCGATGACGCTGGAGCAGGCGCTGAGCTGGCGCGCCAGCGACGCGCGGCTGGGCCTCGCCGCGCCGGCGGACGGCGCGGAACTGGAAAGGGAGCGCGAGGAAACCGCCGCGCGCGCCGACGCGCTGGACGCGGCCCTGAGCGAGCAGCGCGCCGAGGTGGGCGCCTGGCTGGAGGATCTGGAAACGGGCGGCGCCGATCCGGAGCGGGCCGAGGCCCTGAGCGGGGCTGAACGGCTGGTGCGGCCGTGGGTGGACGCGCAGGCCATCGCCGAAGTGCTGTCGGAATGGACCCAGGTGCCGGTCACCCAGATGGCTCAGGACGAGGCGCGGCGGCTGATGGCGCTGCGCGAAGGGCTGAACCAGCGCATCCAGGGCCAGGAAAGCGGGCTGGACGCCATCGTGGAGGCGCTGCAAGTGGCGCACTCCGGCCTGGGCGATCCGCGGCGGCCGATGGCGGTGATGCTGCTGGCCGGCCCCACCGGCACCGGCAAGAGCCAGACCGCGGCCGAGCTGGCGCAGGCGCTGTTCGGCGGGGAACGCAATCTCTTGCGCTTCAATATGAACGAATTCCAGGAAGCCCACACCGTGTCCACGCTGAAGGGCGCGCCGCCGGGCTATGTCGGCTACGGCCGAGGCGGCCGCCTGACCGAGGCGGTGCGTAAAAAACCCTACAGCGTGCTCTTGCTGGACGAGTTCGACCGCGCCCATCCGGACGTGCACGAGATGTTCTATCAGGTGTTCGATCAGGGCTGGATGGAGGACGGCGAGGGGCGGCACATCAATTTCCGCAACTGCCTGATCCTGCTGACCAGCAATCTGGGCGACGCCGAGATCGAAGCCGCCTGCGCCGCCGAGCCCGAAGTCTCTCAGTCCCGGCTGGACGCGCTGGCGCGCGAACGCTTGCAGCGCCGTTTCGCGCCGGCCTTGCTGGCGCGGATGCGGGTGGTGGCCTTCCGGCCGCTGGGCGAGCCGGCGCTGGCCGGCATCGCGCGCCAGGCCCTGGACGACATCGGCCAGCGCCTGAGCGCCAACGGCCTGGACTGGCGCGCCGATGACGAGGCCGCGGACTGGATCGCCCGAGCGGTGGCCAGGCACCCGGCCAGCGGCCGCGCGGTGGGCGATCTATTGCGCCAGCGGGTGATGCCGGCCATCGCCCGCGGCGTGCTGGAAGCGCGCGCCGCCGACCGCGCCCTGCACAGCGTGCGCCTGAGCGCCGCCGAAAAACTGGAACTGATTTTCGACGACGGGGAGGGCGTGCCGCTGCCGCCGGCCGCGCCGGCCGAATCCGCCGCCCCGGGAGAAACCGCATGCGTTTGATCGAATTGCACAGCCTCTTGCTGGACGCGGACAGCGTCGCGTTGAGCTTCAAGGCGGACGAACGCCTGTCGCAGGAACCCAGTTACCAGCTCGACATCGCCTGCGCCGACCCGGCGCTGGATCTGGACGGGCTGCTCGGCTCGCGGCTGACGGTGGACATCGACCTGGGCGACGAGGGCGTCCGGCCTTTCCACTGCCAGGTGCTGGGCGGCTACGACAGCGGCCAGACCCAGGACAGCTACACCTACACGCTGGAGCTGGGCAGCTGGCTGTCCTTCCTGGCGGAGAACCAGAACTGCCGCGTGTTCCAGCAGCTGACGGTGCCGCAGATCGTCGAGCAGGTCTTCGGCGAACATCAGCGGCCGGACTTCCGTTTCGAGCTGGAGCACGCTTACGAGCCGCGCGAATACTGCGTGCAGTTCCTGGAGACCGACCTCAACTTCGTCAAGCGGCTGCTGGAGGACGAGGGCATTTACTTCTGGATCGAGCACCAGCCGGAGCGTCATGTGGTGGTGCTGTCCGACACCCAGCGCTTCGACGATCTGGCCGCCGGTTACGGCCTGCTGCGCTTCCTGCCGGACGGCGACGAATTCCGTCCGGTGCCGGGCCGCGAAGGGGTGCAGCGGCTGCA
>NZ_JAUCGS010000014.1:0-74100 GCF_059916605.1 Chromobacterium sp. CCUG 30098 | reverse complement strand
ATCGGTTATTCGTTCTGTTAAAGATCGGTGCAGGCCGCTGCGCTTCGTTTCCGCCGCTGCGTTGTCTGCTGAGGAGGCGAACTATACGTCAGGCCCCTAAACCCGTCAACACCTTTCGTGAAAGATTTTTGACAAAAGAGGCCTCTCGCAAGCTATCCCCATGATTTATATTGAATCATCCATATGAAGAATTTCAGCGTAGCCGCCATGCACTGGTAGGGACTGTCGTTTCCGGATTGAAAAAACGATAATTCCCCTCCTCGTCCGCCCTTCTAGAAGCACAATCATGCGCAACAAAACCTGGATTTTCGACCTGGACGACACGCTGCACCACGCCAGCGGCGGCATCTTCGCCCATATCAGCCACGCGATGTCCGCTTATATGATGAAACATCTGCAAGTGGACGCGGTGGAAGCCCGCTTGCTGCGCGAGCGCTATTGGGCGCAATACGGCGCCACCATGCATGGGCTGGTCACCCACCACGGCATCGACCCTCATGACTTCCTGTTGGAAACCCATAAGCTGGAAGAACTGGAGCAATGGCTGTTCGCCGAGCACAATCTGGCGGAATCGCTGAGCGCGCTGCCGGGCCGCAAGCTGATCTTCTCCAATGGCCCGCACCATTATGTGCAAGGCATCTTGCAGCGCCTGGCGATAGAGCGGCACTTCCACTCTATATATGGCGTCGAGCAAGTGGACTACGTGCCCAAGCCGCATGTCGGCGCCTTCCGTAAAGTTCTGGCGCAAGAGAGGCTGGATCCGCGACACTGCATCATGGTGGAGGACTCGCTGCCCAATCTGCTGACGGCGAAGAAGCTGGGCATGAAAACGGTCTGGGTCAGCAAGCAGGTGCGGCGGCCTGCGCATGTGGACATCCGCATCGCCTCCATCGGCGAGCTGGCGCGCCGTCGCTGGGACTGAAATAAAAAAGGCCGGAATCCCGGCCTTTTCCTATATAGAGTATCCCGCTTACTTCAGTTTGATCTCGGACCACACCTTGTTCAGCTCGCGACGGTCCTTGGCGTTCAAGTCCTTCAGCTGTTGCAGGCGCGGCAGTTCGCCGGCGGTCGGGAAGATCGCATGCACCTTGGTCAGTTCCGGTTTGACGAACTTGCCGGCGGCGGCGTTGGGGTTGCCCGAGCCCATCTCGTTGGTCAGACCGGAGGCGTTCTTGCCGTCCAGCATGAAGTTGATGAATTTGTAAGCCAGGTCCTTGCGCGGCGCGTCCTTCAACACCACGAAGTTGTCCAGCGACAGGGTGTTGCCCTCTTTCTGCAAGCCGAAATTGACGCCGAACTTGCGGCCGGCCTTCTTGGCGTCCTGCTGCGCCTGGTACATATCGTTGGAATAGCCCAGCGCGACATAGATGTTGCCTACGGTCAGTTCCTTGATATAGCTCTGGTTGTTGAAGGCGGCCCAGTAGGGCTTGGCCTTCAGGATCACGTCGCGCGCCGCCTTCCAGTCCGCCGGATTGGTGGAGTTGGCCGGCTTGCCCAGATACATCAAGGCGGCGGACACCAGCTCGCGCTGAGAGTCCAGCACGGTGATCTTGCCCTTGAGCTTGGCCAATACGGCCGGATCGAAGATCAGCGCCCAGCTATTGGCCTTGTCCAGCAAGCCCAGTTCTTTCAGCTTGGTTTCGTTGTAGCCCAGCAGCGTGGTGGTGAAGGCGTAGGGGACCGAGTACTGGTTGCCCTTGTCGAAGAAGCTGTTCAGATAGCCTGCGTTCAGGTTCTTGAAGTTGGGCAGCTGTTTTTTGTCCAGCGGCTGCGCCTTGCCCTGCTTGATCAGCGCTTCCACCGCGAAGCCGGTCGGCACCACGATGTCGTAACCCTTGGCGCCGGCGGCCAGCTTGGCCAGCATTTCTTCGTTGTCGCCGTAGAAGTCTTGCACCAGCTTGCACTTGCAATAAGCCTCGAAGCTCTTGGCGGTGCTTTCCGACAGGTAGTTGTTCCAGTTGTAGAGGTGCAATTCTTCCGCTGCGTACGCTTGTGCAGATACGGCCAGGGCAAGCGTCACCAGGACTTTTTTCATTGCGTTTTTCCTTCTATTCGCACGAGTGCGTTGCGACTACATGAAAAACCGGCCGGCTCCCTTGTTGCCCGGCCGGGGCCCTACTACTTAAACAGGCTTTCAGCCATTGGCCCGCAACGCGCTGGGCGACACGCGCGAAGCAATGACGATCAGCACCAGGGTCAACAGCATCAGCAAGCTGGAAACGGCGTTCACTTCCGGCGTCACCGCGATCTTGATCATCGAGTAAATCTCCAGCGGCAGCATGCTGGCGCCTGCGCCGGCGGTGAAGAAGGTGATCACGAAGTCGTCGATGGACAAGGTAAAGGCCATCAGGGCGCCGGCGATGATGCCCGGCTTGATCACCGGCAGGGTGATCAGACGGAAGGCCTGGAACGGCGTCGCCCCCAGATCGCGCGCCGCTTCCACCAGGCTGTCGTCCATGCCCTGCATCCGCGCGCGCACCACGATGGCGACGAAGCCGATGCAGAAGGCGACGTGGGACAGCAGGATGGTGATCATGCCCAGTTCCAGAATGCCGATCAGCTGGTTGACGATGACGAAGAAGATCACCAGCGACACCCCCATCAGCAGTTCCGGGATGGCGATGGGCGTCAGCACCAGGAAGGGCAGCAAGCGCAGCTTGTAGCGATGCATGGCGATGCCGGCCAAGGTGCCCAGCACGGTGGCGCAGGCGCTGGCGATGATGCCTATGATCAGCGAGTTGGCCGCCGCGCTCAGCATCTTCTCGTTGTGGAACAGTTTGTCGTACCACTTGAGGGTGAAGCCCACCCATTCCGCGTTGAGCCTGGAATCGTTGAACGAGTACAGCACCACGATCACCAGCGGCAGATAGAGGAAGAGATAGGTCAGCAGCGCCGACGCCCACAACCAGCGGGATTGTTTCTTAGCCACGTTTCTTGCCTCCTCTGCCCACCATCGCGCCCAGGGCCGCGATCAACAACACTCCGCCGGTCAGCATGATGGACAGCACAGAACCGAACGGCCAGTCGCGGGTGTCCAGTATCTGCTGCTTGATCAGGTTGCCGATCATGATGGAGTCGGTGCCACCCAGAATGTCCGGAATGGCGAACATGCCCAGCGCCGGGATGAACACCAGCGCGGAGCCGGCGAACACGCCGGGCAGGCTCAGCGGCCAGGTCACGCGCCAGAAGCGTTGCCAGGCGTTGGCGCCAAGATCCTGCGCCGCGTCCAGCAAGGCCATGTCGTGTTTTTCCAGATTGGCGTACAAAGGCAACACCATGAAGGGCAGGTGCACATAGACCAGGCCGACGATGACGGCGAACGGGGTGAACAGCAGACGCACCGGTTCAAAACCCAGCGAGGTCACCACCACGTTCAGCATCTTGGTGAACGCCGATTGCGGCCCCAGGATGATCATCCAGGCGTAGATGCGGATCAGGAAGTTGGACCAGAACGGCAGGATCACCAGCAGCAGCATCAGGTCGCGGTATTTCTTGCCGGAGCGGGCGATCAGCCAGGCCAGCGGATAGGCCATCAACAGGCAAACCACGGTGGTGATCCCCGCGTAGCCGGCGGACTTGATGAACAGCTCGATATAGAGCGGCTCCTCCACCAAGCGACGGAAGTTGTCCAGCGTCAGATCCCAGACCAGCTTGCCTTCCTCGAGGTAGTACATCGGCGCGAGGCCGCCGTAATCGCCCGGATTGCGGAAAGCCGCCACCACCATGATCAGCGACGGCACCAGGAAAAACAGGATCAGGTAGACCAGCGGCGGCCACGACAGCGCCCACTTGCCGAATCGATCTCGAATCGCCATGCGCGTTTACTCCGTCAGGAAGCTGCCGGCGTCGAAGCGCCAGGCCAGTTCCACGATGTCGTTGTCGTCAAAGAATTTGGCGACGCCCGGAATGCTGTTGGGCAGCATCGCCTCCACCATCACGCCTTCGCCCACTTCCACCACGTAGAGGGTAACGTCGCCCAGGTACAGGCAATCGTGAACGCGGCCTTTGAAATAGGCTTCGTCGTCGTGGGCCGGCAGGCTCTTGTCCAGCTTGACCTTTTCCGGACGCAACGCCAGCCAGCCGGTCTGCCCTTCGCGCACGTCCGGCACAGTCAGGCAGCGCACTTCGCCGCAGCCTTTCAGGTCCACCAGCATGGTGTCGCCGTCCACGCGCTTGACCTTGCCTTCCAGCACATTGCACTGGCCGAGGAAGTCCGCGACGAAGCGGTTCTTGGGCTTGCTGTAAATGGTTTCCGGCGCGTCCAGCTGTTCCACCTGGCCGTGGCTCATCACCGCGATGCGATGGCTGAGCGCCAGCGCTTCGCCCTGGTCGTGAGTGACGTAGACGAAGGTGATGCCCACTTCTTTTTGCAGATTGATCAGTTCCAGCTGCATTTCTTCGCGCAGCTTGGCGTCCAGCGCGGACAGCGGTTCGTCCAGCAGCAGCAGCCGCGGACGGTCCACCAGCGCTCGGGCGATGGCCACGCGCTGGCGCTGGCCGCCGGACATCTCGTGCGGGTAACGGTCGCCGAACTGGGTCAGGCGCACGTCTTCCAGCAATTCGTCCACCTGGGAAGCGATCTTGGCCTTGTCCCACTTGGCCATTTTGAGCGGGAAGGCGATGTTCTCGCGCACCGTCATGTGCGGGAACAAGGCATAGCTTTGAAACACGGTGTGCACCGGACGTTTTTCCGGCTGCACCTGCGACATGTCCTGACCGTCCAGCAGGATCTGGCCGGAATCCGGCTGCTCGAAGCCGGCCAGCATGCGCAGCAAGGTGGTCTTGCCGCAACCGGAGGGCCCGAGCAGGGTGAAGAACTCGCCTGCCTCTACCGACAGGCTGACATTGTTGACCGCCGTGTAGTCGCCGAAGCGCTTGACGACATTTTTGATTTCAAGGAGAGCCATTGTCTTCCCCGCCCAAGAAAAAGGGCGCCAGTTTAACAAAAAAGATAAAGCTGGGGCCGTTGAAATCCCTTGAAAATTCAAGACCTCAGCGCATTTTTTCCATTGTGCGAACCGGGCGTTCGGGCCGGGCCGGTAAGTTGCTATTTTCTCAGCAGAAAACCGCGCGCCGCACGCTGGGTTTTCGGTGCGGCGCAACATGGTTTCAATTCAAATAATTGATGCTTTTTGACAACAACTGTCGGCATCTCGCCGTCTACGCGCCGCCAAACAGCGCTTACCACTGCCCTTCATTGAAGAAGCGGCGGTAGCGCTCCACCCAGTTCGAGATATCGAAACCGTTGGCCTGCAGCCAATCGTGGTTGTAATAGCTGCCCTGGTAGCGGTTGCCGTCGTCGCAGATCAAGGTGACGATGGAGCCGCTGCGGCCCTGGCTGCGCATCTGGCCCACCAGTTCGCAAACACCGTAGAAATTGGTGCCGGT
Source organism: Chromobacterium sp. CCUG 30098 (assembly GCF_059916605.1). Taxonomy (NCBI): domain Bacteria; kingdom Pseudomonadati; phylum Pseudomonadota; class Betaproteobacteria; order Neisseriales; family Chromobacteriaceae; genus Chromobacterium; species Chromobacterium sp. CCUG 30098. The sequence continues at coordinate 68,712 of NZ_JAUCGS010000014.1, read as the reverse complement.
GGAACCGCCGCAGCGGCGTCCCAGCACTTCCTCCAGGAAGTGGATGGCGGCGTAGCTGGCGACGTTGGGCACCCGGATCACATTGTCGATGACTGTGGGAATGAAGGAGGGTTCCACCCGAGGCCGGCCTATGCCTTCCACGCCGGAGCCACCTTCGCAGCGGCAGTCCATGCTTCCGGTATGAAAACAGTCGTAGAACACCGAGTTTTCCGGGTCCACCACGCAGACCTTGGTCGGCAGTTTCTGGTAGCGCACATAGCGGCCGAAAGTGGCCGAGGTGCCGCCGGTGCCGGCGCCGCATACGATCCAGTCCGGCACCGGATTCGGCTCATAGGCCATTTGGGTGAAAATGGTGTCGGCGATATTATTGTTGCCGCGCCAGTCGGTGGCGCGCTCGGCATAGGTGAACTGGTCCATGTAATGGCCGTTCAACTCTTCCGCCAGGCGTTTGGATTCGTCGTAAATGGTGGCGGGATCGTCCACCAGGTGGCTGCGGCCGCCGTAGAATTCGATGGCGCGGATCTTTTCTTGCGAGGTGCTCTTGGGCATCACCGCGATGAAGGGCAGGCCCAGCAAGCGGGAAAAATAGGCCTCGGACACCGCGGTGCTGCCGCTGGAAGCCTCGATGATGGTGCTGCCTTCGCGTATCCAGCCATTGCACAAGCCGTATAGAAACAGCGAGCGCGCCAGCCGGTGCTTGAGGCTGCCGGTGGGATGGGTGGATTCGTCCTTGAAATAGAGCTGTATCTCCGGCGCGCCGGGGATGGGCAGCGGGATCAAATGGGTGTCGCTGGAGCGATTGAAATCGGCCTCTATCTTGCGCACCGCCTGGGCAACCCAATCAGTCATCTTGCTTCTCCAGTGTCGGAAAGTTCTCAATCGGCCATTCTAACGCGACAAGCAAGAAAAAAACGCCCCGTAGGGCGTTTTGGATTCAAAGCGGCGAGCCGATCAGAACTTGGTGCCGAAGCCGATGCCGAATACCCACGGGTCGATCTTCAGTTCGCCCAGTTTGGCGCCGCCCAGCTGATCCGCGGTCACGTCGGTCTTGATCCAGATTTTCTTGACGTCCAGGTTGACGAACCAGTTCTTGTTGATCGCGTAGTCCGCGCCCAGTTGCAGCGCCGGACCCCAGCTGTTTTTCTTCACGCTCAGATCTGTCGCACTACCTGCTTTCAGGCCTTCATTGTAGAAACGGGTGTAGTTGATGCCGGCGCCCACATAGGGACGGAAGGTAGCGTCCGGAGCGAAGTGGTATTGCAGGGTCAAGGTCGGCGGCAACACCGATACCTTGCCGACGGAACCGAAGGTGTTGGTGGTGACTTCGTGACGGGTGGTGCCCAGAATCAGCTCGGCGCCGATATTGTTGGTGATCATGTAGGTGAAGTCGACCTCAGGCGCCCAGCTGTCCTTGGCGTCGACATTCAAACCCGGCACTACGCCAGAGTTGCTCCAGCTGGCGTCGGGGTTGACATTGATCACGCGGAAGCGCGCCAGGATGTCGCCTTGAGCGGCGAAGGCGCTAGCGGAAACCAGGCCGATCATTGCGGCGAGAGCGAGCTTTTTCATATTGGGTTCTCCTGTCATGTTTGGTCGAATGCAGGCCTGGCGCTTGCCGCCATCGTTGACTTTGACTGCGGGCAGCAGTAGCGTTCGGCGTCCGGTGGCAGATTATCCAAGCACCTAATATCAAACTTTGCGCCAGATCATGAGATGGTCATGAAATATGCAGATTTACGGGAGTTTGTCTCCCAATTGGAACAACAAGGCCTGCTGAAACGAATTGCGGCCCCGGTCTCCCCGCATCTGGAGATGACCGAGATCGGCGACAGGGTACTGAAAGCCGGCGGTCCCGCGCTGCTGTTCGAACAGGCAGTCAAGGACGGCAAACGCTTCGATTACCCGGTACTGGCCAATCTGTTCGGCACGCCCGAGCGCGTGGCGCTGGGCATGGGCGCCGCCGATGTGATGCAGTTACGCGAGATCGGCAAGACCCTGGCCTACCTGAAAGAACCGGAGCCGCCCAAGGGCTTGAAAGACGCCTGGGACAAGCTGCCCTTGCTGAAGCAATTGCTGTCGATGGCGCCTAAGGAGGTCGGCAAGGCGCCGTGCCAGCAAATCGTATGGGAAGGCGCGGAAGTTGATCTGGAGCGCTTGCCTATCCAGCACTGCTGGCCCGGCGACGTGGCGCCGCTGATCACCTGGGGCCTGACCGTGACCCGCGGCCCCAACAAGAAACGCCAGAACCTGGGCATCTATCGCCAACAGCTGATAGGCCGCAACCGTGTCATCATGCGCTGGCTTGCCCACCGCGGCGGCGCGCTGGATTACCGCGAATTCTGCCAACAGCATCCCGGCGAGCCTTACCCGGTGGCGGTGGTGCTGGGCTGCGACCCGGCCACTATCCTGGGCGCGGTGACGCCGGTGCCGGACACCCTGTCCGAATACCAGTTCGCCGGCCTGCTGCGCGGCAGCCGCACCGAGCTCACCAAATGCCTGGGTTCGGATCTGCAAGTGCCGGCGCGCGCCGAGATCGTGCTGGAAGGCCATATCCATCCGGACGACACCGCGATGGAAGGCCCTTACGGCGACCACACCGGCTATTACAACGAGCAGGACCGCTTCCCGGTGCTGACCGTGGACCGCGTCACCCTGCGCGAAAACGCGATCTACCACAGCACCTACACCGGCAAGCCGCCGGACGAGCCGGCGGTGCTGGGCGTGGCGCTGAACGAGGTCTTCGTGCCCATTCTGCAAAAGCAGTTTCCGGAAATCGTCGATTTCTACCTGCCGCCGGAAGGCTGCAGCTACCGGATGGCGGTGGTCAGCATCAAGAAGCAATACCCCGGCCACGCCAAGCGGGTGATGATGGGATGCTGGAGCTTCCTGCGCCAGTTCATGTACACCAAGTTCATCGTGGTGGTGGACGACGACGTCAACACCCGGGACTGGAAGGAAGTGATCTGGGCAATCACCACGCGCATGGACCCGGTGCGCGACACCACCTTGATCGAACATACGCCTATAGATTATCTGGACTTCGCCAGCCCGGTGTCCGGCCTGGGCGGCAAGATGGGCCTGGACGCCACCAACAAGATGCCGGGCGAAACCAACCGCGAGTGGGGCGTGCCCATCGTGATGGACCAGGCAGTCAAACAGCGCGTAGACGCGATGTGGCTACAATTAGGGCTGTAAACCCTCTCCCATCCACCCCGGCCTACAAGCACGTCGGGGTGGATCGCGCCATGCCTTCGCCAACCCCTCCCCACGCAGGGCCTTAGAACCTGCTTACGATCTGCCCGTGTCGACGATACGGCGTTGAAACCGCCTTCGAAGTGCTCATGCACCGCCAATGCATTCCGCTTTCTCAGCCGTTTTCGCTTTAGTTCGCTAGATCGTAAACACGTTCTTAGAACGTCCCCTCAATTGCCCCCCGGCATCGGATGCTCCTGACAGATAGGGCAGCTGTCTTTTTTGATTAATATATTTATATTTCTGCCTTAACTGAGAAAGCCTCTGCAACGACCTCAAGATGGCGCGCTGGCCGCCACAGGAGAGCAGCATGAAGAGTTGCCCGACAATCCAAGGATTGAAGCTGGATCAAAGCAGCCTGCAAGCTCTGGAGCAAATCGAACTCAAGCTGAGAGGCCTCCGACTCGCCGCCAGCCTCACCAGTATTGGCGTGATAAGCAATATCTTTTATCGCAGCAGCCCACTACAAGCGGCCTATAACATCCACGCAACAGACTGGCAGCTGTTCGCACAGAGCACGGCGGCTTGGCCGAGGATTATGCAGAAGGCGGTAACACGCATTGCGGAAGAAGAGCACTGGAATCATCAGCATGACCGGAAGCAAGCTCAATTCTGGGAGGCTGTGGCGTATGGCTGCAAACCTTAAAAACACATGGCCGGCTTGGGCTCTACTGATTGGCAACCTGTTCTGGCTAACGCCAAGCCAAGCACAATCGCCTGCCCAAGAAGATCTAACCTCATTTGCCATACGACGCCTGGCTCAAGCCGTGATCGACTATAGCGCTCAGATCCAATATTGCCGGCAACAAGAGATCGTGTTGCCTCCGGACACCTTCGCCGGATTAGAAATTTCCAGGGATGAGCAGATCGCTGCGCTTGCCTATTTTCGTAATAAAAATGACAGGACATGCCTTGGGCAAGTTGAAGAGGAGTTTTTGCAAGCCACCCTGCTAGCCCGGGAGGCAAAACTACCGGCTTATTCGGCCAAGGACGACCCCGGAGCTGAGCAGATTCTCACCGCGCTGCTATCCCGAACGCTTGCGCTAAAACGAGAGCGACCTTACTTACGTCTCGCGCCAGCACTGCGCCGTCAGTTGGAAGCGCTGCCGGTACTACAACATAACTTTGATCCATTCCAATCCATACGCAGCCTAGGCTTGTCAAACGCTGACATCGACGATGACTGAAACCATTTGACATACTCGACCACTTTCTACTGAGCCCCTTATTGAAAGCGCCCGGCATCATCAGAGGCCGGGCGCTGTTTGATCGCTCAACGCGTCTCAAGCACTTCCGCCTGCAACAGCACGGCCTCGCGCCCCAGCAGCGGATGGGCTTTGAATGGCCCGGCCCGATAGCGAATGCGCGAACCGGTCCGCTGCTTCAACGCGGCCACTTCCGCGGCCCCCAGGCCCTGGCCGTCGGCAGCGGGCTGGATGACGAAGGTGCCTCCATCCCCCTTTTCCACCCCCAAGCGCACCAGCGGCGGCGCGCCGACGGCGACCAGGGTGCCCTCCTCCCACAGCGGCAGCGACATCGCGCCGGCGCCGGCGCAAAGGCCGAGCCACAGCAGCAGTCCGCGCATCATGGCTTGAGCAGGATCAGATGGCTGTTGGCCGGCACCGTCACCCGCGCCACGCCGCGCGACAGCGGCAGGCTCTGCTTATAGGTTTCCGCCGTCGCCAACGCGCTCCAGCCGATTTCCTGCGCCTGGAAGGGCACCGCCGGCAGCAACAAACTCTTGCCGTTCGGGAAATACTGGTTGGCCGGCAGGCTCAGCGTCTTGGCCGGGAAGCCGTAACCGCTGGCCGGATTGCCACCCAGCGCCAGCGTGGTGTTGAGACGCAGCATCAGGCTGCTGTAATCGCCGGCGCCCGCCGCGCGCAAACCGTCGTTCAAGGCCGCTTCGCCGGTATTGGCGCCGGTCACCCACGGCTTCATCACGCCCGCGCCGAACTGATGCAGCATCTGCATGCCCGCCGCCAGCGCTTTCGGGTAGCAGGTGTAATTCGACGCCGCCACGCTCCAGCCCTTCAAATTGCAAGCCGGCCGGCGCAGAAAGCTTTCGAAATCGCCGCCGCGGCGCAGGTCCGGATGGGAGTTGGCGTCGCTGCCGCGACCGCCGGTGAAGGTGTCCGCCGACACCAGATAGCCCATGGTCTGGGCCGCCAGCTCGTTTTCCCATACCGTAGGCTGACCGGAACCCGGCGGTTTGCGCAGGATCTTGTTGTAGGCGTAGAGCACATGCAGGTATTCGTGCGCCAGCGTGGACAGGGCCAGGCTGGGGCCATTGCCCTTCATATTCCAGTTGCGGCCCGGATCGGCCTGGGCGAAGGTGTCCAGGTCCACGAAGGTGGCCAAGGCCTGATTGCTCTTGCCCACCACGTCGCGGCACTCTTGGTCGCCGCCGCACATGGCCGGCGCGGCCGACGCCAGCAAGGCGTTGGTCCAGCGCACATAGCCGAGCAAGCGGCCGCCGCCGGTCTGATTCGGATCGTTCAGCCGGCTCAGCACCAGGTGCACGTCCTTGGTGTCGCCGGGCAGCGCCAGCGCGCGCCAGCCCGGATCGATGTCATTGCCCCAGGGCTCGCTGACGACCGAGGCTTCCAAGGGATAGACGCTGTTGGCGAAGCGCTCGGCCAGCGCGTCGGCCTGATCGCTGCCCACGCTGACGTCCAGCCCGTCCTGCGCCCAGACGTAAACTTTGCCGCCGCCGTTGGGCAAATCGCGCATGGCTTGCAGGCTGGTGGCGCTATCGCCGTCCATATCGTGCCAGACCCGTTTGTCGCCGATCGCGTAGCTGGCCGCCTGCAAGCTGGCCTGCTCCGCCAGTAGCCGGTGCGAACCGGCGCCGCGCAGCGACAAGGCGCCGGAGCGGGCCGACGCGCCAACCGCGGCCATCACCGCCTGGCTCTCCGCCTCCAGGCGTTCCGCGGCGGCGTCCGACCCGCCGCGCAGGCCGGAAGCGGCCAGCTTGGCCTGGCCCGAAGTGTCTCCGGAGCTGATCCGCGACACCACCATCTGCCAGGCGGCGCTCAAGGGCTTGCCGCTGATAGACACCGTTTGCGCCTGCGCGCCGGTATTGGTGTACTGGTAGACGGAGCCGGACTGCGCCCTGCCGGCCGAGGCCGGCAAGCGGCACACATTGCCCGAGCACGTCAGCGCCGCCACTTCCGCGCCGTCCGTCGCCAGCATCCTGCCAGATGCCGACGTTCCGACGCTGGAACCGCCGCTGCCGGCGTTACCGCCGCCGCCACCGCCGCCGCATGCGCTCAGCAACGCGGACATCACGGACACAGCCAATATTGTTTTTGTGCTTTTCATCCCTGTAGTCATCCATTTCATGTATTGAGAATGAGAAAAAATACTAATTCCATTCCAATGGCAATGACTACGGCAAATAATTACCTTTTTATATGATATTTGTTTAGTTAGAGTGACAGAAACCTACGCGCAGCCGGCGGAGCACAAAGCCGGCAAGCCTGCTATCATCGCCAGGTCTTTGAATAAGGAGCAGTCATGTCCCTGCGCAACCCCAATTCCCCGCACCGCCTGAGCCGTCTGAAAACCCGCCAACGCAAGAAAATGCGTGTAGGCGAATTCCGCGAGCTGGGCTTTCATCTGATCTCCATGCTGCACGACGGCGCGGATTCCGAGGCGCTGCTGGACGCCTGGCTAATCCAGGTGGACGAGGCCGGCATCAGCTTCGGCGGCCATTTCGACGGCGCCGGCAAGCTGGAAGGCGTGGCCTTCCCGGTGGGCGAGGTCAAGATCAGCGACGAGCTGCGCCTGCAACTGCTGTCCTGGCTGCAAGCCCGCGCCGAAGTGAAATCGGTGGAAGGCGGCGAATTGATCGATCTGTGGCACAGCCGCTGATCCCTTTCCGTCCGACGTGAAAAAACCGGCTTGTCGCCGGTTTTTTTATGCCTGGACGCTTCGAGCCGCGGACGCGATCAGGACAGCTTGCGGAACACCCGGTAGCCGATATAGAGCCAGGTTTCCCTGGCCAGGAAGCGGGACCAGCTGGACAGCGTGCGGTAGCGGCTGGATTGCGTGGGCGCGGGATAGGCGGTCAGGCCGATGTCGGTGGCCATCAGCACCGAGCGGCGCATATGCAGCGGATCGCTGACCAAGAGGAAGGAGCGGATGCCGAACTGGCTGCTCAATTCGCGCGCGTTTTCCAGGTTTTGCCAAGTGGTGCGCGACTGGTTTTCCGCCAGCATCGCCGTCATCGGCACGCCTTGCTTGGCGGCGAAGTCGCGGCCGACGTCGGCTTCGGACGGATAACCCGGTTCCGGCGTGCCGCCGGTGAACACAATCCAGCGCACCTTGCCGGACTTGTACAATTTGACTGCGTGATTGATGCGCTCGCGGAACACCGGCGACGGGCGCTTGCCCCAGGCCGCCGCCCCCAACACCAGCGCCGCGTCGGCTTGCGGTTCGTTTGCGCTGCCGCCGAAATCGACGATGCTCCAGGCCACGTAGCTGAAGCCCAGCACCACCAGCAAAATCGCCAGCACAAAGCCTTTCAACATCAAACGCAAGTAGAGCATGGGTACCGCAAGTGAAGGGTGGAACGCCGATTGTACCCGCAAACCGGATGCAAGCGGCAAGGCCGCGCGCTCCGCGCCTACTTCTCCAATTCCCAAATCGCCGCCTGCAGGGACTCCATCCGCGCGGCGAGCGCCAACTGCGCGTCGTCCAGCGCCTTGTTGTAAATGTCTCTGCCGATTTTGTCGGCGACGAAGTCCAACAGGAATTGCGCGTCGAACTGCCCCAGCTCGATGCCGAACTGGTCTTGCGCGTACTGTTGCAATTGCGGAGCCAGCGTTTGCAGTTGAGCGGGGGTCAACAAGGAATGATTGGCCATGGCGTGCCGCCCTGTGCGGTGGAAAGCCGCGATTATGGCGGCTATTCGCCGATGCTGGAAGCGGTTTCCCCGCGCACGGCTAAAGGGACAGCGCCCGTCCCCATTGCAACAGGCCCGCCCGCCACTGGCGCTGGCCGTTCAATTGCCAGGCCAGCAGCCGGTCGCCGGCCTCGCCGCGCCCGAGGGGATGCGCCCGCATCTGGCTGAGCAAGGCCTCCGCCGCCTGGCTGTCGTCAAAGCATAGCGCCAGCCAGTCCGACCCCGCGCGCGTCAACACGCGGCGCAGCTTGTCCGGCCACGGCGCGGCGCCGCGCCACACCGTGGCGCCGTGAAAACAGCCCGAGCGCAGCCATTGCCGCCGGACGCGCCACTGTTCGGCGCCCAGCGCGCACAGGCCGCGCGGAAACTCCAGACCCCACCATAGCGCAGCGTGCATTCGTCGCCCTTTCATTGTGCGTTGCACAATTTTTTATACCCGCATTCCGCGCCCGCCGCAAGCGCCGCCGGCCCCGATAAAAAAACAGGCCGCGCAAGGCGGCCTGATCAAGTTGAAACGCTCACAACGATAAGTCAGACAAGGGAAAGCAATTACACGGTCACCCAGCGCGGCCGGGTCAGCTCTTCCGGCTTCAGCAGCAGATCCAGCTGCTCGCGGCTCAGCAAACCTTGCTCCAGCACGATGTCGGCGACGCTGGCGCCGGTGGCGTGGGCCTGGGCCGCCACATTGGTGGCCGCGGCGTAGCCGATGACGGGGTTGAGCGCGGTCACCAGGCCGATGGAGTTCTCCACACTGGCGTGCAGGCGCTCGCGGTTGGCGGTGATGCCCGTGACGCAGTTGTCGGTCAGCGTGGCGCAGGCGGCCGCCAGGTGGCCCATGCTGCGGAACAGGCTGTAAGCGATCACCGGCTCGAAGGCATTCAATTGCAGCTGCCCGGCCTCCGCCGCCATGGTGATGGTGACATCGTTGCCTATCACCTCGTAAGCCACCTGGCTCACCACCTCGGGAATCACCGGATTGACCTTGCCCGGCATGATGGAGGAACCGGCCTGGCGCGCCGGCAGATTGATCTCGCCGAAACCGGCGCGCGGGCCGGAGGACAGCAGGCGCAAATCATTGCAGCTCTTGGACAATTTGACCGCGATGCGCTTGAGCACGCCGGACAACTGCACGAAGGCGCCGCAGTCCTGGGTGGCTTCGATCAGATTGGGCGCGGTCAGCAGGGTGTGGCCGCTCAACTCGGACAGATGCAGACAAGCCAGGCGCGCGTAATCCGGATGCGCGGTAATGCCGGTGCCGATGGCGGTGGCGCCCAGATTGATTTCCAGCATCAGCGCGCTGGCTTCCATCAAGCGCTGCTCGTCTTCCTGCAGCATTACCGCGTAAGTCATGAACTCCTGGCCCAGCGTCATCGGCACCGCGTCCTGCAGCTGGGTGCGCCCCATCTTCAGGTAGTCCTTGAACTCGTCGGCCTTGGCGGCGAAGGCCTCGCGCAACGTCGCCATCCGGGTCAGCAGCTTGTTGGCGCCCCAGAACGCCGCCAAGCGCAAGGCGGTCGGGTAAACGTCGTTGGTGCTTTGACACAGATTGACGTGTTCATTGGGATGCAGGTACTGGTACTCGCCCTTGGCGTGGCCCATCAGTTCCAGCGCGCGGTTGGCGATGACCTCGTTGGCGTTCATATTGGTCGAGGTGCCGGCTCCGCCCTGGATCGCATCCACCACGAACTGCTCATGCCAGCGGCCGGCGCGGATTTCCTCGCAGGCGGCGATGATGGCCTGAGCGACAGGCCCCGGCAGCAAGCCCAGATCGCGGTTGGCCTGAGCCGCGGCCTGCTTGATGCAGGCCAGCGCGCGGATCAGATCGCCGTAGCCGGCGATGCTCTGGCCGGTGATGGGAAAGTTTTCGACTGCGCGCAAGGTGTGCACGCCCCAATAAACGTCGGCGGGCACTTCACGATCGCCTAGCAGATCATGTTCTATGCGGGTCGTCATGGATGCTTCTCCTGATGCGGATGACGCCACGCGCTCGCGTGGCTTGAAGCAGCGCACTCTATGCCATGCCGCGGCGGCTGGCCAATTCGAAATGCCGATAGGGTCATGCGGGAAATGCATAACCTTGGCGGGGCGCGCGCGTTCCCCTGCGCCCCCGCTCAGCAGGCCGGGTATTGATGCGTCAGATAGTCCCAGAAGGCCTTCAAGGCCGGACGCTGTCGCTTCTGATCGATGTAGAGCCGGATCTCCATCTCCACCTGCCAGGACTCGTCGCCGGCGGCCGCCAACAAGCCCTCCTGCGCCTCCCGGCGCGCCGAGCTTTCCGGCAGGAAGGCCAGGCCGTGCCCTTCCAGCACCATGTGCTTGAGCCCTTCCGCCATATCGGTTTCATAGCGCAGCGCCAGCTTGGCCGGCTGCGGCGCGGACTCCAGAATCAAGTCGCTCATCAGCCGGAAATAGGCGTTGCTGGCGTAGCCGAGAAAGGGCAAGGGCTGCTGCGCGCTGCCGGGCAGTTGGTAACGCGGCCGGCCGGCTTCCGCGATCGAGAACGGCCTCAGCCGCTCGACGCCCAGCTTCAGCCCCTGATAGCGGGCGTCGGTCAGTTCCACCGGTTGCTTGGGATGGTGGTAGCACATCAATAGATCGCTGCCGCCTTCCACGAAGGCCAGCAGCGCATCGTGCACATTGCTGGCCTGCAGCCTACAGGGCAAGGCGCCGTAACCGCGCTGCGCCTGGGACAGCCATTTGGGAAAGAAGGAGAAGGACAGGGTGTGCGGCACCGCGAACTCCAGCGTGCCCGCGGCCAAGGGCTGCAAGCCGCGCAGCAAGGCGCGGCTGGTGTTGAGCTGGGACAGCATGGCCACCGCCTGCTCGCGGAACAGCGCGCCGGCCTCGGTCAGCCGCGTCGGATAGGTGGTACGATCAATCAGGCCGGCCCCCAACCAGCTCTCCAGCGATTTGATCCGCCGCGAGAACGCCGGCTGGGTCAGGTGGCGCAGTTCCGCCGCGCGGGTAAAGCTGCCGGTTTCCGCCAGCACCAGGAAGTCTTCAAGCCACCGAGTTTCCATCGCGCGCTTCCGCCAGAGTGATCAGGAGCTGGGATAGTAGCCTAAACGCGGCCCAAGAATCTGTTCACGATCCGCCGCGCCGCCTGAAACCCGACACGGAGAGCGCCGTCTCCAAGCCGGCGATGTTGACCTGTTGCAAACCCAAAGTCATAAACCGCGGTAGAATGACGCAACTACCTGGCACCATCCGCATGCATATTACTCACTTCATCTGGCAGAAGCTGCTGGGCATGGCACCCGGCGAGATCCAGAGCGGCGATACGCTATGGCTGCTGAGCCCTCGCCAGCACATGCCCTTGCTGGCGCAGCGACGCGCGCTGATGCTGGTCAACCGCTGCCGGCTGTTCGCCATCCTGTTTTCCGCGCTGACGCCGGCCTGGGCCTTGATCGACTTACTGACCCTGCCCTATCCGCTGTCCCTGCAATTGGCGGCCCTGCGCCTGCTGGTGTCCGTCGCCTTCGTCGCGCTGGCGGTCTGGCAGCCTATGGACGGCCGCCTGCGCTCGGCCTATCGCGGCATCGCGCTCTTGTTCGCCATCCCCACCCTGTTCTACATCGCCTCCCACCTCTTGCTGCGTCGCTACCATCTGGAAGGCTTGTCCGCCGCCATCGGCGCCGGTTACGCCTTCCTGCCCTTCGTGCTGCTGGCCGGGCTGGCCATTTTCCCGCTGACCCTGCTGGAAAGCCTGGCTTTCGCCAGCCCGGCGCTGTTCGGCTTCGTGCTGACCAGCCTGCTGGACCTGAACGGCGACAATCTGCCCGGCTTCGGCGGGGAATTCTGGCTGCTGTCCTTGCTGGCCGGCGTTTCCGCCATTGCCGGCATCAGCCAGCTGGCCTTCATCATCGTGCTGGTCCACCAGGCGATACGCGATCCGTTGACCGGGGTCTTCTCGCGCCGCAGCGGCGAGGAAATGCTGGGCCTGCTGGAGTTGCAGGCTCAGCGCAGCCGGCAGCCGCTGAGCCTGGCCTTCATCGACCTGGACCACTTCAAGGCGATCAACGACCACTACGGCCACCTGGCCGGCGACCAGGTCTTGCGTCATTTCGCCGAGCTGATGGAAGGCAGGCTGCGACGCAGCGACGTGCTGGTGCGCTGGGGCGGCGAGGAGTTCGTGCTGCTGATGCCCGGCGCGCAGTTGGCCCACGCCGCCCAGGTCATCGCCCGGCTGCGCGCCCAGGGCCTGGGCGAGCGGCCGGAAGGCCATGCGCTGACCGCCAGCATCGGCGTGGCGGAGTTGTTTCAAGACGGCAGCGCCGACTGGCGAGCCTTGGTGGATTTGGCCGATACCCGCATGTACCGCGCCAAGCAGACCGGGCGCAATCGGGTAGTGATCTCCGGCTGAAGCTTTACCCGCCGGGCGACTTTCCTTATCGTGGGCGGCATGACCGTTCTGACCGCCCCGCTCCTTCCCCGCTCCCGCGGCGTCGCCGCCGCGCTGCTGCTCAGCCTGTTGGCCCATGGCGCGCTGCTGTGGCTGAGCAAACCCGGCGGCCGCCCGGACGCCGCCGCGGCCCCGCCGCTGCGGATACAGCTGCGGCCACCGGCGCCGGCCGTCGTCCCGCCGCCGACGCGCCCCGCCGCGCCCGACCCCTCTGCCCGAAAACCGGCCGCTGCCCCGCGGCATTCAAACGCGGCGACGCACATCGCGGCCGCCGGCCCCGGCAAACGCAGTGTCTCAAGAGGGCGCGACGCTTCGGCGCCCGCCACGGCCTTGACCTTGGGCGGCCTGCGGCAGCAAGTGCGCGAACAAGCCGCCGCAGCGCCGGAAAAAATCGCCCCGCTGCCGGCCGACCCCGCCAAAACGAAATTGGCCCGCTCGATCGAGCGGGCCGAAAAACCGGATTGCAAAACGCGTTACGCCGGGCTGGGCCTCTTGGCCATCCCGGTGCTGGCGGTGCAGAGCACGCGCGAGGACGGCTGCAAATGGTGAGCCGCCCCGGCTTCCTCAAGAGGCCGCGTTCGCCCGCGTCACCCAGTCCTGAGTGGCGTCGGCGGCGCGGAACTCGCGCACGGCCTGTTGCAGCAAAGCAAACGCCGTCGGCGCGTCCAGCCGCCCGCAGGCCTCGTCCATGCTCGCCAACAAATCCCGCATCTCCGCGTCCGACAAGCAGTATTCCTGAGCGCGCATGATGCGTTCGTGATCGGTGGCCAGCACGTTGTCGCCGATCAGCAACTCCTCGTACAGCTTTTCCCCCGGCCGCAGGCCGGTGATGCGGATTTCGATGTCGCCGCCGGGACGGGCCGCGTCCTTCAGCTCCAGACCGGACAGATGCACCATGCGCCGCGCCAGATCGATGATGCGCACCGGCTGCCCCATGTCCAGCACGAACACGTCTCCGCCGTCGCCCATCGCGCCGGCCTGGATCACCAGTTGCGCCGCCTCCGGAATGGTCATGAAGTAGCGGGTGATGTCGGCGTGGGTCAGCGTGATCGGCCCTCCGGCCTTGATCTGGGCGCGGAACAGCGGCACCACCGAGCCGGAGCTGCCCAGCACATTGCCGAAGCGCACCATCACGAAACGGGTGGCGCTGCCGCGCGCGTGCCGGGTCTGCAGCGTCAGTTCCGCCATGCGCTTGGTGGCGCCCATCACATTGGTGGGACGCACCGCCTTGTCGGTGGAGATCAGCACGAAGGTGTCCACGCCGCAATCCTCGGCCGCGCGCGCGGTGGTGTCGGTGCCGAACACATTGTTGACGATGCCGGCCACCGGGTTGTGCTCCACCATGGGCACATGCTTGTAGGCGGCGGCGTGATAGACGGTGTCCACCTTAAAGGCCCGCATCACCTGGACCAGCCGCTGGTAGTCGGTGACCGATCCCAGCACCGGGGTGCGCGCCGGCGCCGCGGCGGCGCGGCCCAGTTCCTGGTCTATCGCGTACAGCGCGTATTCGGACTGCTCGAACAGGATGATACGCGCCGGCTGGTTCTTGGCGATCTGGCGCACCAATTCCGAGCCGATGGAACCGCCGGCGCCGGTGACCATCACCACCTTACCGCGGATATTGCGCGCCAGCAGTTCGGGCTTGGGCGGCACCGGGTCGCGGCCCAGCAGGTCTTCGATCTCGACCTCTTTCAGCTCCTCCACCCGCGCCTCGCCGGACACCAGGTCCGCCATGCCCGGCAGCCGCTTGATCGGCACCCGCAGCAGTTCCAGGGTTTCCAGTATCTCGCGCTGGCGGCTGCGGCTGACCGAGGGCATGGCCAAGAGAATGCATTTGGCCTCCAGGTCCTTGACCAGCTGCGGCAGATCCCGCGGCGGATGCACCGCCACGCCGCGGAAGGTGCGGCGATGCAGTTCGGGGCTGTCGTCGACGAAGGCCATCGGCCGATATTCGCGGCCGGCCTGCAGGGCCAGCATCAGTTGCACGCCGGCATGGCCGGCACCGTAGATGATCACGTGCTCGCGCGGCGCGTCCACCGCGTCGATGCGGCGCACCAGGCCGCGCAGCAGAAAGCGGCTGCCGCCGATATAGGCCATGGCGAACACCCAGAAGATGATCACCGAGGTGCGCGGCATCGCCCAGATGTGAGCCATCTGCAGCACCGCCTGCAACACCAGCACCGACAAGGTCACGCCGGAGAACACGGTCAGGATGATCTTGTCGTCCAGATATTTGAGCACCGCGCGGTACAGGCCCAGCTTGATGAAGATGGGGATGGCCCACAGCGGCGGCACGATGAAGATCCACAAATGCGGGTTGAGCTTGGGATCCCAGTATCCGCCCAGGCGCAGGAAGACCGCGCTCCACAGCGCCAGCGGCAGCAGCAGCGCGTCCATCAGCGCCAGCATCGCCATCTTGTTGTGGCGGGAGAAGGCGAGCAGTTTTTCAAACATGGTCATTCTTTCGCGTCCGACGGCCGTTGATACAGCGCGTCCGGACAACATTCCTCATTATCTTGGCCGTCGCCCAGGCTCAGCAGCGCGAAGCCGTGCGCCTCGTAGAAGCGGCGCGCGCCCGCATTGGCCTGGAACACCCACAGCCGGCAGGCCGACGCCGGCGGCGTCAGCACCCGATCCAGCAAAGCCGCGCCCACCCCGACACCGCGATGCTCGGCGCCGACATAAAGCTGATCCAGCCATAACACGCCGTCTTGCAGCGATGCGGCGGCGAAGCCGGCGATATCGCCATGCCGCTCCGCCAGCCAGACATCGCCCGCCGGCAGCAGCGCATTGGCGAACCAGGCCTGCACCGCCGCATCACTATGCGCCAGCGGCGCGTAGCTCATCTCACGGCGACAGGCCAGATAAATGTCCGTTAAAGCGACGGCATCGCCGGGTTCGGCCAAGCGGATGGAAATCGTCATCGGCTGACGATCTTCATCAGCGTGGCGACGATGATGCGGATATCCTCCGCCAGACTGTGGCTTTCGGCATAGCGCACGTAATAGGCCAGTTTTTCCGGCAACACCTGCTCGATGTAGGCGCGCTCCGGGTCCTCGGCCCGACCCAGGATTTCGTTCTCGTCTATCATCTTGATCGACGCCCAATCGGTGATGCCGGGGCGCACCGACAATACGATGTCGCGGACTTCGTCCGGGTAGTGGGCGACGTATTTGGGCACCTCCGGCCGCGGGCCGACCAAGCTCATATCGCCGAACAACACATCGATCAACTGCGGCAGTTCGTCCAGCTTGGTCTTGCGCAGCAAGCGCCCGGCGCCGGTGACGCGCGCGTCCGCGCCCACGGTCAGCTGGCCGTGGCGCTCGGTGTCCACTTGCATGGTGCGGAATTTGTGGATGCGGAACAGCGTGCCGCTCCGCCCTACCCGCACCTGGCGGAAAAACACCGGCCCCGGCGAATCCAGCTTCACCCACAGCGCCACCGCGAGCAGCGGCAGCGCCAGTGCGGCCAGGCCCAGGCCCGCGGCGACGATGTCGAAGCCGCGCTTCAGCAGCCGCGAACCGTGGCGACGCGGACGGCAACACGGCGGCAGCAAGCCGCCGCTGTCTGAACCCCGCTCGCTCATGCGCTCAGGATCTCGCGCACCGCGGCGATGACCCGGCTTTGGTCATCGTCCGTCATCCGGGTGTATAGCGGCAGGGTCACTTCGGCCTCGAAGGCGGCGTCGGTCACCGGGAACTGTTCGCGCGTCAGCTGATAGCCGTCGCGCCACACCGGCTGACGATGCAGCGGGATGAAGTGCACCGAACAACCGATGCCCTTTTCCGCCATCCGGGCGATGAAGTCGTCGCGGCTGACGCCGGCCTCGGGCTTGATGCGCACCGGATACAGATGCCAGGCGTGGTTGCTGCCCGCGTCCTTCGGCCGCGCCGGCAGGATCAGCGGCAGGTCGGCCAGCTCGCGGTCGAAACGCTGGGCCATCGCCTCGCGCAATTCCTGGAAGCGGCGGATTTTCTTCAACTGGTGGATGCCCATCGCCGCGGCGGTGTCCGGCATATTGTATTTGAAGCCCGGGGCCACCACTTCGTAGAACCAGGCCGGTGTCTTGGACACGTAGCGGTCGAAGGCGTCGCGGCTGATGCCGTGCAGACGCATCACCTTGCAACGCGCGATGATGTCCTTGTTCTTGGACACCACCATGCCGCCCTCGCCGGTGGTCATGGTCTTATTGGCGTAGAAGCTGAACACGGTGACGTCGGAGTCCAGGGTCCCCACCAGCTTGCCCTTGTAATAAGTGGGCAACGCATGGGCGGCGTCTTCAACGACCTTCAGCCCGTGCTCGCGGGCAATGGCGATGATCTCGTCCATCTCGCAGGCGAGGCCGGCGAAGTGCACCGGCATGATCGCCTTGGTCTTGGCGGTGATCGCCGCGCGGATCGCGTCCGGGCTGATGTTGAAGGTGGCCGCGTCCATATCCACGCATACCGGGTCCGCGCCCAGGTAGCGCACCACTTCGGCGGTGGCGGTGAAGGTGTAGCTGGGCACGATGACTTCGTCGCCGGGGCCGATGCCTATCGCTTCCAGCGCCAGGTGCAAGCCGGCGGTGGCGGAGTTGACCGCGATCGCCTCGACGCCGTCGCCGATGAACTGCGCGAAGTCGGCCTCGAACTGCTTGGTCTTGGGACCGGTGGTGACCCAGCCGGAGCGCAGCGCATCGACCACTTCGTTGATTTCGTCCTCGCCGATGTCCGGCAAGGCGAAGGGCAGGAATTTTTGTTCGCTCATATCATTCTTTCCGCTATCGTAAGCACGGCGGGCCTCGCCTGCCGTCATATGAAATCTTTTAGCCCCGCCCGGCGCCTTAGCGTCGGCAATCTCCAGAATCACCGTCATACGGCAACACTCGCGGAGCCCCCAAGCGCACGACTTTCAACAAACGCGCCGTGTCGTTCACGTCGCTAGGTGTCAAGTCGGCGATATAACGATCCACCTGCACCGTCGCTTTGCCCCTCAGTTCGCAGGTCTGTTTCAGCTTCAGCAAGGGTAAGACATTAAACATGCGTTTGGCCTGGGCGGTATTCTCAAAACAGAACCAACGACTTCTATCATCGCCTCGCTCTCGCGGAATCCGCTTCGCGGACGATTTCGTCGGCGTGAAACAGAATTGATCGCCCACCATATCCATATCGCTTGCGCCACGGGCGTAAGCGTATTCCCCCTCCAGCTGCACCGAGCCGGAATAGAAATATTGGCTACCTTCCACTTTCTGTTTCACCAGACCATCGGCGCAAGCCGGAGTCACGCATGCGGCGACCAGCAAGCCTAGATCCTTTTCCACCTTGCCAAAGTACTGCAGCCGCTTCTTGTAGGCGTCGCGTACGCACAAGGCATCCTCGCACTTGTTGCGCACCTGCTTCAGCCAGCGCGCTTGCTCTTTGCCGTAAGGATCAAGTCGTTTGCCGGTATCGCCGTCTATGCCTTGAGTCTCACCCTGAATCACGGTGAAGCGCTTGGCCAGTTCCGAATCCAGCGACGACAGCTCTGCGTCGGCACAGATCATTTTCTCCACCTCCAGCTTGGCGTAAGCGCAGTTGAAGCCGGCGGACTGGGCTGGCAGCGTAACCAAGCCTATGCAGACGGTCACCCCCGCCATCCAGATTTTCTTCATCATATTGTTCTCTTTCTTCTTATCGCCACATCTAGCGGAACACCCGAACACAGGCCTCCTGGCTACAGTTCGGTTACCGCGTCACCGCCGCTAGGAAGCGCCGCGCCAGCACCGCGTAATCATGATGCTCCAGCACATAGGCCTGACCCGCCGCGCCCATGCGCACGCGTTCCTCGGCCGGCAGCGCCGCCATCCGCCGCGCCGCGTCGGCAATCGCGGCCGGATCCTCGGCGCCCACGCTGATCCCGGCGCCGGCGTCCCTCACCATATCGTTGCCGGCTTCCACCGAGTGGATCACCGGCTTGCCCGCCATCAGGTAGTCGAACAGTTTATTGGGATTGATGCCAAAGCGGTAGATCGGTAGCTTGCGCCAGCCTATGTAGAGCGCATCGCACTCCGCCAGGAAGACCGGCACGCTGCGTTTGGCGATGGATGGCAGCAACATCACATTGTCCAGCCCCAGCTCGGCCGCGCGCGCCGCCAAGGCCGCCTTGTCCGGACCGTCGCCGACCAGCACGAAAGTCACCGGCGCGTCCCGCATCAGCGCCGCCGCCTCCAGCAGATAATCCAGCGCATTGGCCAGGCCGTGCCCGCCGGCGTAGCCGATCAGGAAGCGCCCCTGCGCTTTCAGTTCCGCCAGCCGCATCCGGTGCTCGGTCGGCAGGGCCTCGGCCTCGCCGCGCCATTCGGCGACGTCGACGCCGTTGGGGATCACCGCGTACTTGGCCGGATCCATGCCGTGCGCCACCATATAGTCCTTAGCGCAGGGCAACATGGACACCACGGTGTCGGCCTTGCGGTAGCCGAAATCCTCGGCCCATTGCAGCAGACGGATGAAGGGATGTTTGGGCGACATGCCGCCCACCTCCACCGGGGTCAGCGGCCACAGATCATGCACCTCGTACACCAGCCGCGCGCCGGTCTTGGCGGCGATCCAGGCCGCCGGCACCGTGTCCAGCGGATAGGTGGACGAGGCGATCACCACATCCGGCTTCCACTGCTTCAGATAGCGGCCGGACAAGCCCATCACCCGGGCCAGAAAGCTGAAGATATTGAGCACGCGGCCAATCCCGTTGCCCTCGTAAGGGCGGGTCTTGCACCAGGTATAGCGGATGCCGTCTATGTCTTCATCCCGGTATTTGCCGTCCAGCTGCGGATGGGCCTGGCGCAGATGGGAGGCATCGGCGGCCAGCATATTGACTTCATGGCCGGCCTGCGTCCATTCCCGCGCCAGATAGTAGGGACGGAATTCCATGCCGTGCCGGGGGCTGCCGGCATAGTGGTTGATGTAAAGAATTTTCATGGTTTACAAGGTTGCGTACAGCTTGATCAGCTTGTCGGCCTCGGCCGCCCAGCTGTATTTGTTCAATACCGCCTGCTTGCCGGACTCGCCCAACGCGCGCATGCGCGGCTCGTCGGCCATCAGTTCGTTGACGGCGGCGGCGATGGCGGCCGGGTCCTGCGGATCCACCAGCAGGCCGCAGCCGGCGTCGTCAACGATCTCGCGCCACACCGGAAAGTCCGACGCGATCACCGGCATGCCGGCGGCCATGTATTCGAACAGCTTGATCGGCAAGGCGTCGACGTAGTTCGGCGTAGGGAACAAGGTCACCAGGCCGATCTTGCTCTTGGCCAGCACCTCGGCCACGCCCTTGCGGTCCAGCACGCCGAGGTCGTTGACCCGCGCCCAACCCGGCCGCGCCGATACCCGGGCCTTCAGATCGCTCTCGCTCCACGGCCCGGCCAGGTTCAGCCGTGTCGCGGTGTCCGGCAAGGCCTCGACGATGGGTTCGATGCCGCGGATGCGCGAGATGCCGCCGATATAGCACAACTCGTTGCGACGCTGCTCCCACGGCGTGTCGCGCACCAGTTCTTCCAGGATGGGGAAGTTGCACACGTCCAAGGCGCGCGCGCCCAGCTTCTCGAAGCGCTTGCGGATGTGCGGCGTCGAGGTCACCACCGCGTCGAAGCGGCGCGCCGCCCAATCTTCCAGCGTCTCGAAACCGCTGGACACCAGGGGGCGCACCGCGCCGGGTATCCAGTGCTTGGCCAGGATCTGGCGCGGCACGTCTTCGTGCACGTCGTACACCACCTTGATGCCGGCCTGTTTCAGGCGCAGCGCGGCGGGAATCAGTTCCGGGTCGTGGAAGTGGACCACGTCAGGGCGCAGCTTCAGCGCCGCCTGATACACGCGCTTGACCGTGCCGGTCATCCGCGCCAGACGACCGCCGGTTTTGGGGCCGACGTCGTGGAAACGCACACCGCGGTTGATCTCCTCGCCCTGGCCGTCGGCCACGATCAGCGTCACCTCATGCCCGGCGGCGGCCAGGCTCGCGCACTCCTTGATGAAGATGCGGATGTCGTGACGCGGATGGGCGGAAGTGAGATGGGCAATTTTCATGGGTAAACCTTGTTTACGCCACGCAAACACACAGAAGGGACTTCGGCTTTACATCGCATCCTGCCTGCGGCAAGGCCAGCATGGCCTGGAGATGGCGATGCCGTTTGGTCCCTGTCTTTCCGTGTGCTTCCGCGGCTAAATTCATTCCTTAAATCAGCTCCCGGTACAACTGGGCGAAGCCGGCCATATTCGGCAGATGCAGACCCTTGTCCGCCACCAGCCGGCGGTTGAGCGCGGCGATTTCGTCCAGCCGCGCATCCTCGCCGGCCAGTTCCATCGCGCGCAGCAGTTCCTCGCCCAAGCGTCCGACGTCCTCGGCGATCACGCCGTTGAGGCCGTCTATCACCCATTCGCCGTTGGCCGGCAGATTGGACAATAGCGGCAGGCAGCCATGGCCCATCGCCTCCAGCAGGCTGACGCTGGTGGCGTCCGAACGCGGCACGCTGACGAAGACCCTGGATTCGGCATACATCCGCCCCAAGGTCGCGCTGTCGACGAAGCCGGCGAAATCCACGCGGCTCAGGCCCAGCTCGGCGGCCAGGCGCTTCAGGGCCTCGGTCTCGCTGCCGCTGGCGGCCACGGTCAAGCGCCAATCGCCGAAACGCTCGCACAGCTCCACGCTCTGCCAGGCGCGCAGAATGGCGTCGATGCGATAGAGCGGCTTGTGCAGCCGGCAGGACAGCACCCTCTTGCCCTTGTCCGCGCTGGCCGCCGGCTCCGGCATGGCGTCCATGCCGTAATTGAGCAGGCGGATGCGGCAGCCCTCGCCGGCCAGCTCGCGGATTTTCGCCGCCATGTGCAGCGAATCCGAGGTGATCGCGTCGGCGGCGGCCAGATTGGCGCGCACCATCGCCCGCATCAGCCGGCTGCGCTCCGGCAGCAAGAGCACGTCGGAGCCCCAGGCGGTCAGCGCCATGGGCAAGTCCAGGCTGACCGCGGCGCGGCTGCCGTGCCAGGCCACGCTATTCGCCTGATGGATGTGCAGCAGCTGCGGCCGCGTTTCGCGCAGCCAGGCGCGCAGACGCGACACCGTGCCCAGCGCAGCCAGACGGAAATCCACGCGCAGGCTGCCGGCCAGCAAGGGGGCCACGTCGGCCGGAACCTCGCCGTTGCAGGCCAGGTAGAGCTGGTCCACATGCGGCGCGATGCCGCGCAGGAAACGCCAGGTGTGCACCGAGGCGGAAGCCAGCACCGCGACGCTGGCGATCTTGTCCCTCACCGGCTCAGTCATGCGCCCAGGCCTCGTACAAGGCCAGCAGCTCGGGATGTTCGTCCAGCCACTTGGCGTCCATCTCCCGCGTATCGCCCACTACCCGCGCCGGATTACCGGACAGGATGGCGAAATCGGGATACACGCCGGCCGGCACATAGCTGTAAGCCGACACCATGCTGCCCTTGCCCAGTTCCACGCCCGGCATCAGCACCGAGTGCGGGCCGACGAAGCTGTACGGGCCCAGCTTGGTGGGTTTTTTCAGATAGCCGACGTGATTGTTGCTCTCCAGATAGCGGTCGCCGTACAGGCGAATGGCCACATGGCTGGAGTGGGTCAGCAGCGAAACATAGTTGGTGATCTGACAACCTTCGCCGATGTAAAGCCCGCCGGAGGCGTCGATCAGATTGAAATGGCCGATGTAGACGTTGTCGTCCACCATCAGCTTGCCGACATGTTCGATTCGGGTCATGTTGGACACCCGGGTGCGTTTGAGGAACACCCCGTCGCCGCGGGTGAATCCATACACCATTCTGGGCTGCACCCACGCCGACAGGCGGAAACGGATGCGGCTGAATAGAGCGTGCCAATTCATCGGGCTGCCTTGTAAAGCCATGCAAAATAAGCCAGGAAATAAGCGGCCATCACCACCGACACCAGTTGGAAGGTGGGCACCGCGTCGTTCCACAGCGAAAAACCCGCCCACATCGTGCCCAGGAACAACAGGGCCTGCAGCAAGGACCACAGGAAGGCCTGACGCTGGCGGTTGATCACCGGCGGCACCATGCCCAACGGCGAGGCGACGAAGTGGAACAGGATGTAGAGCGACATCGCCTCCGCGTAGCGGCCGGCAGTGGCCCAGTTCTGGCCGAACACCAGCGAGAACAGGGGTTCCCCGGCCAGTTGTATCACCAGGAAGGGCAGCAAGGCCATGCCGCTCAAAGTCAGCATCATCTTGCGCAAAATCGGGCGCAGCGGCTGCCCTTGATTACGGGCGTCGGCCAGCTCGCGGTAGGCCACTTGCGCCACCGCCTGGCCGATCAGGGCCGCCGGCAGCTTCAGCACCCGCATCATCAGGCCGTAAAAGCCCACCGAGGCGGTGCCGGCCAGCATGGTCAGCGCCACCAGCGTCGCCGAATCCAGCAAGGCGGTGCTCAAGGCGTGCGGCGCATTGATCTTGGGAAACTCGATATAAGCGCGCGCCACCTCGCGCATGCCGGCGCGGCTGAGTTCGTGACGCCAGGCGAAGCGGCCCTTGAGGTCCTGCCAGGTTTGCGCCAGCAAAGAGCCGAACTGGCCGGCGAGCTGGCCCAGGATCAGGCCGGCGGCGCCCGCCCCGGCCCAACCCAAGCCGACCTGGGTGGCCGCCATGCTCAGCGACTGCAGCATGCGGCCGTTGGCGTTGGCCTGGTAGCGGCGGTGGCGGTTGTTCCAGTTGGTCCAGGCTTGCATCAAGCCCGCCAGCGCGACGGACAGCGGCAGCAGCAGCAGCCAGGGCTCCAGCTCCGGCGCGCCCAGATGGCGGGCGATATGGGCATGGCCGTCGAAGGCCACCGCCACGCCCACCAACAAGGACAAGGCCAGCGCGCAGGCGATGGACAGGCCCATCAGATTGCCGGCCCGCCTCTCCTCGGCCGGCAGCACGATGGCCATCTCGTAACGGGCGGTGGCCAGCACCGCCAGCGTGGACAGCCAGGAGACGTAGACCGCCTGCACCCCCACCTCGTGCGGGTTGTACAGGCGGGTGATCAGGGGCGACACCAGCAGCGGAATCACCTGCGCCACCGCCGCCCCGGTAATCAGAGTGACGATGTGGCGGATGAAGCCGCTCTTGGGCAGGCGGGACAACAACAGGCCCATGCGCTCAGGCCAGAGCCTGCTTGACCGCGGCGACAATGGCGTCTTGCGTCGCCTCGTCCAGGAAGGGGTGCATGGGCAGGCTCATCACGCGGCGGCCGGCGGCCTCGGACAGCGGGAAACTGCCCTCGGGCAGGTTCAGATGGGCGAAGGCCGGCTGCAGATGCAGCGGAATCGGGTAATGCACCGCGGTGGGCACGCCCAGTTCTTTCAGCTTGGCCTGCACCGCCTCGCGATCGTCCACCTCGATGGTGTACTGCGCGTAGACATGGCTGTTGCCCTCGGCGATCACCGGCACCCGCGCCACCTCGCGCAGCAGCGCGCTGTAGCGCGCGCCGATGCGTTCGCGCGCCGCCACTTCGTCGGCGAAGCTCGGCAGCTTGGCCAGCAACACCGCCGCCTGTATCGTGTCCAGCCGGCCGTTGAGGCCGATGACGGGATGGTGATAGCGGCGATCCTGGCCGTGCACGCGGATCTCGCGCATTTTCTTGGCCAGCGCGTCGTCGTTGGTGAAGCAGGCGCCGCCGTCGCCGTAGCAACCCAGGGGCTTGCTCGGGAAGAAGCTGGTGCAGCCTATGGTGGACAGATTGCCGGACTTCTTGCCGCGCTGGCCGGCGCCGAAGCTCTGCGCGCCGTCCTCGATCACCGCGATGCCGTGCTTGGCGGCGATGGCGTTGATGGCGTCGAAATCGGCGCACTGGCCGTACAGGCTCACCGGCATGATGGCGCGGGTGCGCGGCGTGATCGCCGCTTCCAGCAGCGCCGGGTCCAGGTTGTAGCTGATCGGGTCGATGTCGACGAACACCGGCTTGGCGCCCAGCAACGCGATCATCTCGCCGGTGGCGATGAAGGTGAACGGGGTGGTGATCACCTCGTCGCCGGGGCCGATGTCCAGGGCCATCATCGCGATCAGCAGCGCCTTGGTGCCGTCGCAAACGCCGATGGCGTGCTTGGCGCCGGTGTATTCCGCCAGCCCCTGCTCCGCCTCCTTCACTTCCGGCCCCATGATGTACTGGCCATGGTCCAGCACCGCGTGGATGCGGGCGTCGATATCGGCTTTCAGATGCTGGTATTGCGCTTTCAGATCAATGAACTGGATGGACATAAGAGGATCAACCCCAAATCAATTTTTGAAAGATATCGCCCATATAGCGACACGCGGAACGACGGAGAAGCGCCCTGAAGCAAGGCCGCATCAGGGGGGCTTGTCAGTCGTTCTTGAGCGGCGAGCAGTGATTGCCGCCCACCTCGTAATGCTTGGCGCAGGCCGGGCAGCTATGGGTGCCGATATCGTTGGCCAGCCGTTCGCCGCAGGAACACATCCAGCCAATGCGCTTGGCCGGCGTGCCCACCATCAGCGCGTAGGCCGGCACATCGCGGGTCACCACGGCGCCGGCGCCGATAAACGCGTACTCGCCTATGGTGTGGCCGCACACCACGGTGGCGTTGGCCCCGATGGACGCGCCTTTTTTCACCAGGGTGCGGCGGTATTCATGCTTGCGCGCAACGTGGCTGCGCGGATTGTTGACATTGGTGAACACCATGGACGGGCCGCAGAACACGTCGTCCTCCAGCGTCACCGCGTCGTAGATGGATACATTGTTCTGCACCTTGACGTTGTCGCCGATCAGCACGTCGTTGCCGACGAACACGTTCTGGCCGAAGGAACAGCCGGCGCCGATCTGCGCGCCGTCGCAAATATGGGTCCAGTGCCAGACACGGGTGTTCTCGCCGATCTGCGCGCCGTCGTCGACGATGGCGCTGGGGTGGATGTGAACCTGGCTCATTTTTGCCGCTCCCATTTGTCCAAAATCTTATCCAGGCGGATTAGTTGTTGCTCGGAGCGCGCCATGGACTGCTCCTGGCGCTCCAATAATTTCTCGCTGCGCGACCATTGATCTTCCACGCCGCCGGATTGAACCGCGCGGGCGTCGGACTGGCGTCCTGCCTGCTGATGGCTGTTGAAGGCCGAGAACATCAGCATCAAACCGCCGCCGACCAGCCAGAACCCCAAGCCCCACAGCGCACCGTCCAGAATCTTCCGCATCATGCCTAGGCCTCAGTAATCCAAAGGCAGGCTGACGCGGCGGCCATCGCGGGCGGACAGATACATCGCGATCAACAACTCCAGCGACTTCAGCCCTTCGCGGCCGTCGGTCTCCGGCTCGGCTTCGCCGCGCATGGTCTTGATCACATTGTCGTAGTACAGCGGATGACCGAAGCCGTAAACGCTGGTGGTGGCGTAGCTGGCCTGCTTGATGTCCTCGTCCATCGCGTGCGGCTCGGAAAACTCCCAGTGCTGGATTTCGTTGACGGCCATGCCGCCGACGCGCACCGAGCCCTTCTCGCCCAAGATGGTGATGCTGCCTTCCAGGTTCTTCGGATAAGTCAGCATGGTCACGTTCATGCTGCCCAGCGCGCCGCTGCGCCATTTGACGCTGACGGTGCCGGTGTCCTCCACCTCGATATTGCGCGCCAGCGTCGCGGTGTAGGCCTGCACGCTTTCCACCGGGCCGATCAGCCAGTCCAGCAGATCCACGTAATGGCTGGCCTGGTTCATGAAGGCGCCGCCGTCGAACTCCCAGGTGCCGCGCCAGCCGGCCGCGTCGTAATACTCCTGCGGACGGGTCCAGAACACATTGACGTTGACCATGTAGACGCGGCCGAATCGCTTCTCCTGCATTGCCCGCTTCAGGAGCTGCAAGGTGGCGTTGCGGCGGTTTTGCTTGACCACGAACAGATGCTTGTTGGCGCGGTCGGCGGCTTTGACCATTTCCAGGCCGTCTTCCCAGCGGGTGGCCATCGGCTTTTCCGTCATCACGTGGAAACCGGCTTCCGAGCAGGCGATGCTCTGGCTGGGATGCAGGCCGGACGGCGTGGTCAGAATCACGATGTCGGCGTCGGTCTTGGCCAGCATGTCAGCCAGATTGGCGTGGCCGCGCGCGCCGGTGCGCTCCTCCGCCGCCTTCAAGGCGGCCGGGTCGATGTCGCAGACATCCACCAGCTCGGCGCGGTCGGCGTGCTTTTCCAGCGCGCCGAAGTGGTTCTGGGCGATACGGCCGCAGCCCACCAGCGCAAAGCGGATCTTGCGGTCGGTAATCGGAGGAAGGTGCAGAGAGTGCATGAGTTTAAACCCTAAATTCAGTGAGCCACGGAAGCACACGGAACAACACGGAAGCCCCCAAATACCCAAGATACGAGAGAGCCCTCAAGTCATCGTGACCTGCGGGCCCCGGCTTTGTCCGTGTCTTTCCGTGGCTAAAAACAATCAGGCCTTGACGATATTGTCCGCCGGCTCCAGATACTTGCCCCGGCTGTCCACCACCAGCTGCGCGTGCGCCTTGATCTGCGCGTAGTCGAACTTGTCGTGGTCGGTGGCCAGCAACACGCAGTCGTAGCCGGCGATGGCTTCATTGCTCAGCGCCACGCTGGACAGCTCGAAACGGTGCTCGCGCATCTTGGGGAACACCGGCACGTGCGGATCGCTGTAAGCCACTTCCGCGCCCAGATCGCGCAGCTTTTCCATCAGGAACACCGACGGGCTTTCGCGCATATCGTCGACGTTCTTCTTGTAGGCGATGCCCAGCACCAGCACGCGGCTGCCGTTGATCGCCTTCTTGCGCAGATTCAGCGCGGCGGCCACTTTGGACACCACGTAGTCCGGCATATTGCTGTTCACTTCGCCGGCCAGCTCGATGAAGCGGGTGTTGACCCCGTATTCGCGCGCTTTCCAGGTCAGGTAGAACGGGTCGATCGGGATGCAATGGCCGCCCAGGCCCGGGCCCGGATAATAGGGCACGAAACCGAAAGGCTTGGTGGCGGCGGCGCGGATCACTTCGTGAATGTCGATGCCCATCTTGTCGGCAACGATCTTCATCTCGTTGACCAGGCCGATGTTCACCGCACGGTGGATGTTTTCCAGCAGCTTGGTCATTTCCGCGGCGCGGGTGGAGGACACCGGCACCACCTTGTCGATCACCGCGCTGTACAACGCCACGCCGATTTCCTGGCAGGCCGGAGTTACGCCGCCGCACACCTTGGGAATGGTGCGGGTGGTGAAGTTGGGGTTGCCCGGATCTTCACGCTCCGGCGAGAACACCAGGAAGGCGTTGTCGCCCACCTTCAGGCCGCGCGACTCCATGCGCGGCAGCAGTTCTTCATCGGTGGTGCCCGGATAGGTGGTGGACTCCAGCGACACCAGCTGGCCTTCGCGCAGATAGGGCACCAGGCTGTCCATGGTGTTGAGCACGAAGGACAGGTCCGGCTCGCGGTATTTGTTCAGCGGCGTCGGCACGCACAGAATCAGGGTATCGGCTTCCGGCACGCGGCTAAAGTCGGTGGTGGCCTCGAAGCCGCGCTCCAGCGCGGTGGCGATGCTGTCGGCGGAGATATGTTCGATATAGCTTTGGCCGGCCATCAGGGCGTCCACCTTGCCCTGGTCGATGTCGAAGCCCAGCACTTTGTAGCCGACTTCAGCGAAACGCAGCATCAGCGGCAGGCCGACATAGCCCAGGCCCACGATGCCGATGACAGCGGATTTGTCTGCAATCCGATTGAGCAGTTGCTGCTTGATCACGGTGTAAGTCCCAACAGTATGTAAATACGATAGCGGCGGACCGGACATTCAGGACGAGCGGCGCGGAAGCGAAATCGCCCGCGCCGCGCCTGTCCTAAACTGTCCGGTCCACCGCCATAAAGTTCATTCAACGGCAAGCCAGCTTGCCGTTTTCCGTTTCTGTCCGTACTGATCTGCCTCAGAGCTCTCTGCATCCGAACTCGTTTCGTGCAGCGCGCCATCCGTCCCAAGCCGGCGTGGCCGTAATGCCGGCATTATACGCCTCTTCCCGCGCGTCATTGGGTAAGCAAATGTACGCCGGCGCCCCGCTTCAGACCAGTAAATGCCCCGCCGTGTGCTGATTGGTCATTTTCAAACGGCTGACGAAATCGACGAACTCCAGACCGAAGCGCCCCTCCAGCTCATCGGCCCGTTTTTTCAAGGCCTCCCACTGCGTCAGCGTCGGGCTCTGGCGGAAAGCCATCACCGCCACATTGCCGTGGCTGGCCGCCGGCAGTTCCAGCACCCGGCCCTCGAACACGTTCAACAGGCGCTCGATGAAGGACTGATAACGCTTGTCCCCGCTCCACCAATTGGTGACGAACACGCCCTTGGGGCTGAGCGCGCGCTTGCAGTCCTCGAAGAAGTCCTCGGTGGTCAGCGCGTCGACGATCTGCAGGCCGTCGAAGCCGTCCACCAGGATGGCGTCGGTGGAGCCGCGGAAGATCTTCACGTAATCGGCGCCGTCGGCCTCGACGATCTCGAAGAAATCGCCCTCCTCCGGCAGCTGGAAAAAGGCGCGCGCCACCGCGATCACCTGCGGATTGATGTCCACCGCCACGCTGACCGTGTCCGGCAGGTATTCATCGATGAAGCGGGCGAAGGAACCGCCGCCCAGGCCGATCTGCAAAATATGCTGCGGCGCGTCGTTCCACAGCAGAAAACCCATCATCGCCCGGCTGTAACTGAGCACCAGGTCGGCCGGGTCGTCCAGATCCATGGAACTCTGTATCGTTTCCGAGCCCAGGTGCAAAGAACGGATATTGTCCGCCTCCGAGATCTCCACCTCCGGCATTTCCTCCACCGCGGGGCGCACGCGGCGGCGGAACGGATGCAAGGCCCTACGCGCCACAGCCCGAGTCCTCTCCCGCCGGTTTGCGCGAATCCAGAATGCTGATGGTGCGCTTCTTCGGTGCCGCGTCGGCCTCGTCGTCCTGCGGCGGCGGCGGATCGCGGAATTCTTCCTTGTCGAAAGCGGTGTCGCCGTCCTCGAACGGCGCGTCGCCGGTCTTCAGGCCGGCGAAGTCGAACAGGCCGGTGTCGGCCAGATGGGACGGCACCACGTTCTGCAGCGCGCGGAACATGCTCTCCAGACGGCCGGGGAAGCGGCGGTCCCAGTCATTGACCATGTCCTTGACCACCTGGCGCTGCAAATTGGGTTGCGAGCCGCACAGATTGCAAGGAATGATGGGGAATTCGCGCAGCGCGGCGTAGCGCTCGATATCCTTCTCGCGGCAGTAAGCCAGCGGGCGTATCACCATGTGGCGGCCGTCGTCGGACACCAGCTTGGGCGGCATGGACTTCAGCTTGCCGCCGTAGAACATATTCAGGAACAGGGTGTGCAGAATGTCGTCGCGGTGGTGGCCCAGCGCGATCTTGGTCGCGCCCAGTTCGTCGGCCACGCGGTAGAGAATGCCGCGGCGCAGCCGCGAACACAGGCTGCAAGTGGTCTTGCCTTCCGGCACCAGGCGCTTGACGATGGAATAGGTGTCTTCTTCGACGATGCGGTATTCGACGCCGATGGAATCCAGGTATTCCGGCAGCACGTGCTCGGGGAAGCCCGGCTGTTTCTGGTCCAGATTGACCGCCACGATGGAGAAATCGATAGGCGCGGACTTCTGCAAGCCGCGCAGAATGTCCAGCAAGGTGTAGCTGTCCTTGCCGCCGGACAGGCAGACCATCACGCGGTCGCCCTCTTCTATCATATTGAAGTCATTGATGGCGTCACCCACATGGTGGCGCAGGCGCTTGGCCAGTTTATTGCCTTCAAACACGGCCTTTTTGGCCTTGTCGTCGAGGACGCTGCTTGCTTCGGACATGGAGTACGGCTAAGAAATTGAAAAACAGGCGATTTTACTTTTTTTCCGCGGCGAAATCCACGACGGCGAACAAGGCGCGCGCGCGGCCCGCCCGCGCAGCGGCTACAACACCACGCTGCGGCCGCCGTCCACCGCCAGAATCTGACCGGTGACGTAGCCGGCGTCCAGCAGCAGAAAGGCCACCGCCCGGGCGATGTCCTCCGGCACTCCGGTGCGGCGCAAGGGAATGCTGGCCTCGATCGCCGCGCGCTCCGCCGCGTCGAAGGACGCGTCGTCCTCCGGCCACAGATTCACTCCGGGCGAGACCCCGTTGACCCGCACCGCCGGCGCCAGCTCTATCGCCAGGCTGCGGATCAGCTGCGCGTGGCCGGCCTTGGCCAGGTTGTACACCACATGGCGGGCCATCGGCCGCTCCACGTGGATGTCGGCGATGCCGACAATGGCGCCGCGACGCTTGGCCAGCTCAGGCGCCAGCGCCTGGGACAGGAATAGCGGCGCCTTCAGATTGCTGCCCATCAGATCGTGCCAGGCCGCCTCGTCGATCCGGCCCACCTCGGTGGGGAAGAAGCTGGACGCGTTGTTGACCAGGCCGTCCAGCCGGCCGAACGCCGCCACCGCCCGCGCCGCCAGCGCCGGCAAGGCCGCCGTGTCCAGCAAATCGCCCTGCAGCAAGCGCGCGGAATCCGGCCGCGCCGCGTTCAGTTCCGCCGCCAAGGCCTCCGCCTCGCCGCGCGAACCGCGATAGTGCAACACCACCCGCAGGCCGCGCGCGTGCAAATGCCGGGCGATGCCCGCGCCCACGCGCCGCGCCGCGCCGCTGATCAGCGCCACCCGCTGCTCTCCTGTCGTCCCCTGATCCGCCATTTCCGCTCCTCTGAATCTTCGCCCGCCGCCGCAGGCTCCCACACGCGCCTTACGCCGCGATGACGCCGGCCGCGCGCTCTATTTCTTGCCCATGCACGGCTGGGCCGCCGCCAAGGCCGCCTGGCTGGACGGCGGCAAGACGAAACGCGCCACCAGCTTGCCGTGCTTGCGGCTGGCGCCGTCTATCGTCACCAGCAGTTCCTTGTGCGCGGCGGACTGCCAGGCGAAGAACTCGCCCCGCGACGGCCACTCGAACACGAAGCGGCCGCTCGCCTCGTACCAGCCGGCGAAATGACTGTCCACGCCGCGGCGCAAACCGGCCAGGTTCAGCTTGAGCTTGCGCCGCTCGCCCAGGCCGCCCGGCCCCTCGTACGGACGCACGTCCCAGCCGCCCAATTGATCCGACACGTGCAAGGACAGCCGCAAGGGCGGGCTGTCCGCGCGGCAAGCCACGTCCAAACGCGCCGGAAAGCGGCTGCGTCCCACCGTCGCCTCGCCGTCCAGGCTGGCCACTTGCAAAGGATTGTCCGGATACGGCTTCGACACCGCCCACTGCGGCGCCGCCAGCGCCGGCCCCAGCAACAGGCCGCCCGCGCAGCCGGCCATCCAACGGTAAAATCCGCTCACCCTCTTCTCCTGTCCGTCAGTTTCCACCACAATCGCGGCACATTGTAGCAGGATGACCGCCATGACCACCTTACCCGCCGCCAGCGCCGACGCGCTGGCCACCAGCCAAAGCCTTGTCCACGCCATTCAGGCGGAAATCCGCCAGCAGGGCGGCTGGATGCCGTTCTCCCGCTACATGGAGCTGGCGCTGTACGCGCCCGGCCTGGGCTATTACGCCGCCGGCAGCCGCAAGCTGGGCGCGGCCGGCGACTTCACCACCGCGCCGGAAATGAGCGCCTTGTTCGGCCGCGCGCTGGCGCGCCAGCTGGCGGAACTGCTGCCGCAAACCGCCAATGTGGTCTATGAGTTCGGCGCCGGCACCGGCAAGCTGGCCATCGACATTCTCAGCGAACTGCAAGCGCTGGACGCGCTGCCGGAACGCTATTGCATCGTCGATCTGTCGCCAGACCTGATCGAACGCCAGCAAAGCAATATCCGCCAGGCGCTGCCGCAACTGGCCGAGCGCGTGCAGTGGCTGAGCCAGCTGCCGGAGCGGCTGGACGGCGTGATCATCGGCAACGAAGTGCTGGACGCCATGCCCTGCGAGCTGATCCGCTGGAGCCCCGAGGCGCAACAGCGCGGCGTGGCGCTGGACGGCGAGCGCTTCGTCTGGGAAGACCGTCCCATCCAGGATCCGCAACTGCGGCAACTGGCCCAGGCCATCCAGCCCCAGCACGACGACTACGTGTCCGAAATCAGCCCGGCCAATATCGGCTTCCTCCACACCCTGGCGCAAAAACTGGATCGCGGCGCCGTGCTGCTGCTGGACTACGGCTTCCCCGCCGCCGAGTACTATCACCCGCAGCGCCATATGGGCACGCTGATAGGCCATTACCGCCACCACACCGTGGACGATCCCTTCTTCCTGCCCGGCCTGATGGACTTGACCTGCCACGTCGATTTCAGCGCGGTGGCCCAGGCCGGCATAGACGCCGGTCTGGACCTGATCGGCTACACCACCCAGGCTCAATTCCTGATCAACGCCGGCATCACCCAGTTGCTGGAGCAGCTGGACCCGGCCGACGCCGCCGGCTATCTGCCGCAGGCCGCCGCGGTGCAGAAGCTGCTGTCGCCGTCGGAAATGGGCGAGTTGTTCAAGGCCATAGGCTTCGGCAAGGGGGTAAGCATAGACTGGAGCGGTTTCCTGCGCGGCGACCGCTGCTACACCCTGTAAGCCGGCGGCCGCGAGAATCTTGTTGACAGCCGGCTTTCGGCTGCGTATATTTCGCGTCTCGGTGCACTCGTGCATCGAAAAACGTGGCGAATTAGCTCAGTCGGTTAGAGCGACGGAATCATAATCCGCAGGTCCGGGGTTCGAGTCCCTGATTCGCCACCACAGTTTGCGAAGAGTTGTTTTCGACAAGTCTTCACGGCGAATTAGCTCAGTCGGTTAGAGCGACGGAATCATAATCCGCAGGTCCGGGGTTCGAGTCCCTGATTCGCCACCAAAATGAAAAGGGTCAGCGCAAGCTGACCCTTTTCGCATTCCCGCCGCCTTCGGCCCCTTCCCGTTTATCCACATATCCGCACGGCTACGCGAAGTTATCCCCAGCCTCCGCCCGGCTATAGTAAAGCATCCCCCGCCGGAGCCTCGCCATGCGCCGACTTTTCCGCCTCGCCGTCCACGGCCTGGCCTCTGCCGCGGCGCTATGCGCCGGACCGGTCCCGGCCGCGCCTCAGCCGGCCGTCAGCGCCTGCGTCCGGGAATTAAGCGTCGGCTGGGACAGTTGGCCGCCTTACCACTATCTATCCGCGCGCCAGCAACTGGACGGCTACGCCGTCGCCGTGCTCAACGAAGCCGCGCGCCGGACCGGCTGCCGGCTCCACTACCAGCAAATGCCCTGGCCGCGGACCTTGCTGAGCCTGAAAAACGGTCTGGTGGACGTGGCGATGGAGGCGCTGAAAACACCGGAGCGCGAGTCCTTCTCCCACTTCGTCTGGGCCTACAGCCCCACCACCGTGCGCTTGTGGAGCTTGCGCGGCCGCGCGGCGCAATGGCCGACGCACCGGCTGGAAGATTTGGGCAAACACGGCAAGCTCATCCTGGGCGTCACCCGCGGCGACAGCTACGGGGCCAGCCTGGACGCCTGGCTGAAACTCCCGCCGCCAAGCGTCGCCGTGGACATCGGGCCGACGCTGGACATCAATATCCAAAAGCTGCGAGCCAGGCGGCTGGACCTGTTGCTGGCCAACAGCGCCACCCTGCGCGCGGCGCTGCAGGCCGAACCGACGGGAGCGGAGATCGTGCCGCTCGCGCCGGTCTGGAATATCGGCGGCGCGTATTTCATCTTCAGCAAAAGCAGCGTGCCGCAGCCGGTGGCGGACGCTTTCCGGCAGGCCCTGACCGGCATGCGGCGCGACGGCTCGATCCAGACGCTGTATCAGCGCTACTTCGAAGCGCCGTATCCGGAGGAATGAGCCGGCGCCGGCCGCCTCACTCCGCGCCGCCGCCCTGCAGCCGCTCCGCCAGCGGCGACAGCAGGGTTTCCGCCAGCTGCGCGAACAGAGGATCGTCCAGGGGCTGTTGATTGCGGAAGGCCAGCGCGATCGCCGCCTCGTCCTTTTGCGCCATGCCGCCTTCGCGGACAAAGCCGGGGTCCCATTTTTCCAGCGCTTTCCGCATCGCCTTGTCGCGCCGCTCCGGCTCCGCCGCCAAAGCTTCGGCATACGCCCAGCTGGTGCGGCCGAACCAGGGCAAGGCTTGATCCTGGCCCTGACGCCAGCGCGCCAGCCACGGCTCCAGCAAGGCCAAGGCCTCCGGCTCGTCCTCCAGCAGCAGGCTGCCCGTGTCGTCGTAGCAGGCGGTGCGGCAGACCACGCCCGGCGGCCGCGCCGCGCACAGAATCAGATGGCTCAGCCACAGGGCCACGCGCTGGGCGGCGTTGATCTTGCCGACGACGAAATCCAGCTGGCCTTCGGGGCGCAGCCCGGTGAGCTCGCCCACCAGGGTGAGGCCGGCCGCATGCAGATGGACCGGCTGCGGCGGCAGAACGTCCCGGCTCAGCGCGGCCGGCAGCCGCGCCGCCAGCTTGACGCTGGAACGCGCCTCCTCCACCAGCCAGGCCCGGCCCAGCGCGGCCGGCGGCAGCAGACCGGCGGCGGCGACGCGCTCGCGCACCGGCGCTTGCGGACGGCGATGCAACATGGCGTCCACCAACTGCCTACGCACCACCTGGCTGGCGTCGCCGTCCACGGCGAAAGGCTCACGCACCGGCAGCTCCTCGTCGCCGCCGAACAAACGGATGGCGAGCCGGTCCGCCAGCCAGGCGCGCACCGGATTGCGCCAGAAACGGATGAAGTCGTGCAGATTGACCACGCCGCTGAGCGCCGCCGGCGGCAAGGCTTCGGCGAACGGCCGCGGCGCGGCCTCCGGCTGCGACAGGGCGGCGGCGAAAGTGGGCTCGAAGCTGGCCAGCCGCGGGTCCGCGCCGTCGTAGGCGGCGGGCGAGAACGGCTGCAGCGGGTGGCGCACCGTCAGCGCCCGGCCAAGATCCTGGCCGCACATGGCGGAGAAGCAATCCAGCAATTCGGCGATCAGCGGCGAGGGCGGCAGGGTTTCGCCGCTGCGGGCGGACTGGCCCACATAGGACAGATAGAGCTTTTCCCGCGCGGAGAGAATGGCCTCCAGGAAGAGGTAGCGGTCGTCGAAACGGCGCGAGCGGTCGCCGCGGCGCGGATGGCGCGCCACCAGGTCGAAGCTGACCGGGCGTTCGTCGCGCGGATAAGCGCCGTCGTTCATGCCGATCAGGCACAACACGCGGAAGGGAATGGAGCGCATCGGCACCATCGCGCAGAAGGTGACGCCGCCGGACAGAAAGCCCAGCGGCGAGGCCAGGGTCAGTTTGCGTTTGAGCCAATCCCGCACCGCCGGCAGGCCCACCTCTTGCTCGAAGCCGGCCAGCTCGGCGTCCTCCGCCAGTTCCGCCAACGCGGCGCGCAATACCTCCAGCGCTTTCTCGTCGTCGGCGTCCGCGTCGAACAGCCGCTCGCAAGCCTGTTGCAAGCGCTCCGCCCACCGAGCCGGAGCGGCCGGACGCGCCCACTCCTCCGCCACGCGCTCCAGTTCGCGATAGCAGGCGGAAAAGCGCCCCAGCGCTTCCGCCAACTGGCCCTGAGCGCTGCTGTGCGGCAGCAGGCCGGCGTACAGGCCGCTGTCGTCGCCGGCCAAGGCCGGCGGCAGCACCGCGCCCAGCAACAGCCGGTCCAGGCCCCAGCGCCAGGTGAACAGCGGATCCGCCGGCAAACCCAGCGCCGCCTTGTGCGCGGCGTTCCGTCCCCAGCGGATGCCGGCCTCGCGCACCCATTGCTGCACAAAGGGCACGTCGGCGTCGTCCAGGCCGAAGCGGCGCAACAAGGCCGGCGCGTCCAGCAAGGCCAGCACCTGATCGGCGGCGAAGCGGGAGTCGGCCAGGTCCAGCAAGGCCGCGTAGCTGGCCAGCAGCGGTTCTTCGCGCGCGATGCGGCGGTCGGCGATGCTGTAGGGAATGTCCGGCGCCGCGTCCTCCTGCGGACGAGCGCCGAACACCGCGTCGATATAAGGCGCGTAGCTGTTGATGTCCGGGGTCAGCACGGCCACGTCGGCGGGATTGAGGCCGGGGTCCTCGCGGAACATCGTCAGCAAGCGGTCTTTCAATACTTCCAGTTCGCGCATCGGCCCGTGGGCGGCGTGGATCTGCACCGAATCATCGTCCGCCGCCAGCGGACGCGGCGCGTCCTTGGGATCGTTCAATTGCAGGATGTCGCGCTGCAAGCGCGCCAGCAGCGCGTCGCCGCGGGGAATGTCGAATAGGGGCCGCGCGTCCAGCTCGCTGTCTTCGGCGATCAGTTCGAAGAAATCGCGGCCCTGCTTGCCCAGCGAGGCCAACAAGGGATGGCCCTCGGTGGCGAACAAATCCCCCTTCTGCTGCAGCTTGAGCTTGCGGCGGGCGTCGACGATGTCGCCCCAGTAAGCTTCGCAGGGATTGAGGGTGAACAGGCAGACGTCGGTAAGCTGGGACAGGCGCTTGACCAGGGCCAGATACATCGGCGCCAAGCTGGCGATGCCGAACAGCGTCACCCGCTCCGGCAGATGCTCGGCCCTGAGTTCGGCGAAGAACTCGTCCAGCATGCGCACGCGGTGGCGGCTGGGATCGCTGTCGGCCAGCCGCCGCCACAAGGCGGCCTGCCAGGCCTCGTCGTCGCCCAGGCCCAGCAACTGGCCGGCCTCCCAGGCGCGGATCCAATCCGGCCGGAACACCAGATATTGGTCGAAGATGTCGGCCACCTTGCCGGCCAGCTCGAAACAGGCGGCCTCGCCGCCCTCCAGATAGCGCGACAAAGCGAGAAAAGGCTCGCCCTCCAGCGTGGGCAGCAGCTCCATCAGCCGCCAGCTCAGCACTTCCGGCGCGAACGAGGATTTGCGCGGCAGATCCGGCATCACCCGCTGCATCAGCCGCCAGGCGAAGGCGGCCGGCAGCACGAAGTCCAGATTGGCGGCCACGCCGTTGCTGCGGGCCAGGTCCAGCGTGATCCAGCGCCCCATGCCGCGGCTCTGCACGATCACGGTTTCCGGCGCGAACGAGTCGGACAGCGGCAGGCTCTGGCTCATGCCGCAAAACAGCTGACCCAATTGCTCCAAGCGGTTGGACTGGTAAAGAAGCAGCATGCGGGGATAGGCGGTAGGTGAAATCAGCCCAAGTGTAGCATCCGCGGCCCGGATCGGCCGCATGCGCCGCGCGCGGCAGATTATGCCGCTAGGCGGCGCTCAGACGGCGGCTTGCTTCTCGCCAAGATATTTACAAAGCATATTGATGCCAATCAATACCAATGTGAGTCCAATAACGCTAAAATATGACGTTTATTTAGCAAGGCGATGTCGTGAGCGCATCCGTCCGGCCGCAAGGCCATTCCGGCTTCACCCTGATCGAGATGATGGTGGTGGCCGCCATCGTCGGCATCCTGCTCTTGGTGGCGGTGCCGTCTTATCAGCGCCATGTGCAGGCGGCCAAGGCCAATACCGCCAAGAGCGATCTGATGGCCCTGAGCCTGGCGCTGGAAAACCACAAACTGCTGCACCTGGCCTATCCCGCCTCCAGCGCGGACAACGCCAGCGCCATCCGCGCCGCTTTGGGCAATAACAGCTGGCAGCCGGCGCAAGCGGAATTCAGCTACCGCTACCAGCCGCAGGGCGCGTCCTTCCTGCTCACCGCCAGCGGCGTCAGCTCTCAGTTGTCCGGCTGCGTGCTGAAGCTCGACGGCGCGGATCAAAGCGCCAACACCAGCAGCGCCGACTGCCGGACCCAATGGTGACCCCGCCCCGCCGCCAGCGCGGCCTGACCCTGATGGAGCTGTGCGCGACGCTGGCGCTGATCGGCCTGTTGGCGCTGCTCAGCGTGCCGCTGGCGCAAGGCTGGAGCGACGCCCACAAACTGGCGCTGGGCCGCAGCCAACTGGCGCGGGCCTACGCCCAAACCCAGGCCGCGGCGCTGAGCAATCCGCTGGCGGCCGCGCCGGACCAGCCCGCCGCGGTGCTGATGTCCAGCGCTGAAGGCCAGCTGTGCGTCTTCGCCGGCGCGCCGGCCAGCGGCAGCCAGGGCGAGCGTTGCCACGGCGCGGCGCTGTGGCGCGCCGCCGCGCCGCGCCCGGTGAGCTTGGGAAAAAGCTGCCTGGCGACCCCGGCCGCGCAATGCCTGGCCCTGAACAACCAGGGCCAGCCGCTGGCGGCGCAGGCGGCCGGCGTCGCCTGCGGCACGCGGCCGGCCTACTGCATCCGCGGCACGCAGCAGGAGCTCAGCGGTGATTTGTAAAACGCAAAGCGGCCTCAGCCTGCTGGAAAGCCTGATCGCCATGTTGCTGCTGATGCTGACCGGCCTCGGCATTGTTTTCGTCAACGCGCGCAGCCTGGGCAGTCAACAGCAGCTGCAACAGCACGCGCTGGCCCTGAGCAAGGCGCGGGAACAACTGCAACAGGGCGGCCTGCCCTGCGACAGCGCCAACGACTGGCCGCTGGCCAGCGGCGTCAGCGCCACCGCGCGGCTGAGCTGCAGTTCCGCGCCCGCGGTGACCCTGCGCGGACAGCCGCAGAACGGCGGCGCGGACATCAGCGCCAAGGCCGCGCTGAGCGGCCGGACCTTGCAGCTGCGGGACGCGGCCTCCTCCACCCTCAGTCTGAGCAATCATGAATAAGCGCGCCGCCGGCTTCAGTCTGCTGGAGCTCTTGATCGGCATGCTGCTGGCGCTGATCACCACGCTGGCGATGCTGACCCTCTACCGCCAGACCGCGCGCAGCGTGTTCGATCCGGACCAGGGCAGCGCCAAGCTGGCGCAGCGGGACGGCCAATTGATGGCGGCGCTGCTCAGCGTGCAGCAGCAGGCGCAGGAAGCCGGTTTCGGCGCCGCCGGCGGCCGCGAACAAAACCTGCAACTGCTGTCGATAAGCGATTTGAGCGTCGACGCCGACGGCGCCGTCTCCGCGCTTAGCGCCGCGCCGGCGGCTTCCGGTGCCGCCAACGCGGCGGTCTGGCGTTACCGTCCGCAATTGGACGCCGGCGCTTACGCCTGCCGCGGCGTGGCCAGCGTGGACGGCGCCGGCCAGAGCAGCGTGTTGTACCAGTTGCAGGCGGACGACTGCGCGGCCATCGCCGACGCGCTGACCCAGCCCTCGCAATGGCGGGCGCGGGCGCTGACCGGCCCGCTGCCGCCGCGGCACAAGCTCGGCATGGCCTTGCGGCTGGAACAAGCCTGCTGGCCCTACGCCGTCGCCGCGGCGGCGAGCCAGACCTTTCCGCAGCTGCTGCTCAACTACGACAACACCCTGCAAGGCGAGAGCCGCAGCTTCGCCAGCTGTCTGACCAATCTGGCGGCCCCCGCATGAAGGCCCGTTCCCTCCCGCCGCGCCGGCAGCGCGGCGTCGCCGCGGTGCTGATGGTGCTGCTCACCGGCATGGCCCTGACCGCGCTGGCGCTGGGCGGCATGCATCATCTGCGTGGCCAGCAGGAACTGACCCGCTCGCTGCGCGGCAATAGCGAGGCGCAATGGCGCGCCTGGACCGGCGCGGAACTGGCGCGGCAATACCTGTCGGCGCTGACACCGGCGCAAATCAAGGCGCTGGAGCTGGACGGCGCGGCGCTGAGTCTGGAGCGCGCCAGCTTGCCGCCGGAAAGCCAGGCGCTGGCCGACGCCCTCCAGATCAAGCTGCTGCCGGCGCCGCGCGCCGCCGGCGCCGTGATCGAGGACGACAAGGTCGCCGCCTGGATCATCGCCCGCAGCGGCGACGCCACGGTGACGCTGGAGGTGGTCTACCAATTGAACGGCGCGCCGACGCCGCCGGCCGCCAACGCCGCGGCGCAAATCCGCGGCGGCCTGTCCACCAGCGGCAATATTGTGGTCACCGGCGCCAAGGACGCGCTCTTGCAAGTGGAAGGCGCGGTGGACACCAGCGGCAGCCTGAGCGGCGTCAGCGCGATCCAGGCCACCGGCGACATCCTGTTCCAGGGCAATCCGGCCCGCGGCGACGGCCAGGCCCCGCTCAGCCTGTGGAGCAACGGCGACATCCGCGTCAACAGCGGCCAGTTCCTGACGCTGAAAGCGCGCGGCAACATCGTCATGGGCAGCGGCAGCGACGTGGAGACCGCCGCCGCCAACGGCTCGGTCAGCAGCAGCGGCGAACGAGTGGGCCGGCTGTCCGCCATCGGCGACGTGACCCTGGCCGGCAACGTCGCCGTTTCCGCGCAATTGCTGAGCCAGGGCGATGTGCGCACCAGCAGCAGCAACCGGCTGAACGCCTTGCGCGCCCAGGGCCTGCTGGACAGCCGCGGCAACGCCAATATCGACGACGGCCTCATCGGCGGCGCCTTCACCCACAACGGCGCGCAGATCTTCGACGCCGCCGGCCAAGCGCGCCAGCCGCCGCCGAACACCGTGCGGGTGCGCCATCAGGCCGGGCTGAAAGTGCCGCTGGAGCCGGTGCCGGAGTTCCGCCTGGGCGCGACCCGCGTCAACGCCAACGATTACCGCGACGCCGCCAACCTCATCGTCTACTGGGATGCGGCGGACCGTTCCGCCGACGCGCTGCAGCGCATCCGCGTCCGGCTGCAACATGTGGCCGGCGTGCCGGACGGCGCGGTCTACCGGCTGGGCCGGCAGCGGGCCGACGACTGGCAGCGCAACGATCTGTGCCCGGCCTTGCAAGCCGACGGCAGGCGCTGCGCCCCGGTGGCCGGTCAGCCGGCCTTGCGGCTGTGCGAGAGCGACGCGGAGAGCTGCTTGTCCGGCAGCACCGCGCAGCAATGGCTGCTGCGCCTCAAGCCGCCGCAAGGCATGCTGCCCGGCGTGGCGCTGTTCGAAGGCAATCTGTCGCTATACGGCCGGCTGGACAACGCCATTCTCGCCACCGGCCACATCGAAACCAGCAGCAATGTGGAACTGTGGAGCCTGCGCCAGGCCGGCGCGGCGCGCGTGTGCCGCAGCCCGGACTTCCCGGACGTCTATCCGCTGAACCACTGCGCCGCGGACCGGAACTCGCTGCGCGAATCCCCGCTGCTCGGCATCGCCCTGCTGGCCGGCGGCTACGACGCCGCCCAGGCCTTCGGCGGCGGCAAGATCCGGCTGGGCGCCAGCAACCGCATCCACGGCGCGGTGCTGGCCGGCGACACCCTGGACACCGCCGGCAGCACCCATATCTTCGGCCCGGTCAGCGCGGGGCTGCAAAGCCGCCCGCCCGGCGCGCCGCCGCCCTCCCGGCCGCTGAACAGCCTGGGCGCGGAAACCGTGATCGACATCAGCGGTCAGAACGGATTGCCGGGCGAAGGCGGCGGCGGCACGCCGAACCCGCAAACGGGCGCGGCCCGGGTATTATGGGCGCGCTATCGTTAAGCGCCGTCTAAGAGCCTGTTTACGATCCGCCATGCCTTGCCAGAGCGTAAACCCGTTCTCACTCCTCAACTTTGGACGCCTATGTACCCTTATCTGATCGTCAAACACGCCCATATGGGCTTCGCCTATCTATCGATCCTGCTGTTCGCCGTGCGCGGCGGCCTGATGCTGGGCGGCAAGCAACACATCCTGGCGCTGAAACCGGTGCGCATCCTGCCCCACGTCGTCGACACCCTGCTGCTGGTCTGTGCCATCGCCCTGGTGGTCATGGGCGGCTGGCCCATTCTGCAAAGCCCCTGGCTGCTGGCCAAGATCGTCGGCCTGGTGCTGTACGTGGCGCTGGGCACCATCGCGCTGCGCCGCGGCAAAACCCCGCAAACCCGCTTGATCGCCTTCCTCTGCGCGCTGGCGACGGTGTTCTACATTGTGCTGGTGGCCAAGACCAAGCTGGTCTTCCCTTTCTTCTAGGCCCTCCGCCTGCGCTTGACCCAGAACAAGGCCCCGCGACGCGGGGCTTGTT
This sequence comes from Chromobacterium sp. CCUG 30098, assembly GCF_059916605.1. Classification (NCBI taxonomy): domain Bacteria; kingdom Pseudomonadati; phylum Pseudomonadota; class Betaproteobacteria; order Neisseriales; family Chromobacteriaceae; genus Chromobacterium; species Chromobacterium sp. CCUG 30098. The sequence goes on along the minus strand of NZ_JAUCGS010000014.1, from coordinate 26,496 downwards.
ATCGTCGGCGGGTTTTGAACCGGACCGACCAAGATGGCTCTGCACACATTCCTGCCCGAGCTGGTCTGCCCCGCCGGCAGCCTGCCGGCGCTCAAGGCCGCGGTGGACAACGGCGCCGACACCGTTTACCTGGGCCTTAAAAACCAGACCAACGCCCGCAACTTCGCCGGGCTGAATTTCGACGACGCCAGCGCGCGCGAAGGCATCGCCTACGCGCACCGCCACGGCCGCAAAGTGCTGATGGCGATCAACACCTTCGCCCAGGGCGGCGACTCCAGCCGCTGGCGCGCGGCGGTGGACCAGGGCGCGGCGCTGGGCGCCGACGCGCTGATCCTGGCCGACCTGGGCCTGATGGCCTACGCCGCCGAGCGCCATCCGCAGCTGCGCCTGCACATGTCGGTGCAAAGCTCGGCCACCAATTACGAAGCCATCAATCTGGCGCGCGACATGTTCGGCATCCGCCGCGCGGTGCTGCCGCGGGTGCTGACCCTGGACCAGGTGCGCCATGTGATCGAGCACACCGACGTCGAGATCGAAGTCTTCGGCTTCGGCAGCCTGTGCGTGATGGTGGAAGGCCGATGCCAGCTGTCCAGCTACGCCACCGGCGAATCGCCCAACACCCACGGCGTGTGCTCGCCGGCCAAATTCGTGCGCTGGGAACCGGGCGAGCGGCGCATGAACGCCCGCCTCAACCACATCCTGATCGACAGCTACCGCGACGACGAACCCGCCGGCTACCCGACGCTGTGCAAGGGCCGCTTCCAGGTGCGCGACGAAACCTATTACGCGCTGGAAGAACCCACCAGCCTCAATGTGCTGGACATGCTGCCGCAAATCATCGCCAGCGGCGTGGCCGCGATCAAGGTGGAAGGCCGCCAGCGCAGCCCGGCCTACGTGGCCCAGGTGACGCGCGCGCTGCGCGAAGCGCTGGACGCCGCCGCCCGCGACGGCGCGCGCTTCCAGCCGCGCCCGGCCTGGCACCAGGCGCTGAACAAAGTGTCGGAAGGGCAGCAGCAGACGCTGGGCGCCTACAACCGGCCGTGGAAATGAGCGCCGCCCCCGATGGAAAACCGCCAATGACAAGCCTTAATCTGCAATTGACGCTGGGCCCGGTGCTGTTCTTCTGGCCGCGCGACACCCTGCTGGACTTCTACGCCGCCGCCGCCGACTGGCCGCTGGACCGGATCTACCTGGGCGAGGTGGTGTGCTCCCGCCGCCAGCAAATGCGGCCGCAAGACTGGATTTCGCTGGCGCGCGATCTGGCCGCCGCCGGCAAGCGCGTCACGCTCAGCTGCCAGGCGCTGCTGGAGAGCGAATCCGATCTGCGCCGCGCGCGCCAGTTGGCCGCCAACGGCGATATCGCGCTGGAAGCCAACGACCTGGGCGCGATCAAGCTGGCGCGGGAACACGGCCTGCCCTTCGTCGCCGGCCCGCATCTGAACATCTACAACGCCGACACCCTGAAGCTGATCCGCGACTGGGGCGCCGAACGCTGGGTGCCCCCGGTGGAAATGGACCGCGCCACGCTGGCCGAGCTCTTGGCGCGCTACGCCGAGATCGGCGCCCCCATCGCCACCGAGCTGTTCGCCTGGGGCAAGCTGCCCCTGACCCTGTCCGCGCGCTGCTTCACCGCCCGCCATTACAATCTGAGCAAGGACGATTGCCAGTTCCGCTGCCTGGAACACCCGGACGGCCTCGCCATGCGCACCCAGGACCAGCAGGACTTCCTCACCCTCAACGGCATCCAGACCCTGTCCGCCGGCTGCCACAGCCTGCTGCCGCATTTGCGCGAGCTGGCCGCCATCGGCGTCGACGCCGTGCGCCTCAGTCCGCAGTCCCGCGCTACCGGCGATATCGTCGCCCTGTTCCGCCAAGCGCTGGACGGCGCCGACCCGGCGGCGCTGCAAGCCGCCAGCGGCCGGCACGCCGACGCCGAACTGGTGGACGGCTATTGGCGCGGCCAGGCCGGCAACCAAGCCATAGGAGCCCCCCATGCGCATTCCTGATCTCGCCCTGCCCGCCGCCGCGCTGCTGTCCCGGCTGCCCGCCGCGCCGCCGGCCTGGCTGCTGGTCGCCAGCCTCAATCAATTGGCGCGGCGCGGCGTGCTGCCGGCCGACATGGCGCTGCTGGCCGGCCGCCGCTTCGCCATCCGCGTGCTGGACGCCGGCCTGACCCTGCGCTTCCGCGCCGATGAACAAGGCTTCCACCGCGACCGGGACGACGGCGCCGCCGATTTGCAGCTCTCCGCCACGCTGGCCGACTTCGCCCGGATGATGCTGCGTGAGGAAGACCCGGACACGCTGTTTTTCCACCGCAAGCTGCTGATTGAAGGCGACACCGAGCTGGGCCTCATCGTCAAGAATCTGCTGGACAGCGTGGACTGGAGCGCCACGCCGCTGGCGCGCTTCATGGCCGTGTAATCCCCTATTCAAGCTTTCGCGGCCGGGGACGAGGCAAGGGCGCGGATGGCGCGCAAGCCTTTCCAAGGCGTTTTCAAGGCCCTTTTCCATCCATCCCGCCGGCGCGCGGCGGACTTTGACGCGCTGCTTGGAGCGCCTCGTCGGCGCTCGCCCCTTGTGGCTAAGCCAAGTTTGGGCTAATCCGAAAAGAATCAACGCAATCAAGCCGCCTCCCGGCGGCCTGCACTCATCGGAAACGGCCCAAGCCCCATGAAGCCACGCCTGTTCAGCCTGCGGCAGATCTTGTTCGACTTGGCCATCCTGCTCATGGCCAATCTGCTGCTGCTCTGGCTGGCCCAGCGCTACCAACTGCTGTCCGCGCTGGGGACGGGGCCCGGCGACGGCAATGCGCAAACCATGGCGCTGGCGTTGCTGCTATGCGTGAACCTGGCCGTGTCGCTGGCGCTGTTCGCCTACCGCCGGGCCCGCGAATCCCACGCCATGCTGCAAGAGCTCAACACCATCGCCGGCCAGGACGCGGTCACCGGCCTGGCCAACCGCCGCCAGGCCAACACCATACTGGAGCGCGAAACCGAGCGCTCCTACCGTACCCGGCGGCCGTTTTCGGTGCTGCTGCTGGACATCGACCACTTCAAGGACGTCAACGACAACTACGGCCATCTGGCCGGCGACCAGGTGCTGGCCGCTTTTGGCCAGCTGCTGCAAAAACGCGCGCGCCAGCTGGACACGGTGGCGCGCTGGGGCGGCGACGAATTCCTGGTGATTTGCCCTGAGACCGAGCAAAGCGGCGCGCTGGCGCTGGCCGACGACATCCGCCAGCGGCTGGCTCAGACCGAGCTGCCGGCGGTGAAACGCCTGAGCGCCAGCATAGGCGTGGCCACCCAGACCGTGGACGATATGCCGGAAACCTTGCTGCACCGCGCCGACATGTATCTGTACGCAGCCAAGAACGCGGGCCGCAACCGGGCGGTGGGCGAAGCCGGCAGCGCCAGCCGCGAACGCCGCCTCGCCCCCGACGAATAACTCACAGCCCCAGACGGTCCCGGAGCCCGTACCACCACGCCCCCATGCTCAGCATCGGCACGCGGAGCGCGCGTCCGCCGGGGAAGGGATAGTGCGGCAGACCGGCGAATTGATCGAAGCGCCGGCTGTCGCCGTGGATGGCTTCCGCCAGCAAGCGACCGGCCAAATGGGTATACGTGACGCCGTGGCCGCTGCAACCCTGAGAGTAATAGACATTGTCGCCGATGCGCCCGGCCTGCGGCAGCCGCGACAGGGTCAGCGAGAAATTGCCGGTCCAGCCGAACTCGATCTTGTAATCCGCCAACTGCGGAAAGGTTTTCAGCATCTTGGGGCGGATCAGCCGCTCCACCTCGCCCGGATCGCGCGCGCCGTACACGGTGCCGCCGCCGTACAACAGCCGGTGGTCGGCGGTCAGCCGGTAATAATCCAGCAGGAAGTTGCAATCCTCGACGCAGTGATCGCCCGGCAGCAAGCTCTTGGCCAGCGCCTCCGGCAAACGCTCGGTGGTCACCACCTGAGTGCCGCAGGGCAGGCTCTTCTCCGCCAGCGCCGGCAGCAACTCGCCCAGATAAGCGTTGCCGGCCACCACCAGGAAGCGGCAACTGACCTCGCCGCCGGCGGTCTCCACCCGCACCCGGCCGCCCGGATGAATCTTCAAGACCGCCGACTGCTCGAAAATCCGCCCGCCCAGCGACTCCAGCGCCGCCGCCTCGCCCAAGACCAGGTTCAACGGATGGATATGTCCGCCCCAATTGTCCAGCAAGGCGCCGGCGTACTGGTCCGACGCCACGATGCCGCGCATGCCCTCTCGATCCACCAGTTGCAGGCCGGTATGGCCGTAGCGCTCCCACAGCCGCTTCTTGGCCGCCAGCTCGTCCAGCTGCTTCTGAGTGAAGGCGGCGAACACATTGCCGGTTTTCAGATCGCATTGAATGCCGTATTGCGCGATGCGCTCGCGGATGATGCGGCCGCCTTCGAAAGCCATCGCGCCCAGCGCCTCGGCCGCCGCCCTGCCGTGCCGCCGCTCGATCACGTCCATGTCGCGGCTATAGCTGTTGACGATCTGCCCGCCGTTGCGGCCCGACGCGCCCCAGCCCACCCGCGCCGCCTCCAGCACCGCCACCTGATAACCGCGCTCCGCCAGATGCAGCGCCGCGGACACCCCGGTATAGCCGGCGCCGATCACACAGACGTCCACCTGCTCCGCCCCTTGCAAAGATGGACGCTCCGGCGACGGATGGGCGGATGCGGCGTAATAAGAGCTTGTGTGTTCCAGTCTGGCCGGCGCGTTCATGGCTGTCTCCTTGGCGAAGCGAACGCGGAGCGTCCGTTCATGATTGGTATAAAAATACAATACACGCGCTCATTATATTTAACAACACCTGGGAGAAAGGATGGGTCGCGGCGACAAAAAGACATGAAAAAAGCCAGCGCAAGCGCTGGCTTCGGGTTCAGACGGAGACGGGATCAGATCGCGTTTTTCTGGGCCGCCTTGCGCTTGGCGCTCAAATCCAGGCCCGGCAGGTCCGCCATGATGTCCGGATGGTCGGCCAACTTCTCCACCACGAAATCAACGAAGACCCGGGTACGCGGCGCGATGTGGTCGCGATGCGGGAAACAGATGTAGATAGAACGCTCCAGCGACACCATATCGGTCAGCACCGGCTCCAGTTCGCCGGAGCGGATCAGATGCACCACCTCATGGCCCGGCAACTGGGCCACGCCCATGCCCAGCCGCGCCAGCTCGGCCACCGCCTCCATCTCGTTCAGCGTATACGTGCCGTTGACCTCCAGCGGAATCCGCTCGCCCTTGCGGTCGAACTCCCACTTGAACAGACGGCCGGACGTGGGGAACTGGAAGTTGATGCAATCGTGGTTGCTCAACTCCTCCGGCGCGCTCGGGCGGCCGTGCAAATCCCAGTAGCCGGGCGAAGCCACCACATAGAGCGGCATCTGCGCCAGATTGCGCGCCACCATGCGGCTGTCCGGCATCATGCCGGAACGCACGCCCACATCGTAGCCGTCCTCGATCAGATCGCTGAAATGATCGTCCAGGCCGAAGAAGACCCGCACCTTGGGATAGCGCTCGCAGAACTCGCCCATGATGGGCAGGATGAAACGCCGGCCAAAGGAGTTCGGCATGCTGACCCGCAGATGGCCGGCCGGCTCGTCGCGGCTGGCTTTCAACTGATTGATCGCCGAATCCAGATTGTTCACCGGCCCGCGGCACTGGGCGTAGAAACGGCGCCCGTCCTCGGTCAGCGTCAATTGGCGCGTGGTGCGGTTGAACAGGCGAACCTCCAGTTCCTGCTCCAGCCGGGCGATGCTCTGGCTGATAGCGGCCGGCGATACGCCCAGCTTGCGCGCGGCGTCGGAGAAACTGCCGTTTTCCGCCGTGGTCATGAAGACCATCAATGCTTTTAAGGTGTCCATAATCAGGGATGTTCCAGGCTCGGCATCGCCTACCCTTCACGCCCGGACGGACGCCCTGGATTTGACAATGCTGATAACATTATTAAGTAGTATCTCTTTAAAAAGGGTACACCATACCCTTTGATGATTAAAGAAGAACTTGCAAATTGTTGTGAATGCATCTTCATGGACAAATCCACGCCAGGAACAGAACCGACCGCAGCTTCCCCACTGCACCGCTCGCGGAGCGCACTTTGTCATATAGTTTTACAGCTTAGTTGAAAATACATTGCCCTATTTTCTATGCAATCCAAGTATGCACCTGATTCGGTCTGAATGCCATGAGTTTGTTGCAACAGACTCAATGAAACAGCATCAAGTTGGCAACAATATGCCGCAGCCCCGCCCACGTCGCCCTTGAGCGCCACAGCCGGCCCCAATCCAGCATAAGTCATGCGCTGTCGCAAACAACATGACATTGCGCTCCCAATGGCCAGGTTTTCGCCCCGGAATCCAGCCTCCGCCGTCGTCAAAAGCGCCTCGCTTGATCCGCGTCAAGTTATCGCCACCTCAGCCACACAGCGCACAAAACACAATTTATAGTGGCGCTCATTCGACAACTTCACTAGATATAGAAATGAGCACAGCCTCCGCGCCCACCGCCATGGTGGATGCCATCTCCGCGATCGACGAATATCTGGACCGGGCCGACTGGCGGGTCAACGCCAACGCCAATCAGGGCTACAGCCTGGGCGGCCTGATTCTCAACATCGCCGGCAAACTCACCGCCAATTACTGGCTGGAGCGGGTGCTGGCGCCGGAAGCCGCCCTCGCCCACCGCCAAGGCGATCTGCACATCCACGATCTGGACATGCTGTCCGGCTACTGCGCCGGCTGGTCGCTGCGCACCCTGTTGCAAAATGGCTTCAACGGCATTCCCGGCAAGGTGGAATCCGCTCCGCCGCGTCACTTGTCCTCCGCCTGCGGCCAGATCGTCAACTTCCTCGGCACCTTGCAAAACGAGTGGGCCGGCGCCCAGGCCTTCAGCTCCTTCGACACCTATCTGGCCCCCTTCGTCAAAAAAGACGGGCTGAGCTACGCGGACGTGCGCCAGTGCGTCCAGGAACTGATCTACAACCTCAACGTGCCCAGCCGCTGGGGCACCCAGACCCCGTTCACCAATCTGACCTTCGACTGGACCTGCCCGGACGACATCGCCGAGCAGATTCCAGTGATAGGCGGCGAGGAAATGAGCTTCCGCTACGGCGATTGCGCGCGCGAAATGGCGATGATCAACCGCGCCTACATCGAAGTGATGCTGGCCGGCGACGCCAAGGGCCGCTCCTTCACCTTCCCGATTCCCACCTACAACATCACCCGCGACTTCGACTGGCACGGCGAAAACACCGATCTCTTGTTCGAGATGACCGCCAAATACGGTCTGCCCTATTTCCAGAACTTCGTGAACTCCGACCTGGAGCCGCAGATGGTGCGCAGTATGTGCTGCCGGCTGCAATTGGACTTGCGGGAACTGCTCAAGCGCGGCAACGGCCTGTTCGGCAGCGCCGAACAAACCGGCTCCGTCGGCGTGATCACCGTCAATTGCGCGCGTCTGGGCCACCGCTTCGCCGGCGACTACGCCGCGCTGCTGGCCGAAACCGACCGCTTGCTGGAATTGTCCCGCGACGCGCTGGAGAAAAAACGCGGCGAAGTGCAAGCGCGGATAGACGACGGCCTCTACCCCTACACCCGTCACTTCCTGGGCTCGCTGCGCAATCATTTCAGCACCATAGGCGTCAACGGCATCAATGAAATGATCCGCAACTTCAGCGGCGACCGCATCGACATCACCAGCGAGGAAGGCCACCAACTGGCCTGCGACTACCTGGATCACATCCGCCAGCGCATGGTGGAGTTCCAGGAAAGCACCGGCCACCTGTACAACCTGGAAGCCACCCCGGCGGAAGGCACCACCTACCGCTTCGCCAAGGAAGACCGCAAACGCTACCCCGGCATCCTGCAGGCCGGCAGCGACGCCCATCCTTATTACACCAACTCCAGCCAACTGCCGGTGGGCTTCACCGACGACCCCTTCGAGGCCCTGCAGCGCCAGGAACAGCTGCAGCGCAAATACACCGGCGGCACCGTGCTGCACCTTTATATGACCGAGGCGGTCAGCAGCGCCGACGCCTGCCGCGAACTGGTGCGCCGCTCGCTATCCCGCTTCCGCCTGCCCTATATCACGATCACCCCGACCTTCTCGATCTGCCCCAAGCACGGCTATCTGTCCGGTCACCACGAATTCTGCCCGCGCTGCGACGCGGAACTGCTGGCGCGCCAGCCTTCATAAGCCCTTAAGAAAGGAAAGCTCATGACTCCCCCCACCCGCATCCCCGGCCAAGACGCCGCCCCGCTCAACAACGAACAGCGCACCCGCTGCGAAGTCTGGACCCGCGTAATGGGTTATCACCGCCCGGTGCAGTCTTTCAATATCGGCAAACGCGGAGAATTCGACGAACGGGTCTGCTTCAGTGAACACGCCGTCCGCTGACCCCGCAGCAGCCCGCATCGGCGGGCTGACGCCGTTCTCCAGCTGCGACTGGCCGGGCAAACTGTGCGCCGTGGTCTTTCTCGCCGGCTGCCCCTGGCGCTGCGGCTATTGCCACAATCCCCACCTGCTGCGGCGCCAAAACGGCGAAACCCGCTGGCCGGACACCCTGCGCTGGCTGCAAAGCCGGGTCGGCCTGCTCGACGGCGTGGTGTTCTCCGGCGGCGAACCGCTGCAGGAGCCGGCGCTGCCGGCGCTGCTGGAACAGACCCGAGCGCTGGGCTTCGCCACCGGCCTGCATACCGGCGGCGCGTATCCGCAGCGCTTGCGGCGGGTACTGCCGTTGCTGGATTGGGTCGGCCTGGACATCAAGACCGATTTCAGCGCCTATCCGGCGCTGACCGGCTTGCCCCGCAGCGGCGAGCAGACCGAGGCCTCGCTGCACTGTTTGTTGCAAAATAACAGCAATTTTGAATGTCGCAGCAGCATACATCCGTACTGGCACAATGAGATCCAACTGACCGCGCTGGCGCGGCGGCTGGCGGCGCTGGGCGTCGCCGACTATCACTGGCAGCAACTGCGTCCCCCGCCCTCCTTCGCCCTGCCCCCGGCCCCGGCCGGCTGGCCCGCGCCGCAACTGATAGAAGAGATCGCGCCTTTGTTCCAGCGCTTCAGTTATCGGGAACACTGACAGAAGGTCCAGTTTTCCAAGCTTGTCCCAGCGTCTTCCTTATGACGCCCCAACTTCCCGCCTAGTTTGTCCCCCGCCAAATAGCACCAAATAAGTCATTGATCAATATAATTATTTCTACTTACGGATTTTTGGACAGGCAATTTGTTATAATGTCGGCGACGAATGCAACAGTCGCTGTTCTTAGCACCAGAACAAGGAGTTAGCGCTTCCCATGCCTTTTGCATGTGGGCTACTATCCAGCAGCGTAAAACCACAAGATCAAGAAAGATTTGCTCATGGTCATCTCAAATTCCGCGATAGCACGGCCGCTGCCCAGCGGCTTGTCCGCGAGTCAGCAATGGACGTTGCTGGAATGGATTCACCTTGCAGGACAAATCGAAACCGAAGCCGAGCTCAGGGCTTTCCTTGACGTCATCATCAGCCAGGCGCCTTCCGAGCACATTGTTCTGGCTTTGGGTCGAGTCAACCAACAACAGCAGATCCAACGCTTGGAACGCGTGGTGAACGTTAGTTATCCGGTTGAGTGGACCGAGCAATACATGAAGGAAAACTACTCCCAATGCGACCCCATTCTGCGCATTCACTTGGGTCAGGGCCCGGTCTCGTGGAACGACAGGTTTAGCCGCGCAAAGGGCAAGGATGAGAAGAAATTCATTGCCGAGGCCTCGTCCGTCGGCTTAGGCGATGGTTTGAGTTTTAGCGCGGTGTCGCAACGCAACAACCTCGGCTGCATTTTCTCGCTGAGCGGCAGCGAAACGATTAATGACAGCAATCTGGTGGCCATGCTGGATTGCCTGACTCCGCACTTGCATCAGGCCGCGGTTCGCGTAGCGAATTTACCGCCGGCAACTCCCAGCTCCATGCCCCTGTCCCAGCGGGAATACGATATTTTCCACTGGATGAGCCGCGGCAAGGCCAACTGGGAGATCGCCACCATTCTGGATATCAGCGAACGTACGGTGAAGTTCCACGTCGCCAACGTCATCCGCAAGCTGAACGCCAACAATCGCACCCACGCCATTGTGCTTGGCATGCATCTTTTGCCGCCTCCTGGTCTTGTCGTCAGCGGCCCTTAGCTTAATCGTGTCAAATTAGATGCGGCATTGAGGCGTGCTGCGCTTCAAATTCCCGCCAAGCGCGAGCCAATTCCCTTGGCGCCTCAATGCCCTTCCGCAGCCCCAGGATGAACTCGGGCTCCGCCTGAGACCAGTCCACATAGCCGGCCATGGAAAGCACCCCGCCATCCAGATGCATGGGTACGCCCACCGGCACCACGGGGAAGCCCATCCGGACAATATGTCGGTAAAAAACCGGCTCAACCACGAAATACATGCGTTCGATGCCTCGCGGCAACGACCATTCCAATAGGCTCAGATAGAGCAAGCGCCCAACTTCCTTCATTTGCTGCGGCGAAATGCGTTTGTCTACCGCAAAGCGAGTGATCTCCGCTGTTCTCGCGCCTTTCAGGATTTTCTCGCCCGAGGCCAATAATCGGGAAAATTCTCTCTCTATCATAAAAGGGTGCGTGCCATGGGTCAGACGCACCGACCCTAATACCCCATGCATGTCTTGGACGGCGAGATTGTCGGAAAAATCATCATACTCGTCACGGTCCAGGCCATCGGCGCTTGGCGCCACCCAGTGCAGCTGTTCGCGAAAAACATGATGACGGAATTTCAACAAGTCCGTCTCCCGATCCATTCCATTCACTCTGCTGATCAGCGTATTGCCTAGCTTGATAGGAAAAAAACGCGCCATAACTATCTCCTAATCCGTTTTTCTAACCGCAGAGGCAATGTAAGTGCTGGTTTCCACAGAGAAATCTGACCGAATGGCCAGGAAATGGAGTTGAAAGATGTGCTAGCCGTTTTTGGCGCGGCCCTTTAGTGCCCTCGATGAAAAAAAGCCTATGCAATCCATTTTTCGTCAAAATGTAATGACAAGGCCATAATCAGAAAATCAAAAACAAATGACTTAGAAATATCCTTACTGAAATCAAAAGCTTGCACTCTCTTATGCTAAGCATAAAAATACTCAAGTCTTTGAAGCGTCAATAGTTTTTCCGAGTTAAAAAGCGAGCCATCCTTAGTTTTTTGCTCTAGAGCAAAGACTCTTAAGGCCGCCATGCCTAAGATCGCCTTTTATTCATCCGCCCCGGCATCGTTGCTAAATGACCACAAATTTCCCGCTCTACGCTCCCTTGCAGATAGGACAACGCGTCCTGCTTCCCATCGTGCAGGGCGGCATGGGCATAGGCGTCTCAGCCAAAAGCCTGGCCGGCCATGTCGCGCGCGAAGGTGCGCTGGGCACGGTCGCCAGCGTCGACCTGCGTCATCTGCACGCCGATCTGCTCGAGCAGTCGCAATACGCGCGCGGCCAGGCCGAGCTGGACCGCCTCAACCTGATCGCGCTGGATCGCGAAGTGAAGGGCGCGCTGTGCTACGCCCAGGGCCGCGGCATGGTGGCGGTCAATGTGATGAAGGCCGTGGCCTCCTATCCGGACTATGTCCGCCAGGCTTGCGAATCCGGCGCCGACGCGGTGGTGATGGGCGCCGGCCTGCCGCTGGATCTGCCGGACATGACCGCGGGCTTTCCCAAGGTGGCCCTGATTCCCATCCTGTCCGAGGCGCGCGGCATCGGCATCGTGCTCAAGCGCTGGATGAAAAAGGGACGGCTGCCGGACGCCATCGTGATCGAGCATCCCAAGCACGCCGGCGGCCACCTGGGCGCGGCCAGCCTCGCCGAACTGGACGCCGAGCGCTTCAGCTTCCAGAAAGTGCTGGAAGACACCCGCCAGCTGTTCAAAAGCCTGCAACTGGAGAGCGAGCGGATTCCGCTGATCGTCGCCGGCGGCGTCAACAGCTTCGAAAAGATGAAGGCCTGCATCCAGGACTTCGGCGCGTCCGCGGTGCAGATAGGCACCGCCTTCGCCGTCACCCGCGAGGGCGACGCGCACGACAACTTCAAGCGCACGCTGGCCGAGGCCAAGCCGGAAGACATCGCGGAATTCATGAGCGTGGCCGGCCTGCCGGCGCGCGGCGTGCTGACGCCCTTCCTGAAAAGCTATCTGAAGCGCGAGGCCAAGCTGCAGGCCAACGCCAAGGCCGATCCGGCGCGCTGCACCCAAAGCCTCAACTGCCTGAGCGCCTGCGGCCTGCGCGACGGCGTGGCCAAGATGGGTCAGTTCTGCATCGACCTCAAACTGGCGGCCGCTTTCCGCGGCGAAGTGGGCAAGGGCCTGTTCTTCCGCGGCGCCGATCCGCTGCCCTTCGGCAGTTCGATGCGCAGCGTCAGCGAAACCATCCGCTACTTCCTGACCGGGGAGAAGCCGGCCGATCTCGCCGCGTCATGAGCCGGCGCGGAAGACGCCGACAAGACAAAGCCCCGCTCTGCGGGGCTTTGTCGTTCAAACCCAGGCATGCCGGGCGCCTCCTAAAAAGAGGCTCAGAAAGCGGGGATCACCGCGCCCTGATACTTGCTCTCGATGAACTTGCGCGCTTCCGGGCTGGCCAGCGCGGCGGCCAGCTTCTTCACGCCGACGCTGTCCTTGTTGTCGGCGCGCGCCACCAGCAGGTTGGCGTACGGCGAGGTGGTCTCGATGAACAGCGCGTCGCGCTTGGGATTGAGCTTGGCTTCCAAGGCGTAGTTGGCGTTGATCAGCGCCAGATCCACCTGCGGCAGCACGCGCGGCAGCGTGGCGGCTTCCAGTTCCTTGATCTTCACCTGCTTGGCGTTGGCCACGATGTCCTTCACCGTCGGATACAGATTGTTGCGGTCTTTCAGCTTGATCACGCCGCCCTGGTCCAGCAGCAGCAAGGCGCGGCCGGCGTTGGTCGGATCGTTGGGAATGGCCACGGTCGCGCCCTTGGGCAGGTCCGCCACTTTCTTGAACTTGCTGGAATAAGCGCCGAACGGCTCGATGTGCACCGGCTTGCTGGCCACGACCAGCTTGGTGCCGCGGTCCTTGTTGAACTTGTCCAGATAGGGGATGTGCTGGAAGAAGTTGGCGTCCAGACGCTTCTCGGACACTTGCAGATTGGGCTGCACGTAGTCGTTGAACACCTTCACCTCCAGCTTGACCCCCTGCTTGGCCAGGGTGGGCTTCAAGGCTTCCAGGATTTCCGCGTGCGGCACCGGAGACGCGGCCACAGTGACGGTCACCGGATCGGCGGCCAGCGCCTGCGCGCCCCACAGCGCGGCGACAGCGGTAAAGGCGAAGCGAGCGATATTCTTTTTCATGATGCGATTTCCTCTATTCAACACAATGTTGGGTTCAAATCTCTTGGGTTTCCGATGCGGCCGCAGCGCCGGGCGCTCAGAGCCAACTCACGATCTCGCGAGCTCAGGCGAGACAAGGCGTTGCGGCTGAGAAAGCGGAATGTACACACGGTACATGAGCATTTCGAAGACGATTTCAACGCCGTATCGCCGACGCGCAGCAGATCGTGAACAGGTTCTCAGCCGCGTTGACAGCGCAGCACCAGCCGGTCGCCAAAACTCTGGATCAACTGCACCAGCAACAGCAGCAATACCACGGTCACCACCATCACCTCGGTCTGGAAGCGCTGGTAGCCGTAGCGCACCGCCAAGTCTCCCAGGCCGCCGCCGCCGATGACGCCGGACATCGCGGTGTAGGACACCAGCGCCACCGTGGTCACCGTCGCCGCGCCCACCAGGCCGGGCAAGGCCTCGGGCAGCAAGACATGGCGCACGATCTGCCACAGGCTGGCGCCCATGGATTGGCTGGCTTCTATCACTCCGCGGTCCACTTCGCGCAGCACGTTTTCCACCAGCCGCGCGAAGAAGGGCGAAGCGCCGGCCACCAGCGGCGGAATCGCGCCGGCCACGCCGATCGAGGTGCCCACCAGCTTCAAGGTCAGCGGGATCATCACGATCAGCAGAATCACAAAGGGCAAGGAGCGGAACACATTGACCAGGAAGGACAGCGTCGCGTACAGGCGCGGCCGCGACAGCAATTGCCCCGGCGAGCTGACGTACAGCACCACGCCCAGCGGCAGGCCGAACAGCACGGTGAACAGCAGCGAGGCGCCCAGCATGGTCAAGGTGTCCAGCGTGGCCTGGCCTATCTCCAGCCAGTCCATGCTCAATAATTGGGCCCAGTCGAAACCTTCCATCACAGCACCTCGCAACGCACGCCCAGACGGGCGAATAACTCGGGCAGGCTCTCCAGCGGGGCCTCCGATTCGATCACGCCGGCCACCAATTGGCCGAACGGCGTGCCCTTGATCTCGGACAGCGTGCCGCTGACCAGATTGAAGCGAGCGCCCGCCTGCTTGCCCACCACGTCCAGCACCGGCTGCAAGGTGGGATCGCCGACGAAGGTCAGCTTGATCAGCGGCGCGCCCACGCGCTGCTGCCAAGTCTGGCGCGCCTCTTCTTGATACAGCCCGGTTTCCGCCAGCAGGCCGCGGGTCACCTCGTGCTGCGGATGCAGGAACACGTCCAGCACCGGCCCCTGCTCCACCACGCGGCCGTGCTCCAGTACCGCCACCTGATCGCACAGCTGGCGGATCACGCGCATTTCATGGGTGATCAGCACAATGGTCAGCCCCAGCTGACGGTTGATGTCCGCCAGCAAGGTCAGAATGGAATCCGTGGTTTCCGGATCCAGCGCCGAGGTCGCCTCGTCGCACAGCAATAATTCCGGGTGATTGGCCAGCGCGCGGGCGATGCCGACGCGCTGCTTCTGGCCGCCGGACAGCTGCGCCGGGTATTTGTCGCGGTGGCCAGCCAGGCCCACCAAGGCCAGCAGTTCTTCAACGCGGGCGTCCATCTCGGCCGCGGACGCGCCGCCGGCCAGCTCCAGCGGAAAGCGCACATTGGCGGCCACGGTGCGCGACTTCAGCAAATTGAAATGCTGAAACACCATGCCGATGCGCTGACGGCGCAATTGCAATTGCCGGCCGTCCAGCGCGGTCAGATCGGTGTCGCCCAGGCGCACCGCGCCGCGGTCCGGACATTCCAGCAGGTTCAGGCAGCGCACTAGGGTGCTCTTGCCCGCGCCGGAGCGGCCGATGATGCCGAACACCTCGCCCTTGGCCACGCGCAGGCTGACATTGTCCAGCGCCGGCACGTCGCGGCCGTCCACCCGGTAATGCTTGTATAAGTTCTCTATTTCAATCATGCCTTGCCTCTGAATCCCGCCGTCCGTCAACGCCACTGCCTGGCGATTGCGAATCAGTCTATAAGCAAGTCACATAAAACCTAAAGAACTATAAATTTAATCATTTATTCAAATTAGAAATATAAGGAGAAATCGCCGCGGAATTGACCCCGCTCACCCCCGTCCCCGGGGATTTTTGCTACATTGTGTCTTTGCTTGCCAACCGAATACAGCACGTCATGACCGCCTTTACCAGCTGCAACCCCGCCACAGGAGAAGTTGTCTACACCCGCGCCGCCTGGCCGGAACCCCAACTGCCCGCCGCCCTGGCGCAGCTGCGCCAGGCCCAGCGCCATTGGCGCGAGCTGAGCGTGGCCGAGCGCGCCGCGCAACTGCTGCGTCTGGCCGACCAATTGCAGGCCCATCGCGAAGAACTGGCCGGCCTGGTCACGCTGGAAGTGGGCAAGCGCACCGCGGAATGTCTGGCGGAAATAGACAAATCCGCCCAGCTGATCCGCTACTACGCCCAACTGGCGCCGGAACTGCTGGCCTCGCTGGAGATTCCCACCCAGGCCAGCCGCAGCGGCGTGGCCTTCGAACCGCTGGGCACGGTGCTGGCGGTGATGCCGTGGAATTATCCGATCTGGCAGGTGCTGCGCTTCGCGGTGCCGGCGCTGATGGCCGGCAACGCCTGCCTGGTCAAGCCGGCGCCTTCGGTGCCGCAATCCACCCAAGGCCTGCTGGAGCTGGCGCGCGCCGCCGGCCTGGCGGTGCTGGACGTGGCCTGGATCGACCATGATCAAGTGGAAGAAGCCGTCCGCCAGTGCGACGCGGTGGCCTTCACCGGCTCCACCCAGACCGGGCGCGCCATCGCGGCGCTGGCCGGCCGCCATCTGAAAAAGACCGTGCTGGAGTTGGGCGGCAGCAATCCCTTCATCGTGCTGGCCGACGCCGATGTCGCCGCCGCGGCCCAGGACGCCGCCAACTCCCGTTTCCGCGACGCCGGCCAGAGCTGCAACGCCGCCAAGCGCATGATCGTGGCGCCGGAAATCGCCGACGCCTTCATCGAGGCCTTCTGCGCCGAAGCCGCCAAGCTGCGCGCCGGCGATCCGCGCCACCCGGCCACCACCTTGTCGCCGCTGACCCGCGCCGACCTGCGCGAAGCGCTGCACGCCCAGGTGCTGGACGCCGTCGCCCACGGCGCGGAACTGCGGCTGGGCGGGCAGATGCCGGCCAGCCCCGGCTTCTTCTATCCGGCCACCGTGCTGGACCGGGTCAATCCCGACTGTCGCGTCTACCACGAGGAAGTGTTCGGCCCGGTGGCCAGCATTTTGCGCGCGCGCGACGAGGCCGACGCGCTGCGGCTGGCCAACGACACCCCCTTCGGCCTGGGCGCCAGCATTTACAGCGCGGACAAGGAACGCGCCTGGACGCTGGCGCGGCAGATCGAAGCCGGCAGCGTCTTCATCAACCGCCACACCAGCTCGGACCTGCGCCTGCCTTTCGGCGGCGTCAAATCCTCGGGCTATGGCCGCGAGCTGTCCGAGTTCGGCCTGTACGAGTTCGTCAACGTCAAGACCTACTGGCAGAAATAAGCCCGCCGGCGGCCGACCGGCCCTCAGTCTTCCGCCGGAAAACGCGCCACCAAGGCGTCGCGACGCGCCTGCCATTGCAGCAGGCGCTGTTGCAGGGCGAGCAAGGCTTCATCCTGGCGCGCCCATTCCTCCACCAGCTTGCGTTGCTCGCTCATCGGCGGCACGGGCAGCGGCATTTCCGCCAGCGCCTCGAAGCCGAACTCGACGCCTTCCACCGCCGCGCCCAGCCGCTCCAGGCAAAAGCGCCAGCCTTCCGACTGCCGGTAGCACTCCAGGAAAGCCGGCGAGATCCGCGCCTCGTCCAGCGCGAAAGCCTGCTGGTCCGCCGCGGCCAGCGCCGGGGCCTCTCCGACATGCCGCGCCAGCGCGCCCTGATACAAGCGCGCCGGATCATAGGCGAAAGCGTTGGGCGGCAAGGCCGTGCCCAGGCCCGCGCCGGCCCGGCGCCAGCTGCCGCCCACGGTGGCCTCCAATAATTCGCCCTCGGCGGCGGCGGCCAGCGGCGCGGCCAGTTCGCCCAGCTTGCACACCTCCCAGTTGCCGGGAATCACCCCCAGCGCGCTGGGTTTGAACGATTGATGCGGGCTCCACTTGCCCATGCGCCGGGTGCCGTAGCCGCGATTGAGCAAGGCCTGGATGCGACTGGGGCGCAGCTTGCGCTCGGCCGCGTATTGGCTGGACAGCAATTCCAGCTTTTCGTCCGTCAAGGCCAGGCAGCCCTCCAGCTCGCCCTCCTCCGCCCGCCAGCCCTCTTCTTCGCTGAAGAAGGCCGCCAGCCGCGCGTCCAGCGCCTGCTCCTGCTCCGTCAAGGCGGCCAGCTCGGTGGCCAGCGCCTCCGCGTCCACCACCTCGGCCGCCTCGTCCTGGGCGAAGTAGCGCTGCACGTTCAGATTGCCCCGGTGGCCTTGCTTGATCTCGCGCAGCCCCACCAGGCGCAGATAGTCCGGCTCTTCCGTTTCCTCGTCCACCGCGGCGCGGTAAGCGCGCAGGATATGTTCGATGTCCTCCTGCCGCAGCGTGTTTTGCACCCGGCCGCGGCCGTACTCCTTGCTGGCGTCGACGATGATCACCTTGTTGCGCAGGCCCGCCGGCTTGTTCTTGTTCAACACCACCACGCAGGTGGGCATGCCCGAGCCGTAGAACAGCGCCGGCGGCAAGGCGATCACCGCCTCGATGCGGTCGCCGGACTGGCCCTGGCTGCCAAACAGCAGGCCGTTGCGGATGCGGCCCTCGTCGCCGTCGCGGAACAACACGTCGTGCGGCATCACCAGCGCGGCGCGGCCGTCCTCCTTCAGCGTGGCCAGCACATGCTGGACGAAGGCGTAATCGCCGAAACTGCGCGGCGGAATGCCATAGCCGAAGCGCTGGTGCTCATCCACCAGCTTCTTGTAATTGGGTTCGGCCGGACGCTTGCGGCGACGCTTCTTGCCGTCGGCGGGCGGCGGTTCCACCACCTCGGCCTCCAGCGGCGTCCACCAGTTTTTCACCGTGAACGGCAGCTGCGCCACGATGCGGTCGAAGCGAGGCAGCCAGCCTTCCGGGCTCAGATGCCTGGGCTCCACCAAGGTGTCCCCCAGTTCCAGACTCATGTCCACGCCGTGGAAATAAGCGCACAGCTTGGCCATCGCCCAGGTGGCCGGCAGCTTTTCCTGGCCGAACAGCGCCGCACCGCCGTCCGGCTGCCCGCCCAGCATGCGCCAGGCGTCCAGCAAGGTGCCGGCCGCGCCGCAGCTGGGATCGTACAGGCTGTGGCCCGGCAGCGGCTCCGCCAGCCGCAGCAGCAACTGGCTGACCGGTCCCGGCGTGGAAAAGGCCCCGCCGCGCTTGCCGGACTCCGCCGCGTAGCGGCGCACCAGCCCTTCGCAGACCTCGCCCAGCCGGGACGGCGCCTCCAGATCAGCGTCGCCCAGCTTCAGCGCGCCGATATGGTTCATCAAGGGATGCAGCACCTCGTCGCTCAAGCGCTTGTGGCCCTGGTATTGCGCCACGCTGAGCACCCCGGCCAGCGCCGGTTGATGCTCCTCGACGGCGGCCACCGCCTTGTCCAGCGCCTCGCCTATGCCCTTCTTGCGCTCCTGCAGGCCGGGCCAGCGCGCCGTCTGCGGATAGATCCCGTATTGCTCCTGCACCACGCCGTCGGCGCGCTTGCGGCTCATGCCCTCGGCCGCCACCAAGGCCTGTACCCGCTCCACGAACACATCGTGCAGGCGCTTGAGCACAAACAGGCCGAACACGTGATTCTTGTAGTCGTACAGGTCCACTTGCTCGCGCAGCAGTTCCGTGGACGCCCACAGCGCCTGTTCCAACTGGTCCGGGGATAGCAAAGTCATAAGCCGACAACCAAATTAAATGACAAACCCGGCCATTTTAGCCGCATCGCCGGCCAGCGTCGGCAAAGAATGGTCGCGCCGAGACGCTTCATGACAAGACAATTCATCTCCATGTCATCCTCCCGTCATCCCGCGCGCCTAGACTGCGGCACTTCCCGCATCGCAACGTACGACACCATCATGACATTGGCCAAACGTCTGTGGCTGACCATCCTCGTCACTCTCGCCAGCCTGGCGCTGGCCCTCATCCTCACCGGACAACAGTTGAGCGGCCTGACCCGCGCGGTGGACCGCCACAGCGCGCGTCAACAATTAAGCGCCGGCCTGTACCAACTCAAGGCCGGCGTGCTGCAGCTGTCGCGGCTGGACCCGCTGCTGCCGGACAGCCCGGCGCGGCTGCGGGAAACCAGCCTGACCGTCGCGCGGCTGACCGGCGAGATCGCCGCCGGCCTTCCCGCCAATGAAGCCGCCGCCTTCCGTCAGGCCGTGGGCCGGCTGTGGCAGGATTACGAGCGCAATCTGAGCAGCGCGCTGGCCATCGCCGAGACCGCGCCGCAGGACGCGCTGTCCATACCGGAACAGGCTTGGCAGCAAAGCTTGCAGCCGCTGGCGGCCCTGCTGGACCGCCAGCAGGCGCAGGAGCAAAACCGGCTGGCCCAGGAAACCGCGCAACTGCAGGACACGCTGCAGGGCCTGGCCTGGCTAACCCTGGGGCCGCTGGCGCTGGCCAGCCTGGTGGTGACGGCGATGCAGCTGACGCTGGCGCGGCGGCTGAAACGGCAGTTGCAAGCGATGGCCGCCTCCGCCGACGCGCTGGGGGAAGGCAATCTGGCGATGCGGCTGCCGGCCCAGGGCCGCGACGAGCTGGCCGCCACCGCCGGCCGCCTGAATCAGTTCCTGAACAAGCTGAGCGATTTGCTGCGCAGGGTGGAGGCCGACGCCCGCCGCAGCGGCGCCGATTGCCAACGGCTGCAATTGCTGACCTTGCAAGCGGCCGACGCCAGCCGCCAGCAAAGCGCCAAGGCCAAGCTGAGCAACGAGGCCGCCCACGCGGTGGCCGACAGCGCCCAGATCGTGGCCGGCCATCTGCAACAGGCGGACGCCCATACCCGGCAGGCGGCGGACGATACCGGACGCGCGCGCGAACTGGGCCGGCTCAACGCCGAGACGATGCGGACGCTGGCCGACAATATGGGCTGCGCGCAGACGGAAATGCGCCAGCTCCAGCACAGCCTGGACGACATCGCCGGCGTCAGCGGCCTGATCCGCGACGTGGCCGAACAGACCAATCTGCTGGCGCTCAACGCCGCGATCGAAGCCGCGCGCGCCGGCGAAAGCGGCCGCGGCTTCGCCGTGGTGGCCGACGAGGTGCGCAAATTGTCGGAGCGCACCCGCGCCGCCACCGGCAGCATCTTCGACGCGCTGGGCCGGGTGGAAGGCGCCACCGGCTCGCTGCACGCCGCGCTGGAGCAAGCCGGCGGCGCCTGCGCCGACAAGCTGGATTCGCAGCAGGCGCTGGATCAGGCGCTGCTGCAAGTGGACGCCGGGCTGGAGCGCTTGAACCGCTTGATGGCCGACATCCGCGAACACAGCGCCGCCCAGGCCCGCGCCGGCGGCGACATCCGCCAGCACGGCCACGAGGTCGCGCATCTGGCCGCCTCCATCGATCAACAGATGCAGCAAGCCGCGCCGGTGATGCAGCACTTGGCCGCCGCGGCCCAGGACTTGAACCAGACCCTGAGCTGGTTCCGCATCGACGCGCCGGACCCCGCCCCCTCCCCCGCCGCGGCGCCGGATTGGCCGCTGCGGCAGCAGCCGGCCTAACCGCCGCGCCGGCGGCAATTAGGCAGGAAATTGCCGCCGGATCAAACATAGAGCATTTATTCAACACAAACGCTTGCCATTGGCCTAAGCGCGCAATAGATCGCCCTTTGACTCGCCATTTTCAATCTTTTGTCATGTTTGAAATAAGCTAGCGAGTACATTTCGTTACATACTGTAATGAAAAGCAAAGGTAGATTAGCCCCCTCTTATAAAAGAGCACATCAGACCGGGCCCACCCGGCACCCGGGACAAGCTCGCCGACGCCCTCCGCGCCAGCGTCTCCAGCGCACCGACACCGCCCCGCTCCGCCCCCGTCCGCACAAGGACGGCGGAGCCGCCGCGCCGTGGCCGGAACTTGTCCCCATCGCTTGCCCGCCGCGTCCGGAGCTGACTCCGCCGGACCGTCGGGTTTTCAGAAGCTGTTTACGATCTCGCGAGCCAGGGCGGGACAGGGCGAAAGCGGCTTCAGCATTCTGAAGCGGTACTCGCCGTGTGACGCCTCACGACGCGCAGCGGATCGTCAGCAGGTTCTTTTGACAGGAGATACCTTTGACACAGCAACACTCCCGCCATATCGGCCCCATCGCCCTGATGCTGACCGGTCTGGGCTCCATCATCGGTTCCGGCTGGCTGTTCGGCGCCGCCCACGCCGCCCAGATCGCCGGCCCGGCCGCCATCGTCGCCTGGATAGTCGGCATGGTGATCATTCTCTCCATCGCGCTGAGCTACGCGGAACTGGGCGCCATGTTCCCGGAAAGCGGCGGCATGGTGCGTTACGCCCGTTACTCCCACGGCTCCCTGCTCGGCTTCATCGCCGGCTGGGCCAACTGGATCGCCATTGTCTCGGTGATCCCGATCGAGGCCGAGGCCTCGGTGCAATACATGAGCTCCTGGCCGTATCCCTGGGCCCAGCAGCTGTTCTCCAACGGCGAACTGACCCCGCCCGGCCTGATGCTGTCCGCGCTGCTGGTCATCGTCTACTTCATGCTCAACTACTGGGGCGTGCGCCTGTTCGCCAAGGCCAATAGCGCCATCACCATCTTCAAGGTGATCGTGCCGGCGCTGACCGTGGGCGCGCTGATCTACAGCGGCTTCCATCCCGGCAATCTGGGCGGGAACACCCCGGGCGGCTTCGCGCCCTTTGGCTGGGCCAGCGTGATGACGGCGGTGGCCACCAGCGGCATCGTGTTCAGCTTCAACGGCTTCCAAAGCCCGATCAACCTGGCCGGCGAGGCCCGCAACCCGGGCAAGAGCGTGCCCTTCGGCGTGGTGGGCTCCATCCTGCTGGCGGCGGTGATCTATGTGGCGCTGCAAGTGGCCTTCATCGGCGCGCTGTCGCCGGCGGACCTGGCCCACGGCTGGCAGGGCCTGAACTTCAGCTCCCCCTTCGCCCAACTGGCGATGGCGCTGGGCCTGAACTGGCTGATGCTGCTGCTGTACTTCGACGCCTTCGTCAGCCCCAGCGGCACCGGCGCCACCTATATGGCCACCACCTCGCGCATGATCTACGGCATGCAGCGCAACGGCACCATGCCGGAGATCTTCGGCCGCATCCACCCGCTGTACCAGATCCCGCGCCCGGCGATGTGGTTCAACCTGGCGATCTCCTTCGTGTTCCTGTTCTTCTTCCGCGGCTGGGGCACGCTGGCGGCGGTGATCTCGGTGGCCACGGTGATTTCCTACCTGACCGGCCCCATCAGCGTGGCCTCGCTGCGCCGCTGCGCGTCCGACCTGCCGCGCCCGCTGCGCCTGGCCGGCCTCGGCGTGATCGCGCCCTTCGCCTTCGTCTGCGCGTCCCTGGTGCTGTACTGGGCGCGCTGGCCGCTGACCGGCGAGATCATCTTCCTGATCGTGGCCGCCTTGCCGGTGTACTTCTGGTATCAGGCCCGCGCCGGCTGGCCGGAATTCAGCCGCGAGCTGAAAGGCGCGCTGTGGATGGTGCTCTACCTGCCGACGATGGCCCTCATGTCCTATATCGGCAGCCGGGACTTCGGCGGCATCGGCCTCTTGCCCTACGGCCCCGACATGGCGGTGGTGGCGGTGATCTCGCTGGGCTTCTACTACTGGGGCGTCAACAGCGGCTGGCGCACCCGCTATCTGGACGCCGAGCACGACGCCGGCGCGGTGGCCGATATGGCGGCCGCCGAGAGCGCGCCGCGCGGCAAGCTGGCCGGCCAGCAAGCCTAAATCCTACCGGGGGCCGCTCCGTCGGCCCCGCAGCGGGCGGCCTCGCGCCGCCCGCGCCGTCTTATTCCCTATCGTCCTCCGCTCCCAACTCCTTCCCCAAGGCATCCAGCAAAGGCATCAGCGCACGCGCCGCGGCGCTGCGATATGCGTCTTTGCGCGTCAGCGCCGCCGCCGTGCGCGCCGGCAAGGGCGTGCTCAAGCCCACCGCGCTCAGCGCCGGATGCTGTCGCGTGATCGCTCGCGGCAAAATGGTGGCGCAATCGCCGTGGCGGACGATTTCCATCACCGCGCTGATGCTGTTGGCCTGGACCGCGATCCGCGGCTTCAGACCCAGCGCCAGGAAGTAACGATCGATATGGCCGCGGGTGGCGAAATCCGCGCTCAACAGCGCCAAGGGCGCCTGCGCCAGCGCTTCCGCGCCTATCGCCCCCGCCCGACGCCATGGATGGCCGTCACCCACCACCACGGCCAGGGTTTCCCGGAACAAGGGCCGCGCGTCTATCTCCGCCGAGCGCGCCTGATCGAAAGCGATCCCGACATCGATCTCGTCCTCCAGCAAGGCCCGTTCAATCGCGTCCAGCGTCGCCTCGCGCACGCATAGCTCTATGCCCGGATAGAGCCGGCGCAGCCGCGCCGCCAGCGGCCCCAGCAGATAACTGGCGAAGGTCGGCGTCATCGCCAGCCGCAAGCTGCCGCGCGACAGATCGCCCACGTCCCGGGTGGCCCGCTGCGCCGCCTCCAGCTCGCGCAGCGCGCGGCGCGCGTATTCCAGATAGGCGGCCCCGGCGTCGGTGGGCCGCACCGTCCGCCCGCTGCGGTCCAGCAACTGCGCGCCCACCGTCTCTTCCAATTGCTTGATCTGCTGCGACAGCGTGGGCTGCGACACATGCAGCGCCTCCGCCGCCCGGGTGAAATTGCCGTGTTCGGCCACCGCTTGCAGATAACGGATATGTCGAAGAATCATGCGTCCAAACTATAGGAAATAATTATGGAAATCATTCTATATCGGTCTTGGACCCTATGATGAAAAAGCTTCATCCTTGGCGCATCCCTTCCCCGCCAAGGAGCAAGCCATGCAAGCCCTCATCGACGGTTTTCTGAAATTCCAACAGGAAGCCTACCCCCAGCGTTCGGCGCTGTTTCGCCAACTGGCCGACAGCCAGGCCCCCGGCGCGCTGTTCATCACCTGCTCGGACAGCCGCGTGGTGCCGGAGCTGCTGACTCAGCAAGAGCCCGGCGAGCTGTTCGTGATCCGCAACGCCGGCAACATCGTCCCCAGCTACGGGCCGGAACCGGGCGGCGTCACCGCCTCCGTGGAGTACGCGGTGGCGGCGCTGGGCGTCGCCGACATCGTGGTCTGCGGCCATTCCGACTGCGGCGCGATGACGGCGATCGCCAACGGCCGCTGCCTGGACCATCTGCCAGCGGTGGCCGGCTGGCTGCGCCACGCCGACTCCGCCAAAGTGGTGAACGCGGCGCGCCATCACGACGACGCCCGCCAGCGGCTGGACGACATGGTCAAGGAAAACGTCGTCGCCCAGCTGGCCAACCTCAAGACCCATCCCTCGGTGGCGCTGGCGATGCGCCAGGGCCGGCTGACCCTGCACGGCTGGGTCTACGACATTGAAACCGGCGCCGTCCTGGCCCTGGACCACGCCAGCCAGCGCTTCGTTTCCCTGGCGGATTTTCCGCTGACCCGCGCCGCCTGAAACCGGCGCCTCCCGCAAACCTGAAGAAAGGACCACACCATGCAACACGCCAATATCCACCAAGACCCCCGCCTGGAATTGACCGCCCGCGCCCTGGCCGCCAAGGCCTTGAAAGACCTGAGCTGGGAGCAGTTGGCCGCCGGCACCGGCCTCAGTCTGGCCTATGTCACCGCCGCCGTGCTGGGCCAGCACGCGCTGTCCAAGCTTGCGGCGGAGCTGGTCTGCGAACGGCTGGGCCTGAACGCCGCGGACGCTCTGCAGCTGCAAACCATTCCGCTGCGCGGCAGCATTCCCGGCGGCATCCCCACCGACCCCACCATTTACCGCTTCTATGAAATGATCCAGATCTACGGCACCACGTTGAAGGCTTTGGTGCACGAGAAGTTTGGCGACGGCATCATCAGCGCCATCAACTTCAAGCTGGACATCCGCAAAGTGGAAGACCCGGACGGCGGCGAGCGCGCAGTGATCACCCTGGACGGCAAGTTCCTGCCCAATAAGCCCTATTAAGCAACCGTTCACGCCCGCAAGGGCGTGAACACGTTCTGACGGCTTCCCCCTACCCAACGCGGCCTCAACCGTAGGGTGGGTGGAGCGCAGCGATACCCACGCGGAAACGGATTCAACGCCACAGGCTGCCGGACAGCCGCCTGTTTGGTGGGTATCGCCTGACGGCTCCACCCACCCTACCCAAACGCGGCCCCAAACACGGCTCCAACCGTAGGGTGGGAGGAGCGCAGCGATACCCACGCGGAAACGGATTCAACGCCGCAGGCCGCCGGACAGCCGCCTGTTTGGTGGGTATCGCCTGACGGCTCCACCCACCCTACCCAAACACGGTCCCAACCGTAGGGAGGGAGGAGCGCAGCGATACCCACGCGGAAACGGTTCGACGCGATAGGCTGCCGGACAGCCGCCGATTTGGTGGGTATCGCCTAACGGCTCCACCCATCCTACCCAAGCGCGGCCCCAACGCGGCCCCAACCGTAGGGTGGGGGCGCGCAGCGATACCCGCGCGGAAACGGTTCGACGCGATAGGCTGCCGGACAGCCGCCGATTTGGTGGGTATCGCCTGAGGGCTCCACCCACCCTACCCAAATGCGGCCCCAACGCGGCCCCAATCGTAGGGTGGGAGGAGCGTAGCGATACCCACGCGGAAACGGATTCAACGCCGCAGGCTGCCGGACAGCCGCCTGTTTGGTGGGTATCGCCTGACGGCTCCACCCACCCTACCCAAATGCGGTCCCAAACACGGCTCCAACCGTAGGGTGGGAGGAGCGCAGCGATACCCACGCGGAAACGGACTCAACGCCACAGGCCGCCGGACAGCCGCCTGTTTGGTGGGTATCGCCTGACGGCTCCACCCACCCTACCCAAACGCGGCCCCAAACACGGCCTCAACCGTAGGGTGGGAGGAGCGCAGCGATACCCACGCGGAAACGGATTCAACGCCACAGGCTGCCGGATAGCCGGCTACGGCGTTTCCCACGCGGCGCGTTGGCGTTGGACGGCGTCAGGGTCCGGTATCGGCGCGCCCACCAGCGCCAGACGCGCGGTAGTTACGTTGCGGAAGCCCGCCAAGAGATAACATCGCTGCGCGCAGAGATCGCGGCTGCTCCATTTCCCGGA
>NZ_JAUCGS010000013.1:0-84696 GCF_059916605.1 Chromobacterium sp. CCUG 30098 | reverse complement strand
AACACATGCTGCCCGCCGTCATCGTGGCGCTGGAGCGTTTCCCGCTGACCCATCACGGCAAGGTGGACCGCGCCGCGTTGCCCGCGCCGCAAGCGCTCAGCGCCGCCTTGCGCGTCGAAGCCCGCTCGGACGCCGAACGCGCGCTGGCCCAGATCTGGGCCGACGTCCTCGCCGTGCCGCTGCCCGGCATCGACGACAACTTCTTCGCCCTCGGCGGCGATTCCATCCTCTCCCTGCAAGTGGTCGCCCGCGCCCGCGCGCAAGGCCTGGCGCTGAGTCCGCGCCAGCTGCTGCTGGAGCCCAGCATCCGCCAGCTGGCCGCCGCGCTCAGCACGGCGGCGGCCGAGGAAGATGCCGCGGCCGCCGGTCCGCTGCCGGCCACGCCCATCCAGCGCTGGTTCGCCGGCCAGGAGCTGGCCGAGCCGCGGCATTGGAACCAGGCGCTGGCGCTGCAACTGGCCCGCCCCGTGGACGCGGCCCGGCTGCAAGCCGCGCTCGACGCCGTGGCCGCGCGCCACGACGCCTTCCGCCTGCGCTTCGCGCCGGAACCGGCGCTGGCCGAGGCGGCCGGCGGCTGGCCCTGCCGCGAACTGGAGCTGACGGACGAGAGCGAGGAGGCCGCGCGCGCGGCGATAGAACAGGCCCAGCGCCAGCTGGACCCGGACGCCGGCCCGCTGGCCCGCGCGCTCTTGCTGCGCCGCGGCCGGCAAGCGCCGCTGCTGGCGCTGATCGTCCACCATCTGGCGGTGGACGCGGTGTCCTGGGGCATTCTGCTGGACGATCTGACGCAAGCACTGGACGCGCTGACGCGCGGCGAAGCCCCGCGGCTCGCCGCCGTGCCCGCCAACTGGCGGCGCTGGGCGGAGCGGCAGCGCGCCGACGCCGCCGAGGCGGACCCCGCGCCCTGGCTCGGCCAGGCCGCGGCCGGCTTCCCGACGCTGCGCCGCGACTTCGCTGCGCCGGCGGCCAATACCGAAGCCGCCTCGCGGCTGCTCAGCCGCGAGCTGGACGCGGCCTTGACCGGCCGCCTGCTGGCCGCCGGCGCCCGCGCCGCCGGCCAGCGCGTCAGCGCCCTGCTGCTCTTGGCCTTATGGCGCGCGCTGGCCTCCCGGCTAGACGCGCCGCGCTTCGCGGTGACGCTGGAACACCATGGCCGCGACGCGGAATCCGGCCTGGACCTGTCCCGCACCATGGGCTGGTTCACCGCGCTGTATCCGCTGAGCGTGGCCGGCGACGCCGCCACCGCCGGCGCGGCCGAACTCTTGGCCGCCATCGCCGCGCCCTTGTCGCTGTTGACCCCCATCGCGCCGGAATACGGCCAGGCGCGCTGGCTGGGGCCGGACAAAGAGGCACGCCGGCGGCTGGACGCGGCCGGCCTGCCGGAAATCAGCTTCAATTACCTGGGCGCGCCGCGCGGCGTCGACAACGCCTGGTTCCAACTGCGGCCCGAGCTGATTGCCGGCGAACGCGCCGCCGCCAACCTGCGCCCCTTCGCGCTGGACCTGGTGCTGGTGGTGCTGGACGGCAGGCTGCGCGTGGACTGGCGCTACCCCGGCGGCCAGTTCGAAGCGGCCACCGTCGCCGGCTGGGCCGACGCCTTCGCCCGCGAACTCGCGCTGGCGCTGGACGAGATCGAGGCCGCGCCGCTGCTGGCCGCCGATTACCCGCTGGCGCGGCTGGAGCAGGCCGCCGTGGAGGAGCTGGCGCGCCGGAGCGGCCCTTTCGACGATCTCTATCCGCTGTCCCCGCTGCAACAGGGCATGCTGTTCCACAGCGTGGCCGACGCCGCCGACGGCGCTTATCTGGAACAACTCAGCAGCGTGGTCAACGGCCCGCTGGACCCGGACGCCTTCGCCGAGGCCTGGCGCGCGATGCTGGCGCGTCATCCGCTGCTGCGCTCCGGCTTCCACTGGCAGGGCCTGGCCCAGCCGCTGCAGGCGGCGATGCGCGCCGCGCCGCTGCCGATCAGCCGGCTGGACTGGTCCGGCCTGGCCGAGCCCGAGGCCACGCTGGCCGACTATCTGGCCGCCGACGCCGCGCGGCCGTTCGCGCTGGACGCCGCGCCGCTGATGCGGCTGGCGCTGATCCGCCTGGGCCAGGACCGCTGGCGCTGGATCTGGAGCTATCACCACCTGCTGCTGGACGGCTGGTCGCTGCCGCTGTTCTTCCGCGAGTTGCTGACCCTGTACCGCGCGCTCAGCCGCGGCGAGGCCCCGGCCCTGCCGCCGGCGCGGCCGTTCTCCGCCTATATCGGCTGGCTGGACCGCGCCGGCCGCCGCGCCCGCTCGGACGAGCGCTTCTGGCGCCGCTATTTCTCCGGGCTGGAACAGCCCACCCTGCTCGCCGGCCCCGCCGGCGGCGGCGCCGACTTCGTCGAGCGGGAAATCCGGCTGTCGCCGGAGTGGAGCGCGCGCGCCGCCGCCGCGATGCAGGCTTGCGCCAGCACGCTGAACACCCTGTTCCAGGCCGCCTGGGCGCTGACCCTGGCGCGCAGCGGCCACGGCGAGGACATCGTGTTCGGCGCGGCCCTGTCCGGCCGCAACGGCGATCTGCCCGGCATAGGCGAAATGATAGGGCTGTTCATCAACACCCTGCCCTTGCGGGTGCGGCTCAATCCGGCCGCCGACGCGCGCGCGCTGCTGGCCCAGGTGCAGGCCGATCAGGCCCGGGTGCAGGACTACGCCCACAACAGGCTGGTGGACGTCCAGCGCTGGGCCGGCCGCGACAACGCCCAGTTGTTCGACTCCCTGCTGGTCTTCGAGAACTACCCCGCCGACGCGCTGCTGCGCGACGAGGCCGCCGGCCTGGGCTTTGAAACGCCGCGCTTCAGCGAACACACCAACTACCCGCTGACGCTGGCCGTGATCCCCGGCGCGGCCCTGACCGTCAAGCTCACCTTCGACCGCAGCCGCGTCGCCGACGCGGCGGCCGAGGAATTGCTGCAACGCTGGCTTGCGGTGGCGGAACGCATGGTCGCCGCGCCGGACGCCGCCGTCGCCTCCATCGAGCTGCTGCCCGCGGACACGCGGCGGGCGCGGATCGCCGACGCCGCCCGGCCGCCGCTGGCCTCGCCGGAACTGGCGCAGCGCCTGTTCGAGCGCCAGGCCGCCGCCGCGCCGCGCGCGCCTGCTCTGCTGGACGAGAACGGCGCGCTCGATTACGCCGGACTGGAGCGCCGCGCCAACCAACTGGCCCACCGGCTGCAAGCGCTGGGCGCCGGCCCGGAAACCGTGGTGGGCGTGCTGCTGCCGCGCGGCGCGGACGCGGTGACGGCGCTGCTGGCCACGCTGAAGGCCGGCGCCGTCTATCTGCCGCTGGACCCGGCCTATCCGGCTGAACGGCTGGACTATATGCTGGCCGACAGCGGCGCCGCCATCCTGCTCAGCGAAACGCGCCTGCTGCCGACGCTGAGCCGGCTGCCGGCCAAGCTGCTCTTGCTGGACCAAGCCCCAGATGCTCCTGATTCTGCGCAGGACGCCGCGCCGCCCTGCGCCGCCGGCGTCGACAATCTGGCCTATCTGATCTACACCTCCGGCTCCACAGGCTGGCCCAAGGGCGTGGGCGTCAGCCATCGCGGCGTCGCCAACCTCTGCCGCGCCCAATGCGAGGTTTTCCAGGTGGACGCCGGCAGCCGCGTCTACCAGTTCGCCCCGCTGAGCTTCGACGCCTCGGTGTCGGAAATCTTCATGGCCCTGGGCAGCGGCGCGGCCCTGTGCCTGCCGGAAGCCGACGCCGCTCAAGACCCGGCCGGCGCACTGCGCCGCGCCGCGCGGCGTCACGGCCTGACCCACGCCACCCTGCCGCCGGCGCTGCTGGCGGCGCTGGAGCAAGACGACCTGCCCGGCCTGCGCACCCTGATCTCCGCCGGCGAAACCGCCGCGCCCGGCCTGCTGGCGCGCTGGGCCGCCAAGCGCCGCGTGGTCAACGCCTACGGCCCGACCGAGGCCACGGTCTGCGCCAGCATGCAGGCCTGCGACGCGCTCGAGCCGCTGCCGTCCATAGGCCGCGGCATGGCCGGCGTCCGCCTCTATCTGCTGGACCGCTGGGGCGGCCTGGTGCCGCCCGGCGTGCCCGGCGAGCTGCACATCGGCGGCGAGGCGCTGGCGCGCGGCTATATCGGCCAGCCCGGCCGCACCGCCGCCAGCTTCGTGCCGGACGCGGTGTCCGGCCTGCCCGGCGCGCGGCTGTACCGCAGCGGCGACCTGGGAGAATACCTGCCCGACGGCGGCATCCGCTTCCTGGGCCGCGCCGGCGGCCAGGTCAAGCACCGCGGCTACCGCATCGAGCTGGACGGCGTCGCCGCCGCGCTCAGCGCCCATCCGGACGTGGACGAGGCGCTGGCGCTGATCCGCCGGGACGGCGAGCGCCCCCAGCTGCTGGCCTACGCCCGGCTCAAGCCGGAGGCCGCCGCCGACGCCGCCGCGCTGCGCGAACACCTGGCCGCCCGGCTGCCGGCCCACGAGCTGCCGCAGGCCATCCTGATCCTGCGCCAATGGCCGCTGACCCCGGCCGGCAAGATAGACCGCGCGGCGCTGCCGTCGCCGGAAGACGCCGCGCCGGACGCGCCGGACGCGGACGCCGCGCTGAGCCCGGCCGAGGCCGCGCTGCTGGAGATCTGGCGCTCGGCGCTGGGACGCGGCGGCATCGGCGTTCACGACAATTATTTCGCCGCCGGCGGCGATTCCATCCTGGCCCTGCAAATCGTCTCGCGCGCCAAGCAGGCCGGTTTCGACATCGAGCCGCGCGCGCTGTTCGCCCATCCCACGGTGGCCGGACTGGCGGCGGTGGCCGGCGCGACAGCGCGGCGGACCCACATCGAGGAGCCGGAACAGGCCGAGGCGCCGCTGGCGCCCATCCAGCGCTGGTTCCTGCAACAAGACTGGCCCGCGCCGCAGCACTGGAACCTCAGCCTGCGGCTGAGCCTGGACGCCGCCGCGGACCCGGCCGCGCTGCGGGCGGCGCTGACGGCCGTGGCCCTGCGGCACGACGCGCTGCGCCTGAGGCTGCGCCGCGAGCCCGACGGCGGCTGGAGCCAGCATTACGGCCCGCGCGCCGCGCCGCCGCTTGAAACGCTGACGCTGCGGGAAACGGAAGCGGCCGCGCGCGAGGCGGAGCTGCAAGCCCACGGCGCGCGCTTGCAAGCATCGCTGGACCTGGAGCGCGGCCCGCTGCTGCGCGCCGTGCTGATCGAGGCCGGGCCGGACGGCCGCCCCGAACTGCTGCTGATCGCCCACCACTGGGTGCTGGACGTGGTGTCCTGGCGCATTCTGCTGGACGACCTGGACCAGGCCTACGGCCAGGCCGCGGACGGCGTAGAGATCTCGCTGCCGCCGGTGGCCGTCAGCTACCGGGCCTGGACGCGCTCGCTGGCGGAAGCCGCGCCCGCGCTGGCCGGCGAACTCGGCTATTGGCGCGCCGCCGTCGCCCCGCTGGCCGCGCCGCCCGGACTCTGCGCCGTCGGCCGCGTGGCGGAACGCCGCCGCGCGACGGTCAGCCTGGACGCCGACGCCAGCGCCGCGCTGCTGGAAGGCGGCGCGGAACGCTACCGCGCCCAGCCGCAGGAACTGCTGCTGGCGGCGCTGACCCTGGCCTGGCGCCGGCTGAGCGGCCTGCCCGCGCTCGCCCTGGATCTGGAAAACCACGGCCGCGGCGCGGCGGCGGGCCCCGCGCCCGATCTGTCGCGCAGCGTGGGCTGGTTCACCTGCCTGCACCCGCTGCGCATAGAACCGGCCGGCGACGGCTGGGAGCCGGCGGCGGCGGCGGCCAAGGCCGCGCTGCGCGGCGTGCCCGGCGGCGGCATCGGCTTCGGCGCCCTGCGCTATCTGGGCGATCCGGCCCAGGCCGCCGCGCTGGACCAGGCGCCGCCGCGGCCGCTCAGCTTCAACTATCTGGGCCGGCTGGACGACGCCGCCGACGGCGTGCTGCCGCGGCTGCGCGCGCGGCTGTCGGCGCGGGAGGCCGGACCGGCGCAAGACCCGCGCCAGCGGCTGCCGCACGCCGTCGCCGTCAACGCCCGCATCGAGAAAGGCCGCCTGCGGCTGGACTTCGACTACGCCGACGCCCACAACACCCCGGCCCTGGCCGAACAGTGCCGACTGGCGCTGGAAGAACTGGCCGCGCTCTGCCGCGCCGGCGGCCTGCCCGCCGTCGCCTACCACACCTCGGACTTCGCCGGCGTCGCGCTGGAAGAGAACGAATTGGCCGCCTTGCTGGACGACCTCACCGACATAGAATGACCATGACAAGCACACCGAACCTCAAAGACCAGATCCAGGACATCCTGCCCCTGAGCCCGCTGCAACGCGGCGTGCTGTTCCACACCTTGTTCGCGCCCGGCTCGCCGGTCTATTTCGAGCAATTGATCTGCCGGCTGGACGGCGCGGTGGACCCCGCCGCCATGGCCGACGCGCTGGAGCGGCTGGCCGAACGCCATCCCATCCTGCGCACCGCCTTCGTCACCAAGGGCCAGGCCGAGCCGCGCCAGGTGGTATTCCGCCGCGCCCGCGCGCCGCTGGCCGTCCACGACTGGAGCCAAGACGATGCGGCCGAGCGCGAGCGGCGGCTGGAGGCGCTGCTGGACGAAGACCGCCGCCGCGGCTTCCAGCTGAACCGGCCGCCGCTGATGCGGCTGACGCTGCTGCGCTACGGGCCGGCGGAATGGCGGCTGATCTGGAGCCACCATCACATTCTGCTGGACGGCTGGTCGCTGCCCATCCTGATGCGCGATTACTTCGCGCTGCTGTCCGGCGCGGCGCTGCCTCCGCCGCCGCCGCCCTTCTCCGCCTATCTGAGCTGGCTGGGCCGCCAGGACCAGGACGCCGCCGCCCGCCGCTGGCGCGCCCTGCTGGGCGATCTCGCCGCGCCGACGCCGCTGGGCCTGGACCGGCCGGCGCTGCCGGGCGCCTTGGCCGGCGCCGACGTCGGCCAGATCGAACGAGGGCTGGACTACCGCGTCGACGGCGACCTCGCCGCCGCCGCCGAACGCTGCCGGGTGACGCCGGGCACCCTGCTGCTGGGCGCCTGGGCCATTCTGCTCAGCCGCTACGCGCGCCAGGACGACGTGGTCTTCGGCCTCACCTTGTCCGGCCGCGCCATCGATCTGCCCGGCGTGGACGGCATGGCGGGCCTGTTGATCAACTCCCTGCCGCTGCGCCTGGCGACGCCGGCCGACGCCGCGCTGCCGCAATGGCTGGCCGAGGTGCAGCGCCGCCAGCTGGAGCTGCAATCGCTGTCGCACAGCGATCTGGCCGACGTCCAGCGCCACAGCGGCGTGCCGCGCGGCCAGCCGCTGTTCGAAACCCTGGTGGCGATAGACAACTTCCCGATAGGCGACGCCCTGCCCTCGGACGGCTTGGGCTTCCGGATTTCCGACGTTTCCCAGCGCGAGCGCACCCACTACCCGCTGACCCTGACCCTGGTGCCGGGCGCGGACGGCTTGAGCTTGAAGCTGGGCTTCGACCGCGCGCGGGTGGACGAGGCGCCGGCCGCGGCGCTGGCCGAGGCCTATCTGGAGCTGCTGCGCCAGATCGCCGCGCGGCCGGACGCCGCGCTGCGCGAGCTGGGCCTGGTGCGGCCCAGCGCGGTTCAGCCGCCCGCGCCGCTCCCGCCGGCCGGCCGCGGCGGGCCGGACACCCTGGCCGCCGCCTTCCTGGCCGCCGCCGAGCGTTTTCCGGACCGCGTCGCCGTCAGCGACGGCCCCGCGACGCTGAGCTACCGGCAGCTGCGCGCCCAAGCCGCCGCCATCGCGGAACGCTTGCGCCAGGACGGCGTCGCGCCCGGCGTCAGGGTGGGCGTCTGCCTACCGCGCTCCGCCGGACAAATCGCCGCCATGCTGGGCGTGACGCTGGCCGGCGGCGTCTATCTGCCGCTGGACCCGGATTATCCGGCAGAGCGGCTGGCCTATCAGCTGGACGACAGCCAGGCTTTGCTCACGCTGACCGACGCCGAACACAGGCCGCGGCTGCCGGCGGAACACCGCTGCCTGTCGCTGGCGGAAATAGGCTGCGGCGCCAGACCGGCGGCGCGGCCGCCCGCCGGCCTGGAAGCCGGGCACGGCGCTTACGTGATCTACACCTCCGGCTCCACCGGCCAACCCAAGGGCGTGCTGGTTTCCCACCGCAACGTGCTGCGCTTGTTCTCCGCCAGCGCCCGCCATTTCGCCTTCAACGAGAACGACGTCTGGACTTATTTCCACTCCTTCGCCTTCGATTTCTCGGTGTGGGAAATCTGGGGCGCGCTGCTCTACGGCGGCCGCTGCGTGGTGGTGCCGCGCGAACTCAGCCGCGATCCGGCCGCCTTCGTCGAACTGCTGGGCCGCGAGGGCGTCACCGTGCTGAACCAGACCCCGTCGGCGTTCAAGCTGGCGATCGCCGCGGAAAGCGCCGCGCCGCTGCCGCGGCCGACGGCGCTGCGCTGGGTGATCTTCGGCGGCGAAGCGCTGCGGCTGGCCGAGCTCTGCCCGTGGCTGGAACGGCACGGCGACGACGGCCCGCGGCTGGCCAATATGTACGGCATCACCGAAACCACCGTTCACGTCACCTTCCGCCGCATCCTCGCCGCCGATCTTGAGGCCGGCGGCGAACTCAGCCCGATAGGCGAGCCGCTGGACGACCTGAGCCTGGAGCTGGCGGACCCCTGCGGCCACCCCGTGCCCTTGGGGGCGCCCGGCGAAATCCTGGTCGGCGGCGCCGGCGTCAGCCTAGGCTATCTGAACCGCCCGCAATTGAACGCCGAGCGTTTTCCCGGCGTCGGCGCGGAACGGCGCTACCGTTCCGGCGATCTGGCGCGGCGCAGCGCCGACGGCGAGCTGCTCTACTGCGGCCGCATCGACCATCAAGTGAAGATACGCGGCTTCCGCATCGAGCTGGGCGAAGTGCGCGCCGCGCTGCTGAGCCATCCGGCGGTGCGCGACGTTCACCTCGTCGCCGCCGACGACCAACTCATCGCCTATCTGCGCGCCGACGACCCGGCCGCGGCCGGCGCCGACGCCTTGCGCCGCCATCTGGCCGCGCGCTTGCCGGCCCACATGATTCCGGCGGCCTTCATCGCGCTGGCCGAGTTTCCGCTCACCCTCAACGGCAAGGTGGACGCGCGCGCGCTGCCGTCGCCGCAAGGCGCGCGCTCGGTGCTAGACACGCCCTACGTCCCCGCCGCCACCGCCAGGCAACAGCTGCTGGCCGAGATCTGGAGCCAGGTGCTGGGCCTGCCGCGCGTCGGCATCCACGACAATTATTTCTCGCTGGGCGGCGACTCCATCCGCAGCGTGCGCATCGCCGGCCTGGCCAAGGAGCGCGGCTGCCCGCTGAGCATCCAGGACATTTTCCGCCACGGCACCATCGCCGCCATCGTCGAGGCGATGGGCGAAGGCGAAGACGAAAACACCAGCGCGCCGGACGCGGTCCTGCCGCCCTTCGCGCTGATAGACGCCGCCGACCGCGCGCGGCTGCCGCCCGAGGTGGAAGACGCGCTGCCGCTGGCCAGACTGCAGGCCGGCATGCTGTTCCACAATGAATACGACGACGGCCGCAATCTGTACCACGACGTGTTCTCCCACCGGCTGCGCGCCGACATCGCCCCGGAACGCCTGCGCCAGGCGCTGGCGGAGCTGAGCCGCGAACATCCGCTGCTGCGCACCGGCTTCGCGCTGGCCGGCTACTCCCAGCCGCTGCAGCTGGTCTGGCGCGATCTGACGCCCAGTCTGGACATCGACGACCTGCGCGGCCTGTCGCCGCAGCAGCGGGACGAAGCCGTGGCCAGCCAGCTGCGGCAATTGAGCGAGCAGCGCTTCGCGCCGGAGCGGCCGCCGCTGCTGCGCGTCGGCTGCCTGCGGCTGGCCGACGACGAATGGCAGCTGACGCTGGCCTTCCACCACGCCATCCTGGACGGCTGGAGCGTGGCCACCCTGTGCGCGGCCCTGTTCAAACGGATGCGCGGCCAGACCGGCCCCGCGCCGGCTCCGCGCGCGGCCTTCCGCGACTTCGTCGCCGCGGAGCGGGCCGCGCTGGCCGATCCGGCGCAGCAGGCTTACTGGCGCGCCCAATTGAGCGGCCTGCCGTCCGCCGCCATTCCGCGCTGGCCGCAGCATGCCGCGCCGGCGGGCAAGGCCAGGGTGGGCGCGCAGGAAATCGGTTTCCCGGCCGCGGTCGCCGCCGCGCTGATCCGCCTGGCCGCCGACAGCGGCCTGCCGCTGAAGACCCTGTTGCTGGCGGTGCACGCCCGCGCGCTGGCCTGCTTGTGCGGCCAGGACGAAATCGTCACCGGCCTGGTCAGCAACGGCCGCCCGGCCGACGCCGACGGCGCCGAAGCGCTGGGCCTCTTCCTCAACACCCTGCCGCTGCGCGTCCGCGTCGGCGGCAGCTGGCGCGCGCTGCTGGCGGAAACCATGGCGGCGGAAGGCAACAGCCTGCCTCACCGCTTCTTCCCGCTGGCGGACATCCTCAAGCTGGGCGAAGCCGCCCGCTTCGAAGCCTCCTTCAACTACGTGGACTTCCACGTCTACCGCGAACTGGGCGAGGCCGGCGCGCTGGAAGTGCTGGACAGCAGCCGCCTGGAAGCGGTGGACATCCCGCTGGCGGTCACCTTCAGCGCCAGCCGCGCCGAGGGCGCCGTCACCCTGGGCTTTTCCTACGACCGCGCGGCCTTCCCCGACGCGCAAGTGGCCGCCATCGGCCGGCTCTACCTGGCCGCCGCCGAGGCGCTGACGCGGA
Source organism: Chromobacterium sp. CCUG 30098 (assembly GCF_059916605.1). NCBI lineage: Bacteria > Pseudomonadati > Pseudomonadota > Betaproteobacteria > Neisseriales > Chromobacteriaceae > Chromobacterium > Chromobacterium sp. CCUG 30098. Next base: position 73,990 of record NZ_JAUCGS010000013.1, on the reverse strand, counting down.
ACCCGGACGCCCTGTGCCTGGACGCGCCGCTGACCGAGAGCGCGCCCAAGCCGCTACGCGGCCCGTCCGCCGGCCTCGCCGACTTCTCGGTGCCGCAGGCCATCGCCGCCGTCGCGCGGCAACGCCCGGACGCCGTGGCCGTGGCCGGCGAGGGCGCGACGCTGAGCTACGCCGAACTGGACGCCCGCGCCAATCGGCTGGCGCGCCGGCTGCTGGCGCACGGAGCCGGCCCGGACGCGGTGGTGGCGCTGGACTTGCCGCGCTCGCCCGAGCTGGTGGTGGCGATGCTGGCGACGCTGAAAGCCGGCGCCGCCTATCTGCCGCTGGACCGCGGCCAGCCGGAAGCGCGCCGCCGCGACATCCTGCAAGAGGCCGCGCCGGCGCTGCTACTCAGCCTGGACCCCGCCGCTGACGCGCCGCCCGGCTGCGCCGTCTTGCAAGCAAACCTGGCCGAAGATCTGAACGATGAAGACGCGGCCGCCCCCGTCGCGCCGGTCCACGGCGACGCGCTGGCCTATCTGCTGTTCACCTCCGGCTCCAGCGGCCGCCCCAAGGGCGTCGCCGTCGGCCGCGCCGCGCTGGACAACCACATGGCCTGGATGAAGCGCCGCTACCCGCTGGACGCGGACGACGCGGTGCTGCAGAAAACCCCGGTGGGTTTCGACGCCTCGGTATGGGAATTCTGGGCGCCGCTGACCCAGGGCGCGAAGCTGCTGCTGGCGACCGAGGACGGCCACCGCGACCCGGACTACCTGATCCGCGCCGTGCGCGAACAAGGCGTCACCGTGCTGCAGCTGGTGCCCAGCCTGCTGGCCGTGCTGCTGGCGATGCCGGACTTCGCCGGCTGCCGCGCGCTGCGCCGGGTCTTCGTCGGCGGCGAAGCGCTGCCGGCCGCCACCCTGGCCCGCTTCCACGCCGCGCTGGACATCCCGCTGGTCAATCTCTACGGCCCCACCGAAACCGCCATCGACGCCTCCAGCGCGGAATACCTGCGCTCGGACCCGCCGGCGCTCGCCGTCGGCATCGGCCAGCCCATAGACGGCGTCGTCTTCCACGTGCTGGACGCCCGCCTCAATCCGGTGCCGCCCGGCGTGCGCGGCGAACTCTACATCGCCGGCTGCGGCCTGGCGCGCGGCTATCTGGGCCAGCCGGCGCAGACCGCGCGGCGTTTTATCCCGGACCCGCTGTCGCCGCTGCCCGGCGGCCGCCTGTACCGCAGCGGCGACATCGTGCGGCTGCTGCCGGACGGCGCGCTGGAATACCTGGGCCGCGCCGACGGCCAGGTCAAGCTGCGCGGCCAGCGGGTGGAACTGGAGGAGATCGAAGCCAGCCTCGCCGCCTGCCCCGGCGTGCGCCAAGCCGCCGCCGCGCTCTACCGCGACCGCTCCGGCGCGGACCGGCTGGCCGCCTACGTCCGGCTGACGCCGGAGGCCGAGGCCGGCGACTGGCGCGCGGCCATGCTGGCGGCGCTGCGCCTGCGCTTGCCGGAATACATGCTGCCGGCGCAATGGATCGCGCTGCGGCAATGGCCGGTCGGCCCCAACGGCAAGACCGACCGCGCCGCCTTGCCGGCGCCGCAGACGGACGCGGCGTCCCCGGCCCGCGGCCGCGCGCCCGACACCCCGCAAGAGCAAGCCTTGGCCGCGATCTGGCAACAAGTGCTGGGCCGCGAGGACATCGGCGCCGACGACAACTTCTTCCAATTGGGCGGGGACTCCATCCTCGGCCTGCAGATCGTGGCCCAGGCCCGCCAGGCCGGCCTGGCGCTGGCCGCGCGCGACATCTTCAGCCATCCCACCGTCGCCGAGCTGGCCGCCCAGGTCCGCCCGGCGCGGCCGGAAGCCGAACTGCCGGAGATTCCGTCCGGCGCGCCGCTGCCGCTGACCCCGGCCCAGCACTGGTTCTTCGAACGCCTAAGCGCCCTGCCGCGTCCCGGCCACTGGAACCAGGCGCTGCTGCTGAGCGTGGCCGCCGGCGTCTCCGCGCCGGCGCTGCGCGACGCCCTGCTGCGGCTGGAACAAAGCCACGACGCCTTCCGCCTGCGCTTCGCCGCCGGCGCCGAAGGCTGGCGTCAACACTACGCGCCGCGCGAGGCCTTGCGCGAAGAAGACTGGCTGGAGCGCGTCGATCTGAGCGCGCTGCCGGCCGCGGAGCGCGCCGCCGCCATCGAGGCCCGCGCCGAGGCGGCGCAGCGGGAGTTGGATCTGGAACGCGGGCCGCTGCTGCGGGCCGTGCACTTCGACTGCGGCGACGGCGAGGCCGGCCGGCTGCTGTTGCTCATCCATCATTTGATCGTGGACGGCGTGTCCTGGCGCGTGCTGTTGCAGGATCTCGCCGGCCTGCTGGCCGGCGTGGCCCCGCCGCCGGCGCGCGTCGGCTTCGGCCATTGGGCGCGGCGCCCGCGCGCGCCCTCCGCCGAAGAACGCGCTTACTGGCTAGACCAGGCGCGGCTGGCCGCCGACGCGGTCCGCGTCCCGCTGACGACGGAGGCGGAACGCGACAACCGCTACGGCGCGGCCGACACCGTGGAACTGTCGCTGGACGGCGGCGAAACCGCCGCCCTGCTCCGCGGCGGAGCGCTGCGCGCCAGCGCCGAGGAAATGCTGCTGGCGGCGGCGCTGGGCGCGCTGCGCGACTGGCTGGACGCCGACGCGCTGTCCGTCACCATGGAAGGCCACGGCCGCGACGACGAGACGCTGGACCTCTCCCGCACCGTGGGCTGGTTCACCGCCCTGTACCCGCTGACCGTGAGCGGCCTGGCCGAAGCCACGCCGCAGCGCCTGCTGCGCCGGGTCAAGCAGACGCTGCGCGCAGTGCCGGCCGGCGGCGCCGGCTACGGCGCGCTGCGGCAGGCGGACGACGCCGACGCCCGCGCGCTGGCCGCCGCTCCGGAGCCGCAGATCGCCTTCAACTACCTGGGCCAGTTCGACACCAGCCTGCCGGCCGACGGCGCACTGGCACCGGCGCCGGAATCAGTGGGCGCGATGGAAGACCCGGACGGCCTGCGCCCGCGGCTGATCGACATCGTGGCCCTGGTCAGCGACGGCAAGCTGTCGCTGCGCTGGAACTACGGCCGCGCCGCCCTGCCGCGCGCGACGGTGGAAGCCCTCGCCCGCCAGACGCGGCAGCGGCTGCTGGCGCTGCTGAGCCTGGACGCGGACGCCGCGGCGTCGGCCCTGACCCCGGACGATTTCCCGCTGGCCGCGCTGGACGAGGCCGGCCTGCCCGCGGCGTTGGGCGCGCATGGCGACATCGTCGACCTGTGGTCGCTGACCCCGGTGCAGGAAGGCATGCTGTTCCACACGCGGATGGAAGCCGCCGCCGGCCCGGCCGGCGTCTATATCGAGCAAGTGGTCGCCGAACTGGACGGCGCGGTGGACCCGGCCTTGCTGCGCCAAGCCTGGGAACAGGTGCTGGCGCGGCATGACGCGCTGCGCGTCAGCTTCGCCTGGGAAGGGCTGGCCGCGCCGCTGCAGCGGGTCCACCGCGCACCCGCGCTGCCGTTCTCGGTCCGCGAAACGCCGGACGAGGCCGCGCTGGAACGCTATCTGGCCGCCGACCGCGCAGCCGGCTTCGCGCTGGACGCCCCGCCCTTGATGCGCCTCGCGCTGCTGACGCGTAACGGCGCGCCGTGGCGGCTGGTCTGGACCCATCACCACGCGCTGCTGGACGGCTGGTCCATGGCCGTCGTCTTCGACGAGGCGCTGGCCCTGTACCGCGGACTGAGCCAGGGCCAGAGCGCGGCGCTGCCGCCGGCGCCCTCCTTCGGACGCTTCATCAAATGGCTGCGCGCGCATAGCGACCGCCAGGCCCAGCAAGCCTTCTGGCGCGACTACTTCAGCGGCTACGCCGCCGCGGCCGATCTGGCCCTGCTGCCGGCCGGCGGCCCGGCCCGGCCGCGTTCCCAGTCGCTGCGGCTGAGCCCGGAACTGGGCGCCGCGCTGCGCAAGACCGCGCGCGAGCGCAAAGTCACGCTCAACACCCTGTTCCAGGGCGCGCTGGCGGTGGCCCTGTCCCGCATCGGCCGCTGCGACGATCTGGTGTTCGGCGTCACCATGTCCGGCCGGCCCGAATCGCTGCCCGGCCGCGACGCCGCCGTCGGCCTGTTCATCGCCACCCTGCCGCTGCGCGCCGACTGCTCGGCCGCGCAGCCTATCGGCGATTTCCTCGGCCGGCTGCAAGACGCCCAAAGCCGGCTGGTGCCGCACGAAGCCAGCGCCCTGGTGGACATTCAGCGCTGGAGCGGCCTGTCCGCGCGCCAGCCTCTGTTCGACGCGGTGCTGGTCTATGAGAACTACCCGATCCGCGCCGAGGTCGGCGACGCCGCCCAGGCGCTGCGCGTGGGCGCGGCCTCCGCGCGCGAGCAATCCAACTACCCGCTGACCCTCTACGTCAAACCCGGCGCCGACGCCATCGAGCTGGACGGCGTCTTCGACGCCGGCCGCATCGAGGCGGAACGCGTGGACGCGCTGCTGCACGCGCTGCCGCGGCTGCTGCGCCAGATCGCCGACGGCGCGGACCGCGTCGGCGATCTGCGCCTGGCCGAGCCGACGCCGCCGGCCGCCTTCCCGCCGCCGGACGGCGACACCGTGCTCGCCATGCTGAGCGCCGCCGCGCGCCTCACCCCGGACAAGATCGCGGTCGCCGCCGAGGACGGCAGCCTGAGCTACGGCCAACTGGTGAGCGGCGCGCGCGCGCTGGCGCGCCGGCTGATCGCCGATGGAGTCGCCCCAGGCGACACCGTGGCGCTGGCGCTGCCGCCGGACGCGCGCGCGCTGACCGCCCTGCTGGCCACGCTGTGGGCCGGCGCGCAATACCTGCCGCTGGACCCGGCGCTGCCGCCGCTGCGCCGCGACGCCATCCTGGAAGACGCCCGCCCCGGCCTGATCCTCGTCGACGGCGACGCCTCCGGCTGGCCCGCCTCCGCCAAGGTGTTGACGCTGCCCGCGCCCCTGCCGCCCGCAGCCGCGGACATCGACGAGGGCCCGCTGCCCGGCGACGCGCTCCACCCGGAAGCGCCGGCCTACACCCTGTTCACCTCCGGCAGCACCGGCCGGCCCAAGGGCGTGCAGATCGCCCATCGCTCGCTGGCCAACATCCTGCGGCATTTCCGCGCCGAGCCCGGCTTCAGCGCCGACGACGTCTTGCTGTCGGTCACCACCTGGTCCTTCGACATCGCGGCGCTGGAACTGCTGCTGCCCCTGGTCTGCGGCGGCACGGTCGCCATCGCGCCGGCCTCGGCCGCCGGGGACGGCCCGGCGCTGGCCGCCGAGGCCGCGCGCCGCGACGCCGGCGTGATCCAGGCCACGCCGGCCAGCTGGCGCATGCTGCTGGAAGCCGGCTGGAAGCCGGCGCCCGGCCTGCGCGCCTGGTGCGGCGGCGAGGCGCTGCCCGCCGATCTGGCCCGCGCGCTGCTGGACGCCGGCGCCGCGCTGTGGAACGTCTACGGGCCCACCGAAACCACCATCTGGTCCGCGCTGCACCGGGTGGACGGCGGCCAGCTGCCGCCGCCGGCCGGCCACGCCATCCGCCGCACCACGCTGTGGACGGCCGACCACCACGACCAGCCGCTGCCGCCGCATCTGGCCGGCGAACTGCGCATAGGCGGCGACGGCCTGGCGCTGGGCTATCTGGGCGCGCCGGCGCAAACCGCCGCCCGCTTCCTCCCCGATCCGCTGGCCGGCCGGCCCGGCGCCCGCGTCTACCGCAGCGGCGATCTGGCCTGCCTGCTGCCGAACGGCGAGGTCCGCGTGCTGGGCCGGCTGGACGGCCAGGCCAAGCTCAACGGCTTCCGGCTGGAGCTGGAGGAAGTGGAAACCAGGCTGCGCGAGCTGCCCGGCGTGCGCCAGGCCGCGGCGGCCGTCCGCCGCGACCCGCAAGGCCACGCCCGGCTGATCGCCTATTTGGTGCCGGACGACAGCGGCGCCTGGCGCGCCGGCGACGAGGCCGATCCGGCCGCCTTGCAGCGGGTCCGCGCCCGGCTGTCCGCCGCGCTGCCCGGCTATATGCTGCCCAGCCGCTTTGTCACCCTGGAGCGGCTGCCGCTGACGGCCAACCTCAAGCTGGACCGCAAGGCCCTGCCCGAACCGGCGGCGAACGCGCCGACCCGCGCCGGCAGCGCGCCCCAGGGCGCGCTGGAGCAAGCGGTGTGCGCGCTGTGGGAAGAAGTGTTCGAACGCGCCGGCGTCGCCGCCGACGACGACTTTTTCGAGCTGGGCGGCCATTCGCTGCTGGCCACCCGCATCCAGGTGCGCGTCAACAAGATCTTCCGGCAGACCCTGCCGCTGCGCGCCACCTTCCACGCCCAGACCCCGCGCGCCCTGGCCGCGCTGCTGGCCGAACGCGAGTCCGCGCCCGGCCTGGCCGCCAAGATCGCCGCCGTCTACCTGAAGCTGCGCGGCATGTCCGACGCCGAGCGCGACGCGCTGCGCCAGGCCGCCGCCCAAACCACCACCATGGAAACCGCAGAATGAAACTGGAACACATCAACGCCATCGTCAGCGGCGCCGCCAGCGGCATCGGCCGCGCCTTCGCGCTGGAGCTGGCCCGCGCCGGCGCGCGGGTCCACGCCGCCGACCTGGACGCCGCCGGCCTGCGCCGGCTGGAGGACGACGCCGCCGGCCTCCCCGGCGCGGTGCGCGGCTCGGTGCTGGACGTGAGCCAGGAAGCCGCGGTCCGCGCCTTTCTGAAAACGGCGTCGGAGGACGCGGAGCCGGCCAATCTGCTGGTCAACAACGCCGGCATCCTGCGCGACGGCTGGCTGGTGAGGCTGGACGTGGAAGGCTTCGTCCGCAAGCTGCCCACCGCGCAATGGCGGGCGGTGCTGGACGCCAATCTGACCGCGCCCTATCTGCTGAGCCGCGAATTCGCCGCCGCCCGCGTGGAGTCCGGCCTCAACACGCCGGGCCTGATCGTCAACGTCTCCTCCGTCACCAGCGCCGGCAATCCCGGCCAGTCCAACTACGCGGCGTCCAAGGCCGGCCTGGACGCGCTGACCCGGACCTGGGCGCTGGAACTGGCCCCCTTCGGCATTCGCGTGGCCGGCCTCGCGCCCGGCCTGACCGACACCCCGATGGCGGCGGGCCTGGCGCCGGCCACCCGCGAGGACTTGATCGCCCAAGTGCCGCTGCGGCGCATGGCCGAGCCGGCGGAAATCTGGCAGGGGCTGAAATTCATCATCGAATGCGATTACTTCAACGGCCGCATCATCGCCATCGACGGCGGAGCGACCTTCTCGTGAAGCCGACACTTTCCGCTCCGGAGGCGGGCATTCCGCGCCGCATCCATCAGATCTGGTATCAAGGCGCCGCCGCGCTGCCGGACAAATACCGCCGCTACCGCGACAGCTGGATGCGACGCCATCCGGACTGGGAGTTCGTGTTCTGGGACGCGCCCAAGATGCAGGCGCTGGTCGACGAGCACTATCCCTGGTTCGCGGCTCGCTACGCCGGCTTCGAGCGCGACATCCAACGCATAGACGCCGCGCGCTATCTGTTCCTGGCGCTGCACGGCGGCTTCTACATCGACATGGACATCGAAAACCTGCGGCCCATAGACCCGCTGCTGCCGGAGAGGCGGCTGATCCTGTCGCGCACCCACGGCTTCAACAACGCGCTGATAGGCAGCGCGCCCGGCCACCCCTTGTGGGACACCGTGCTGGACCGGCTGGCCGCCGGCCAGTGCGCGCCGCTGGACCCGGCGATGCCGGCCCGGCTGCGCGAATCGCCGGCGATGCGCACCGCCGTCACCGTGGGGCCGCGCTTCTTCACCTGGTGCGTGCAGCAAAGCGGCTGCCTGGACGACGCGGCCACGCTGTGCTGCCCCGGCTATTACTTCGAACCCGGCTCGCCCACGCCGGACGGCAGCTCCTGGCCGCCGGCCGACGATCCCGACGGCGGCTACGCCCGCCACCACATGGACCTCAACTGGCTGGACCTGCGCCACCGGCTCTTGTCCCGGCTGAACCGGCTGCTGCTGCCCTGGCTGACGCGACGGCTGCCTTTGCAATGAAAAAGTCGCCGCGATGCGGCGACTTCAAAAACAAGACATAGAAACCATTAATTCGCGGAAGGGGAAGCCGTTTGATTTTCCTGCATGAACTGCCTCAGGCTCAAGGGACGCATATCCGTCCAATTCTTTTCAATATAGTCCAGGCATTCCTGTTCCGCGCCGCTGACGCCAAGCGAGCGCCAGCCGGCTGGAATGTCGCGATATTCCGGCCATATCGAATATTGCTCCTCGTGATTCACCACCACGATGTATTTGGTTTCGTTCATCGCGTCCTGCGTCATATCAACCTCCGTGCCGTCGCTAGAAAATTAAAACAGTTTCTAAATAAATCTATTTATCCAACCAAAACATTGCTAATTGGAATTGTTTAAATCGGAGAATACCGACTCACAAAACCCGCCAAAGAATATACCGCATAAATTGAATATTTTTACAGACCTCGAAAAATAATCGAAATCAAATCGGGCGCGATGGACGCGCAGCCCGATGGGCGCCGACAACACATCACCTGGAAAGCCATTGAAATGAGCGTTAGCGATTGGAACGATAACGACCTGGACCTTCTCGACCATTTGCTGGAACAAGAACTGGACGTCTTGCTCCCGGCCCCCGCGCCCGTCGACGGCGGGCGGATCGCCCGCGGCGACGCCGCCTCCGGCCCGCTGTCCTTCCAACAACAGCGGCTCTGGTTCCTGCACCAATTGAGCGCCGGCGCCGCCGCCTACAATATCTGCTCCGCCTTCCGCCTGAGCGGCGCCTTGCAGGCGGACGCGCTGTGCCGGGCCTTTGATTGCGTGGTGGCGCGCCACGCCTCGCTGCGCACCGCCATCCGCGAAGTGGACGGCGCGGCGGCGCAGATCCCGCAGCCGGCCGGCCGCGCGGCCATCGAGCGCCTGGACTGGTCCGGCCTGCCGGCCGAAGAAGCCGCCTCCCGGCTGGAGGCGCTGGCGCGCCGCGAAAGCGCCCACGCCTTCGACCTGTCCGTCGGCCAGCCGCTGCGCATCGCGCTGCTGAAGCTGGCGGCGGACGAACACGCGGTGGTGCTGACCCTGCATCACATCGTCGGCGACGCCTGGTCGCTGACGGTGCTGATGGACGAGGCGGCCCGCGCCTACGCCGCGCTCAGCCGCGGCCGCGCGCCGGAACTACCCGAGCTGCCCATCCAGTACCTGGACTACGCGCGCTGGCAGCACGCCAACGGCCGGCAAGACCGCTGGGACGCCGACCTCGCCTACTGGAAAACCCAGCTGGCCGGCCTGCCCACGCTGGAGCTGCCCACCGACAAGCCGCGGCCGCCGGTGCAGGGCTTCGACGGCGCCACCGTGGGCTTCGACATCGACGCCGATACCGCCGAGCGCCTGCGCCGGCTGGCGGCGGCCGAACGCACCACCCTGTTCTGCCTGCTGCTGTCCGCCTTCCAGGCGCTGCTGGCCCGCCACGCGCGTCAGGACGATCTGGCCATCGGCACCTCACTGGCCGGCCGCGAGCGGGTGGAAACCGAGGGGCTGATCGGCTTCTTCGCCAATATGCTGGTGATCCGCGGCCGCATCGGCCCCGCGGACAGCTTCCGCCAGTTCGCGCGCCGGCAATCGGACACCATGCGCGACGCGGTGGAGCACGCCGCCGTGCCCTACGACCAACTGGTCGGCGCGCTGGGACAGGCCAGCCGCGACCCCAGCCGCAACCCGCTGTTCCAGGTCGCCTTCACCCTGCTCAACATCCCGGCGGCGATGCCGACGCTGGACGGGCTGCGGCTGACTCCGGTGCTGAGCCAGGAGGCCGCCCGTTTCGATCTGGAGCTGTTCATGCGCGAGACCGAGGACGGCCTGTCCGGCGCCTTCTCCTACAACACCGCGCTGTTCGAGCGGCTCTCGGTGGAGCGCCTCGCCGAACAACTGAGCCTGCTGCTGGACGCCGCCAGCCGTCAGCCGGACGCGCCGCTGGCCGCGCTGCCGCTGACCACGCCGCAGCAGGCCGCCGCCCTGCTGACCCTGCCGCGGCAGGCCGCCGCCGTCGATTGCGAGCCGGTGCACCGCGCCTTCAGCCGCTTCGCCGCGCGGCAAGCCGACGCCGCGGCGCTGCGCTGCGACGGCCGGGAACTGAGCTACGGCGAACTGGAACGGCTGTCGGACGCCGCCGCACGGCGGCTGGCGGCCGCCGGCGTGCGGCCGGGCGAACCGGTGGGCCTGTGGCTGACGCCCTCCTTCGAAATGCTGATCGGCGTGCTGGCCGCGCTCAAGGCCGGCGCCGGCTATGTGCCGATGGACCCGGCCTATCCGGCCGACCGCATCCGCTACATCCTGGAAGACAGCGGCGCGCGCGCCGTGCTCAGCACCGAGGCGCTGGCGCCCTCGCTGCCGCCCTTCGCCGGCCCGCTGCTGACCCTGGACGCGGCGGAGCCCGCGCCGGCGGCGGCGCTGCCGGCCGGCGACGACCCGGACGGCCTGGCCTACATCATCTACACCTCCGGCTCCACCGGCCGGCCCAAGGGCGTGGCGGTCAGCCACCGCAACTGCGCCCGGCTGTTCTCCAGCAGCGCCGAGCTGTTCCAGTTCGGCCCGCGCGAAGTGTGGACGCTGTTCCATTCCTACGCCTTCGACTTCTCGGTATGGGAAATCTGGGGCGCGCTGGCCCACGGCGGCATCCTGCTGATCGTGCCGCCGCTGCTGGCCCGCTCCTCGGACGCCTTCTACCAGTTGTTGTGCGAGGAAAAAGTCACCGTGCTGAGCCAGACCCCGTCGGCCTTCCGCCAATTGATGGCCGCCGAGGAAGCAAACCCGCGCGAAGGCGATCTGGCGCTGCGCTACGTCGTCTTCGGCGGCGAGGCGCTGGACCTGAGCAGCCTGGAACCCTGGCTGGACCGCCACGGCGACGACTACCCGCGGCTGATCAATATGTACGGCATCACCGAAACCACCGTGCATGTGACCTTCCGTCGCATCGGCCTGCCCGAGATCAAGCGCAAGCTGGGCAGCGTGATCGGCGCGGCGCTGCCCGATCTGTGCATCCGTCTGCTGGACGACGCCCTGCAGCCGGTGCCGCCGGGCATGGTGGGCGAAATCCACGTGGGCGGCGCCGGCGTGGCGCTGGGCTACGTCAACCAGCCGGAGCTGAGCGCCCAGCGCTTCATGCCGGACCCGCACCTGGACAGCGGCCTGCGCTTCTACCGCAGCGGCGATCTGGCGCGCGTCACCCCGCGCGGCGAGCTGGAATACCGCGGCCGCGCCGATCAACAGGTCAAGCTGCGCGGCTTCCGCATCGAAACCGCCGAAATCCAGGCCCTGCTCAGCCAGCACCCGGCGGTGGCGGAAGCCGCCGTGGTGGTGCGCGGCGACGGCGATCAGGCGCGGCTGGTCGCCTACGTCGCCAAGCGCAACGGCGTGGACGCCGCCGCCGCCAAGGACAAGGACAAGGGCTGGCTGCCCGCCTTCGACATGATCTACGAAGACGCGCCGGCCGAGGACGCCGACCTCGATCTGGTCGGCTGGACCGACTCCTACGACAACGCGTTGATTCCCGCCGAGCACATGCGGCGCTGGCGCGACGAGATCCTGAGCCGCATCCGCGCGCTGAACCCGCGCCGGGTGCTGGAAATCGGCGTCGGCAGCGGCATGCTGCTGCTCGCCGTCGCCCCGGACTGCGAGCATTACCACGGCCTGGACTTCTCCGCCCGCGCGCTGGAGCGCCTGGGCCGCACCGTGGCCGCGCGCGGCCTGGAACAGGTGACGCTGGAGCGGCGCGAAGCCCGCGAGCTGGCCGGCCTGCCGGACGACTTCGACACCGTGATCGTCAATTCCGTGGCGCAATACTTCCCCGACGCCGCCTACTTCCTGGACGTGGTGGACCAGGCGCTGGCGCGGCTGCGCCCCGGCGGCAAACTGCTGCTGGGCGACCTGCGCCACCTGGGCCTGCTGCGCCACTTCCAGGCCAGCCGCCTGCTGCGCCGCCTGCCCGCCGTCGCCGCGCCGACGCGGGCGGAACTGCGCCGTCAACTGGATGCGCTGATCGCCGAGGAAAAGGAACTGCTGGTGGACCCGGCGCTGTTCCGCCGCCTGGCGCGCCGCCGCGGCGACATCGCCGCGATCGAAATCCGCCTGAAGGAAGACGGCGGCGATTGCGAGCTGACCACCTACCGCTACGACGTGGTGCTGAGCAAGGGCGCGCCGCGCGCCGCCGCCGCGCCGGCCGCCGACGCCTCGCGCCTGCAACCCGGCCTGGCCAACCGCCGCGCCGCCGAGGTCAACCGCTTCCTCGCCTGGCTGGATCATGATCCGGCCAACAGCGCGGCCGACGACGAAGCCGCCGACGGCCAGCCCTGGCGGGCGCAAGCGCCGTCTGACGCCGCCGAGCCGGCCGAACTGCTGGCCGAAGCCGCGGCCGCCGGCCTGGCCGCCCGCCTCAGCTGGAGCGAGGACGCCGCCAACGGCCGTTTCGACCTGGCGCTGGCCGCCGCGGCCGACGCCCTGCCGCCGCTGGCGCTGGAACGGCTGGACGGGAACGACGACGGCGAGCCCGCCGCCTGCTTCAACACCCCGGCGCAAAGCCAGCCGCGCGACGCGCTGGGACCCGAGCTGCGCCGCCACCTGGCCGCGCACCTGCCCGACTACATGCTGCCGGCCGCCTTCGTCACCCTGGACAAGCTGCCGCTGACCCATAGCGGCAAGCTGGACTGGCGCGCCTTGCCCGAGCCCGGCCAGGCCCAACAAAACGGCGCCGACGCCGGCGCGCCGCCGCGCAACCGCGCCGAAAACGAAGTGGCCCGCCTCTGGGGCGAGGTCTTGGGCGTCAGCGGCCTGGGCCGCGAACAAAACTTCTTCGAAGCCGGCGGCCACTCCCTGCTGGCCACCCGGGTCATGTCCAGGCTGCGCGCCGAATTCGGCGTCGAACTGCCGCTGCGCACCCTGTTCGAACACCCCACGGTGGCCGAATTCGCCGCCGCGCTGGCGGCACGCGTCGCGCTGGAAGACCCCGCCGCGCCGGAGCGCCGCATCCCGCCGGCCGACCGCTCGCGGCCGCTGCCGGCCTCCTTCGCCCAACAGCGCTTCTGGTTCCTGGAACGGCTGGACCAGGGCGAACACGGCGTCTACAACATCGCCCAGGGCCTGCGCCTGCGCGGCCGTCTGGACCTGGCCGCGCTGCGCGCCGCGCTGGCCGGCGTGGTCCGCCGCCACGAGGCGCTGCGCACCCGTTTCGCGCTGAGCGACGGCGAGCTGCGGCAAATCGTCGACGGCGGCGACGGGCCGGAACTGCAGGAACTGACGCTGCGCGTGGACGCCGGCGACAGCCTGGACGCGGCGCTGAATCGCGCCGCCGACGCCTTCGCCCGGCCCAAGTTCGACCTGGAGGCCGCGCCGCCGCTGCGCTTCGCCCTGCTGCGCATCGGCCCGGACGACGCCGCGCTGCTGATCGCGCTGCACCACGCGCTGTCCGACGGCTGGTCGCTGGGCGTGCTGGTGCGTGAATTCGGCGAGCTCTACGCCGCCGCGCGGGAACAACGCCCGCCCAGCCTGCCCGCCCTGCCCATCCAGTACGGCGACTTCGCCCAATGGCAGCGCGACGCCCTGTCCGGCGAACGCTACGACCAGATGCTGGCGCGCTGGAAAACGCGCCTGGCCGACGCCCCGGCGGCGCTGGAACTGCTGGGCGACCGGCCGCGCGGCGCCGGCGGTCCGCGCCGCGGGCGCTTCGTCCGCTTCGATTTCTCGCCGGCCCAGACCCAGAACTTGCGCCGGCTGGCCGAGCGCGCCGGCGGCACCCTGTTCATGGTGCTGCTGGCCGGCTACGCCGAACTGCTGTCCCGCTACAGCGGCCAGCGCGATCTGGTGATAGGCAGCCCCATCGCCAACCGCAATCACCTGGACCTGGAGGGCCTGATCGGCTGCTTCGTCAACACCCTGGCGCTGCGCGTCGATCTGAGCGGCGCGCCCAACGCGCTGCAACTGCTCTCGCGGGTCCGCGACGTGGTACTGGAAGCCTACGAACTGCAAGACATGCCGTTTGAAACCATCGTCGACGCGCTGCGACTTGAGCGCTCGCTGGCGCGCAACCCGCTGTTCCAGACCATGCTGGTGCTGCAGAACGCGCCGCTGGACACGCTGCGCCTGCCGGGGCTGGAGCTGGAAACCCTGTCCAACGACGACAGCTCGCCGCGCTTCGACCTGACCCTGACCGTGCACGAAGCCGACGGCGGCCTGCAGGCGATGCTGGAATACGACGTCGACCTGTTCACCGACGCCGGCGCGCGCAGCCTGGCCTCCCGGCTGCAACGCTTGCTGCTGGCCATGGCCGACCAGGCGGAACAACCCTTGCCGCGCCTGGCGCTGCTGGACGCGGACGAAAGCCGGCGGCTGCTGGCGGACGACGGCGACGCGGCGTCCGCGCCGGCCACCCTGCTGCCCCTGATCGAGGCCAGCGCCGCCGCCGCGCCGGAAGCGACGGCCTTGAGCGACGACCGCCTCAGCCTGAGCTACGGCGAACTCAACCGCCGCGCCAATCAACTGGCGCGCGGCCTGATCCGGCTCGGCGTCGGCCCGGAAGACATCGTCGCCATCGCGCTGCCGCGCTCCGCCGACGCCGTGGTGGCCATGCTCGCCGCGCTGAAAGCCGGCGCCGCCTATCTGCCGCTGGACCTGGACTACCCGCCGGCCCGTATCGCCTTCATGCTGCAAGACGCCGCCCCGCGCTGCGTGCTGACCCTGAGCGACGCCACGCTGCCGGACGGCGCGGCGCGGCTGAATCTGGACGAGCCGGCCCTGCAAGCGCAACTGGCCGCGCTGCCGGACGGCAACCCCGCCGACGCCGAGCGCGTCCGCCCGCTGCGGCCCGAGCACCCCGCCTACCTGATCTACACCTCCGGCTCCACCGGCGTCCCCAAGGGCGTGGCGATCCAGCACGGCAATCTCCACGCCTCCACCGCCGCCCGCCTCGCCTTCTATCCGGCGGAACTGTCGCGGCCGGGCACCGCCTTCCTGCTGCTGCCCTCCTTCTCCTTCGATAGCTCAGTGGCCCTGCTGTTCTGGTCGCTGGCCTGCGGCGGCCGGCTGATCCTCAGCCGCGCCGGCGGCCAGCTGGAGCCCGGCTACCTGGCCGGCCTGGTGGAGCGCGAGCGGGCCGAAGTCTGGCTCAGCCTGCCCTCGCTGTACCGGACCGTGGCCCAGGCCCAGCCCGTCGGCTGGGGCGGATCGCTGCGCGCGGTCCTGTTCGGCGGCGAAACGGTGTCGGCCGGCGACCTGATAGGCCAAGGCCGGCGCTTCTACAACGAATACGGCCCCACCGAGGCCACCGTCTGGGGCACCGCGACGGAAATCGCCGCGCGCGACGGCCAGCCCGTCGACATCGGCCGCGCCATCCCCGGCTACCGCGCCTACATCCTGGACGAGGCCTTGCAGCCGACGCCGCCCGGCCTCGCCGGCGAACTCTATCTCGCCGGCCCCGGCGTCGCCCGCGGCTATCTGCGCCGCCCGCGGCTCACCGCGGAGCGCTTCCTCCCCAACCCCTTCCGCTGCGGCGAGCGGATCTACCGCACCGGCGACCGCGCGCGCTGGCTGGCGGACGGCCGCATCGAATACCTGGGCCGCGGCGACCAACAGCTGAAGCTGCGCGGTTATCGCATCGAAACCGGCGAGATCGAAGCCGCGCTCAGCGCCCAGCCCGGCATCGCCGCCGCCGCGGTGGCCCTGCACCACGCGCCACCCGCCGCCGCGCGGCTGGTGGGCTATCTAGTGCCGGCGGACGGCGAGGCGGACACCGCCGCGCTGCGCCGCGCGCTGGCGGAGCAATTGCCGGAATACATGATTCCCAGCGCCTGGGTCAGCCTCCCGGCGCTGCCGCTGACGCCCAACGGCAAGCTGGACCGCCGCGCGCTGCCGGCGCCGGAGCTGGCCGCGCGCGCCTACCGCGCGCCAAGCACCCCGCTGGAAACACAGCTGGCCGCGCTGTTCGCCGCCGTTCTGGGCCTGCCGCGCATCGGCGTGGACGACAGCTTCTTCGACATGGGCGGCCACTCGCTGCTGACGCTGCAACTGTTATCCCGCATCCGCGAGGAACTGGGCGTGGAGCTGCCGCTGGCCTCGCTGTTCACCTCCGGCACCGTCGCCGAGTTCGCCCGGCTGGTGGCCGAGGCCGGCCAGGCCGCCGCGCCGTCGGTGCTGGTGCCGATCCGGACCGATGGCGACGACGGCACCCTGCTGCTGGTGCACGACGGTTCCGGCCAGATCATCGGCTATCAAAAGCTGGTGGAGCGGCTATCGCCGCCCCGGCGCGTCTACGGCCTGCAAGCGGCGGGGCTGGACCCGGCCGTCGCCGCCGACGACAGCGTGGCGGCCATGGCCGAACGCTACGCCGCCGCCGTGCGGCAAGCCGGCCTGCCCGGACCGCTGATCCTGGCCGGCCACTCCTTCGGCGCCGCGGTGGCGGCGGAACTGGCGCGGCGGCTGGTCGAGACCGGCGTCGAAGTCAGCCTGCTGGCGGCGCTGGACGCGCCGCCGCGCCCAGACGCCGGCTTCCTGAACGAGCTGCCCCAGGACGAGGCCGGGCTGCTGCATTACATGGCCCGCACCGTGGAAATCGCCACCGGCAAAACGCTGGCCGTCTCGGAAGACATGCTGCGGCCGCTGGACCGCGCCGGGCGCTTCGCGCTGCTCAGCCGGCGGGTGCAAGACTCCGGCCTGTTCCCCCAGGGCATGGACCCGCGCCGGGTGGAAGCCATGTTCGACGTCTACCGCGCCAACCTGCTCAGCCTGCGCGGCCATCAGCCGCAAACCGCGCCCTGCCCGGTGGCGGTGTGGGTCACCGACGGGCTGGCCGCCAGCATGGCCGGACCGGCCGACCTGGGCTGGTCCGACTACGCCGCCGGCCCGGTCCAGGTGTTCCGCGCCGCCGGCGAACACGCCGACATGCTGCGCGAGCCGCATGTGGCCGGGCTGGCGGACAGCTTGGAGCGCGCGATGCGAGAACGCCATGTCTAAGCCCATGTCCGCCGTCCTCGCCGCCCCGCCGTCCTCGCTCTGGCGCGACCGGCGCTTTCTCTGGCTCTCCGCCGCCTGGTTCTGCTCCATCCTGGGCCAGCAGACCGCGCTGATCGCCCTGCCCTGGCTGGTGCTGCAGCTGGGCGGCGACGGCCTCGCCCTCGGCCTGGTCGTCACCGCGATGGAACTGCCGCGCGCGGTGTTCATCATCGTCGGCGGCGCGGTGGCGGACCGGCACTCGCCGCGGCGGGTGTTCCAGTGCTCGCTGCTGTGCTGCGCGGCGCTGCTGGCCCTGCTCGGCTACGCCGCCTACCGCGGCGGGCTGCCCTTGGCCTGGCTCTATCCCTTCGCCGCGGCCATGGGCGTCGTCGCCGCCTTCACCGGACCGTCGGCCGCCGCCCTGCTGCCCAACACCGTGCCGGAAGACAGGCTGCAACAGGCCAACTCCGTGTTCATGGCGGTCAACCAGCTCACCTTGCTGACCGGCCCCATGCTGGCCGGCGCGCTGATCGCCCTGCCCGGCGTCCGCGCCGGCGGCGGCCTGGGCCTCGCCTTCCTCTTGGGCGCCGCCTGCTTCCTGAGCGCCGGCCTGATGCTCAGCCGGCTGCGGCCGCTCGCCGCCGCCGCGCCGACACCGACGCAATCCGCCGCCGGCATCCTGCGCGCCATCCGCCGCGGCGCCGCCTGGACCTGGGGCGACGCCACCCTGCGCGCGCTGTTCTTCTACTGGGCGGTGATCGCCTTCCTGACCGCCGGCCCCATCCAGATCGGCCTGCCGCTGCTGGTCAAGAACGTCTTGGGCCTGGACGCCGGCCATTTCGGCACCCTGCTGTCCGCCCAAGGCGCGGGCAGCCTGCTGGGCATGGCCCTGCTCAGCCTGCTGCCGCCCAAGGCGCTGGGCCGGCTGGGATGGATGGTATTCTGCGCCGACGCGCTGATGGGCGCGCTGATCATCGGCCTGGGCCTGTCCGCCGCGTTTGCCGCCAGTTGCGCAATGATGTTCTTGATTGGACTCTTGGGCGGCCTGGTCCAAGTCCGGCTGATGGCCTGGATCCAGGCCCGCATCCCGGCGGAGATGCGCGGCCGGGTGATGAGTTTTTTGATGTTCATGATGGCGGCGGTCACGCCCTTGTCCACCACGCTGGCCGGCCTGAGCCTGACCTCGGCGCCGGTGCGCGCCTTGTTCGCCGGCGCCGGCCTGCTGCTGATCGGCGTCGCCGTGCTGGCCCTGTGCAGCCCCCGGCTGCGCGCCATCGGCGCGCCCCCCGGCGCCGCGGACGCCCGAGCCACCCCTTCCCTGCAAACAGGAGACTGAATCGATGCACCCCACCCCCTGGCTCCAGCGCCAGTCCGCCAACCAAGCGCCGCGGCTGCGCCTGTACTGCTTTCCCTACGCCGGCGGCCACGCCGGCGCCTATGCCGGCTGGCAAGGCCGGCTGCCTCCGGAAGTGGAAGTCTGCGCCGCGCAACTGCCCGGCCGCGCCTCCCGCTTCCGCGAAGCCGGCTTCAAGGCGCTGCCGCCGCTGGTGGACGCGCTGGCGCGGGAGCTGCCGCTGGACGACGAACTGCCCTTCGCCTTCTTCGGCCACAGCATGGGCGGGCTGATCGCCTTCGAACTGGCGCGGCGGCTGCGCGCCCAAGGCCGGCCGCAGCCGCTGCGGCTGATCGTGTCCGGCTGCGACGCGCCGCAACACCGCCAGCCGCCGCGCATGCTGCACCGGATGGACGACGACGGCTTCATCGACGCGCTGCGCGACTACAACGGCACGCCCGCGGAAATCCTGGCCCACCGGGAAATGATGGATCTGCTGCTGCCCACCCTGCGCACCGACTTCGAACTGGTGGAAACCTATCGCTACCAGCCGGCCCCGCCGCTGGCCCTGCCCATCACCGTGCTGGCCGGGCGCGGCGACCGGCAA
This sequence comes from Chromobacterium sp. CCUG 30098, assembly GCF_059916605.1. Classification (NCBI taxonomy): domain Bacteria; kingdom Pseudomonadati; phylum Pseudomonadota; class Betaproteobacteria; order Neisseriales; family Chromobacteriaceae; genus Chromobacterium; species Chromobacterium sp. CCUG 30098. Next base: position 55,095 of record NZ_JAUCGS010000013.1, on the reverse strand, counting down.
CGTCTGCCGGAACAGACCGAAGGCTGGCAGCGGGAAACCGCCGCGCCCGCGCGCGTGCACTGGTTCGACGGCGACCACTTCTTCATCGCCAGCGCCCGGGACGCCGTGCTCGCCCGCCTCAACAGCGAACTCGCCGATGCGCTGTCCAGCCCCGCCGCCGCCATGCCGGACCTTGCCTAAGACCCGCTAACAAAACCCCTGATCCTGCGTTGCGCCTCCTTGCCGTACTACTGGTACTGCCTGCGTCGGCGCGCCTTGGCTCAGCTTCTCTGCGAGGTGTTGTTAGCGGCGCTAAGAACCTGCTTACGATCTGCTGCGCGTTGTGGAGCGTTACACGGCGAGTTCGCCTTGTCTCGCTCTTGCTCCCAAGATCGTAAACAGAGTCTAAGCCGCAACCACCCAACGAAACGCCGGGCGCAAACGCGCCCGGCCTCACAATGCCGCCATAGCGGACGCCCGCCCCTTGCCTCCCCGCCGCAAGCACGTGATAATCCGGCCGTGCTGTGCTTCAGCACCGGGCTTGGCAGCTCGAACATCAAGGCGGACAGCCGCTGCACGCGGCATTTTTACGTCCGTTGCACACCACAGGGTAAGTCTTACGCTAAGGCTGGCCGTGGTGGGGGCGTGCTTGCACGCGCCGGGTCCTTGATGCCGGTCTGCCAACCCTGCCACGCGCCTGTCTCCCCGTTTGGCAGCGATGAGGTAGGCTTAACGCTCATCAAGGAGTCGTCATGACTAGCCCCGTTCATGCTCATTCCCATCACATCCCTTCGCTCCCCACCTTGCTGCTCCAACTGAAAAGCTTGCGTCAGCAGGATGCCACGCTCCACCCGATTGACCCGCTATTGCGGCAACTCGACGAGTACTGCGAACACTTCGATCACAGCCTTCATCTGCTCAGCCTGGAATTCAATCAAGTCAGCACCGCCTTGTCGGCGCTGGCGGCGATGCTGGAGCAATCCAAGCTAGACACGCTGGAATGCGAGCAGGTGTATTGCCTGCTGGAACCCTTCGCCCGCCGCTTGCAACAGACCACGATGCAAATGCAGGAACTGGCCTAACCCCTCCAAACGACCAAAGCCCCGGATGGGGCTTTGGCCGGAAGATCGGGATTAGCATGTTGGCATGAGGCGACATCCTGAATCCGTCCGCTCGCGGCCATGTGAAATTTTTTTCAAAAATCCTTGACGCTCAAAAGCCGGATCTATATTATTCCGCTTCTCGCAAGACACAACGTCTCGCAAGACAGCGCACCCGTAGCTCAGTTGGATAGAGTATCTGGCTACGAACCAGAGGGTCGGGCGTTCGAATCGCTCCGGGTGCGCCACAACTTAAGTGTCCCTATAGTTTAGCGGTTAGAACACCGCCCTTTCACGGCGGTAGCCGGGGTTCGATTCCCCGTGGGGACGCCACTAGCACCCGTAGCTCAGTTGGATAGAGTATCTGGCTACGAACCAGAGGGTCGGGCGTTCGAATCGCTCCGGGTGCGCCACAATTTAAGTCCCTATAGTTTAGCGGTTAGAACACCGCCCTTTCACGGCGGTAGCCGGGGTTCGATTCCCCGTGGGGACGCCAGCATTAGCAAAAGCCCGTCATGGCGACATGACGGGTTTTTTGTCGTCCGCGCAAACCACACCACAAAGACAAACGGCTTGCCGCGCAAGCCGTCCGCAATAGCCACCTGGTTTGTATTGATTCGTACAAGACCATTCTCACGCAAACCCATAACCCCTCCTCCGCTTGCGCCTGGGAACCCAAGCCTCGCGAACCAAGGCGCACTCACCGAGTAAGGCTCCACAAGGCGCAACAGATCGTGAACAGCTTCAGAGCCTGCTCAAAGTCTCGCGAGCAAGGGCGAGACAAGGCGAAAACAAGCGAAAAAGCGGAGTGCACATACGGTACATGAGCATTTTGAGCTCGTTTTCAACGCCCCTTTCTATCCATCCCGCCGACGCGCAGCAGATCGTAAATAGGTTCTTAGCTCTCTGCCCAAGCCAAGGTCGCCTTATACCCGTCCGGCGCCTCCAGCGCCCAGGCTCTTGTCGCCGGCCAGCGCTCGGGCGCGGCAATCCGCAACGGCAGCTCCTTATTCGTCAGTTCCAAGGCCTCGAACGCGGACAGGTGCTGAGCAATGCCCACGCCCCAGGCTTTCAGCACCGCCTCCTTGATGGTCCACAACTGGAAGAAAGCCGCCACGTCCCGCCCGTGTCCGCATAGTTCCAGCTCCCCCGGCAGCAAGGTCTGCTCCGCCAGCGCCGGCACGTCGCGCATGGGCTGTACCGTTTCGATGTCCACCCCCACCTGCCCGCCGCGCGCGATGGCGATCAGCGCGTAAGCGCCGGAGTGAGACACATTGAAGACCGGCGCGCCGGGCAGGCTCAAGACGGGTTTCCCATGGGCGCCCAGCTCAAACATCAGCGCGTCCGGCGCCAGGCCGGTTTCTTGCGCCAGCAGCCGCCGCAAGGCCAAGCGAGTCAAGGCGAACTGCAGCTGGTTGATGGTGCGCAGATAGCGCAGGCAGCGCTTGCGCTCGTCCTGACTCAAGCCCGCCAGCAGCGCCTCGTCCACCGGCCAATCCACATCCAGCCGCACGCGGTACAGCCTCAAGGCCTGCGGCGCGCCCGCCGGACAAGGCAAGGGCTTGATCAAAGCGTTCAGTTCCATCCGCCTCTCCGCGCAAAAACCGCCATTATCCCTAGCCTGTAGCACGGCAACCAGGCCATTTGTGACCATCCCGCCACAATTTGGCACTTTTCATGCGCAATAATCACATTCCTTGGTTGAACTCGATAATGAGAATCGTTACCATTTGGCTATGGATAAATTCATGCATGCCCAAAACGCGGCCAAACTTGGCAACGGGGCCAGCGCAGCCAACCTGTCGCCGGTGCTGCGCAGCTGCGAGCTGTTCGCCAAAGGCAGAGAAATCCTGATCGAGCATCAGGGCGAAATGTATCGCTTGCAACTCACACGCAACGGCAAGCTCATCCTAATCAAATAGGTCTCTGACCACACACACCGCAAGCCAGCCAAGACTAGCCAGCCAGCGGAAGCACCCAACCTTAGGAAGTTTGGAGTTTCCATGGCCTTATTTCGCGCCACCCCCTTGGTTCTGAGCCTGGCCGCCGCCTGGCCCGCGCTGGCGGCGACGCCGGCGGAACTGGAGACCGTTCAGGTCACCGCCCACCGCAGCAGCAAACCGCTGGCGGAAACCGCGCCCAACGCCAGCGTGATCTCGCGTCACAAACTGGACGATCAACTGGTGCGCGACATCGCCGACGCGGTCAAATACGAGCCCGGCGTGGAAGTGGCCACCGATCCGGCGCGCCGCGGCAACGCCGGTTACACCATCCGCGGCATCGACGGCAACCGCATCCTGATGCTGATCGACGGCATCCGCCTGCCGGAATCCTATGCCGGCGGCGGCAGCAATAACGGAGCCGTTTCCGGCCGCGATTACGTGGAACTGGAAACCCTGCGCGCCATCGACATCGTTAAGGGCCCCACTTCCAGCCTGTACGGCTCCGACGCCATCGGCGGCGTGGTGGGTTACCGCACCAAGACCGTGGACGACTTCGTGCCGGAAGAGCAAGGCGTGGGCGGCAGCGTCAAGGGCTTTGGCGGCACCGCCAACAATGGCTGGGGCAGCAGCGCCGGCGTGGGTGTCAAGGGCGAGCGCGCCGATCTGATGCTGCTCTACACCCATCGCAACGGCCATGAAACCGACAACCAGGGCAATAACGACAGCAGCAGCACGCTGCGCACCAAACCGAATCCGCAAAGCTGGGACAGCGACAATGTGCTGGCCAAGCTGGGCTTCAAGCCGGCCGCCAACCAGCGGCTGGAACTGACGCTGGAGCACTATCGACGCGATACCGACAGCGCGTTGCTGAACTCGCTGGGGCCGGTGCCCCGGACCACTTACGCCCTTACCGACAACCAGGCCAAAGACCGCACCCAGCGCGACCGCGCGTCGCTGGCCTGGGAAGGCAAGCAGCTGGGCGCCTTCGACCGGCTGGCGGTGAAAGCCTATTATCAGAAGCTGGACAACGCCGACACCAATACCGAATGGCGCAGCAACGGCCTGCGCATCTTGTCCGACTACGGCTTCAAGCAGGATAGTTACGGCCTGACCCTGGAAGCCGAACACAACTTCCAGGCGCTCTCCGCCGAACACCAGCTCTTGTGGGGCGCGGACTTGAGCCGCACCGACACCAGCCGTCCGCGCACCAAGACCCAGTACAACCCGAACGGCAGCACCAGCAATATCGTCGGCGGCGAAACCTACCCCAACAAGACCTTCCCCGACAGCCGCTCCGAGCGCATCGGCCTGTTTGTCCAGGACGAGATCAAGTTCGGCAACGGCCTGGTAGCCTCGCCGTCGCTGCGCTGGGATCACTACAAGATGACGCCGCAGCCGGATCAGGCTTTCGCCAACGGCAACCCCAACAACTATCAGGTGCCCACCTTCAAGGACAGCGCCTTCTCGCCCAAGCTGGGCCTGAGCCTGCCGTTCGCCGATCACTACACCGGCTTCCTGCAGTTCTCCTCCGGCTTCCGCGCGCCGCCGTTCGACGACGCCAATATGGCGTTCACCAACCCGATTCAGCGCTATCAAGTGCTGCCCAACCCCAATCTCAAGTCCGAAAGCAGCCGCGGCGTGGAGCTGGGCCTGAAAGGCCAGTGGGACAGCTTTGATTTCGGCGTCACCGCCTATGCCAACCGCTACAAGGACTTCATCGATCTGGCCGACATCGGCATGATCAACGGCCTGTCCGCCTATCAGTACCAGAACATCGGCGAAGTCGAGATCAAGGGCGTGGAAGGCCGCGCCGCCTGGCGCTTCGCGCCGAGCTGGCGCGCGATGGCGTCCATCGCCTACACCCATGGCCAGAACAAGCAGAAGAACGAACCCTTGGCCAGCATCACCCCGCTCAACGCCACGCTGGGCCTGCGCTACGACCAGGCCAGCTTCGGCGGCGAAGCTTTGCTGAAATTGGCCAGCGCCAACGACCGCCTGCCCAATGTCGCGCAACAGGGCAGCAGCCAGACCTCGCCGCCGTTCAAGGCTCCGGGCTACGCCGTGCTGGACCTGACCGCTTACTGGAAGCCGGCCAAGAACACCACGCTGCGCGCCGGCGTGTTCAACGTCTTCGACCAGAAATACTGGAAGGCCGCCGACGTGCGCGGCAAGACCAGCAGCGACCGCACGCTGGACCTGTTCACCCAGCCTGGCCGCAACCTCAGCGCCAGCGTCGAATACACCTTCTAACCGCGAGCGCCCGCCCCTTGGCGGGCGCCCGTTTTTGATCGTTCCAAGGAGAATCCAAACATGACCGACTTCAGCCAGCTGTGGGATCGTTATCAAATCCTGAAAGCCAGCCAGCCGAAACTGCGCGTGCGCGACGCCGCCGACGCCCTGGGCGTCAGCGAGGCCGAACTGGTGGCCGCGGACCCGGCCAGCCAGGCCCTGCAACCGCATTGGAACGACATCCTGGGCCAGATCGCCCAGTTGGGCCCGGTGATGGCGCTGACGCGCAATCACGCCTGCGTGCATGAAACCACCGGCGATTACCGCAATGTGCAGATCGACGGCAAGATCGGCCTGGCCATCAACCCGGTCATCGACCTGCGCATCTTCCTGTTCCATTGGCAGCACGCCTTCGCCGTCACCACGGCCGGCGCGCGCGGCGAGCAGCGCAGCCTGCAGTTCTTCGACCGTTTCGGCGAGGCGGTGCACAAGATCTATCTGACCGCCAATAGCGATGCGGCCGCCTACCAGCGCCTGGTGGAGACCTTCTCCGCGCCCAAGGCCGCGCTGAGCATAGACCCGCAAGAAGCCGAAGCAAAGGAGCTGGACGACGAGGCCATCGACAAGGCCGGCTTCCAGCAGGAATGGCAGAGCCTGCAGGACGTGCACGCCTTCCATCCCTTCCTGCGCCGCTGGGGCGTGTCCCGGCAGCAGGGCTTCCGCCTGGCGCCGGAAGGCCAGGCCTGGCGCGTGCTGCCGGAAGCGGTGGAGCAGCTGCTGCGCCGCGCCGCCCATATCGAAGCCCCCATCATGGTGTTCGCCGGCAACCGCGGCATGATCCAGATTCACACCGGTCCGGTGCGCAATGTGCAGATCGTCGGCAACTGGCTCAATGTGCTGGACCCGCACTTCAACCTGCATCTGCGCACCGATCTGATCGCCGAAGCCTGGGTCACCCGCAAGCCGGGCGATCACGGCGTGGTGACCTCGCTGGAACTGTTCGACGACAAGGGCTTGTCGCTGGCCACCTTCTTCGGCGAGCGCAAGCCGGGCCAGGCGGAACGCGTGGAATGGATCAAGCTGCTGGGCGAGCTGCCGGCACTGGAGCGCGCCGATGTCGCCTAAATTCGCCTTCGCCGCCCTGCTGGGCCTGGCCGCCGCGCTGCCCGCCTGGGCGGCGCAACGCATCGTGGTGATGACCCCCGACATCGCCGACATCGTGGTGGCGCTGGACGCCGGCAAGGAAGTCGTCGGCCGCGACCGCTCCAGCAAGTCGCCGGCGCTGGCTCATGCCCAGGTGGTGGGCTTTTCCCGCGCGCTGAACGCTGAAACCATCGCCCGGCTCAAGCCCACCCTGGTGCTGGGCAGCGCCGAGGCGCAACCGCCGACGGTGTGGACCCAGCTGCGCCAATTGCAGGTGCGCGCCGAGGAGGTGACGCGCCGCGAGGACGGCGCGGACTTCGCCGACGCGATCCGCAAAGTGGGACAGCTCTTGGGCCGCGACGCCAACGCCCAGCAACTGGCCAGCCGCTGGCAACGCGAGATGACGCCGCGCCCGGCGCGCGGCGTACGCTATCTGGTCAGCTACGACGGTCAGCTGGTGGCCGGCCGCGACACCGCCGCCGACACCCTGATCCGCGCCGCCGGCGGCGTCAACGTCGCCAGCCAGCTGTCCGGCTTCAAGCCGATGGCCCGCGACGCCTGGCAAAGCCTGCAACCGGATGTGATCATTCTGGGCAGCCACACCGGCGCGGTGCACGGCGGCAAGGAGGTCTTCGCCAAACGGCCGGAAATCGCCTCCACGCCGGCCGGCAAGCAGGGCCGCATCTATCTGCTGCCGGCCAAGGACGCGATGATGGTGGGACTGAACAGCCCGGCGGTGGTCGAGCAGATGGTGAAGATGTGAGCGCGCTGAGCATGGAAGCCGCCGCGCCCAATCGCGGCCGCTGGCTGCTGCTGGGTCTGATCGCCGCCAGCCTGCTGTTGCCGCTGCTGGCCTTGTCCAGCGGCGGCAGCGGCCTCGCCTGGCCGGACTTCAGCGATCCGCTGCTGACCCAGCTGCGGCTGCCGCGCATCGCCGCGGCGCTGGGCGTGGGCGCGGCGCTGGCCGCCAGCGGCGCGGCCTTGCAAGCGTTGTTTCGCAATCCGCTGGCCGACCCCGGCCTGATCGGCACGTCCAGCGGCGCGGCGCTGGCCGTGGTCAGCATGCTGGCCATCGGCGCCGCCGGCCTGTCCTTGCCGCTGGCCGCCTTCGGCGGCGGCCTGCTGGCCACCTGGCTGATTCTATTGCTGTCGCGGCTGGTGCGCGGCGGCCTGGCCGGCCTGCTGCTGATGGGCCTGGTGGTGGGCGCCTTCTGCGGCGCGGTCACCAGCCTGATGATTTTCATGTCCGACGACCTGACGCTGCGCGCCGCCACCAGCTGGCTGGCCGGCAATCTGTCGTCGGCCTCGTCGGAACGGCTGCTGGCCTGCCTGGGCGTGGCCGGCCTGGGCTTGCTGATCCTGATCGCCGTGGGCCGCGATCTGGACTGCCTGCTGCTGGGCGAGGACGCCGCCCGCTCGCTGGGCATCGATGTGCGCCGCACCCGCCGGCTCACCGCCGTCGGCGCGGCGCTGGCCACCGGCGGCGCGGTGGCGCTGTCCGGGGTGATCGGCTTTGTCGGCATGATGATTCCCAACGCGCTGGCGCTGCTGCTGGGCGGCTGCCGCCGCCGGCTGATCCTGCTGTCGGCCTGGGCCGGCGCCTTATTCCTGCTGGCGGTGGACACGCTGGCGCGCACCATCGCCTGGCCCATCGATCTGCCGGTGGGCTTAATGGCGGCCTTCGCCGGACCGCCGTTCTTCGTATGGCTGTTCCGGCGGCAACAAAGGAGTCTGATCAATGGCTGATACCACTACCCTGTGCGTGCGCCAGCTGGCCTACGACATCGGCGGCAAGCGGATTCTGGACGACATCAACCTGGACTTGCCCACCGGCCGGGTCAGCGCGCTGCTGGGCCCCAACGGCGCCGGCAAGACCACGCTGATGCGGCTGCTGGCCGGTTTGAACACGCCCGGCGCCGGCGCGGTGCGCCTGGCCGGGCAATGCGTCGGCCGCATGGAGCCGGCGGTGCGCGCGCGCCGCATCGCCTGGGTGCCGCAACACATACCGGCCGGCATTCCGCTGACGGTGCGCGAATTCGTGATGCTGGGCCGCGTGCCCTACCTCGGCGCCTTCTCGCAGCCGCGGGTGGAGGACAAGAGCGCGGTGGCCGACGCGCTGGGCACGGTGGAGCTGGACGATTACGCCGACAAGCGGCTGGACCAGCTGTCCGGCGGCGAGCGCCAGCGCGCGGCCATCGCCCGCGCCTTGGCGCAGCAGGCGCCGGTGCTGCTGCTGGACGAGCCCACCAACCATCTGGACCTGCGCCACCAGCACCGCTTGCAGCAACTGCTGCTGGAATTGTCGCGCCAGGGCCGCACCGTGGTGCAGGTCTTGCATGACCTGGCGCTGGCGGCCAGCTACGCCGACCACGTGGCCTTGCTGGAACAGGGCCGGCTGGTGGTGGCCGGCGCGCCGGAACAGGTGCTGACGCCGGAGCGGCTGCTGGCGGTCTACCGCTGGCCGGTGCGTTTGCAGCGCAACGGCAACGACTGGCAGGTCAACGCCGCCTTGGCGCAGGCGCAGAAGCCCGCGGCGCTGGCGGCCGGCGCCTGAGAGCCTGTTCATAATCTGCTGCGCGTCGGCGGGATGGATAGGTAAAGGGCGTTGAAACTGGCTTCGAAATGCTCATGTACCACTTGAGCATTCCGCTTTCTCAGCCGCAACGCCTTGTCTCGCCCTAGCTCGCGAGGCTTTGAACAGACTCTGAGAACCTGTTTACGATCTGCTGCGCGTCGGCGATACGGCGTTGAAACCGAGCTCAAAATGCTCATGTACCACTTGTACATTCCGCTTTTTCGCCCGTTTTCGCCTTGTCTCGCCTTAGCTCGCGAGATCGGAAACACGTTCTTAGACCAGGTCCAAAAATAAAAACCCCCGGCTTGCTGACGCGAGCCGGGGGTTTTTCGCGATCTGGCCGCGCTTATTTCAGCGCGTAGATCGCCGGCAGATTGCGCCAGGCGCCGCGCACGTCCATGCCGTAGCCGAACACGTAGCGGTCCGGCACGTCCAGGCCGACGAAGTCAGCCAGCATCGGCTTTTCCTTGCTGATCAGCTTGTTGGCGAACACGCCGCTGTAGAAGGCCTTGGCGCCCATGGCCATCACTTTGTCGCGGATCGCCGCCATGGTGTGGCCTTCGTCCAGGATGTCGTCCAGCACCAGCACCACGCGGTCGCGCACGTCTTCCTTGGGCGCTTGTTTCCATACCAGTTCGCCGCCCTGGGTCTTGTCGCCGTAGCGGGACACGTGAACGTAGTCGAAGTCCAGCGGGAAAGCCAGGCGCGGCAGCAGCTGACCGGTAAACACCACGGCGCCGCCCATCACGGACAAGACCAGCGGATAGGTTTCGCCCAGTTCCTCGGTGATTTCCACCGCCATGCGGTCAACGGCCGCGCTGACTTCCTCGGCGGTAAACAGCACGTCGGAGCTGTTGATCAGGCCACGGGCCTCGGCAATATTGGGCATGATGACTCCTTGATTCACACACGCAAACGCCGCTTTGAAGCAAGCGGCGTGATTGAAAAAACGATTAGTTCTTGGCCAGCGAGCGCAGATAGGCGGCGAACTCGGCACCCACCTCGTGATGCTGCAAGCCGTAATTGACCGTGGCTTTAAGATAGCCCAGCTTGGAGCCGCAGTCGTAACGCACGCCCTTGAACGGCAGCGCCAACACCGGCTCGTCCTTCATCAGCGCCGCGATGCCGTCGGTCAGCTGGATTTCGCCGCCGGCGCCGGCCGTGGTGTTGACCAGCTTGTCGAAAATGCGCGGGGTCAGAATGTAACGGCCCACCACCGCCAGATTGGACGGCGCCGCTTCCGGGCGCGGCTTCTCCACGATGTACTCCACCTGCTGATGGCCGCGCGCGTCAGGCGCCACCTTGACGATGCCGTAAGAGCCGGTCTCCTCCGGCGCCACGGTTTCCACCCCCAGCACCGAGGTGTGGGTTTCGTCGAACAGCTTGACCATTTGTTCCATCGCGCCCGGCGCGCCTTCGATCAGGTCGTCGGCCAGGATCACCGCGAACGGCGCGTCGCCCACCACCGGCCGCGCGCAGAGCACGGCGTGGCCCAGGCCCAGCGCCTCGGTCTGACGGATGAAGATGCAGGACACCGACGGCGGGATGATGCCCTGCACGGTTTCCAGCAGCTTCTGCTTGTTCTTGTTTTCCAGTTCGGTTTCCAGCTCGTAAGCCTTGTCGAAATGGTCTTCGATCGAACGCTTGTTGCGGCCGGTGATGAAAATCAGCTCGGTCATGCCGGCGGCGATCGCCTCTTCCACCGCGTACTGGATCAGCGGCTTGTCCACCACCGGCAGCATTTCCTTGGGGCTGGCCTTGGTGGCCGGCAGGAAGCGAGTGCCCAGCCCGGCGACGGGGAAGACCGCTTTCGTGATTTTTTTCATGCCCATTCTCGTTAACAAGCGTTGACAGCCGCGCATTCTACCGCGCCGCGGCCCGCTGGTGAAAGTCCCGCCTCACAAAGCGGCGGCAAAACGCTGAGCCAACTCTTGCGCCGCGCCTTCCAGCACCGGCCCCCAGACGCCGGCCTCGGCCTGGCGCCAGACCCGCATCGAGTCGTACCACGGCGCGCGCTCGCCGGCGGCCAGGAAGAAGGGCGCGCTTTCCGCGCGCATCAACACCCAGACCGGCTTGCCCATCGCGCCGGCCAGATGGGCGACGGCGGTATCGACGGTGATCACCAGATCCAGCTCCGCCACCCAGGCGGCGGTGTCGGCGAAGTCGTTCAAGGCCGGCGTGCTCAACAAACCTTGCAAAGCCGAGGGCGTCGCTCCCGGCTGCAAGGACACGAAATCAATGCCGGGCAGCCGGCACAAAGCGGCGAAGTCCTCCGGCGGCACGGATTTATGGCGGCGCCAGTGATCGGCCTTGCCCACGCCCCATTGCCCGCTCTCCCACACCACGCCGACGCGCGGCCGGCCGCCGCCGTGCGCCGGGACCGCGGCCGCCGGCACCGCGCTCAGATAAGGCTGGCCGGACAGATTGTCCAGCGTCACGCCCAGCGCGCCGGGCAAGGACATCAGCGGCAGTTGCCAATCGAAAGCCGGCGCGGCCTCCGGCTCCAGCAATTCCACGCCGTCGAATTGGGCGAACAGGCGATGAAAGGTTTTGGGGCAGGCCAGCAGCAGGCGCGCCCGCGGATGCTCGGCCCGCAGCCGCGGCAGGAAGCGCGCCATCTGCAGGCTGTCGCCCAGGCCCTGTTCCGCCCACAGCAGCAAGGCGGACGCGTCCAGCGCCTGGCCCTGCCAGCGCCGTTCGCGGTGACGCGGTTGCAGGATGGCGTCCCAGCGCGCCTCGTAATACGGCCAGGCCTCGGCGTAGCGGCCGGCCAGCAATAGCGCGATGGACAAGCTGAAGCGCAGATTGGCGTCGTTCGGGTCCAGCTCCAAACCGCCTTGCAACACGGCGATGGCGTCGTCCAGCAGCAAGGCGCAGGTGCAGGCGTAGCCCAGGTTGTTGCAGCGCGCCGGGCTCGCGCCGGCCAGCTCGATGGCGCGCAAATGGCAGGCGATGGCCTCCTGGTATTGCAGACGATGTTGCAAGACCACGCCCAGATTGCTCCAGGCGTCGACATGCTCGGGCTCCGCCGCCAGGGCCTCGCGCAGCAGCGCTTCCGCCAGTTCCAGTTCGCCCAGCTCCTTGAGCAGCACCGCCAGATTGCACTTGATGTTGACCGACTGCGGATTGAGCGCGGCGGCGGCCAGGTAGTCGTCCAGCGCGCGCGCGCTGTCGCCCTGGCGCAGACGGGCGTTGGCGCGGTTGGCCAGCGCCTGCCAATCCTTGGCGTTCCGCCTCAGACATTGATCAAACGCCTGCTCCGCCTCGCGCCAGCGGCCCTCCGCCGCCAATCGGTTGCCTTGTTCGAAAGCTTGGTCCGCCGTCATCTGTTCCGTTCCTTCTTAAATTCCTGCCACGGAAAAACAAAAACCGATTTAGCCACGGAAGCGCACGGAAGGGCATGGAAGGCAAACCCTTTAGCCACGAAATCCACGAAAATAACAGCAGCCTCTGGTTTGGTCCGTGTTTTTCCGTGTGCTTCCGTGGCAAAAAACATTTCCCGCCGAGGCTACAGGCTCTTCAGTCACTCTCCGGCCAGCAAGGCTTGCAAGCCGGCCTCGTCCAGAATCGCCACGCCCAGCTCTTCCGCCTTGGCCAGCTTGCTGCCGGCTTCCGCCCCCGCCACCACGTAATGGGTTTTCTTGGACACGCTGCCGGACACCTTGCCGCCGGCGGCTTCTATCAATTCCTTGGCCTGGTCGCGGCTCAGCGTCGGCAAGGTGCCGGTCAGCACCAGGGTCTTGCCTTCCAGCACGCCGGCCGCCGCCGCTTGCGCCGGCAGCGCCGCCAGCATCTCGTCGACCAGGGCGGCGAGCGCGCGCAGGCTGTCTCGCTTGCCCGGCAGGTCCAGCCAATCGGCCAGCGCGTTGATCACCTCGGCCGGCAATTCCAGATCCAGCAGCGCGCGCCGTTCGCGCCCGGCCAGCGCGGCCAGGCCGTCGATCTGCGCCGCCAACTGTTGGCTGCGCACCTCGGTCAGACGCGGAATGTCCAGCCGCGCCAGCAACACGGCCGGCTGAAGACGCTCGGCCAGGCGCGGCGACGGCGCGTGCTCGTCGGCCGGCGCCACATGGCTCAACAAGGCGTCCAGCGCGGCTTCGTTATTGGCTTCGGCGAAGAAGTCCGCCAGCGATTCCGCCACCACGCCGCCGATGTCCGGCAGCGCGGCGAACAAGGCCGCCGGGGAACGGCGGATCAAGGCCATCGTCCCCAGCCAATCGGCCAGGGTCTTGGCGGTGGATTCGCCGACATGGCGGATGCCCAGCGCGAACAGCAGCCGCGCCAGCGGCGGCCGCCGGCTGGCGGCGATCGCCTCGATCAGGTTTTCCGCCCATTTGCTCGCCACCTTGCCCGCCTTGACGGTTTCCGGGGTCGCATCCTCGTCCTCGTCGGCGCGGCGCTTCATTTCCAGCAAGTCTTCCAGCGTCAGCCGGTACAGGTCGGCCACGCCGCGCACATAGTCGTACTCCACCAGCTTGTCGATATAGCGTTCGCCCAGGCCGTCGATGTCCATCATCCGGCGGCCGGCGAAATGCTGGATCGCCTGGCTGCGCTGCGCGCGGCAAGACAGACCGCCGGAGCAGCGCGCCACCGCCTCGCCCTCTTCGCGCACCACGTGGCTGCCGCATACCGGACAGGCGCCGGGCAGCCGGTAGGCCGGATATTGCGGTTCGTCGAACAAGCCGCCATCCGCGGCCGGCTGCATCGGTCGGCGCTCCATCACCACCGACACCACCTCGGGAATCACGTCGCCGGCGCGGCGCACGATCACGGTGTCGCCCACGCGCACGTCTTTGCGCCTCGCCTCGTCCTCATTGTGCAAGGTGGCGTTGGTGACGGTGACGCCGCCGACGAACACCGGCTTCAGCCGCGCCACCGGGGTGATGGCGCCGGTGCGGCCCACCTGCTCCTCGATCGCCTCGACCTGGGTCAAGGCCTCCTCGGCCGGGAATTTGTGGGCAATGGCCCAGCGCGGCGCGCGCGACACAAAGCCCAGCTCGTCCTGCAAGGCGCGCTGATTGACTTTGTACACCACGCCGTCGATATCGAAAGGCAGGCCGGGGCGGCGCTGCTGTACTTGTTCGTAATAGGCGATCAAGCCGTCCACGCCGCGCACCACCGGCCGCAGGTCCTCGGCCACCACCGGGAAACCCAGCGCCCGCAACCAGGCCATTTCCCCGCTGTGGCTGGCCGGCCAGTCCACGCCCTCCACCTGGGCGATGGCGTAGGCGAAGAAGGACAGCCGGCGCTGAGCGGTAATGCGCGAATCCAATTGACGCAAGCTGCCGGCGGCGGCGTTGCGCGGATTGGCGAAGGTCTTGTCCCCGCGCGCCGCCTGCTCGCGGTTGAGCTTGTCGAAATCCTGCTTCAGCATCAGCACCTCGCCGCGTACTTCCAGCAGGCCGGGCGTGGCCGCGCCGGCCGGCAGCCGCAGCGGAATCGCTCGCACCGTGCGGATGTTCTCGGTGACGTTCTCGCCGGTCACGCCGTCGCCGCGGGTGGCCGCCTGAACCAACACGCCGTCGCGGTAAAGCAGGGAGATCGCCAGGCCGTCGAACTTGGGCTCGGTCGCGTACTCCACCTCGGCAAGATCCAGCCCTTTGCGCACCCGTTCGTCGAACTGCAGCAGCTCTTCATGGCGCTGCTCCCGCTCGCTCAGCTGCATATCGGAAAACGCGTTGGACAGCGACAGCATGGGCACGCTGTGGGTCACTTGCTGGAATTCGTCCAACGGCACGCCGCCGACGCGGCGGGTGGGCGAATCCGCGCTCGCCAGCTCCGGATGCTCCTGTTCCAGTTGTTGCAGCTCGCGGAACAGGCGGTCGTATTCGGCGTCCGGCACGGTGGGGGTGTCCAACACATAGTATTCGTGGCCGTAGCGGTTCAGCAGTTGATGCAGTTCGGCTACGCGCTGTTGCGGAGTTTGGGCGGTCATGTTCAGTCGGACTCAAACAGAAAAAGCCGGCGTGGCGCCGGCCTTGGAAACGGAGGATTATCGAGCGGGCTTATCACCCCAGTGTAGCGGCTGGACAGCAAGGCGACACCAGGGCTTCCCGCCGGTTTCAGGCAAACAGTCTCAAAGCGGCCACGCTGCCGGGAGCGATGCCGCGGTCGTCCATGCTGCCGTAGATGTGCAGCAGCTGGTCGCGGATGCGGGTCAGGCCGGCGTCGGACAGCGGACGGCGGTTGTCGTCCACCAATTGGGCGTCGAACTCCTGCGCCAGCTGGCGCGCGAAGTAAACGGCGCGGTCGAACACCTCGACGCCGCCGGCCACGCGCGGCACGTCGAACAACAGCGTCAGCGCCGGGAAGGACTTGTCCAGCAAGGTGTGGAAGGTGAACGGCATCTGGTCCGCCGCCATCAGCGAATACAGGGTATTGCCGGAGTCCGCCAGATAGTGGAAGGCGCCGTCCGGCTCCAGCTGCAGGCCGGCGGCCTCGGCGAAGCTGCGCAGACGCGTGCCTTCTATCGGCCCCTGCGGCACGATGTTGATGCCGATCAGCACGTCCACATCGGCGCAGAAGCGGTCCAGTTCGCGCGCCGCCACCAGCTTCTGCTGGCGCTGCGGGAAACTGACCGCGGCGTCGTGCTCCTCGGCGAAGCGCGACACCTGCTGGCAGAAGCCGGCCAGTTCCTGTTCGGTCACCGCGCCGCTGCGGTCCACCATCTGCATGCTGACGTTGATCTGCTTGTAACGGGTGCCGGGCAAGGCCTCGGCCGGCTTCCACAGGCCTTTTTCGGTGCGGCCGATCAACTGTGTGCGCTTGCCCACGTTGAAGCGCGGAATCGCCGCCAGCTCGTGCGGCGCGTGGAACACCACTTCGGCGATGAAGTCCAGCGACGGATCCAGCATCGCCACCACCAGCGCCTGGTGATCGGCGGAGTCCATCTGCGGGATGTCCTCCTCTTCCTCCACCACCGGCACCGCGTCGAAAACCGCTTCGCGCGGGCGTTCGGTCTCGGCTCGCGCCGGCTCCGCGGGGATGTGCGGCTCGAAATAAGCGGCGGCGTAATCGTCCGGCTCCGGCGCGGCGTCCACCAGCACCGGTTCCATCCTGTCCTGCTTCACGCCGTCGCGCACATTGTTCTTGGGCACGTCCAGCAACACGTCGTCGTGGCCGCGCGTGAAGGCCTGGCGAGTCTTCTTGCGAAAACGCCATTCCTGGAAAGCATTGAATCCGTAAACCAGGGCGATCACCGCGCCGCCCAGTATCAACACACCAATCTGTAATTCGCTCATCAGCCAGTCCGCATTAAGGCGAATAATCGAAGCCGTCGGCAGCTCCCTCGCCGCGCGCCGGCGCATCTTTCAATGCGCGATGCGGCGTCTTTCGGCAATAGCCAGGCCGACAGCCTCCCTTTAAGTATTCGGCAACAAAACCGTTCGAATCTGGCGTTTCGGCCAGTCGAGAACGGCGATAGACCACGGTTATTATAACGAAAGCCTCAGCTTGCGCACCATTTGGCGGCAATTTAGCCGTAAATGCCTTGCCGCCAGCCTAAATCAAGCCGAGGCGATAGCTGATGCGGGCAATTTGGTGCTTCAAACCGGGTTCGCAACCTGAATTGGATGCCGAATCGCCCCTGCTGGTTCCATCGGACCGCGTCGAACCGCCCCAGTCGGCAGTTCGGCGCCGCGAGTCAGGCCCGCCGCAAGCGAGCCAAATGGAAGCGGAACGTCATTTTCAGGCCCATAAGGTCCGGTAGATGACATTTCTGACAGGGGCGCTCTGAAATATCTCGTGCCAGAATATTTCGTGTTCATGCAAATGAATGATTCCAAATCGTCTTAAACACTGCTTAGGAAAGCAAGGGATAGATCGATGAAAAACACTTCTCAAGCCAGTTTCCTTCCGGTGGTCCACGAGCTGGCGCGCACCTACCAGGCATTCGAACAGTTTGCCAGCCAGCACATTCGTCAGCTGGGCCTGACTCCGCCGCAATTCGACGTGGTCGCCACGCTGGGCCACAGCAAAGGCATGAATTGCAAGGAGCTGTCCGACCGCACGTTGATCACCAAAGGGACGCTGACCGGCGTCATCGACCGGCTGGAAGACAAGGGTCTGGTTACCCGCACCATGCAGCCCAACGATCGCCGCAGCGTGTTCGTCTCCTTGACCCAACACGGAGAACGCCTGTTCGACCAGGCCTTCCCCGCTCATATCGACTATATGCAGATCGCCTTTAAACGCTTTGGCGAACACGACCTGTCCGGTTTCTGCCAGGAATTGGGCCGCCTGCGCGAGGGCTTCAGCCTGGCGCTGGAAGAACAGGAAGAAGTCACGGCTTAGGATTTCTCCTGCCGTAACCGCCTTTACCCGGCGGCGAGGCGCGCGGTCCCGCAATGCGGTCCGCCCCTCGCCGCCATTGCGTTTTCAGCGCCTGCCGCGCACGCGGCTCATGGGCTCTGAAACCGCACCGGCACCGTCAACACCGAATCCACCGCCTGGCCATTGCGCTTGGCCGGCGCAAAGCGCCAGCTTTCCACCGCGGCCTTGGCCGCGCGGTCCAGCCGCGGATAGCCGCTGCTGACCGCCACCGTCACCTCGCTGGCGCGGCCGGCGGCGCTAACGCTGACCCGCAGCAAGACCGTGCCCTCTTCGCCGTTTTCCCGCGACCGCTCCGGATATTCTGGCCGCGGATTGTTCAAATATTCGGCGCGATACAAGGCCACGCTGTCCTGTCCGCCGCCCCTTGCCGCGCCGGAAGCGCTTTGCGTCGACGCCGAGCCGGCCGGCTCGCCTTCCACGACGCTGGAGCCGCCTCCAAGCGCCGTCGGCAACGATGGACGCTGCCGCGGCGCGGCCGCAGCCGGCGGCGCCGCAATAGCCTTGGCAATGGGAAGGCGCTTGGACTGCGGAGATTGGCGGCGCGGGGCCGGCGACGCTTTGGCCGCTTCCGTCCTAGCCCCTACGCCATCGGGAACGCCGGCGGCCCGCGGCGCCGGCAGGCTTAGCGTCAGTACCGCGGCGCGAGCAGAAGGCCGCGGCGCGAACGGCCGCCAGCAAAACAGCAACAAGGCGTGCAGCAGCAAAGATGCCAGCAAGGCCCAAGCCCATCCAGGCCGCGCGCGCATCGCTCGCCTCAGCAGCGCATCCGGCTGCCCGGCCGGCTGTATTGCCACCAGGCCACCAGCATGGACACCAGATAAAACACAAAGAACATGCCGAAGGCCGGCAGGAAGCTGCCGAAGGCGGCCAGCGCGCTGCCGAAGGATTTGGGAATCACGAAACCGCCGAAGGCCGCCATCACCGAGCTGACGTTCATCGCCGACGCGCCGCGGCGGCCGCCGCGCGCATAGGCCTCGGCGATGTCCAGGCCGGCGGCCTTGGCCCCTTGGCCGGCCTGCAAAAGAAAGACCTTGGGCGCCAACTGGAAGGAAGAACCATTGCTGACACCCGCGGCGAAGAAGATCAGCTGGAACATGGCGAGGAACAACCAGAACGAACCGCCGTTGCCGGCGGAGGGCATGCTCAGGTAGACGCCGACGGTGGCCAGCGCCATCACCCCGTTGCTGAGCATGGTGGCGATGCCGCCGCCGATGTGATCGCCCATCCAGCCGCCCAGCGGCCGCGACAAGGCGCAGACCATGGGGCCGATGAAGGCGTAAGGGGTGACGTCGACCAGAGGAAACATATTGCGCGCCAGCAAGGGAAAGGCGGCGGCGAAGCCGAGGAAAGTGCCGTAGCTGCCCATGTACAGCAGGCAGATATACCAGGTGTGCGGGTCGCGCATCGCGTCCAGCTGGTCATGCGGCGTGATGCGCAGCTTGGGCAGATCATGCGCGTACAACAGGCAGGCCAGCGCGATGACCACGATGAAGGGCAGCCATAGATAGCCGGCGTTCTGCAGCCACACCGGGTGAACGACGCCGCCGACGCCCCAGATCTGCGGCCCGCCCGCCTCGCCGAACAAGGGCAGCAGAATGACCACCGGAATCGCCAGTTGCGCCACCGACACGCCCAGATTCCCCAAGCCCGCGTTCAGCCCCATCGCCAGCCCCTTGGCCGCCTTGGGAAAGAAGAAACTGGTATTGGACAGATGGGAGGCGCTGGCGCCGCCGCCGATGCCGCACAGGCCGGACACCAGCAGCAAGATGGGAAACGGCGTAGAAATGTCCTGCACCACCGCGGCCACGCCCAAAGCCGGCAGCAAGAGCAGCAAGGTGGAAATGCCCAGCCACAGGCCGCCGCCCACCCAGCTCCAGATCCACGAGTACAGCAGCCGCATCAGGGCGCCGACCAGCGGCGGGATAGACACCAGCAGGAATTGCTGCTGATTGCTGAGCGCGAACCCCACCGCCGGCAGGTTGACCACCACCATGCTCCACATCATCCAGATATTGAAGTTCAGGTGCAGCGACAGGATGGACAGCCAGAGATTGCGATTGGCGATGCGCCGCCCGCGGCGCAGCCAGAAGATAGGGTTTTCAGGTTCCCAACGCTTGATGCTTACGGTCATGCCCATTCATCCAGCAATGATATCGCCCGACGGCCGCTGCCGTCGGGAAGCTGCGCAGTATGCCATCCGCGCGCGCGGCCCGGTTTGCGCGCCGTCAAACTGTAACTGACGATAATAGTCCTCACCAGCCTGTTTAAACGATGACTAACAAAAACCTGGCCGACGCCAAGCGGACTTTGCCATTGCGCCAAGCGCTTTTTCAAAAACTCGCCAGCGAGGGCGAGGCAAGGCCAAAACCGCTGAGAAAGCCGAATGTACGCGTGCGACATGAGCATTTCGAAGCGGTACTCACCGTGTGACGCCTCACGACGCGCAGCAGATCGCAAACAGGTTCTTAGGCGGTTTCCCGCATTTTCAACGCTTCCACGATGTCCACCGCCACAATGCGGCTGACGCCCTGCTCCTGCATGGTGACGCCCACCAATTGCTCGGCCATTTCCATGGTCAGCCGGTTATGGGAAATATAGAGAAACTGCGTGCGCTCCGACATCTGCTTGACCAGATCGCAGAAGCGGCTGGTATTGGCGTCGTCCAGCGGCGCGTCCACCTCGTCCAACAGGCAGAACGGCGCGGGATTCAGAGAGAACAGCGAGAACACCAGGCTCATCGCCGTCAACGCCTTTTCCCCGCCGGACAGCAGGTGAATGGTGCTGTTCTTCTTGCCCGGCGGCTGGGCGATGATCTGCACGCCGGCGTCCAGCAAGTCCTCGCCGGTCAGCACCAGTTCGGCGCGGCCGCCCCCGAACAGCGTGGGGAAGAACTCGCGCATCTTGGCGTTGACCGCGTCGTAAGTGGCTTGCAGCATTTCGCGGGTTTCGCCGTCTATCTTGGCGATGGCCTCCTCCAGCGTGGCCATCGCCTGATTCAGGTCCTCGGACTGAGCCGCCAGGTAATCGCCGCGCTTCCGGGCTTCGTCCAGTTCTTCCAACGCGGCCAGATTGACCGCGCCCAGGCCTTCCAGCGCGCGCGCCAGCCGCGCGATCTCGGCGGCCAACGCGTTCGGTTTCACCGCCTCGCTCAAATCGGCCATCAGCGCGGCTTCGTCGGCGCCGGCGCTGGCCAGTTCTTCGGCGAAGCGCTCCATCGCCAGCCGCGCTTCCTGGTGCTTGAGCAACCAGTCCGAGCGCGCTTCGCGCAGCGCCGGCAAAGCGGCGTTGGCTTGCTGTTGTTGATGGGTCAGTTCGCGCAGCTTCTCGGTCAGGCCGTTTAGCCGGTCACGCACCGCGCCCAGACTATGTTCGCGTTGCTCCCGCTCGGCCAGGGCCAGTTGCAAGGCCTCCTCCGGCACCGCCTCCTCCACCGCCTCGGCCTCTTCGGCCAGGGTTTCCAGGCGCTCGGCCAGTTGCTGGTCGCGCTCGTCCAGTTCGCGACCGCGCCGCGCCAGCTCCGCCACCTTCTGCTCGGCGGTGCTCATTTCCAGCTTGATCTCGTGCAGCATGCGCTCGGCGTCGCGGGTCTTGTTGCGCGCCAGTTGCAAGCCGGTTTCGGCGTTGAGCCGGTCCACGCGCATGTCTTCCAGCTGCACAGTCAGTTCTTCCAGCGTCAGCGCCGTCTCTTCGCCCAGCATTTCGGCCTCGGCGATGCTCTGACGCGCCAGTTCGCCCTCTTCGGCGATGCGGCCGCGCTCGGCCTCGATCGCCGCCAGCCGCGCCGCGCCCTGCCGCGCGGCCTGATCCAGCTTGACGTGTTCCAGCGTCGCCGCGTTCAGCTCCGCTTCCAAGCGGGTCAGCGCGCCCTTTTGCGCGCGCACCGCCTCGGCCAGCATGCCGCCGCGGCTTTGCAAGGATTCGCGGCGCCGCTGCAAGGCGTCGATTTCCGGCGACAAGGCGTCCAACCGCGCCTGCGCTGCTTCCAGCAGCGCCTTGCGCGCCATCAGGCCGTCGCCGCTGGCTTCGGCGTGCAGGCAGAGGCTGGCGGCGTAAACGCGGTGGCCCTCCGGCGTCAGCAGGCAGGCGCCGGCCGGCAACTGCCCGCGCATGGCCAAGGCCTCGTCCAGCGAGCCGGCCAGGTAAACGCCGGCCAGCCAGTCCTGCAAGGCCGCCTGGAAGGGCTGGGCGGCGCGCACTTGCTGCAGCAACGTCGGCCACGGGCGCTCGGCCTGCCAATCGCGCGCCGCCGCGCCGTCCGCCAGCGCCAGCGCCGCCGGCGGCGGTTCTCCTTGCAGCGCGGCGGCACGCGCGGCAAGACGCTCGCCCAGCGCCGCCTCCAGCGCCGGCTGCCACTTGGGCTCCACCTGCAGGCTTTGCCACAGCTGCGGCGCCTCGGCCAGGCCGCGGCGCTGCAGCCAGGCGTCCAATTGTTCGCTGGCCGCCTCGCGCGCCAGCATGCCGGCCAGCGCGGCGGCCTCGGCCTCGGCCCGCGCCTGTTCGCTGCGCAGCCCGGCCAGTTGTTCGTCCAGTTTTTCCCGCTCGGCCGCCAGGTCCGCTTGCTTGGCCTCGTCGGCCACCAGCCGGCTGCGCACCGTTTCCAGCGCGCCGCGCGCGCGTTCCGCTTCGGCGGCGGCGGCTTGTTGCTTCTCTTGGTCCGGCAGGTTCAGATCGCTCAGCTCGCGCCGCAATGCGTCTTCCCGGCCGGACAGTTGTTCCAGGTTGCGGCGCTGATGCTCGCCGTTCTGGCGCGCCAGGTCGCGATCGCGGCCGAGCTTGGCCTGCTGCGCGGTCAATCCGTTCAGTTGTTGTTCGATGGCGCGGTATTCCGCCTCGGCGGTGGGCAGTTCGTCGGCACCGTCCTCCAGCGTCATCTGCGCCTCTTCCAGCCGCATCTGCGCTTCTTCCCGCCGCGGCAGCCAATCGTCCAGTTCGGCCTTCACCTGGCCGCGGCTTTCGGCCAGCACCTGGCGCTCGGTGCGCACGGCGCCCAGTTCGCGGTCGACGCGGGCGCGGTTCTGCTCGCGATGGCGCTGAGCCTCTTCCAGCCGCGCCAGTTGGGCGTTGGCCTCGAACAAGCGCTGTTGCGCCTCGTGCACTTCGTCGCTGGCGGCGAAATGGCTTTCGCGCACGGTCTCGGACTCGGCCTCCACATGGGTGACCGCGGCCTCCAGCGCCGCTTCCTCGGTTTCTATGCGCGCCAGTTCCCCGCGCGCCGCCGCCTCGTTGCGCGCGGCCTCTTCGCGCCGCGCCAAGGCCAACAGGTTTTGCTTGTGCGTCAGCGCGCCGCGCAGATCGTGGTATTGGGCGGCCACTTCGGCCTGCTCGGACAGCCGCTCCACCTGGCGTTCCAGCTCTTGCCGCAAGTCGGCGATGCGTTCCAGATTGGCGCGGGTGTCCGCGATGCGGTGTTCGGTCTCTCGGCGGCGTTCCTTGTACTTGGACACGCCGGCGGCTTCTTCCAGATAGGCGCGCAGTTCTTCCGGCCGCGCTTCGATGATGCGGGAGATCATGCCCTGCTCGATCACCGCGTAGCCGCGCGCGCCCACGCCGGTGCCCAGGAACAGATCGGTGATGTCGCGGCGGCGCACTTGCTGGTTGTTGATGAAGTAACTGGATTCGCCCTGGCGGGTCAGCACCCGCTTGATCGACACTTCCGCGTACTGGCCCCAGGCGCCGGTGAGCGCGCCGTCGCCGTTGTCGAACACCAGTTCCACCGAGGCGCGGCTGACCGGCTTGCGCGTGGACGAACCGTTGAAGATCACGTCCTGCATCGATTCGCCGCGCAGCTGCTTGGCCGAGGATTCTCCCAATACCCAGCGCACCGCGTCTATCACATTGGACTTGCCGCAGCCATTGGGGCCGATCACCGCCACCAGTTGGCCGGGCACGGCAATGCTGGTGGGGTCGACGAATGACTTGAAACCGGCAAGCTTGATGTGGGTGAGACGCAAAATGTCCTCGCAATGGCTGGGCGAAAATCGGCATTTTAGCAGTTGCCCGCCTTCGCCGCGCGTCGCGCGCGGACCTGTTGCGCGTCGCGCAGCCGCATCTACCCGGCCCGCCGACTTATGCCATAATGGCCGCATGGAACCGCTATCGTTGTCCAATCAATTCTTGATCGCCATGCCCAATATGGCGGACCCGCTGTTCTCGCGCTCGCTGGTCTTCGTCTGCGAGCACGGCGAGCACGGCGCCATGGGCCTGATCGTCAACAAGCCTTCCGGCATCGCCATGGCGCAGTTGTTCGATCAGATCGATCTGCCGCTGGACGGCGACTCGCTGCGCGCCGAGCCGGTCTACTTCGGCGGACCGGTTCAGCCGGACCGGGGTTTCGTGCTGCACATGCCGGTGGGCAATTGGCAATCCAGCCTGCTGGTCACCGACGACATCGCGCTGACCACGTCCAAGGACGTGTTGATCGCGGTGTCTGAAAACCACAAGCAGCCGGACCGCATGCTGATCACCCTGGGCTATTCCGGCTGGAGCGCCGGCCAGCTGGAGCAGGAGATCGCCGACAACGGCTGGCTGACGGTGCCGGCCCGGCCGGACATCATCTTCGGCCTGCCCTGCGAAGAACGCTACGACGCCGCGATGGCGCTGCTGGGCTTCGATCCCTCGCTCTTGTCCACGGATGTCGGCCATGCCTGAAGGTTGTGCTTTGGCATTCGATTTCGGCGAGCGCCGCATCGGCGTTGCCGTCGGGGACACCCTGCTCGGCATTCCCCACCCTCTCATCACGATAGACACGGAAATCAACGACGCGCGTTTCGCCGCCATCGCCGCCTTGATCGCGGAATGGCAGCCGGCGCAACTGGTGGTGGGGCTGCCTATGCACATAGACGGCACCGAACACCAGATGACGCAGCTGGCGCGCCGCTTCGCCAACCGGCTCAAGGGCCGCTACGGCCTGCCGGTGTGGCTGGTGGACGAACGGCTGACCTCGGTGGTGGCCGAATCCATGCTGGAAGAAGCCGGCGTGCGCGGCCGCAAGCAAAAGCCGGCGCTGGACCAGGTGGCGGCCCAGGCCATTCTGCTGACCTGGTTCGAGCATCCCGGCCAGGCCGTCTGAGCCCATCATGAAATTCTCGCCGCAAGCCCGGGTCAGCGCGCTGATGCTGGCCTTTCTCGCCAGCCTGCTGGGCTTGATCGCGGTCTTGCTGACGCCCAGCCATCAATTGCGCGAATGGCGCAACGCGCCGGGCCACGTGGAAAGCAGCCGCATGCTGGTGGTGTCCAGCGACGAGCATCCCGATCAGCTGTACTGGCAGCCGCATGTGCAATACCTGTACACGGTGCGCGGCCAGGTCTACCACAGCGACCGGCTGTTCGCCGTCGACGGCGCCCTGCCGGGCGACCGCAGCAACGCCGACGATCTGACGCGGCGCTTCCCCTCCGGCAAGGCGATCACCGTCTACTACAATCCGCGCAGCCCTGCCGAATCCGTGCTGATCAAGGGTGGCGACAGCGATATCGGCAGCGCCAAATTCATCCTGGCGGCGCTGAGCGCGCTGTTCGGCTGGGCGCTGCTGTACCGGCTGCGGGCCAAGCTGCCGCTGCCGCGCCGGCGCATTCACCGAGGCATCCGCGCCCCATGAGCGAAAAAGTCATCGCCCTGCTGGTCATCTCCATCGGCGTGGCCGTTTCCGCCTATCTCTGGCAGCAGTCCGTCAAGGCCCAGCAAGCCGCCGGCTGGCCCAGCGTCGCCGGCAAGATCGTCTCCAGCGAAGTGGACTGGCGCCACGCGCGCGGCGGCGACAGCTCGGACCGTCGGGAATACCGCGCCATCGTGCGCTACGAATACCGCGTGGCCGACGGCGTCCACCGCGCCGAGCGGCTGCGCTTCCCCAACCCCGGCTACGGCAGCAGCGACGAGCAGGCGCGAGAGATCGTGCAACGCTATCCGGCGGGCAAAACCGTGCCGGTGTTCTACAACCCGCAGAATCCCGAAGAAGCCTGCCTGGAGCCGGGCAAACACTGGTCGGCATGGCTGGCCCAGGCCGTTGGCGCGCTGGTGGTCCTTGTCGGCCTGTTCTTGCTGCGGCGCTGAATTCGGACCCGCCCCCAAGCGACGAACGGCGAAAACCGTCCGCCTGCGCCTATCATTACAAAGTCATCTTTCATTACGCCGACGATATCTGTTTTAATTTTTGGCGTAAGCGCTGACAAGAAATGACATTGCCGTCACAATGTCGCCCCAATCCCGAACTTCGAGCCGTTGACCCGATGACACGCGCGCTGTCGACATTGCTGCTGCTGTGCCTGCTCTTGGCCGGCGGCGTCGCGCATGCCGGCTTCCGGACCTTCAGCGAACGGGACGCCGCCGTCTATTGCAGCGCCGACGCCGGCCTGGGCATAGACCGCGTCGCCAGCGCCGGCTGGCAGACGCGTTTCCAGCCGCTGCCGGACGGCAAACTGGCGCGCGGCTACGGGCACGACACCTGCTGGCTGCGGCTCAAGCTGAGCGATGTGCCGCCCCGGCCCTGGCTGGAGCTGATTCCCAGCTATTTGGCGCGGCTAAGCCTGTATCAGCGGCTGCCGGACGGCGGTTGGCAACGACGGGACATCGGTTCCTGGCGTCCGGTGTCCGCGATGGAGCTGCCGCTGATCGCCGCCAGTTTTTCCCTGCTACCGCATGAGCAAACGGTCTTCGTCAAAGTCCAGTCGCTGGCCTTGAACGCGCAGCCGCGCCTGTGGAGCGAGGCGGAACTGGCCGCCCACAACAATCAGCGCCTGCTGCAATTGGGTCTGATCTACGGCTATATGCTGACCATGGTGCTGATCGCGCTGGCGGCCTGGCTGATCACCCGCCGGGCGCAGCACGCCAAGCTGTTCGGCTACATCCTGGCGGTGGCCTGCCACCGCTTCGCCACCGACGGCATGGCCCGCCTGCTGCTGTTTCCGGAACAGCCCCAGATCGCGCTGTTGTGCAATTACGTCGGCCTGGGCGCCGCCGTCATGCTGGGCTGCGCCTATTTCGCCCATCTGCTGGAACTGAAGCGCGACTACCCCCGCACCTACCGGCTATACCAGCTGCAGGCCGCCGCCGGCGCCGCCACCGTGCTGTGCGCCTTGTTCTGGCCCTTTGGCCTCGCTTACAGCATTCCGGTCACCCTCTACGCCATCATCGTCATCAATCTGCTGACCCTGCCGGTCTGCTGGCGGCTGTGGCGGCGCAACGACAGCGGCGACCGCCTGATCGCGCTGCATCTGCCCACCAATCTGGCGCTCAACATCCCCGCGCTGCTATTGCATCTGGGACACATCCCCTATCAATCCTGGATCCAGGAATACGGCCGCCTGGCCGATCTGCCGCCCATCACCCTGCTCTACATCGGCCTGTTCCTGCGCATGCGCACGCTGGAGCGCGAACGCATCGAGGCGCTGCATCAGGCCAGCCAGGCCCAGGCCGACAGCCTGCGTCAGCGCGAGGCGCGCGAAGAGCAGGCCGATCTGCTGGCGATGATCACCCATGAAATCCGCACCCCGGTGGCCATCATCGACGCCGCCAGCAGCAGCCTGCGCCTGCTGGAAGAGGACGCGCCGGCGCCGCCGGTGCTGGCGCAGCGGCAGGCGCGCCACGAACGCATCCAGCGCGCCTTGCAACGGATGCAGGAATTGATGCGGCTGGCCGAGCAACACGGCCGCGCCGATGTGAGCGACGCCGGCCTGCACAGCCGCCCGCTGGATTTGCTGGAGCTGACCCGGCGCAGCCTGGAACAACTGGACGCGGACGCGCAGCGGCGCTTCTGGCTGCAAAGCGGCGGCGCGCGCATGCCGCTGTGCGGCGACGACCAATTGCTGACGATGCTGCTGCAGAACCTGATGGAAAACGCCCTGAAATACGCGCACCCGGACACTCCCATCCAGATCGGCGTCCACCGCCTCGCCGACCGCATCGTCTGGCAAATCAGCGACTACGGCCCCGGCATCGCGCCGGGCCAGGAAGAGGCGATTTTCCAGCGCTTCACCCGCTTGGCGGAAACCAGCAACCGCCCCGGCCTGGGACTGGGCCTGCACCTGGCGCGGCGCATCGCCGTCCAACACGGCGGCGAGCTGGGCCTGGACCCTCACTGGCCGCACGGCGCCAGCTTCATCTTGCATCTACCGAAAGCCGCTCATGACGCACATAGCCTTGCTTGAAGACAACCCGGACCTGCGCGAAGAGCTGCTGTTCCAGCTCAAGCGCTGCGGCTACCAGGCCACCGGCCTCGCCTGCGGCCAGGAGCTGGAACGGCATCTGGCCGAACATCCCTGCCGGCTGCTGATACTGGACCTGGGCTTGCCCGATATCGACGGCATGGCGCTGAGCCGGCGGCTGCGCGCCAGCCACCCCGGCCTGGGGCAAGTCATGCTCACCGCGCGCGGCGCGCTGGACGACAAGGTGCAGGGCCTGCAGCAAGGCGCCGACGCCTATCTGGTCAAACCGACGCCGCTGGCGGAATTGCTGGCCACGCTGGCCAGCGTGCTGCGGCGGCTGGACGGCGACGCGGCGGAGCGCGCCGACGGCTGGCGTTACCACGCCGCCAACCGCACGCTGACCGCGCCCAACGGCCAGCAGCTGCACCTGACCCATGCGGAACATCAGGTGATGAGCGCGATGCTGCGGCGCGCGCCGGAACCGGCGCACCGTCGCGAACTGGCGGAGGCGCTGGGCGCCAATTATCTTCATTACGACGAACGCAGACTGGAAACCCTGATCAGCCGCCTGCGGCGCAAGCTCAGCGGCATCGCGCCGCAACACAACCCCATCCTGGCGGCCAGGGGCGTGGGCTATGGTTTCAGCGAGCCCTGCCAGCCGCTTTGAGGCGGCAAAAAAAACGCGGCCCGCAATGGGCCGCGCTTGGGCGGAGCAAGAAGGGACGCTGGCTCAGCGGCGGCCGGACTTCTTGCTGTCCCTCTCCTGTTGCCGGGCTTCGCGTTCGGCAGCGCGGATGGCGGCCAATTCCTTGGCGCGCTTTTCCCAGGCCAGCCATTCTTCCGGCCGTTCCAGCGTGATGCGGCCGATATTGCCGTCGCGGAAATCGGTCAGCACGATCTCGGCCGCCTTCTGCACATTGATCTTGCCGCCGGACTGCACCGCGCCGCGCTTGCGGCCTATCATTTCCAGCACCTGCCAATCCTGCTGACCGGCGATGTCGTCCAGCTTGTAGCGCGCGCTCAGCTCCGGCGTGTAGTGCTGCATCAGATACTTGAGCAGCTCCAACGCCACTTCCTCTTCATCCATCGCGTTGCGGCCCACCGCTCCGCTGGCCGCCAGATTGTAGCCGCCCTCTTCCACCTCGATCTTGGGCCACAGCATGCCCGGGGTGTCGAATAGTTCCACGTCGTCGGCCAGGATGATGCGCTGCTCGTTCTTGGTGACGCCGGGCATATTGCCGGTCTTGGCCACCTTGCGGCTGCTCATGCTGTTGATCAGCGTGGACTTGCCCACATTGGGAATGCCGCAGATCAACACCCGCAGCGGCTTTTCCAGGCCGCCGCGCGTCGGCGCCAGCTCGCGGCAGGCGGCCACCAGCTTTTGCGCCGGCGCGCGCTCGCCGGCATCCATGCCCAGCGCCTGGGTGTTTTTCTTGGCGCGATACCAGTCCAGCCACTGCTGGGTGGCGGCGGCGTCGGCCAGGTCCTGTTTGTTCAGGATCATCAGCCGCGGCTTGCCCTTGGCCATGCGCGCCAGCATGGGATTGGCGCTGGAAGCCGGCAGCCGCGCGTCCAGCATTTCAATGACCACGTCGATGTCTTTCAATCG
This sequence comes from Chromobacterium sp. CCUG 30098, assembly GCF_059916605.1. Taxonomy (NCBI): domain Bacteria; kingdom Pseudomonadati; phylum Pseudomonadota; class Betaproteobacteria; order Neisseriales; family Chromobacteriaceae; genus Chromobacterium; species Chromobacterium sp. CCUG 30098. Next base: position 26,049 of record NZ_JAUCGS010000013.1, on the reverse strand, counting down.
CTCGGCCACATCCTTGCGGGCCTTGTTCATATGGCCGGGGAACCATTGGATTGCCATGCTTCTAGCGCTTTCTTATCGGATCAAGTAGATAGGTTAGGCCATTATGGTCCAGCTCCTGCATCAATTGCAGCAGGCGGCCAATTTCGCCGGGAGGAAAGCCTTCGCGGGCGAACCAGTTCAGATAGTTGCCGGGCAGGTCGCAGATCAGCGTGCCCTTGTGTTTGCCAAACGGCATGGCCCGGGTCACCAGGCTTTGCAAATCATCGGCTTGCATTGCGCCTCTCGTTCAAACAGCCTGCGCATTGTGCCAAAACCGCGGCCCGCTGGCCATGCCCGCGCCCCTGGCTTGACATGGCGCAAGCGCCGGCCGGGTTTTGCTGGGGGCGGCCAGGCACGCGGTTTAGCATGTAGGCGGCTTTCAAAAACCAGCGGCCCGCCGGCCGCCCATTTTCCGGTTCGCGCAGAACCTTGCCGGGCGCCGGGCATAGCATATGCCCGCGCCCGCTCTTTTTGTCCGGAGACCGCTCACTCCGGCATCGGTTTGCCGTCGTTGAAATTCAGGAAACCGCGCACGATGCGGTACACGTACCACACCCAGGTAACGCCCAAAATCACGAAGCCCACCAGGATCCAGGCCAGCGCCACGCCCAACACGGTGCCGAGCAAGGCCCACCAGAAGGTGCGGATCTGCCAGCTGAAATGGCTTTCATAGCGCGTGCCGCGCACATCGTCGCGCTTGACGTAGTTGATGATCACCGCCACCAAGCCGGTCAGGCCGACAAACAGGCTGATTGCCTGCAGGATATAGACCACCAGGGTCAGATTATTCAGTTTGCGTTCGTCTTCTTGCGTGATCACGTCCATGGACATCATGCCTCCCCGGCTCAAAATTTATGCGAAACAATTATCAAGATACCCTAGCCAGCAGCGCTTGCAAGCGCTGTTCGCAATGCCGCGTCAACGCTGCTTCCCCTCTGCCGCCGGCCAGGGCCAGCGCCACCTCGGCGCTGCGGCTCCAGGCCTGCAAACACGATTCGCCGCCGGCGTCCGCCACCAGAATGGGCAAGGCCGGCGCGAACGGCAGGCCGATCTGTTCCGACCAGGCGCGGCAGCGGCGGTTCGCCAGATCCAGCCGGGCAAAGCTCTCCGCCGTCACCTGCACGTGGCTGAGGCCCAGCAGCAGAATGCGCGCGGCCAGCCAATCCGCCGCGTCGGCCAGCCGCGCCGGCGTCTCCCCGCTCCGTTCGCGCCAGCGTTGCGCGGCCAACAGCATGGCCATCGCGCGCAGCTGCGGCAGCCGGCTTTCCAGCACGCCGCCGTCGCGCCGCGCGGCGGCCATCCACGCGGCGTCCGGCGCCGGGCGGTTGGCGTAGCGTTCGCCATCGGTCAACACTTTCACCGGAACGGCGTCGCTGGGACACAGCAGGGACCAAGACTGGCGCGCGATTTGCGCGGCATCGCTGACTTCATTCATGGAACGGACCTCCTGGGGTCTGGCCTGGCTTCCGGAGGTCATGTATTTCGGGGAGGAAAAACAAATGCCGCCGGTAGCGCGGCGGCATTTATCGGGAATCTTTACTAGTGCTGGGTCAATCTTTCAGTCCACAGCCATCCCTTGGCGCCGCCGGTGTGCGGTACCAATAAAAATAGCTGTTGAAGAAGGCGAAAGATTGGGTCATGTCGTGCATGCTGCCAACAATAGGCCCGGCTTGTCAAGAAAAACCCCGGAGCATGCTCCGGGGTTTCGCCAGACCATCCCGCTTACATATTGGGATAGTTGGGGCCGCCGCCGCCCTCAGGCACGGTCCAGACGATGTTCTGGGTCGGGTCCTTGATGTCGCAGGTCTTGCAGTGCACGCAGTTCTGCGCGTTGATCTGCAAGCGCGGCTCGCCCTCTTCGCGGCCGACGATCTCATACACCCCGGCCGGGCAGTAGCGTTGTTCCGGCGCGTCGTACTTGGCCAGATTGAACTGCACCGGCACGCTGGCGTCCTTCAGCTTCAGATGCGGCGGCTGGTCTTCGCCGTGATTGGTGTTGGAAATGAACACCGAGGACAGACGGTCGAAGGTCAACACCCCGTCCGGCTTGGGATAGGCGATGGGCGCGCACTCGTCGGCCGGCTTCAGGCTCTGATGGTCGGCCTGGTGGTGGCGCAGCGTCCACGGCGCCTTACCGCGGAACAAAAAGGTGTCCAGCGCCGAATAAATCATCGCCGGCCACAGACCCCAGCGGAACGAGGGCCGGATATTGCGCACCCGGTGCAGTTCCTCGTGCAGCCAGCTTTGCTTGAATTTCTGGCTGTAGGCGGTGGCTTCGCGCGCCGGCTGCTCCTGGCCCAGCAGTTCGAACACCGCTTCCGCCGCCAGCATCGCCGACTGCATCGCGGTATGGGTGCCCTTGATCTTGGGCACGTTGAGGAAGCCGGCGGTGTCGCCCACCAGCAGGCCGCCGGGGAAGGTCAGCCGCGGCAGGCTTTGCAGGCCGCCCTCGGTCAGCGCGCGCGCGCCGTAAGACAGCCGGCGGCCGCCTTCGAACACCTTGCGGATGGCCGGATGGGTCTTGAAGCGCTGGAATTCATCGAACGGCGACAGATAGGGGTTCTGGTAATCCAGGCCGATGACGAAGCCGACCACCACCTGATTATTGTCCAGGTGGTACATGAAGGAGCCGCCGTAGGTGGCGGTGTCCACCGGCCAGCCCACGGTATGGGTGATGCTGCCCGGCTGATGCAGTTCCGGCCGTACCTCCCACAATTCCTTGATGCCGATGCCGTAGGTTTGCGGATCGGCGCCGTCGTGCAGGCGGAAGCGCTCGAACAACATCTTGGTCAGCGAGCCTCTACAGCCTTCGGCGAAAATCGTCTGCTTGGCCCACAGCTCCATGCCGGGTTGCCAGGCGTCGGTTTTCTCGCCGTCCTTGCCGATGCCCATGTCGCCGGTGGCCACGCCCTTGACCGAGCCGTCCTCGTGATAGAGCACTTCGGCGGCTGCGAAGCCGGGGTAGATCTCCACGCCCAGTTCCTCGGCCTGCTGGCCGAGCCAGCGACAGAAATTGCCGAGGCTGACGATGTAGTTGCCGTGATTGTGCATCTGCGGCGGCGTCGGCAGCTGAATGGATTCGGTTTCGGTCAACAACAGGAAACGGTCGGACTTAGCCTCGGTGTTCAGCGGCGCGCCTTTTTCCTTCCAGTCCGGGATCAGCTCATTGAGCACCCGCGGTTCGATCACCGCGCCGGACAGGATGTGGGCGCCGATTTCCGAGCCCTTCTCCAATAGACAGACGCTGATCTCCCGGCCCTGCTCCGCCGCCAGCTGCTTCAGGCGAATCGCCGCGGTCAGCCCGGAGGGGCCGCCGCCGACGATCACCACATCGTATTCCATGTAATCGCGTTCCACTGCATCTCCTTAATCGCGCGCCGGGTTCAAAAGCCCCGCTACCGCATGCATGTTGCATGGCGCGCGATCAAAAATCAAACAACCGTTTAAAAACTGTCAGACGCCCGACCGCCGGCCGCCCGTCTGACTTCAATCTGTAAAGGCTCATCCTGTTGCAAATGCACATCGCGCTGCGGGAAGGGCAGCTCGATGCCGGCCTTGGCCAGCGCGCCGTCTATCATGTGACGCAGATCGCTGGCCACCAGCACGGAATCGGCGTCGCCGATGTCCAGCCAGTACTCCAGCTCGAACTCCAGCGCGTCGGCGCCGAAGTTGCTGAACAACACCCGCGGCGGCGGCTCCTTGAGCACTAGGCCGTGACGCTCCGCCTCCGCCAGCAATAGATTGCACACCTCGCGCGGCGGGCTGCCGTAAGCCACGCCGATGGCGATTTTCCGGCGAATCCGCCGGTTGCTGTAAGTCCAGTTGGTCACCGCGCTCTCCACGAAGGTGGAGTTGGGGATCAGCGTCTCGATGCCGTCGCCTGCGCGCACCACCGAAGAACGTAGCCCTATGCTGCTGACGGTGCCGCTGATGCCGCCGACCTGGACGAAGTCGCCCACTTTCAGCGGCCGCTCCACCAAGAGCATCACGCCGCTGATCAGGTTCTTCAGCAGGTTCTGAGTGCCGAAGCCGATGCCGATCGCCAAGGCGCCGCCCAGGAAGGCGAACACCGTCAGTGGAATCTTGACCAGATTGAGCGCGAACACCACCAGCAGGGCGATCACGCAGACATAACTCCAGCGCCACCAGATATTGGCGGCGGCCTCGCTGAAACCCAGCCTATGCGTGGCCAAGCGCCGCAAAGCGCGCAGCAGCGCAGTGCTGGCGGCGTAGCCTATCAGCAGCACCAGGATGGCGCCCAGACTCTTGCCTATGGTCACGCTGCGGGTGGCCTGCACTTTCTGGCCGTTGATCTCCACGCTGTCGTCGGCGCTGAACAGTTCATAATTCCACAGCGCCCGCGCCGCCTGCAACACGCGCTCGCTCAGCCGGCGGGACACCTCCTGCGGCGTGCCCTCCGCCGGCGCGCCGACGTCGAACTCCTGCTGCAACAGCAGAATGCCGGTCAAGGCCGCCTGCACCGGCTGTTGGGCGGCGTTGACGATGTCCAGCCGTTGGCGCAGCAGTTGCAGCATCGCCAGCGCGTGGCCGCCGCCGCGGTCCAGGCCGACTTCATGCTGCACGTCCGCCATCTTGGCCATGGTCAGCTCCGCCTCTTTTTGCAGGTAGTCGCGCACCGCGCCCAATTCCTCGCCGGCCTGACGGCTGGCGCTGGCCACCTCGGCAAGATTGGCCGCCTTGCCGGCGTACAACTGGTAGCGGTACTCCCAGATGCCGCCCTCCTGCGAGTTCGCCTCCTGACGGATGCGCATCAGCTGCACCGCGAGGTCGCTATTGTCCAGAGCCTGGCGCTGCTCGACTGTGCGCTGGGTCAAATCCTGTAACAGCGCGGCCTGCGCCGGCGCGTCCTTTTTCTGCTTCAAGGCCGCCAACTGCCGCTCCAGTTCCTCCAGCTCGGCCTTGACCCGGCGGCGGCGCTGCTCGTGCGCGCTCATCTCCCGCTCCAGGCGCAGGCGTTCCTCTCCCAAGCGCCGTTGCACCCCGTCCAGTTCCGCCGGCTGGAAACGGACCTGTTTGCCGACGCCGTCCAGTTGCTTCCGCCACAAGTCCAACTGCGCCTGCAAGGTCTGCTGACGGATGCGCAGCACCTGCCCCAAGGCGTCGAACTGCAGCAATTCCGACGCGCTGATGTCGCGGCGCCAGCGCGCGCCGTCCATCCGCCAGCGCAGCGCCTCGGCCTCGCCGGCCGCGGCCCCTTCCAACTGCTCCCGCGCCTGGCGCAGACTCACCTCGTTGAGCTTGAGGCTGTTGCGCATCGCCTCCTGCATCTGCGACAACATCAGTTGCTGCGCCTGCTGGGTATCCTTTTCCCAGCCGCCGGTCTGCAGGCGGCTGCGCAAGCCCTCCACCAAGGACACCGGATAGGGGCCGGCTTGCGCAAAGCCGCTCCAGTTCCGCAAGGCCTCTTCGGCCTCGGCTTGCTGCCTCAGCCTCTGATCGCGTTCCCCCGCAAGATCCAGCTGCCAGGCGTAAGACGCCACCAAGCGTTCCAGCAAGGCGCGGCGAAACAACAGCTCGCCCGGGGTGACGCCGGCCGGCAACTTGTCCAGCTTGATGGCTTCCAATTGATCCAGCGCCTGCTGCGCCTCGGACAGCTTGTCCGCCACGCTGACCGCGGGTGCCGAAGCCGCCGGCTTGGCCGCGGGTTTGGACGCGGCCGGCAAGGCGGCGTAAGCCCCGGCGCAGGACAAGAGCCCGGCAAACAGGCAACAGACGGCAAAGAAGCGGCTCTTCACGCTAGGCATTTCATTGAACAAGCGGTGGACCTTGCCCCGGCGCAGACCGCCGGCGGCAACTCGACGGCGCATTTTCGCACGAATCCGCGCGCGGCACCCAGGCCCAAACCATGCCAAAGGCATTTACTCGTCTCAGATCACGCCCGCCCCGCGCAGGCGGGCAATGTCCTCGGCGCCGTAGCCGGCCTTCTCCAGCAAGGCGTCGGTGTGCTGGCCCAGCCGGGGCGGCGCCTCGCGATATTGCGGCGGCGTGTCCGACAGTTTGATCGGGCAGGCCACCAGGGGCACGGCCTGGCCGTCCAGACCCGGCAGTTCGATCTGCATCTGACGATGCCGGATTTGCGGATCGGCGAAGGCCTCGTCCACGGTATTGATCGGTCCGCAGGGCACGCCGGCCTGATCCAGCCGCGCCAGCCAGGCGTCGCGCGGCTGAGCCAGGAAGCCGGCGGCCAGCAAGGGCACCAGCTCGTCCCGGTGCGCGACGCGCTGCGGATTGCTGGCGAAGCGGGGATCGTCGGCCAGTTCCGGGCAGCCTATCAGCTCGCACACCGAGCGGAACTGGCGGTCGTTGCCGCAGGCCAGGATGAAGTGGCCGTCGCCGGCGCATTTGAATACTTGGTAGGGCACGATATTGGGATGGGCGTTGCCCAGGCGCGGCGGCACTGCGCCGCCCACCAGCCAGTTCATATTGACGTTGGCCAGCATCGCCAGCGCGCAGTCGAACAAGGCCATGTCGATATGCTGGCCGCGGCCGCTACCTTGACGCGCCCACAAGGCGGCCTGGATCGCGTTGGCGGCGTAGAGCCCGGTGAACAGATCGGTGACCGCCACCCCTACCTTATGCGGTTCGCCGTCGGCCGGGCCGGTGATGCTCATGAGGCCGGACATGCCCTGCACGATGTAGTCGTAGCCGGCCATCTGCGCGTACGGCCCGTCCTGGCCGAAGCCGGTGACCGAGCAATACACCAGCCGCGGGTTGAGTTCGGCCAGGCTGGCGTAGTCCAGCCCGTATTTGGCCAGCCCGCCCACCTTGTAGTTTTCGATCAGCACGTCGGCGTCGGCGGCCAGCCGGCGGACGATCTCCTGCCCTTCCGGCTTGGCGATGTCCACGGTCAGCGATTTCTTGCCGCGGTTGGCGCACAGAAAATAAGCGGCGGTGCCGTCCGGCAGGCTGGGCGGCGCCCATTGCCGGGTATCGTCGCCGCAACCCGGGCGCTCCACCTTGATCACTTCCGCGCCCAGGTCGGCCAGCAACTGGCCGGTCCACGGCCCGGCCAATACCCTGGACAAATCCAATACCTTGATGCCTTCCAGCGCGCCCGTCATCTGCGTCTCCCGATACATGCAGCCCATCGAAAAAAAAGCGGCCCGGCAAGCCGGGCCTCCAAGGACAGACAGGAATAACGGCGCGGCCGGCCTCCCGGCCGCGCCGGCTTATCAGGCAAACGCCTGAATACCGGTCTGGGCTCGGCCCAGAATCAAGGCATGCACATCGTGCGTGCCTTCGTAAGTGTTGACCGCCTCCAGGTTCATCACATGGCGGATCACGTGGAATTCGTCGGCGATGCCGTTGCCCCCGTGCATATCGCGCGACAGCCGGGCGATGTCCAGCGCTTTGCCGCAGTTGTTGCGCTTGATCAGCGAGATCATTTCCGGCGCGGCCTTGCCTTCGTCCATCAGGCGTCCCACGCGCAGCGCCGCGTGCAGGCCCAGGGCGATCTCGGTCTGCATATTGGCCAGTTTCAGCTGGATCAATTGATTGGCGGCCAGCGGACGGCCAAACTGCTTGCGGTCCAGCGTGTACTGGCGCGCCGCGTGCCAGCAGAATTCGGCGGCGCCCAGCGCGCCCCAGGCGATGCCGTAGCGCGCCTTGTTCAGGCAGCCGAACGGCCCCTTCAAACCCTTGACGCCCGGCAGGATGGCGTCTTCCGGCACCAGCACGTCGTCCATCACGATCTCGCCGGTGATGGAGGCGCGCAGCGAGAACTTGCCGTGGATCTTGGGCGCGGACAGCCCGGCCATGCCCTTCTCCAGCACAAAGCCGCGGATTTCGTCTTCGTCGTCCTTGGCCCAGACCACGAACACATCGGCCTGCGGGCTGTTGGTGATCCACATCTTGCTGCCGTTGAGCAGATAGCCGCCGTCCACTTTGCGCGCCCGCGTCTTCATGCTGGCCGGGTCCGAGCCGGAATCCGGTTCGGTCAGGCCGAAACAGCCCAGCCATTCGCCGCTGGCCAGCCGCGGCAGGTATTTATCCTTCTGCGCGTCCGAGCCGTAAGCCCAGATCGGATGCATCACCAGGCTGGACTGCACGCTCATCGCCGAGCGGTAGCCGGAATCCACCCGCTCCACTTCGCGCGCCACCAGGCCGTAGGCCACGTGGTTGAGGCCGGCGCAGCCATAGCCTTCTATGGTGCAGCCGAGCAGGCCGAGCTCGCCCATCTCGTTGATGATTTCGCGGTCGAAGCGTTCTTCGCGGTTGGCGCTCAACACCCGCGGAAACAACTTGTCCTGACAGTAGTCATGGGCGCTCTGCTGCACCATGCGTTCTTCTTCGCTCAGGCATTCGGCCAAAAGCAAAGGATCGTCCCAGCTGAACGGCGCGCGACTGGAGGGGGCTGCCATAGGTTCTGTCTCCGCGTTACTTGTTCCGCATTGCGGAACTTGGTTTCACATTGCAGAATAGGCTAATCGTCGCCTGGACGGATGTAAAGCGTTTTTGCGAAACTCGACGCCCGCCCCCGGCGCGCAACCCAAGCGGAGGCTCACGAGACAAGATGGATTCAATGGATTTGGAAACGGACAAGGACAGGCTGTTCGTCACCGCGCTGGCGCGCGGACTGGAAGTGCTGGCGGCGTTTCGCCCCGGCGAACTGGCGCTGTCCAATCAGGAGCTGGCCAAACGCACCGGCCTGCCCAAATCAACAGTGTCGCGTTTGAGCTACACTCTGACCCGCCTGGGCTATCTGGCGCAGGACGAAGCCAGCGGCCACTACCGGCTGGGACTGGCGGTGCTGGCCTTGGGCTCCACGGTGCTCGCCAGCTACGACATCCGCCAAATCGCCGGGCCGCTGATGCGCGAGTTCGCGCTGGAGCAAGGCCTGTCCATCAGCCTGGCGCTGCGCGACGGCAGCGATATGGTGTATCTGGAAACCTGCCGCAGCCCGGCCCGCATTTCGGTGCAATTGACCGTGGGCTCGCGGGTGCCCTTGGCCACCACCGCCATCGGCCGCGCTTATTACGCCGGCTTGCCGGCGGCGGAGCAGCTCAAGCTGCAAGCGCTGCTGGCCGCGCGCTACGGCGCGGAGTGGCCGGAAATAGGCGCGCGCCTGGAGGAGGCCCGCCAGGCCTATCTGCGCCAGGGTTATTCAGCGTCTTTCGGAGAATACGAACCGGATGTGATGGCCGTGGGCGTGCACTTGGCCGTGCCCGGCCAGGCGCCGATGGCCTTGAACGCCAGCGGCCCGGCCTTCGCCTTGAGCGAAGGCGCGATGCGCGAACGCATCGCGCCGGCCTTGAAGGCCTTGCGTCAGCGGCTGGCGCCGCTGGGCTGAGCGCGCGGCTCCGTTCGCCGGGCTCAGGCGGACTGGATGTAATGGACCAGGTGGTTGATCACCTGCTCCTGCTCTTCGATGGTGGCGCGCACCAGGTCGCCGATCGACAACATGCCCATCACGTCGCTGCCTTCCAACACCGGCAGGTGGCGAATGCGCTTTTCCGTCATCAGGCCCATGCAGTCGTCCAACGTCTGGCTGGGCGTCACGTAGACCACGCGGCTGGTCATGATGTCGCGCACCTTGGTGCCGGCCGAGGTGCGGCCCTGCAATACGATGCGCCGCGCGTAGTCTCGCTCGGAGAAGATGCCGACGATGCCGCCCTCCTCCATCACCAGCACCGCGCCGATGTCGTTTTCCGCCATCACCTGCAAGGCCTGGAACACCGTGCTGTCCGGGTTCACGTAGACCAAGGCTCGGTTTGGCTTGCTGTCCAACAACTGTCTTACCGTTTGCATGCATGTCCCCTTTCAAACCGGCAATCCGGCCGTTCCCGTGGCCCCGCCCGCCGCTTGGCGACGCGGACGAGCGCCTACCAATCCACTATAGCGCAGGCTGCGGCGCCTCGGTAAGCGCGCGGCGCCCTGCCGGGGCGGAGCCTCGCCTCAAGCCCGGATCATGGTGCCGACGCCGGCGTCGGTCAGGATCTCCAGCAATAGCGCGTGCGGCACGCGGCCATCGATGATGTGCACCGCGTTGACGCCGTTGCGCGCCGCGTCCAAGGCCGAGCTGATCTTGGGCAGCATGCCGCCGTGTATGGTGCCGTCGGCGAACAATCCGTCCACCTGCTGCGCCGACAGCCCGGTCAACAGCTTGCCGTTCTTGTCCAGCACGCCCGGAGTATTGGTCATCAGCACCAGTTTTTCCGCGCCCAGGGTCTCCGCCAGCTTGCCGGCCACCAGATCCGCGTTGATGTTGTAGGCCTCGCCGTCTTCGCCAACGCCTATCGGCGCCACCACCGGGATGAAGTCCTGACTGTCCAGCAAGGACACCAGCGCCGGATCGATGCTGGAGATTTCGCCCACCTGGCCGATGTCGATCTCATCGTCGGTCTCGGACTTCAAATACATCTTGCTGGCGCGAATGAAATGTCCGTCCTTGCCGGTCAGGCCCACGGCCTTGCCGCCGTGCTTGTTGATCAGAGACACGATTTCCTTGTTCACCAGGCCGCCCAGCACCATTTCCACCAGGTCCATGGTGTCCGAGTCGGTCACGCGCATGCCCTGGATGAACTCGCCCTGCTTGCCAACGCGGTTCAGCAGCTCGTTGATCTGCGGTCCGCCGCCGTGCACCACCACCGGGTTGATGCCCACCAGCTTGAGCAACACCACGTCCTTGGCGAAGCCCTCTTTCAAAGCCGCGTCGGTCATCGCGTTGCCGCCGTACTTGATGACCAGGGTCTTGCCGGCGAAACGGCGGATATAGGGCAGGGCTTCGGCAAGAATCAGGGCTTTTTCTGCTGCATCGGTCGGCACGGCGTTCTCCATGGTTGCGCCGGGCCGTTGCCGGCCGGCGAGATGACGGTTCTGACCCAATGGTCTGATCTGTTGCATTTTAATCAAGCTTGTTAATGAACTGTGATTTATTAATTGCAGAACAACGGCATTGTGCAATACAGTCCACATCATTAATGAACCAGAATTCAGCTATATCGCCATGGCCCAAGCCCCCGCCTCGCGCTGGCAGCGCAAAAAAGACGCCCGCCCCAGCGAAATCCTGGACGCCGCGCTGGCCCTGTTCGTAGAGAAAGGCTTCAGCGCCACCAAGATGGAAGACATCGCCCGCGCCGCCGGCGTGACCAAGGGCACGCCCTATCTGTACTTCCAGAACAAGGAAGAAATCTTCAAGGCCATGGTCCGCCACCATCTGTCCAGCCGTCTCGGCGCCTTTGTCGAACTGGAGCAGCAACACACCGGCCCGGTGGGCGAGCTGCTGCAGATTCTGCTGCTCAAATGGTGGGACGAAGTGGGCGCCACGCCCGCCGCCGGCCTGTGCAAGCTGGCCATCGCCGAAGCCACCAACTTTCCGGAGCTGGCGCGCTTCTACACCACGGAAGTGATCTCGCCCTGTCTGCGCATGGTCGAGCACATTCTGCGCCGCGGCATGGACAGCGGGGAATTCCGCGTCCTGCCCATCGCCAGCAGCAGCGACGCCCTGCTGGCGCCGCTGGTGATGGCGATGACCTGGGCCCACTCCTTCGCCAAGGTGGTGCCCGATGTCTGCGGCTACTCGCATCAATACTCCCGCGCGCACCTGAGCGAAGCCCTGCAGTTGGTGCTGCAGGGCCTGAAGAATCCCACCTACGAGAATTGACATGAAAACTGCCGCTCATTGCCTCTGGCTGGGCATCGCCAGCCTGACCCTCGCCGCCTGCAGTAAGCCGGAGGCGCCGCCGGAAGCGCCGCGCCCGGTCCGCTACGTGGTGGCCGGCGCCGCCGCCCAGCAGCAGGGCGACAGCTACGCCGGCGAAATCCGCGCCCGCCACGAGACCAATCTGGCCTTCCGCGTGGCCGGCAAGGTGGTGGCCAAGCTGGCCAATAGCGGTGACCGGGTGAAGAAAGGCCAGATGCTGGCGCGGCTGGACCCCAGCGACTACGCGCTGGACCTGTCGGCCAAACAAGCTCAACTGGCCGCCGCGCAGTCCGATCTCGGCCAGCAGGAACTGAATCTGAAACGCTACCGCGAGCTGCTGGCCAAGCAGTTCGTCAGCCAGTCCCAGGTGGACGGCCAGCAAAACGCGGTCAACGCCGCCCGCGCCAAGGTGGACCAGGCCAGGGCCCAGCTGGCCGCCAGCCGCAATCAGACCGGCTACACCAGCCTGGTGGCGGACGCCGACGGCGTGCTGAGCCAGATGGCCGCCGAACCCGGCCTGGTGGTAGCCGCCGGCCAGCCGATGGCGCGTCTGTCCCAGGACGGCCCGCGCGAGGCCGCGATCCAGGTGCCGGAAAACGCGCTGGACAAGGTGCGCCGCGCCGGGCGGTTCCAGGTGCGCTTGTGGAACGGCGGCGCGCCGATGACGGGCACGCTGCGCGAACTGGCAGCCGACGCCGACCCGGCCACCCGCACCTATCCGGCGCGCGTCGCCATCAGCGGCGATTCCAGCCGCCTGCAACTGGGGATGACCGCCAGCGTCGCGCTGCCGGACGCCGCCGACGCGCAGATGCGGCTGCCGCTGACCGCGCTGCTGGACGAGCAGGGCAAGCACTATGTCTGGCTGATCGCCGCCGACGGCAAGGTCGCCCGCCGCGCGGTGACGGTCAGCCGCGTCGACGCCGACTCCGCCACCTTGTCCCAGGGCGTGCAAGCGGGCGACAAGATCGTCACCGCCGGCATCCACCTGCTGCGCGACGGCCAGGCCGTGAAACTGTTGGAGCGCTGAGACGGCCATGAAAAAACTGAACCTGTCGGAATGGGCGCTGCGCCACCAGTCGCTGGTGCGCTATTTGATGGTGATGCTGATGCTGGCCGGCGTCTGGGCTTACACCCAGCTGGGCCAGAAGGAAGACCCGGAATTCACCTTCAAGGCCATGCTGGTGCAAGCCTACTGGCCCGGCGCCGGCACGCTGGAAATGGAACAGCAGGTCACCAACAAGCTGGAGGAGAAGCTGCAGGAAATGGGCGAAATCGACTTCGTCCAAAGCTATACCAAGCCCGGCGAGAGCCTGTTGCTGATTTCGGTGCGCGAGGACGTGCCGCCCAAGAACGTGCAGCAGCTCTGGTATCAGGTGCGCAAGAAGATAGGCGATATCCGCGCCACCCTGCCGGCCGACATCCAGGGGCCCTTCTTCAACGACGAGTTCGGCGACACCTTCGGCAATATCTACGCCTTCGCCGGCGACGGCTTCAGCTACGAGGAAGTGCGCCAATACCTGGAGGATGCCAAGCGCGAGATCCTGCGCGTGCCGGACGTGGCCAAGGTCAGCCTGCTGGGCGTGCAGGAGCAGCGCGTCTACGTGGACCTGTCCACCGCCAAGCTGGCTTCGCTAGGCCTGGACACCGGCGCGATCTGGAAAGCCTTGCAACAGCAAAACGCGATGACGCCGTCCGGCGTGTTCGAAACCGCCAGCGACCGCATCTGGGTCCGTCCCACCGGCAACTACGCCAGCGTGGAGGCCATCGCCGCCACCCCGGTCACCGTCAACGGCAAAACCTTCCGCCTCGGCGACATCGCCACGGTCAAACGCGGCTATATCGACCCGCCGCAAAATACCATGCGCTTCAACGGCAAGCCGGTGCTGGGCATGGCCATCACCATGAAGGCCGGCGGCGACGTGCTGCGCCTGGGCAAAAACCTGGACGAGGCCATGCGGCAGATCCAGTCCAAGATGCCGGTGGGTCTGGAGATCCACTCGGTATCGGACCAACCCAAGGTGGTCAAGAACGCGGTGAGCGAATTCATGCGTTCTCTGGTGGAGGCGGTGGTCATCGTGCTGGCGGTCAGCTTCTTCAGCCTGGGCCTGCGCACCGGCATCGTGGTGGCGCTGTCCATCCCGCTGGTGCTGGCGATGACCTTTCTGGCGATGTATTTCTTCAACATCGACCTGCAACGCATCTCGCTGGGATCGCTGATCATCGCGCTGGGCCTGCTGGTGGACGACGCCATCATCGCGGTGGAAATGATGGCGCTGAAACTGGAGCAGGGCTGGAGCAAATTCCAGGCCGCCACCTTCGCCTACACCAGCACCGCCTTCCCGATGCTGACCGGCACCCTGATCACCGCCGCCACCTTCCTGCCGGTGGGCATAGCCAAGTCCAACGCCGGCGAATACGTATTCAGCCTGTTCGCCGTGGTGGGCATCGCGCTGGTGCTGTCCTGGATCGTCGCGGTGGTGTTCACCCCCTATCTGGGCTACAAGCTGCTGCCGGAAAACCTGCAACACCACGAGGCGCACGATGTCTACGACAAGCCGTTCTACCGGCGCTTCCGCCGAGTGGTGGAGTGGTGCCTGGAGCGGCGCAAGACCGTGATCGCGCTGACGCTGGCCGCCTTCGTGCTGTCCTTGCTCGCCTTCAAATTGCTGGTGGCCCAGCAATTCTTCCCCTCCTCCAACCGGCCCGAGCTGATGGTGGACATGTGGCTGCCGCGCGGCGCCAGCCATCAGGCCACGGAGCGCGAAGTGGAAAAACTGGAAGCGCTGCTCAAGCGCGACCCGGACATCGTCAGCGTCACCAGCTACGTGGGCAGCGGCAGTCCGCGCTTCTATCTGCCGCTGGATCAGCAGCTGCAGCATCTGAACTACGCGCAGCTGATGTTGATGACCCGCGACGAACATGTGCGCGAAGACGTGAAGAAACGGCTGGAAAAGCTGTTCGACAACGACTTCCCCAATGTCCGCGGCCGGGTGACCCGGCTGGAAAACGGCCCGCCGGTGGGCTACGCGGTGCAATTCCGGGTAATGGGCGAGGACCACGCCAAGGTGCGCGCCATCGCCGCCCAGGTGGAGGCGCTGATGCGCGCGCATCCGTCCACCCGCCAGGTCAACATCAATTGGGGCGAGCAGGTGAAGGCGCTGCGCATCCGCATCGATCAGGACAAGGCGCGCGCGCTCGGCCTGTCCTCGCAGCAATTGTCCCAGCAATTGCAGATGCTGATTTCCGGCGCCGCCGTCACCAGCTTCCGCGAAGGCGACCAGGCCATCGCCATCGTCGCCCGGCTCAATCCGGACGAGCGCAAGAACGTCGCCGGCCTCGGCAATTTGATGATACAAACCGGCAGCGGCCGCTTCGTGCCGGTGTCGCAAATCGGACACATCGAATACCAGCCTGAGGAAAGCATCATCTGGCGGCGCAACCGCCTGCCCGCCATCACCGTGAGCGCGGACCCGGCGGAAGGCGCCCAGGGCGCGGACATCTCCCGGCAGTTGCAGCCCAAGATGCAAGAATTGGAGCGGACGCTGCCGCTGGGCTATCACATCGAAACCGGCGGCAGCATGGAGTCCAGCGCCAAATCGCAAAAAGCCATCGCCGCGGTGGCGCCGCTGATGCTGGTGGTGGTGGTGACCCTGCTGATGTTGCAGTTGCACAGCGTGCAGCGCACCATCATGGTGCTGCTGACCGCGCCGCTGGGCATGATAGGCGTGACGCTGACCCTGATCTCCTTCAGCGCGCCCTTCGGCTTTGTCGCCATGCTGGGGGTGATCGCGCTGTCCGGCATGATCATGCGCAACTCGGTTATCCTAGTCGATCAGATCGAGCACGATATTCGCGACGGCATCGATCCCTGGCATGCGATTGTCGGCTCCACAATTAGACGTTTTAGGCCTATCATGCTGACGGCATTGGCGGCGATCCTGGCGATGATCCCGCTGAGCCGCAGCACGTTCTGGGGACCGATGGCCGTGGCCATCATGGGCGGGCTGCTGGTGGCCACGGTGCTGACCCTGCTGTTCCTGCCGGCGCTGTACGCGCAATGGTTCAAGATACGGCGGCCTCAGGCCTGACGGCGCCTTGCCGCCACACACAAGCACACAAAACAAACCGAGCAAATAAACACCAATGAACAAGACCCGATTCCGCTCGCCCCTGCTGGGCAGCCTGTTGCTGCTGGGCTTCGCCCTGCCGGTCCACGCTTTCGACCTGGTGGAAGCCTGGCGCGCCGCCCGCGACTACAACGCCGACTTCGCCGCCGCGCGCTCCGACCTGGACGCCGGCCGCGAAAAAGCGCCGCAGGGCCGCGCGCTGCTGATGCCCCAGGTCGGCGCCACCGCCAATTACAATTACACCAATCCGATCGCGCCGGCCGGCCAGGGCCGTTACGACTCCACCACCTACGGCGTCAATCTGCAGCAGCCGCTGTTCGACGTGGGCAAATACACCGGCTATCAAAAAGGCAAACTGGCGACGCAGCAGGCGGAAACCAGCTTCAGCGCCGCCGAACAGCAGCTGATCCTGGACACCTCGCAGGCCTATTTCAACGTGCTGCTGGCCAAGGACACCCTGTCCGCCACCAGCGCCAGCAAGAAAACCTTCCAGCAACAACTGGAGCAGGCCAAGACCGCCTTCGAAGTGGGCACCGCCACCATCACCGACACGCACGAGGCTCAGGCCGGCTACGACGGCGCGGTGGCCCAGGAAATCAAGGCGATCAACAGCCTGGAGCTGGCGGAAAACAATCTGCGCCGCATCACCGGGCTGGACCCCAAGACCATCCAGCCGGTGCTGGACAAACTGCCGCTGGAACTGCCGACCCCGGCCACGCTGGAAGCCTGGATCGGGCTGGCCCTGCGCAACAGCCTGAGCATCAAGACCGCCGAGCAGGCGCTGGAGATCGCCGACAAGAACGTCACCGAGAAAAAGGGCGGCCACCTGCCGGTGATCAGCCTGACCGCCGGCTACAGCGACACTCAGACCCGCGCCCCGATGCAGCAGCCGCACACCCGCGGCAGCAGCATAGGCGTCGGCGTCACCCTGCCCCTGTTCGCCGGCGGCGGCATCAATTCGCAAGTGCGCGAGGCGGCGGCGCAGCAGGAGTCCGCCAAGGACAAGCTGGAAGCCACCCGCCGCCAGGTGCGCGAAGACGTGCGCCGCACCTTCCTCGGCGTCACCAACGGCGCGGCGCTGGTGCGGGCCCAGGAGCAACTGCTGATCTCGGCCAAGAGCAAGGTGGAATCCACCCGCCTGGGCAAGGAGGTCGGCATCCGCACCAATATCGATCTGCTGCAGGCCGAGCAGGCTTACTACTCGACGCTGACCAGCCTGGCCACCGCCAAGTACGAGTATCTGATCGCGCGGCTGTCCTTATCCCAGGCCGCCGGCCAGCTGGATAGCGAGGTGCTGGGCAAGGTCAACGCCGTCATCCGCCGTTAAATCCGCTTCTCCGCGGCCATGCCAACCGGCATGGCCGCCGCCTTCTTCCGCTGCTTTCCGCCCCTCTCCCTCCCCCGCTGACGTCCACGCAACAGGTGTTTAATTTTTTAGGGCATGTGTAGCTTTTTGCTAAACACGAACATAGAATGCCTGAGATGGTCAGACAGCAATAATGAAAGCAAAAACCACGGAGCGGCAACCGGCGCCATGACAGACCGGCCCCGTTCCGACACCGATTCGCGGCGGCCCGTCCGATGCGGCGCCGACCGCACAACGTCGAGGAGAGAGCAGATGAGCAATAAGGATTTGATGCAACGCAAGGCCGACGCCACCCCGCGCGGCGTGGGCGTCATGTGCGGCTTCTTTGCCGAGCGCGCCAAGAATGCCGAAGTCTGGGATACCGACGGCAAACGCTACATCGACTTCGCCGGCGGCATCGGCGTCTTGAACACCGGCCATCTGCACGACAAGGTGCAGGCCGCGGTGGCGGAACAACTGTCCCGCTTCAGCCACACCTGCTATCAAGTCGTTCCCTACGAATCCTATATCCGCCTGACCGAACGGCTGAACCAGCTGACCCCGGGCCAGCACGCCAAGAAAACCGCGCTGTTCACCACCGGCGCCGAAGCGGTGGAAAACGCGGTGAAAGTGGCGCGCGCCGCCACCGGCCGCGCCGGCGTCATCGCCTTCGGCGGCGCCTTCCACGGCCGCACCCTGCTGGGCATGGCACTGACCGGCAAGGTGGCGCCGTACAAAGTTGGCTTCGGCCCCTTCCCCAGCGACGTCTATCACGCGCCCTATCCCAACGCGCTGCACGGCGTGTCCGTGGAAGACTCCCTGCACGGTCTGGAAAAGCTGTTCAAATACGATGTCGATCCCAAGCGCGTCGCCGCCATCATCTTCGAACCGGTGCAGGGCGAAGGCGGTTTCTACGCCGCGCCCAGCGAATGGGTGGTGCAGCTGCGCAAGATCTGCGACGAACACGGCATCCTGCTGATCGCCGACGAGGTGCAGTCCGGCTTCGCCCGCACCGGCAAGCTGTTCGCGATGGAACACTACCCGGTGCAGGCCGACCTGATCACCATGGCCAAATCGCTGGCCGGCGGCTTCCCGCTGTCCGCGCTGACCGGCCGCGCCGAACTGATGGACGCTCCGGCGCCCGGCGGCCTAGGCGGCACCTATGCCGGCAACCCGCTGGCGGTGGCCGCGGCGCTGGCGGTGATCGACGTCATCGCGGAAGAAAAGCTGCTGGAGCGCGCCAACCGTCTGGGCGAGCTGCTGAAGGAAAAACTGCACGGCCTGAAAAGCGCGGTGCCGCAGATCGCCGAAGTCCGCGGACTGGGCGCGATGCTGGCGGTGGAGTTCAATCAGCCCGGCAGCCCGCAGCCTGACCCGGACTTCGCCAAGAAAGTGCAGACCAAGGCGCTGGAATCCGGCCTGATCCTGCTGACCTGCGGCGTCTACGCCAACGTGGTCCGTTTCCTGTTCCCGCTGACCATAGAAGACGCGGTGTTCGAAGAAGCCCTGGCCAAGCTGGAAGCCGCACTCAAAGCTTAAGCGCCAGTTCAAAGTCCAAGGCCCGCGCCGCCCGGCGCGGGCCTTATCCGACATCTTCCGCGTTGGAGAGCCGCATGTTGAATTTGAAAGACCCCTCGCTGCTGAAACAGCAGTGCTATGTGAACGGCGCCTGGCTTGACGCCGACAACGGCGAAACCATCCCGGTGAGCAACCCGGCCACCGGCGAAATCATCGCCAGCGTGCCCAAGATGGGCAAGGCCGAAGCCGAGCGCGCCGTGGCCGGCGCGGCCGAGGCCTTCCTCGTCTGGAAGCGCAAGCCGGCGAAAGAACGCGCTGCCCTGCTGCGCCGCTGGTTCGATCTGGTGATGGCGAACCAGGATGATCTGGCCGTCATCCTCACCTGCGAACAGGGCAAGCCGCTCTCGGAAGCCAAGGGCGAAATCGCCTACGGCGCGTCCTATATCGAGTGGTACGCCGAAGAAGCCAAGCGCCTGTACGGCGACACCATCCCCTCTCCCGGCGCCGACAAACGCATCCTGGTCAACAAGGAGCCGATAGGCGTGACCGCCGCGATCACGCCGTGGAACTTCCCCAATGCGATGATCACACGCAAAGCGGCCCCGGCGCTGGCCGCCGGCTGCCCGATGGTGGTGCGCCCGGCCAGCCAGACCCCGCTGTCCGCCTTGGCCCTGGCGGCGCTGGCCGAGCGCGCCGGCATTCCCGCCGGCGTGTTCTCGGTGCTGACCGGCGGCTCCAGCGAAATCGGCGCGGTGCTGACCGGCAGCGACACCGTGAAGAAATTCTCCTTCACCGGCTCCACCGAAGTGGGCCGCAAGCTGATCGCCCAATGCGCGGACACCGTCAAGAAAGTGTCGATGGAGCTGGGCGGCAACGCGCCCTTCATCGTCTTCGACGACGCCGACCTCGACGCCGCGGTGGAAGGCGCCATCATCTCCAAATACCGCAACGCCGGCCAGACCTGCGTCTGCGCCAACCGGCTGCTGGTGCAGGACGGCGTCTACGACGCCTTCGCCGAGAAGTTCGCCGCCGCGGTGGCCAAGCTCAAGGTGGGTAACGGCCTGGAAGCCGGCGTCACCCAGGGCCCGATGATAGACATGAACGCGGTGAGCAAAGTGGAAGAGCACATCGCCGACGCGCTGGCCAAGGGCGGCAAGCTGGTGGCCGGCGGCAAACGCCACGCGCTGGGCCACAGCTTCTTCGAGCCGACCGTGATCACCGACGTCACGCCGCGGATGAAGGTGGCCAAGGAGGAAACCTTCGGCCCGCTGGCGCCGCTGTTCCGCTTCCACAGCGAGGCGGAAGCGATCCAGATGGCCAACGACACCGAGTTCGGCCTGGCCAGCTACTTCTACGCCCGCGACATCGGCCGCATCTTCCGCGTGTCCGAGGGTCTGGAATACGGCATGGTGGCGGTCAACACCGGCATCCTGTCCAACGAGGCCGCGCCCTTCGGCGGCGTCAAGCAATCCGGTCTGGGCCGCGAAGGCTCCAAGTACGGCATTGAGGACTATCTGGAAATCAAATACGTGCTGCTGGGCGGCATCGACCAGTAAAGCGCCGCGCCAATGCGAAACGGGCTGGAAATCCAGCCCGTTTTTTTTGACCACTTCAGCCCTGCACCTAGTGGAACTTGGCCAAGGTCTCCGACAAGGGGATGCCGGCCTCTTTCAGGCATTCCGCCAGATCGCGCCAGGCCTCGTCGCGCTCAGGCGCCACGTCCGGCGTCACCAGCCACGGCGCGTGCGCGGCGGACTCCTCGCGACCGCGCAGGCGGAAGCCCACCTCATAACCCTGCAATTCCGGCTGGTATTCCGCCACCGCCTCCAGTTCCTGCACTCCGCCGGCGCTCGCGGCCAGCAGCGCCGCGGTCACGCCCAGGCGCTTACGGTTCCAGGCCCGCACGCCGGTCTGCACCGCCTCCCACCAAGGCAAGGGCGCGAACAGCTCGGCCTCGCCGTATTCCATCTCGGCCCCCACCGCCTGCTGCACCAGCGGCATCGCCGCGTCCAGCGCCTTGCGCGCCAGACGGCGCGCCTGCTCCGGCGGCAAAGCGCCGCGCTCCACCAGGAAGGGAATCCAGGCCAGCACCAATTGCGGCTCGTTGGTCTTGCGCGCCGCCTCGTAAGTGGCGCGCGAGGAGTCCGGGTCCAGCGGCGCGAAATCGCAGCCGGCGTCCATCACCGGCGCCAATTGCACCAAGTCCTGGCAGGCGCGCTCGTTCAGCATCTCCAGCGTGAACAAGGTGGGAGAAATCCACAATATCGACTGCTCCGGCACCTCCAGCGCGTCCGCCAGCGCCACCTCCAGCCGCTCCAGCTGCGGGAAATGCCACCACACTCCGCCCTGGGCGCGTGAAAACGCGAACGGCAAAGCCCACAGCTCGAACGACACCACGGCGCCGTCCTTGCGCATCACCTCGGGGAAGGCGATCGCGTCGCGCGCGCAATTCACCAGCAACTGCCTCGCGGCCGGCTGGGACAACAGCGCCAGCTGCGATTCGGTGAACACCGCCTGATCGCCGGCCGCCAGCGCCATCTGCACCTCGCCCGCCAGCTGCGCCCGGTCCATAGGCTGATCCACCGCGCGCCGCGCCAGTTCCACCAATTGGTTCACCGCGCGGCCGCGCTCCGCCGGCGGCAGCGGCTCGGTGGGGCCGGCGCGCATCTCGCGCGGCACCGGGCCGGCGGCTTCGCGGTCGGCGTAGGCCTTGTGCAGGCGCTGATAAGCCTGCATCGCCTCGTCGCAGATCGCCTGCAACTGGCCCACGGTCGGCATCTCGTCTTCATTGCTGAAGTTGAAGTCGAACAAGCGCAGACGCAGATTGCAGACATAGACCGTCACATTGTCCGCCTCGTCGAACAGCATGGCGCTGACCAGGCCTTCCCGCTCGCGGCCGGGAAAGTCGGTGTCGTCGTCGCCAAGCAGGCGGCAGACAAAAGCCGGCGTTTCCGTGTGAATCAGGTACTCGGAACCTTCCAGGCCCTGATCGTCGACGGCATCACCAAAAATGAAGCGGTTGGGCAAGAACGGCTCGCCCTTGATGCGGGCATTACGCGGCAGGGATTTCATCTGGCAAGCAAATCTATTCAATAAATCAAACACTCATTGTACCTGCCTAGCGGGGCGGCTTGAAGTCCGCCGGCAAAATCAATCCCCGTCCCGCCATTGCGCCAGCGTCCGGCGCTGCCCGCCCGCCGCGTCGAAGTTGTCCGCGGACAACCAGGCTTCGAAGCCTTGCCGCAAGGCCGGCCACTCCTGATCCAGGATGGAAAACCAGGCGGTGTCGCGATTGCGCCCCTTGTAGACCATGGCCTGCCGGAACACGCCTTCGAAGCGGAAGCCCAGCCGCTGCGCCGCTCGCTGCGAAGGCAGGTTCAGCGCGTCGCACTTCCACTCATAACGGCGATAGCCCAGCTCAAAGGCCTGGCGCATCAACAGATACATCGCTTCCGTCGCCGCCGGCCGACGCTGCAGCAAGGGCGAGAAATTCAGATGCCCGACTTCGATGCAGCCCATGGCCGGATCGATGCGCAGATAGGCGGCCACGCCTAGCGCCTCCCCGCTGACCGCGTCCACGATCGCGTAAAAATGCGGATCGCGCCGCCATTGCTGCTCGGCCAGCCAGCCGTAGTAGTCGGCGTAATCGGCAAACGGCCCGTAACTCAGATAAGTCCAATTGCGCGCCTCCGCGTCCGCGCCCATCGCCGCGAACAAAGCGGGACCGTGCCGCTCCGCCTGCAACGGCTCCAGCCGGCAGAAGCGCCCCTGCAGATCCGTCTTAGGCGGCCAAGCCGCCTCGCGCCAGTCGGCCACCGGCCATCCCACCGCCTGCCCCAGAGCGTTGGCCTCGCCCGCCTGCGCCATGCCCGTTTCCAACATCGCTGCCCCTTTCAGCATGCGCAGGACACGGCGACGCCGGCGCGCGCCGTGGTCGCGTAGCCATCGCGCACCCACCAATCCAGGCCGCCTTGCAGTTCGCGCACATTGAAGCCGAGACGCGCCAGCTTCAAAGCGCCCTTGGTCGACGCGTTGCAGCCTATGCCGTCGCAGAACGACACCAGGACCGCATCCTTGGGCAAATGCGCGGTGCTCCCCTCATCCATGGTCCGGTGCGGCACGGACACGGCGCCGGGCAGGGTTTCCTTGCGGAAGGCCTCTTCCGCGCGGGCGTCGATCAGAACCAGTTTCTCCCCGGCTTGCAAGGCGCTCCAGACATCGGCCGCGTCCATCTCGTACGCCAGCTTGGCGGCGTAAAAATCCTGCTGACTCAACATTTTTTTCTCCTGCGGCTCTGGGAATGCTGTTAGCCTAAGCGACAAGTCATACCCCAAACAGTGCCACCATGCAAAATCCGAAGGAACCACTTTGTCCGCCGAGTGGTTGATCGATTTCCTGCGTCAGCGCTTGCAACGCCAGGGCGCGGAAAGTTTGGCGCGCCAGCTCTACCGTTTATTGCGCGAACTGATCCGCGCCGGTCAGCTGGCCGGCGGCGCGCCCTTGCCCGCCAGCCGCGCGCTGGCGGCGGAGCTGGCGCTGGGCCGCAACACCATTCTCAACGCCTACGAACAACTGGCCGCCGAAGGCTATCTGGAAAGCCGCCACGGCTCCGGCACCTATGTCGCCGCCCTGTTCAGCCCCAGCGCCTCGCCGCCTCTGCGCGCTCCGCAACACCCGGGGCTGTCTCAGCGCGGCCAACGCGTCTCCGGGCAGTGCTCGCTGCCCACCGGGCTGGCCGGCGCCTTCGCCCCCGGCACGCCGGAACTGAAGCAGTTCCCCCACGCCCAGTGGCAGCGTTGCCTGCAACACCATATCCAGCGTCCGCAACTGGATCATCTTCATTATCGCCACGACGGCGGCCTGCCCGAGCTCAAGCGTTCCCTCAGCCAATACCTGTATCTATCGCGCTCGGTTCGCTGCCAGCCGGAGCAAATCGTCATCATCCAGGGCGCGCAACAAGGGCTGGAATTACTCGCCCGGCTATTGGCCGACCCCGGCGACGCCGCCTGGGTGGAGGACCCCGGCTATAGCGGCGCGCAAGCCGCGCTGCGCGCGTCGGAATTGGACATCGTCCCGATCCCGGTCGACGCTCAGGGCATGGCCCCGACGCCCGCGCATCAGGCCGCGCCGCCGCGCCTGATTTACATCACGCCGTCCCACCAATACCCGACCGGCGTCGTCATGTCGCTGGCGCGGCGGCTCGCGCTGCTGCAATTAGCCAAACAGCACGACAGCTGGATCATCGAGGACGACTACGACAGCGAATTCCGCTACGCCACCCACCCCATCGCCTCCCTTCAAGGCCTGGCCGACAGCGAACGCGTCATTTATCTCGGCACCTTCAGCAAAGTGATGTTTCCGGCGCTGGGTCTGGGCTATCTGATCCTGCCGGAAGAATTGGTGGAACCGTTCCGCCGCGTGCAGGCGCGCTTGTACCGAGAAGGCAATTATCAGGTGCAGGCGGCCTTGGCCGATTTCATCGAACAAGGCCATTTCGCCCGCCACATTAAACATATGCGCGAACTCTACCAACTGCGGCAACAACTGCTGCGCGGCACCCTGCAGCGCGCCTTGGGAGACGCGCTGCCGCTGTCCGCAGGCGAAGCCGGCCTGCACTTGGTCGCGCAACTGCCCGCCGGCTTCGACGAAGAGGAACTCAGCCAGGCCGCCGCCCGGCAGCAACTGTGGCTGCGCCCGCTGGCCAAGCACTTCATCGGACGGCCGGACCGCAGCGGGCTGGTGCTGGGCTACGCAGGCGTGGAGGAACAAGAACTTCACGCCGCCGCGCTCAAGCTGGCGGCGCTATTGGAAACGCGATGGAAATGAAACCGACTTTGCTGGTCAGCGCCTGCCTGCTGGGGCAGCCCGTGCGCTACGACGGCCAGGCCAAACCGCTGGCTGAACGGGACTGGGCGCGATTGCGCCGGGATTTCACCCTGATCTCCGCCTGTCCCGAATGCATGGGCGGGCTGCCCACGCCTAGGCCGGCGGCGGAACTGCGCGGCGGCGACGGCGCGGCCGCCTTGCGCGGCCAGGCCACCGTGGAAGCCGCCGCAGGCGAAGACGTCAGCGCCGCCTTTCTGCGCGGCGCCCAGGCATGCCTGCGTCTGGCGCAAGCCCATGGCTGCCGACAAGCGCTGTTGAAAGCCAACAGCCCCTCCTGCGGCACGCGCCGCATCTACGACGGCGAGTTTTCCGGCACGCTCAAGGACGGGGAAGGCGTGGCCGCCAGCCTATTGCGGCAGGCCGGCATCGAGGTCTGTTCGGAGGAAGACATGGCGGAACGGCTGAGAGCGCCGGCGAGCTGAACGCCGCCGGCCCCCTATCGACGGCGCTTACAGAAACTCGAGGCGGCCGCCGCTCAAATGGTACATGGCGCCGGCGATCTTGATCCGGCCCTCCTTCTCCAGCTTGGCCAGCACATCGCTGCGCTTGCGGATCTGATCAATGGTATGCAGCACATTGCTGCGCGCCACCGCGTCGACAAACTCCGCGTTCTTGCTGCTGCGCTCGCCCTCGTAGCGGGTCTGCGCAATCGCCGGGCGGATGCGCGCCAGCAAGCCGGTCAGATTGCCCAGCTCCACATGGTCTATCGCCCCCTTGATCGCCCCACAGGCGGTATGCCCCATCACCAGCACCACCTTGGCGCCGGCAACCGCGCAGGCGAACTCCATGCTGCCCAGCAAGTCGTCATTCACCACATTGCCGGCCACCCGCGAATTGAAGGTGTCACCTATGCCGGCGTCCATCACAATTTCCGCCGGCGCGCGCGAGTCTATGCAACTGAGCACCACCGCGGCGGGGTATTGCCCCTCGGCGCTGGAACGCTTTTGCGCCAGGTAATCGTGCTGCATCGGCTTGCCGGTGCGGAAACGTTCATTGCCCTTGGCCATCTCCGCCAGCACCTGCTCCGGCGTCATCGCATCCCGCTGCGTCTTGCTCAAAGACGCCGCGTAAGCCACGCCGTTCACGCCCCCGTTGGCGCCGATGGCAAATAGCGCCGCCGCGCCCAGCGCGGTTTTCATCACCGTCCGCCGGCCGATGGTTTCGCCGCAATGGCCTTCCCGACACAGATGCTCGCTCATTCGCGTCCTTTCCTAGTGCAGTGGTATAAAGTTTTTTAATTTTATTCAGTAACTATTTATTTAGATGATCACCGTCGACTTAGTTCATCAAACCCGCAATTAAGACATGGGTATGGCGTTTGCCGCATCGGCACCCAACAACAAGCCAGGAAAAGAGAAGGAAAACGGAAGATAATGGAGAAGCGGCGGCTCCGTCCGGACGCAACAAAGCCTCCCTTTGGGGAGGCTTCCGTGTCGCCGTTCAACAGCACAATGCATAAAGCCCAGCTCGAT
>NZ_JAUCGS010000012.1:0-89471 GCF_059916605.1 Chromobacterium sp. CCUG 30098 | reverse complement strand
GTGGTGGAGCAGGCGGACGCGGACCAGATCTACCGCGAACCGCGGCAGAGCTATACCCGCAAGCTGTTGGAGTCCATTCCGCAGGGCTGGGTGGGCATGGCACCGGCCTAAGCGCTGACGGCCATTCACACAAAACCGCCGGGAAACCGGCGGTTTTTTATTGTCCGGCCAGCGCGCGGAAACCGTAATGCAGCAGCGCGTAAGCGCCAAACAGGATACAGGCCAGCGCGCCGTAAGCCAGCGCGGAGCGGCTGGCGTGGCTCAAGTCCGTGCTGCTGGGCAGGCAGCCATCCCAGCACTGCGCCGCCAGAAAGCCCAGTCCGGCCGCGGCCGGGCTCAGCCACGGCCAGCGCGCCGCCAGCGCCAGCAGGCCCCAACCCAGCGGCAGCAACAGCAAGGGCGCAATGCCGATGGGCAGCGCGTTCCACCACGTCAGCCGGTTGAAGCCCACCTGACCCAGCGTCAGCTGCCGGCCGTTGCGACGCGGCCACACGCTGAAGCGGCTGGGCCGCGCCCGCAGCAGCCAGCCCACCAGGAAGTGGCAGAGCTCGTGCAGCACCGTGCCCGGCAGCGACAGCGCCACATAGGGCCAGAACCAGGCGCGGCGGCTGAGCAACAGGAACAGCGCCGGCCACAGCAGCACGGCGGGAGAGGGGGCGAACGGCGCGTACAGCGGCTCGAGGACGGACATGGGAGAAGAGGGCGGGCGAAAACCCGGATTGTGGCATGAGGGCGCGGCCGGACCAAGCCGGACGCGCCCTCAAGCTTGAGAGGCTGGATGTTTAGAAGGCGTTCAAGGGCTGAAGCTTTAGAGCCATTCACGATCTTGCGAGCTAGAGCGAGACAAAGCGAAACCGGCTGAGAAAGCGGAATGTACTCGTGGTACATGAGCATTTCGAAGCGGTACTCACCGTGTCACGTTTCACGACGCGCAGCAGATCGTAAACAGGTTCTGAATTTAATCCGCGCGGAAGCGGTTAATCGCCGCATCCAGCCCATGCGCCAGGCCGGACAACTGCTGCGCCATGGCGGAGGATTCCTCCACCGACAAGCCGTTTTCCGTGCCCATATTGGCGATGCGCTCCACGTTCTTGGCGGCGTCGTTGCTGGCCGTGCTCTGCTCGCGCATCGCCTCGGCGATCTCGCTGGTTTTCTCCAGCAGACGGGTGGACAGCACGCGGATCTGGGCCAGGCGCTCGGACAGCGTGCCGCTCAGCGCCACGCCGGCTTCCACTCGTTCGGTGGCCTCGCGCATGCTGGCCACCGCCGTGGTGGTGTCGCCTTGCACCGCCTTGATTTTTTCGGAGATTTCGCCGGTGGCCTGCGCGGTGCGTTCCGCCAGCTTGCGCACCTCGTCCGCCACCACGGCGAAGCCGCGGCCGGTTTCGCCGGCGCGCGCCGCCTCGATGGCCGCGTTCAAGGCCAGCAGGTTGGTCTGCTCGGCGATGTCGTGGATCACGTCCACGATGTTGCCGATCTCATCGGAACGCTGGTTCAGGCCGATGATGATGGTCTCGGAGCGGCTGATTACGCTGGCGATCTCGGACATCTGCTGCGCAGCCTGGCCGGCCACCTCGCTGCCGCTCACCGCCTCGTTCATGCTGCTCTTGGCCTCGCCGGCCATTTCCACCGCGTGCTCGGCCACCAGATTGATGCTGACCGTCATCTCCTCCACCGCGGCGGCGGTGGACGAGGAAGCGTCGGTCTGCACCTGAGACGCCTCGGCAATGCGCTTGGACACGCCGGACAGCGCGTGAGCGGTGTCGTTCACCTGCTTGGCGTCCTCGCGGGTCTGCTGCAGAAAAGCGCGCAGATTGCCCAGCAGTTGCGCCAGCGCGCGGCCGGTTTCGCTGACCTCGTCGCGGCCGGTTTGATCCACCGTCACCGTCAGATCGTTCTTCTCCGCCGCGTGGCGCATGGTCTGCTGCATGGCCTGCAAGGGACGGGTGATGGAACGGACGATGGCGAAGGCCAGCGCGACGCCCACCACCAGGGCCAGGCCCAGAATGGTCAGCATCATATTGCGGGTGTTCTTCATGCTGACCGCCAGCGCGTCCTCCGCGGACTGCGCGGACTCGTCCGCCAGCTTGCTCAGGCTGTTGAGCGCGTCGCGCGCCTCGTAGAGCTTGGGCTTGAACGGGGTGATGCCGGCGTCGCCGACATTGGCCCGGCTGATCTCGCCGCTGGCGATCTTCTGATACAGCCCGTTCATGCCCTGCTCGTAGCCGGAGATGCCGGTCAGCATGCTGTCGAAGGTTTTCTGGTGATCCGCGGCCATGGCCATGGACTTGGCGGTGGCCGCCTGGTTCTTGAACTCGGCGATGTGCTTATCCAGCAACTGCTTGTTGGTCTGGATGCTTTGGTCCGAGTTGTCCGGATTGCCGATGCTGATGAAGATGTTCTTCTCATCCTGGCGGATGTGCAGCATATTGCTCTGCATGGCGTTCATCTGGTAGCGGAACGCGATTTTCTGGTCAAACAGCGAGGTCAGCTCGCCATCCATCTGGTTCAGCGACCACCAGCCGGAACCGCCCACCAGAGCCACTGCAAACAGCAGGCTGCCCGCCAGCGCGGCGATGCGCTGCCCGATCGTGAATTGACTTAACATAATGCCCCCCATAGGCGCTGATATTCATCTTTTTTCATAGCAAACGCCTATGAATTGGCGATTGCATCAATGTGTGAAGACGCAGCGCTTCGTGCCGGCACGGACTCCAGCTTGGGCCGGGACTCTGGAACATCGGGAACGGGCCCACAGGCCGGAATGACGGAGTGTTTCAATGCCAGCGCCCCTCCTCGTGCGGAGGCGGAAGCGGTGCGACGTTCATTGAATAGGCGCAATCATAATTCACGCCGCGCCGATAGTCCTAATGGTTATTTTTGCATCGCAAAGCGGGAACATAGGGTGTATGTCCGGGCAAGCGGGGCAAGGCGGGCTGCCAAGGCCGGGCATGGGGCCGATATGAGGTTTTTTCATGTCCTGTGCAATGTAAAAGACATAAAGTCCGCATTGCCGCTTTCAAACGTCAAGATTGGGGCGGCCTAATCCAAGCGTCCGGCGTGCAGCTTCTGTTGCGTTTAGACCCGCTAACAAAACCCCTGATCCTGCGTTGCGCCTCCTTGCCGTACTACTTGTACTGCCTGCGTCGGCGCGCCTTGGCTCAGGTTCTCTGCGAGGTTTTGTTAGCGGCTCTTAGAGTCAGAAGAGGGAAGCCGGCCAAGCCGCGCCCTTGTTTTGTTTTGGCAAAATGCCGATAATAAATGAGCAAATTGCCAAATCAAGGAGGGGCCATGAAAGCGCTGCAAGTATTCGTGCCGGAGACACCGGTCCCGCCCATGGTGGAACACAGCCTGTTGCAGGAACTGAGCGTGTTGGTGGGGCAGGAAATGCTCAACGATTTCGACGTGGCCAAAGTGGTGGAGCTGGGCGTGGACACCGGCATGCTGGAGCGCCTGGTGGACGCCGGCCTCAGCCGCGGCGAACTGGAGTTCGTCATCCCGCCGCGCACCCTGTCCCATCGCATCAAGAAGGGCCAGACGCTGAACACCGAGGAATCCGAACGCGGCGTGCGCGTGGCCAAGCTGCTGCTGCTGGCGGAAGACCTGTTCGGCGATAAGGACGCCGCCGCCCAATGGCTGCGCAAGCCGCTGCACCGCTTTGAGGGCAAATCGCCGCTGGATATGGCCCATACCGAGCCCGGCGCGCGGCTGGTGGAACAACTGATCGCCCAAGCCAACGAAGGCTACGCGGCGTGATTGCCTGGCGCATCAGCCGCTACGCAGACCTCAAGGGCCTGGGCGGGTTGCGCTGGCCCGGCCGCTGGCATCCCGCCGGCCAGCCCATCGTCTACCTGGCGGACCACCCGGCCAGCGCCATGCTGGAAGCGCTGGTGCATCTGGAAGTGGCCGTCCTGCCCGCCACCTTCACCCTGCTGCAAGTGGAACTGCCGGACCGGCTGGTGCAGACGCTGGACCAGGCCAGCCTGCCGGCTGACTGGACCCTGCAACCCGCGCTCACCCAGGGCCTGGGCCACCACTGGCTGCAACGTCAGGCCTCCGCCGCGCTGCAAGTGCCCAGCGCGGTGGCCCCCAACGCCCACAACTACCTGCTCAATCCCCTCCATCCGGACGCCGGCGCCTGCCGGATACTCAGCGTGCGGGACGTGCCTTGGGATGCGCGCCTGAAGTCTTGATGAAGACCCCGCCGTGCCTACCTTCCGCTTGTCCAACGGTCTGTGCCTTGTCTTGCTGTTTTTAAACTTTTCGATGTAAACAATTGTAAACAAATTCTTGGCCTAAATCCGCCTTGCCGCGCTTTTGCGCGCAGGACAGCGCGAGTAGAGTCGGAGAGCGTGTTTACGATCTCGCAAGCCAGAACGTGGCAAGGCGAAAGCGGCTGAGAAGACGGAATGTACAAGGGGTACATGAGCATTCTGAAGTTGTTTTCAACGCCGTATCGCCGACGCGCAGCAGATCGTAAACCGATTCTTAGAGCCTGTTCAAAGTCTCGCGAGCAAGGGCGAGACAAGGCGAAAACGAGCGAAAAAGCGGAATGTACAGGTGGTACATGAGCATTTTGAGCTTGTTTTTAACGCCGTATCGCTGAAGCGCAGCAGACTTTGAACAGGTTCTGAGAAAACTAGCCAAGGGCTCACGTAGGCCCAAGGCAGCCGGGGCAATTCAACCCACTTACAGAGCGGCTGACAAACCCCTGATGCCGCGTTGCGCCGACTTGCCGTACTCAAAGTACTGCCTGCGCGGCGCGCTTGGCCTCAGACGTGAAACTGAGTTTGTTAGCCGCTCTTATTGAAGATGCGAGGAATGCAATGACAGTTTGGAAATGGGCTGGCAAGACGGCCGCGGCGGCGCTGCTGTTCAGTATCGCCACGGCCACATGGGCGGACGCTGTCCGCAAGGATATTCTTCCCGCGGATACCGATGGCGGGATTGTGGCGAACAGCGGGCCGCACATCGTTTTCTCAACGGAAAGGGGCGGACACGCGCCGCTGCTGGTCTTCCTGCCTGGAACCGGCGGCGAAACCACGCGCACCGTGGTGGGCGAACAGGCTTTCATCGACACCGCCCTGGCTCAGGGCTACCGCTTCATCATCCTGTCCTACATCGACACGCCGGCCGTTTCCCAGGTTTGCACCCGGCCGGTGCTGGCGACCAATCCGGACTGCGCGGCACAAATGCGCCAGAAGCGCGCCTTTGGGGAAAACGCCACCCCGCTGATCCAGGACAAACCCAAAGACGCCATTGTCCATAGACTGACCGCTCTGCTGCGCTACCTGGCCAAGACCGATACCCAAGGCCGTTGGGAACAGTATCTGGACAAGCAAGCCGTGGACTGGAGCAAGATCGTGCTGTCCGGACAATCCCAAGGCGGCGGCATGGCCGCCTATATCGCCAAGCGCGTGGCCGTCAGAGGCGTGATCGACTTTTCCGGCGGCTGGGACATGCGCGCCAACAATCGCATCGCCTCCTGGTACGCCTCTCCCGGCGCCACGCCGCCGGACAGATTGTTCGGCACCTATCACGTGCAAGAGCGCTTTGCCGATCTCATCCGCACTTCCTATAACGCGATGCGCATCCCGGCCGACCACCAGTTTGCGCTGAATAAACCGATACGCCGCCCCAACGCCGACAACCCCGGACATGGAGAAGGCGCCAGCAATCCGGTGTACCGGGAACTGTGGCAGGAGATGTTGGAGCAGCTTAAGCGGGGGGGTGAGGGGCAGGGGCGGGGCTGACGGGAGAGGAGGCGGGTATGCTGTCTACGACGCCGCCCCCTCCTACTTGGCTGGCTGAGTGTGCTGCGTCACAATATATCTTTATCATTCCAATGCAGCAGAGCCTCACGCATGGACAAGCAGCCGGACTTCGAAAAAATCATTACCCTTCCCAAGCGTGCAAAGTTTGTTTTTTTCATGCTCTCCATGTTAGTGCTCATCTTCTTGCTTAGTCGGGCCAGTGGTGCTGACATAGTTATCAAAGTTACGGCCTATATCCTTCTACCCTTGCTTGAAATGTTCATCATTGATGCGCTTGTTTTTGAAAAAACGATTGTCAAAAAAAACGAAGTAATTATTAGAAGTATCTTATTCGCAAAAATAATAAGGACTGCTGATATCTGTGGGTATAGGATCGAAAGGGTGGGGCAAAGGGATTGCATAAATTTCTATGGGAATGGTGAGGGCGTTTCTCTTTTTTCATGGCCGTATGAGTATGTGGAAAAATATGCGCTTCATGATTTTATCAGTCGCCATGCTAATCTCAAATTTAATGATGAGAGAGCTATCCAAAGTTTGATTGTATCCAATGCCGGCTATGGTGCTACCCCAGTGGCGAGAAGGAAAACATTGCGATTAATCAAGGTTGTTAATCTAACTATATTGATTGCACTTTTTGTTCTGACTCTGCTGTCCATATATCCCTTGTATCCCTCCGCGTACTCGGTCATCGCCATCTGTTCCGGAGGTGTCGCTATTTTGCTGCCGGCAATTTCTACAAAATTCTTCTCCGTATCTCTGCTGGATAAAAGGGAGTATGCGGCCAGGGTTAACTGCAGTGTCATTTTGTTGTTCTCGATTGCTATTCTATGTCTGCTCTTGTTCTCGGCAGCCAGCGAGTACCATTATTTTGCGCCGTCACTCCCGGAGAGGTATGCGGTAGTATGGATTATCTTGGTGGCGATCTCTTTTGCGTTATCTCAGTTGGTTTCAATAAAGAACAAGCAGGGGCGCAGTAAAAATTACTTCTTCACACTCGCCATTTTTGCTTATGCCACATTGACTGTCATTGTTCTCAATGGTGTATTCGATCATGCTCCATTCACTACCGAAAAATTCATTGTGCAGGATGTCCAGATCACGTCGGGCAAAAGCGCAAGCTTTGTCCTACAGACCAAATCCATGGGCCTCCACAGCAAGGAAGAGCTTGCCATCCACGTTCCCTTACGCCGTGACGTGAGCTTTTTCAAAGGCGATATTGTCTGCAGGGAACGGCATCAGGGCTGGCTCTCTATGGCCTGGGAATACCAAGGTGAATGCCGCTAACGAGACCAGTTCTCCGTGTGGTATGCAAGAACCGGCGTCACAACAAGTCCTGAGCTACAAATCCAGACCTGCATTGCGTACTGCCCTATATGGAAGGCTAGGCTGACTTCAACCGCAGCCTCCAAAACCTGTCCCGCTTTGTAGTTATTGCGCATGTACGGCCCACACCGTCGTGCACCTGTGTTCATTTGGGTATATCAGAAACTATGTATGAGCCGGTTGCTGGTCATCAGTCTGTCGAAAGACAGTTTTGGTGAAGTTGGCACCTCCCAGATGAAGATTTGGCAGGTAATCGGCTAAAGCAGAAGTTCATGTCCGGTTGACCAATGACGGCTGAGCGTCGCATTGCAGACTCAACGCCAAAGAGAAGCTGCATCGGAGCTAGGAAGGACGGAGGGCAACAACACTGGCCATGAAGATGGCGAAGCCATGGCCGGTGAATCGGTCCGGCTTCTCTAGGCAAACGCTATCGGCGATTGCCCATTTGCGGAACCATGCCGGCACCTCGGGTTGTAGAACATCTCCATGTAATCGAAGATGTCCCGCCGAGCTGCTTCTCAGTAGTGATAGACTTTTCGCTTGATACGCTCCCGCTTCAGTAGCTGGAAGAAACTCCCCGCTACAGCATTGTCGTGGCAGTTCCCGCGCCGACTCATGCTGGGTGCCACGCGATGGACCTTCAAGGAGCCCTGCCAGTTGGAACTGACTCCCCTTGTCGGAATGCACCGGCAATGACCTGTCTCAGGAACAGGTCCAGCACTACCGCCAAGTACAGCCACCCCTCATGTGTGCGGATATACGTGATGTTGGTCACCCAGGCTTTATTTGGCGCATCCACGGTAAACCTGCGCTGCAGGTAGTTCGGTACGGCCACCACCGGACGGCCACTGTCAAATGTCCAGGGCGTCGGCGATAGCCTGTTTGCGAACGCAGACCTTCCTGCTTCATCAGCAGTGCCCACGATGTTTGCCGCAGCGCTCGCCCAGTGCCCGCAGGTCGTCATACATTTTGCGGTAGCCATAGGCTCCGCCACTCTCTAGCCAAGCCTGCTTGATTTGCCCCGGCAAACGCTGGTCTTCGCGGGCACGAGGTGAATGCTGGGACGCTTTCCAGGCGTAGTAGCCACTGGGGTGCACAGACATGACGCAGTCGTCGAACTGGAAATTGTTGCTTGTGGGCCTGGATGAAGGCATGCCTTACCCGGATTCCTTGGCAAAGGGGTCGTAGCGTTTCAGCCATTGATACAGGCTGTGGGTAGGCACGCCGAGACGGCTGGCGACGTCGGCGACGGGGTAGTCGCGTTCAGTGACCTGTTTGATGTTTCAATCTCGAACTCTTCGGGGAACGCTACCTGCCCATGAAGCCTCTTTGTAGGGCCTAGTGTGAGGCTCTAGAGGTGTGGAAAGGAGGGGCGATTCATTGGCTACTGCTCGCTTTTTGGCAACAAATTCCTGCTCAAATTGCAAAATTCAAATATTGCTATTGACCAAGCCGGTGTTTTGCGAGTATTCTTGTCGCGATTTTCAAGCGCTATATCTATCGATACCTCAGTTGTCCATACAAGTTGGTCTGCTTTGTTTCCTTATCTATTCCTTGACTATCATGCTTTCAGGCAATTTGTTGCCCTTAATCTGAACACCAAGGAGTGAATTATGGAAACTGGTATCGTTAAATTTTTCAATGACGCAAAAGGTTTTGGCTTTATTACCCCGGACAATGGCGGCGATGATCTTTTCGCTCACTTTTCCGAAATTCGCGCAGACGGCTTCAAGTCCCTGCATGAAGGTCAAAAAGTAAGCTACACCCGAGCAATGGGCCAGAAAGGCCCGGCTGCAACCGCGATCCAGCCGCTCTAAGCATTATCGCTGCAATAAAAAAGCCCCGTATGGGGCTTTTTGCGTATGCATAGATGTCGAGTAAATGAGAAAGCCGGTCTTAAGACCGGCTTTTTTTATTGCCGTATCGGCGAGCTAGCTGTCGCATGGCCGCCGGATGCTTGTTTGGGCAGGAAGCCGTTTTTTCCCGCTTAGTAAGCCCATGCCCCCAGCTCCCGCCGGGGGCCTCCCTTTACGGACTCTTCTTCAACACCTGTCGCTCCAGCAAGGAGCGCTCCACCTGCGCGTCCATCATCCGGTGCTGATGGTCGGTGTAGGCGTAGACATTCATCCGCCTTGCGCTGAGCGAGATCAGCCGCTCAAGGTGGTTGAAAAAGCCCAGCCAGTAGCCGCGCTGCTCGGTGCGGCTGAAGTCGATGTCGCGGGCGACTCGGCTGAGCAGGCCCTGGCCCACGTAAGCCGGGTTGTCCTTGAACCATTGCAGCAGGTGGGCGGCGCATTCCCGGCCGTAGGCCTGGGCCTGGGCGGGGGTGGCCGGCGCGGACGGCATGTGCCAGTAATGCGGATAGGTGCGTCCGGGAAGACGGATGACGAAGGGCAGCAGGACTTCCTGGGTTTCTAGGGCCGGGGTGCGGTAGCGCCGTCGGCGCGGGAAGAGAGATTGCGGCATGTCGTTACTCCTGCGATGAAACAAGATTAACAAGCTGCCTATCCAGGAAAGGATTTGGCAGGCGCGTGATGGGATTGGCATTACCGAGCCTGACGAACCCCGGCGAGCGCGTAGCGCTCTCCCACCATGCACCTGCCGTTAAAGCATGGCAAAGCGCAAGCATGCGCGTTGACGCGCATGCTTGGGTCATCAGGCGTTTCGAGATGCCAATCTCGATGCCGTGTTTTTGCGGCACGCGGGGATTGTTGCCGACTATGCGGGCAGGGTCAAGGCGCGGCGGCCGCGTTTCAGCTGGCATGCTGAGCGGAGCAAGCCGGCTGGGGGTGTTGGCGGCGGCGGGCTAGAATCGATCGTTCCATCTCAGACGGAGCTTGAACATGATTGTCAGAACATGGCATGGCTGTGTGCCGCGGCGGCATGAGGCGGGGTTTGCCGCGCACCTGGAACAGACCGGCGTCCAGCACTCCAGAAGCATTGCGGGCAACCTGGGGGCTTTTGTCCGCCAGGAAGAGCAGGGGGAGTGGACGCATTTCTTTTTGGCGACTTACTGGAGGGATCTGGAGGCGGTCAAGGCGTTTGCCGGCGACAACTACCATATCGCCGTCACTTACCCGGACGATGAGCAGTTGGAGCTGTTGTCCGATCCTTATGTGTTTCAGCATGAAGTCAGCGAAACCGCCCCGTTGTAAGAGCCCGTTCAATGTCTGCCGCGCGCCGGCGCGGGCGATGTCGAAAAGGCCATCGATTTAATCGCTGTTCGCCTGCTCATCAGGGCGTGGCTGCTGTTGCGGTGTCATCACCGGCTCAGCCTGCCGGCGCTCAACCTTCTCCACCTCGTCCTGAGGCGGCGATGCTTCTTTGTTCTCTCTCTTGAACATATCGGGCGGGTTTGGCATCCGCATCAGTTGTTGCTGCATGCGCAAACTGTCCGTTATGGATTGGTGGATTTGCTTGAACGCCGGGTGAGAGGGGGAAAATGAATCCGCCGAGGCTGCCGCGCTGTATAGCGCTAGCGGCAGCAGAAGGGCGTGGATACGCATCTTATTCCTGACAAAGTATCTGGCCGCGGGGGACGCGGCGCTTGGCTTGTATGGCTTGGCTGGCGCGCTTCCGCTGTGAGGAGGCGCGTGGCTGGACTGAAGACAGGCGGACGGAAGCGAACGCCTGAAAGATAGGGAATTCTATCTAACCATGCTCAAAGGTCAAGCCCACGGAAAATCCGCCGCCTGGCGCGGCGCGTGGGCAAGGGGGCGTCGCGGGAGCGTGGGTTTAGGCCGGCGCGCGGATCAAGTCGCGGATGCCGGCCTCCACCGCCGCCGGGTAGTCGAAGCCGGCGTGGGTGGCCACTTCGCGCGCCACTTGGCTGTACAGCCGCAGGGTGGCGTGGAAGGCGCGTTCGGCGTCGGCGGCGTCGAAGCGGCCAAAGGCTTGATGTAGCGCCTGCCAGTGTTCAGGCTCCGCCCAGTGTTGCAGCCGGGTGCCGATATGCCAGCAGTCCGCCGCCGCGCCGGGGCGGCTGTGGGCGTGCCATTCCAGCATTTCCAGCAGTAGTTCCTTCATGGTCCAGTCCCGAAATTTGACGACGAATAGCTCCCCGCGCGCCAGGTATTTGGGGATGTGAAAGGCTTCGAACCAGAATTCCTCCACCCGTTCGCGGAAGCGCTCCTCGCAAGGCAGGGCCGGCGCGGCGGGGCGGCCTTGCGGCGCGGGCAGGTCTTGGGCCGCGCCGGTTTTGTCCAGCAGCACGCGGTAGCCGCGCTGGTACAGCGGGTCCAGCCCATGCTCGCGCATGGCGTGCAGCCGGGCGGGGCCGGCCAGGGTGAAGTCGATTTTGACGCTGTCGCCGTAGATGGCCAGGCGGGTGGGCCAGGCTTGGCCTTCGCCCAGGCGCAGCACGGTGAGCAGGGGGCCGATGTCGCGCAGCCAGCCGTCGTCCGCGGCCAGCGCCGCCGGGTTCGGGCCGATGATTTCCAGGTCCAGATCGGAGTGAATGTCGGCGCTGCCGTCGTCGCGCGCAAAGGAGCCGGTGAGGATCAGCGCGTCCACGTCCGGGCGGCTGTGCGCCCAGGCGATGGAGGCGTTCAGACGCTGGGCTTGTGGGGTATCGGGGTTCATGCGGGGCTTTCCGGAACGGGATGTAAGCGTGGTAGGCCCCCGCAAGCGCGGGAAGGTTCCGACGCGGCCGGATTAGGGGCAGGGAGCGGGCTCGCTCAGCCGCCGCCGCAGCGCGGCGAGCAGGGTGTCGCAGGCACTCAGTTGTTCCAGCGCCAGCCATTCGTCCGGCTGGTGTGCCTGGGCGATGCTGCCAGGGCCCAGCACCACGGCGGGGATGCCGGCTTGTTGGGAGAACAGCCCGGCTTCGGTGCCGAAGGAAACCTTGGCCGGCGCGCGGGCGTCGCCCAGCAGCGATTGCGCGAAGCGCACCACGTCGGCGTCCGGCGCGGTGAGCAGGCCGGGGTAGGCGCTGCGTTCGGTGAAGACGATGTCGGCGTCGGGGTCCACCGCGCGCATGGCGGGCAGCAGTTGTTGGCGGGCAAAGTCCATGATGGCGGACAGCAGCGCTTGCGGCTCGTCTTCCGGCAGGTGGCGGATTTCAAATTCGAACTCGCCGTGCTCGGGGATGATATTGAGCGCGCTGCCGCCGCGCATGGCGCCCACGTGCAGGGTGGTGTGGGGCGCGGGGTAGAGCGGGTCGAACGGGCCTTCTGCCGCGCGCCGGCGCGCCAGTTGGCGGATGAAGACGATGAGTTCCGCCGCGTATTCCACGGCATTGACGCCGGCTTGGGGCAGGCTGGAGTGTCCGGCCTTGCCGCGCAGGCGCACATGGTAGGCGAGCTTGCCCTTGTGGGCGGCCACCACGCGCATGAGGGTGGGTTCGCCGATGATGGCCATTCTGGGCAGGGTCGGCAGCCCGCCCAGCACGTCCAGCAGCCGGCGCACGCCGATGCAGCCGATTTCTTCGTCGTAGCTCAGCGCAATGTGCAGCGGGGTGCAGAGCCCGGCGGCGGCGAAGTCCGGCGCGGCGGCCAGCACGGCGGCGATGAAGCCTTTCATGTCGGCGCTGCCGCGGCCGTAGGCGCGCTGCTCCCGTACTTGGAGGCGGAAGGGGTCGCCGCTCCAGGCTTGGCCGTCCACCGGCACCACGTCGGTGTGGCCGGCCAGCATCACGCCGCCCCGGTCCGCGGGGCCGATGGTGGCGTAGAGGTTGGCCTTGCCGCCGTCTTCGCTGCGGATCAGCTGGCTGGAGATGTCCCAGCCGGCCAGGTAGTCGCGCACGAAGTGGATCAGTTCCAGGTTGGAGCGGTGGCTGACGGTGTCGAAGCCGACCAGCCGCTCCAGCATGGCCAGCGAGCTGTAGCGTTGCATCATGGATCTCCCGCCACGCCGTAGCTGGGCGCATGCTGCGGGGTCAGCGCCCGGGCAAGATAGGCGTCCATCTGCGGCTGGTAGCGGCGCCACAGCTCGGCCAGTTCCGCCACCGGCTGGCCGTCGCTCCAGTCTATGCGCAGATTGACGGCCGGCCATGCGGTATCGGCTGTGGCCAGCAGGCCGGCGGAATGGATGGGGCCGGCTTCTCCACCCGCGTCCACCGCGGCTTGCAGCGCCGCCAGCAGGCGTTCCGGCAGGCCGCCGCCGGCGGCCTCGTAGGCGGCCACCATGGCTTGGGGCAGTTCGGCCGTGGCCAGCAGGTTGCCGCCGGCGGCGCAGTCTCGGCCGGTGGCGGCGCCATGCAGGCCCAGCGCGTGCCGGCCGGTGATGACTTGCGGCCGGCCTTGAAGCGGGGCCAGCACCAGTTGCCGCCATTCCAGGTGAGGGTCCGCCGCCAGCAGGCCGGCGCGCAGCGCGTCGTCTGCGCCGCCTGTCGCCATCAGTTCCAGCGCCAGCGGGCCTAGCAGCGGGTTGCTGACGTTCTGGCTCAGCGCGGCGCCCACGCCGGCGCGCACATGGGCGCAACGGCTGGCCACGCAGATGCTGGAGGAGGCGATGGCGACGCCCGCCATGCCGCTGTCCCGGCAGCGGGCTGCAATGGAGAAGGTCATCGGCGGCGCTCCTCGGGGATGACGGCGGTGACGTCGATTTCCACCAGCCATTCCGGGCGCGCCAGCGCCGATACCACCAGGCCGGTGGATACCGGGTAGACGCCTTTCAGCCATCGGCCCACCACCAGATAAACGGCTTCGCGGTAGCGCGGATCGGTGAGGTAGATCACGATTTTGCAGATGTCGCCCAGCTCGCTGCCGGCTTCTTCCAGCAGCAGTTTGACATTGGCCATTGCTTGTTCGGCCTGGGCGGCCACATCGCCTATGCCTACGGATTCGCGGCTGTCCAGGTCCTGGCCGATCTGGCCGCGCAGGAAGACGAGATTGCCGGCCACCACGGCCTGACATAGGTCGTTGTCCAGTTTTTGCTCCGGGTAGGTCTGCCGGGTGTTGAACGGTCGGATGCGGGTGTGGGTCATGGCGGGCTCCGTTAAGCTTGTGCGCGTTGGCCGGCGTCGCGGTAGGCGGCGTATTGGCGTTGGATGGCGATGTGGTCGGCAATGAAACGGGCGTCGTGCCATACCCCCCAGAGGAAGGAGGAGCCGCGGTGGGACAGCCAGGGCAGGCCCAGGAAGTAGACGCCGGATTCGCTGGACACGCCGCGCTGGTGTTGCGGCTGGCCCTGTTCGTTGAAGGCCGGGACTTGCAGCCAGCTGTAGTCCGCGGCGTAGCCGGTGGCCCAGACGATGCTGGCGACGCCGGCCGCGGCCAGGTCCAGTTCCAGGATGGGGCGGGTCACGCATTCCGGGTCCGGCGGCATATGGCGCGCGGCCGGCTCCTCCGGCAGATCCAGCCTGTTGCGTTGGATATAGGCGTCCGCCGCCGCCAGCAGGGCGAGGTAGTTGGCGTCGCCGCGGGCGAGGTTGTCTGCCAGGTCCGGGGCGAAACGGGCCGCGCCGCGCTCAAACGCTTGGGCGCTGCCCAGCAGGGTGAGGCCTTCATGCGCCAGCGCGCGGAAGTCCACGGTGTGGCCGCCGCGCGCGCCGCTGACGGCGATGGTGACGTGGGCGGCGTCCGGTTTGGGGGCGCTGGCGGTCCATTCGCCCAATACGCCCAGCCACCAGCAAAAGTCGCGCTGACGGTAGGCCCGCGGCGGGCGGTTGTGCGCGCCCACGGAGAGATAGACGCGCTTGCCGGCGCGTTGTAGTTCGTCGGCGATCTGCACGCCGGAGGAGCCGGCGCCCACCACCAGCACCGCGCCCTCCGGCAGTTGTTCCGGCGCGCGATAGTGGGCGGAGTGGATTTGCAACAGCGCGTCGTTCTTGGGCGCGATGGCCGGGATGACGGGCTGTTGGAAGGGGCCGGTGGCGGCCACCACGCGTTCGGCCTGGAAGGCGCCGGCCGAGGTTTCCACGATGAAGCCGGACCGGTCCGGGTGGCGGCTGACTTTCAGCACCTCCACCCCGGTGCGGATGGGCGCGTTGATTTTTTGGGCGTAGGCGGCCAGGTAGTCCGCCACGCGTTCCTTGGGCGCGAAGGCGTCCGGGTCCAGGCCGGCGAATTCCAGTCCGGGAAAGCGGTCATGCCAGGCCGGGCCGTTGCAGACCAG
Organism: Chromobacterium sp. CCUG 30098; assembly: GCF_059916605.1. NCBI lineage: Bacteria > Pseudomonadati > Pseudomonadota > Betaproteobacteria > Neisseriales > Chromobacteriaceae > Chromobacterium > Chromobacterium sp. CCUG 30098. The sequence continues at coordinate 74,319 of NZ_JAUCGS010000012.1, read as the reverse complement.
TGAATCCCAGCGCTGGCTGCGCCAGCGTTCGGCGATGCGGTGGCGCTCCAGTACGATGTGGGGCACATCGTGGCGGCTCAGGTGTTCGCTGATGGCGATGCCGGCCTGGCCGCCGCCGATGATCAGCGTGTCTGTCTTGTCGATTGCCATCTTGACGCCTCCTGTTGCGTGCTTGACAAGGGCAGTCTACGAAGCCAGGCTGGATACGGAAAATAGTTATATCTTCTGCATTGAATAATTTTAAATTATGCAATACACCCTGAGGCAGTTGGCTTATCTGGTCGCCGTGGCGGATCACGGCAGCGTCACCGAGGCGGCCAAGGCGCTGCACACGTCGCAGCCGGGCGTGTCCAGCGCCATCGCCCAGCTGGAGGAGGTGTTCGGCCTGCAGCTGTTCATGCGCCACCACGCGCGCGGGGTGTCGCTGACGCCGGCCGGGCGCAGCTTCATCGCCGCCGCGCGTCAGTTGCTGAAGCAGGCGGAGGATTTGACGCCGCAAGCGCAGGAGATCAGTCAGTCCTTGCGCGGCCGGGTGACGCTGGGCTGTTTCACCACCATCGCCCCCATCTTGCTGCCGCGGCTGTTGTCCGCTTTGCGCGACGTTCACCCGGAGTTGGAAGTGGATTTGCTGGAGGGCGACGCCCGGCAGCTGCGGGAGGCGCTGGCGGACGGGCGGATCGAGCTGGCTTTGGCCTACGACCTGGGGCTGCCGGAAGGCTTGCACAAGCTGCCGCTGTCCGGCGCGCGTCCTTACGCCTTGGTGGCGGGGGATCATCCGCTGGCCGGACGCGGCAAGGTGTCGCTGGCGGAGCTGGCGGCGGAGCCCTTGGTACTGCTGGACCTGCCGCACAGCCGCGAGTATTTCCTGTCCTTGTTCCGGCAGCAGCGGCTGGAGCCGAAAGTGGGGCTGCGCACCATCAATTTCGAGCTGGCGCGCGGGCTGGTGGCGGCGGGCTTCGGCTACGCCTTGCTCAATTTGCGGCCGGAGGTGGACCTGGCTTACGGCGGCGGCAAGCTGGCCTGCCTGGACATTGCCGACGAGGTGCCGCGGTTGCCCATCATGCTGGCCTGGCCGCAGGCCTTGAGGCTGACGCGCAAGGCGGAGGCGGTGCGCGAGCTGTGTTTACGCTTGTTGGGCGACGACGGTTGAGCGCCGCGCCCGCGCGCTCATCTGTTCCTCTAGCGCAGGCCCATCTCCTCCGCGGTGCGGTCCACGGCGATGCGGGTCTTGTCTATGAGTTCGTCGATCTCGCCGCGGCTGATCACCAGCGCCGGCGCCATGATCATGCGGCCAAGCGTGGAGCGTAGGATCACGCCCTCGTCAAAGCCTATGCTGCGGCAGCGCCAGCTGATGTCGGTTTCGTCGGCGAAGCGATGCCGCGTGGCTTTGTCGCGGCAGAACTGCAAGGCCGCCACCAGGCCGGCGCCCTGGATTTCGCCCACCAGCGGGTGTTGGCCAAACACCTCGCGCAGGCAGGTTTGCAGATAGGGGCCGGTGTCCGTCCTGGCGCGCTCGACCAGTCCTTCGTCTTGCAGCACGCCCAGGTTGGCCAGGGCCACGGCGGCGGCCACCGGGTGGCCGGAGTAGGTCAGGCCGTGGGCGAAGACGCCGCCTTGCTCCACCAGCGTTTCACCGATGCGGCGCGACAGCACCAGGCCGCCCATGGGGATGTAGCCAGAGGTCAGGCCCTTGGCGATGCTGAGCGTGTCCGGCTGAAAGTGGAAATGCTGGTGGGCGAACCATTCCCCGGTGCGGCCAAAGCCGCTTATCACCTCGTCGGCGCATAGCAGCACCTCGTATTGGCGGCAGATGCGCTGGATTTCCGGCCAGTAGCTGTCCGGCGGGAAGATCATGCCGCCGGCGCCCTGGAAGGGTTCGGCCACGAAGGCGGCTACCTTGTCGGCGCCCAGCGCCAGGATCTTGTCTTCCAGCTCTTGCGCGCATTGACGGCCAAACGCTTCCGGGCTCAGCCCGCCGCCGTGGGCGAACCAGTACGGTTCGCCGATGTGCTCCACGCCGGGGATGGGCAGGTCTCCCATCTCGTGCATGAACTTCATGCCGCCCAGGCTGGCGCTGCCCACGGTGGAGCCGTGGTAGCCGTTGTGGCGGCCGATGAAGATTTTCTTGTCCGGCTTGCCCATCACGTCCCAATAACGGCGCACGCAGCGGATCAGCAGCTCGTTGGCTTCGGAGCCGGAGTTGGTGTAGATCACGTGACGGTAGTCGCCGGGCAGCAGGGAGAACAGCCGCTCGGATAGTTCGTTCACCGCCGGGTGGGTGGTGTGGAAGAACACATTGTAGTAGCTGAGCTGTTGCAGTTGCCGGGCGGCGGCGGCAATCAGCTCCTGCCGGCCGTAGCCCACCTGGGTGCACCACAGGCCGGACATGCCGTCCAGGTAGCGCTTGCCGTCGGTGTCCCACAGATACACGCCCCGGCCCTCGGCCATCACCCGTGGGCCCTCTTGGTTCAGGGCTTTCTGGTCTAGAAAGGCGTTGATGTGGTGGGCGGCGTCCAGTTGCTGGTAGTCGCGGGTGCTGCGGCGGGGCGTGGAAGTGGTCATGACGGTCTCCTGCTTGGGGGTGGGGCCGGACGGGGCCGGCGTTAGGCGTTTGGCTAGTGCCGGGTCAGCGCCTGGTCCAATGGTTCCGGGCGGAACAGCGGCTTGCGCATCACCAGCTTGATCCACAGGACGGCGATCAAGGACACCAGGCCCAGCACGAGGCCGGCGCTGGCGAAGATGGCGGCGCTCATGTCCGGGCTGGGCGACACGTGGTAGATGGCGATCAGCATGCCGACGATGCCCAGGCATTGCGGCAGCGGGTAGAACGGGGTTTTGAAGGGGCGGGCCAGCGCGGGGTAGCGGCGGCGCAGGGCGATCACGTCCAGGTGGCAGATGATGTAGGCCAGCAGCCAGGAGATGGCCGCCGCCAGCAACAGCAGGCCTATGGTGTCGGGGTCGTCGCCCATCAGCAGCACCGGCGCGCCGGTGATCAGGGCGACGAAGAGCACCGCCACCCATGGGGTGCGGTAGCGCCGGCTCAGCTGTTTGAACTGAGGAAAGACCTGGCCGTTGCACGCCATGCCGTACAGCATGCGCGGCACCGCCGCCAGGGAGCTGTTGAGCGTGCTGCAGGTGGCGGTGAAGGCGATCACCACCACGGTCAGCTTGCCGGCCTGGCCCAGCAGCGCGGTGGCGTATTGCAGGTGCGGCAGCGGCGCGGCGGTCAGGGTGGCGCGCGGCAGGTGGTAGAGCGCGCCCATGCAGTAGAGGGCGATGGTGATGAAGATCACGCTGAGGCCCAGCATCATCGCCAACGGGATGTCCCGTTGCGGGCGGCGGCTTTCCTCCACCAGCGGGCAGGTGAATTCCGCGCCGACAAAGCCCCAGATCGCCAGCGCTCCCAGCGTCAGCACGCCGGCGCCCAGCGGGTTCCAGTCGCTGTTGGCGGCCTGGGCCAGCGCCGGCGGGCCGCCGCCGCTCAGCGCGGTGCTGCCCAGCGCCAGCAGCGCGACGATCATCACCAGGGCCAGCGCCGATTGCAGGCGGGCGAACACATCGATGCCCAGCAGATTGAGCAGGGTGAAGATCAGCAGCACGCCGTAGGCGACGCCGTTGAGGGGAAAGACGCCGGGGTAGACCTGGTTGACGATGCGGTCTAGCAGCAGGAGTTCGGCCGACAGCGCGAACATCGCCACCACCACATAGCCGGAAAAGGTGGCCAGGATGGCGGGGAACTGGCCCAGGGCCACCTCGGTGTAGCTGCTGAGGCTGCCGGCGCGGGGAATCATCAGCGCCAGCTCGGAGAAGGATACGGCGTAGCAGAGCGCCAGCAGGAAGGCCAGGCTCAGCGGGATCAGAAAGCCGATGCCGGCCATGCCGGCGCCTTGCAGCATCAGCACCATCACGCCTTGGGATACGACGAGGCCGATGGCGACGGCGAGCAGCGGGGCGAGGCCCAGGCTGGCGCGAAAAGGGGCGGGGGCCGGCGGCGGAGCAAGGTGGGCTTGCGGTGTGCGCATGGTGTGTCTCCTACTATCTTGTTGTGCCGACTGCGGGACGGCGCTTATTCGTCTTGCCATTGCACCCAGGTGGTTTTGAGGTGGGTGTAGTGGTCGATGGCGTGCAGCGACAGATCGCGGCCAAAGCCGGATTGCTTGCAGCCGCCAAACGGCAGGCCGGGGTCCAGCGCGTCCACGGCGTTGACCGAGACGGTGCCGGCGCGTAGCCGGCGCGCCACGCGGTGGGCGCGCGACAGGTCTCGGGTCCACACCGAGGCGGCCAAGCCGTAAGGGCTGTCGTTGGCGATGGCCACGGCCTCGGCTTCGGTGTCGAAGGGCATCACCGCCAACACCGGGCCGAAGACTTCCTCGCGCGCCAGCGCCATGTCCGGGCGGACATCGGTGAAGACGGTGGGGCGGATGTAGCAGTCGCCGCCGTCCAGGCTGAAGCGCTCGCCGCCGCACAGCAGGCGGGCGCCTTGGCGGCGGGCTTGGTCGATGTGGGCCATGATGCGCTCCGCCTGGCGGGCGTCGACGATGCAGCCGCTGCGGGTAGCCGGGTCCAGCGGGTTGCCCGGTTGCAGCGCGGCCGCCTCGCGCAGCAGGCGTTCCAGGAAGGCGTCTTGAATGGAGCGTTGCAGCAAGAGCCGCGAGTTGGCCGAGCACACCTGGCCCTGATTGAAGAAAACGCCGAAGGCGGCGCGCCGGGCGGCGGCGTCCAGGTCGCAGTCATCGAACACCAGATTGGGGCTTTTGCCGCCGCACTCCAGCGCCACTCTTTTCATATTGGAGTCCGCCGCGTAGCGCAGAAAGGCTTTGCCCACTTCGCTGGAGCCGGTGAAGCTCAGGCAATCCACGTCCGGGTGCAGGCCCAGCGGCCGCCCCACCTCGTCGCCGTAGCCCGGCAAGACGTTGAGCACGCCGTCCGGCAGGCCGGCCTCTTGGGCCAGTTGGGCCAGGCGCAAGGCCGACAGCGGGGATTGCTCGGCCGGCTTCAGGATCACGCTATTGCCGGCCATCAGCGCCGGCGCCAGCTTCCACGCGGCCATGTCCAGCGGGAAATTCCACGGGATCACCGCCGCCGCCACGCCCAGCGGTTCCCGGGTGATCAGGGCCAGCGCGTCGTCGGCGCCGGGGGCGGCCTCGCCGTACAGCTTGTCGGCGGCTTCGGCGTACCAGTCGAACACGCCGGCGGCGCCCGGCACATCGATATGGAGCGCATCGGCAATGGGCTTGCCGATGTCCAGGCAGTCCAGCAGCGCCAGTTCGTCGCCATGCCGGCGGATCAGCGCCGCCAGTTTTTGCAGCACGGTCTTGCGCTGGCGCGGGTGACAGCGCGACCAGACGCCGGATTCGAAGCTGGCGCGGGCGGCCCGCGCCGCCCGTTCGACATCGGCCTCGCCGCAGCGGGCGATCTCGGCCAGGGGCCGGCCGTGGATGGGGCTGATGTCGGTGAAGGTGCGCCGGTCGGCGGCGGGCACGAAGCGGCCGTTGATGAAGGCGAGGCAAGGCGAGCGCAAATCGGCGGCGCGGTCTTGCCAGTAGGACAGATCCTGCGTGGGCATGGCGATCACTCCTGTTCAGGCGGCGCGACGGGGTGGGGGAAGCGCTCACATCACGGCTGGTCTTGTCGCGCAGGCTGGAGCCATACTAGTCAGTCCCCTTGGCGGCGGACATCACGCGAAAGCGTTAGAGCGGAAGGCGGGACTAACCTGATCGGGGTAGCTGGCATGCAGCTGAATGTGGCGGATCTGGTGTTTCACCAGCAATTGGGGCGCTTGTTGGACGGCGTCGACAACGCGGCCTTTTGGCAAGGGTTGGCCGCGTTTCTACGGGAACGCCTGAGTTTCGATACCTGGGTGGCGGTGCTGTTTCGCCAGGAGGCGCCGCCGTGGGTGCTGGCGGATCACGCGGCCAATTACGCCGCCGACGATTTGTTCGCCGACTACCGGCGCGGCCTGTATCTGCTGGACCCGTTTTACGGTTTTGCGCTGAAGCGCCCGGCCGCCGGCGTGTACCGGCTGGACGAGGTGGCGCCGGACCGTTTCCGGGAGACGGAGTACTTTCGCCGTTACTTTTCGCGCAATGTGGTGGCGGATGAAATCCAGTTTCTGCAAGTGTTGCCGGAGGGCGTGCTGTCCCTGTCCCTGGGCAGCAAACGCCGCTTCAGCGAGCAAGAATTGGGCGTTTGCAATCTGTTCGCGCCCTGGCTATTGCCCTTGTCGCGGCTGGCCGCGCGTATGGACGAAGGGCTGCGTCAGCCGGCGGCCAGGGCGGGCAGGCAGAGCCGACGGGAACTGGAGGAGGAGCTGCGCGCGCAGGGCTCCTCGCCGTTGACCAAGCGGGAGGTGGAGGTGGCGCTGCTGATACTCGGCGGCCACTCCACCAAGGGCGTGGCGCGCGAGCTGGGCATTTCGCTGGAAACCGCCAAGGTGCACCGCCGCCATCTGTACGCCAAGCTGGGCGTGTCCAGCCAGGCGGCCTTGTTCCTGCTGCTGGCGGGGATTCAAGCCTGATGCCGCGGCGCGGCGGTGAAACAGCTAGGGTTAGTTAATGCAGGTCGTGCCGATACATGAACACCGGCAGCCTCCATTCGCGCCAGATGGCGGCCAGACGGATGGCGAGGCCGACGGCGAAGCTGGCCAGCACGTTGAGATCGTGCGGCACGCCCAGCTTTATCAGGCCCAGGTAGAGCAGGGCCACGGCGAAGGAGACGCTGGCGTACAGCTCCTGGCGGAAGACCACCGGCACGCGGTTGCACAGCACGTCGCGCAGGATGCCGCCGGCAATGCCGGTGATCATGCCGGCCATCACCACCACCACCGGGTGGTAGTCCATGGACTGGGCCACGCCGCAACCTATGATGGTGAAGGCGATCAGGCCCAGCGCGTCCAGCACCAGGAATACACGGCTCAGGCGTTTCATATAGCGGGCCACGAACACGGCGGCCAGGCCGCCGGCGATGACCAGGCCGACGTATTCCGGGTGTTGGGTCCAGCCTATCGGGTAGCGGCCCAGCACGATGTCGCGCACGGTGCCGCCGCCCAGGGCGGTGAGGAAGGCGATGACGGTAACGCCGAAGATGTCCATATTGCGGCGGCCGGCCGCCAACGCGCCGGTCATCGCTTCCGCGGTGATGGCGATCAGATAGATCAGGGTAAGCATGTAGTTGCAATGGTCAAACAGGCTGGCGCCGAGATGCGCGGCGAAGCCGGGTGGGAAAATGGGTTGGCAATGGGCGGGCCATGCCAGGTGGCGCGCAGCCTGGGCAAGCGTTTCGAACACGGGTTTTCCTTGAGAGCTGGTGCACGATCTGCTGCGCTGCGACGATACGGCGTTGAAACCCGCTTCGAAATGCTCATGTACCACGTGTACATTCCGCTTTCTCAGCTGTTTTCGCCTTGTCTCGTCCTTGCTCGCGAGATCGTGAGCACGTTCTGAGCACGGCCGGCGGGCTGCGCATGGGCGCGGCGCTGCCGGCATTGCCTCTCCCCTTGTCCTTTTACCTGAGAGTTAGATGACGGGCGCGGCCTCAGTGCGGGCCTTGCCGGGTGTCACTTGCCCCTTCGGTGGGCGGCTAAGGGCCGGTCACATCATCCGACGCGCTCTCGCTGAAGCGTAGCAGATGATGAACGGGCGCTTAGGGCCTCTCTCCAATCGGCTGGTATCCATGGGCTGCGGTACTGTTGCCTGAGCGATTATGGGAGTTTGCGTCTTCGGCGGGGGCGCATGCCCCTCTCTCCCGCAGCAGGCAAGGATATTAGCGTTTGCTGTATTGTTCAGTCAACGACTGTATACGTGGGGCGAGGCAAAAATGTTGCAGTGCGGTATCGACATGAAAACGCCCGGACGGCGGTTTGGCTGTCCGGGCGTTTTTGCGCTGGCTGATGCTTAGTTGCTCGGCGTTTTGGGCTTGGCCGCGTCCTTGCCGGCGGCGGGTTTGCGCGCGGCCGGGGTTTTGGCTGCGGGGGCTTTGGCCACGCTGGCTTTGCCCGCGGGCGCTTTGGCGGTTTTGGCCGCCGGGGGCTTGCCGGGCGCCGGCTTGGCCGCGGCCGGTTTGCTGCTGGCGGGTTTGGCGGCAGCGGCGCTGGGCTTGCCGGCGGTGGGTTTGGCCGGGGCTTTGGCGGCCGGCTTGCGCGGCGGCGCCGCTTTCTTGGCGGGCGCGCTGGCCTTGGCGGCGGGGGCCGCGGCGGGAACGGTTGAGGCTGCCGCTATGGCCGGCTCGGCGGGCGGCAGGATGGCCGGCGCCGCCGGCGCGCGGGTGTCCAGTTGCAGCGCGTGGGCCGCTTGGTCCAGCCTGAGCTGTTGTTCCGGGGCGATGTCGCCGCTGAGCGCCAGCAGTTCATGCGCCAGCTGCCAGGCCTGGCGGCGGCGGTGTTCTTCCGGCAGCAGCTTGGGCAGGCCGGCCAGCGCGCGGGCTTCGTCCAGCCGCACCAGGAAAACCTGCTTGCGGGCGATGTCTTTCAGCTCCATCAGGGTCAGCGGGTATTCGTGGCGGATGTCGCGCATGATGCGGCGGATGGCGTTGAACGGGCGCTCGTCTATGATGCCGCGGCCAATCGCCACATAGGTGAGCAAGCGCACGAAGCCGTCGGCCAGGGAGCCGCTTTCGTAAGCGGGGTCCAGCACCTGGCGCTTGAGTTGTAGCCTTTCCTGTTTGTTCCAGCTGTCGCAGCGGGCGGCGCGGGCTTCGCGCGCGGGCTGCACGCCCACGACGGAGGCCAGCCACGGGGATTCGTACACGGCTTTGAAGCAGTGTTCGGTGGCGGCGTCGCGCAGGTCGCGGTAGCGGTCCAGGCTTTGCGTCATCCAGCCGGACCACTGTTCTTGCAACCGCCACAAGGGGTTGTCCGCGCTCACCGGCTGGCGGTGGGCGCGCACGTATTCCGCGGCGGGTTTGAGCCAGCCGAGCCAGGGATTGAGCGGGGAGATCAGCGTGCGTTCCAGCCGCGCCGGGTTGAGCTGGCGCAGCCATTGGGCGCTGGCTTCGTTGCTGACGGCGCGCACGGCCGGGGAAACGAAACGGTTGTAAATGCCCTGGTTGATTTCGGAGACGCGGCGCACCGCTTCAAAGGCGCGTTCGTCTTCGCGGCCGTCGTCCAGCGCCAGGATGTCGGCCACTTCGCGGGCTTCGAAACGGATGATGTAGCGGCCCTTGATGTATTCCTGGCCGGGGGTGTTGGGCGCCACGTCCTCGATGACGGCCTCGTACAGGCCGGGGGCCAGCACGTCGATCAGGTCCAGCGCGCTGGCGAATTCGCTGTGTTCGCGGTTGGCGATGCCGGCGGAGACGAAGATGCCCAGGTGGCCCACCTTGTTGTGCAGGCAGTAAATGATGGTTTGTTCGTTGTCGCGGATGTCTTCCGCGTTGTCGTACAGGTCCGGTATCCAGTTCAGCGCTTGCTGCGGTGGGGTGATGTTGTCGCCCCAGGAGGCGAACACGATGATGGGGGAGCGGATGTTGCGCATGTCCACGCGGTGCTGGTCGCTGCTGACGATCTTGCCTTCCACCAGGTGGTTGCCCACGAAGAGCTGCTGGGAAATCCATTCCATTTCCTGCTTGTTCAGCAGGTAGTGGCCGCCCCACCAGCGTTCAAAGCCCAGATAGCGTTCGCGCTCGGTGTCCACCTTGGCGTACAGATTGTAGGGCTTCTTCCACAGGGTGTTGGCCGGGTCCAGCTTTTCAAAGTTGTTGACCAGGTGGGCGCCGTCGAACTTGCCGTTGCCCAGATCGCCGGCCAGGGAGGCGGTCCAGGTGCCGCCCAGCATGCCGCCGGAGTAGCGCATCGGGTATTTGCCGGTGACGCCGGCCCAGTAGGACAGCGGGGTGCCGGCCAGCAGGATGGGGCCGCACAGCTCCGGCGCCACCGAGGCCAGCATGGCCAGCGCCCAGCCGCCCTGGCAGTTGCCGATGACGAAGGGCTTGCCGTCGCTGTCCGGGTGCAGTTCCCTGACCTTGCCGAGGAAGACGTATTCGGCGCGGCTGACGCTTTCTATGGTCTGGCTGGGCACCGGCTGGGGGAAGAACATGATGAAGTAGCAGGGGTGGCCCTGTTGCAGCGCGATGCCGATTTCGCTGTCCATCTTGAAGCCGCCGATGCCGGGGCCGTGGCCGGCGCGCGGGTCTATCACCACGAAGGGGCGCAGCGCCGGATTGGTGGCCGGGCAGCCGGCCGGCGGCAGGATGGCGGCCAGCGCATAGTTGGCCGGGTCCGGCAGGCTGCGGCCGTCCAGGATGATTTTGTAGTCGAACACCAAGACCGGCGGCTTGCCGCTTTGCACGTGTTGCAGATAGTCCGCGCCGCGGTCATGCAGCACGTCCCAGTAGAGGATGCTGCGCTCGCAGGCGTCGCGCCAGTAGTCGGCGACCGGGTTGGGGGAGAAGAGCTTGGACCAGACGGCTGTTTGCGACCACATACGGCACCTCTTGGTTGGTATGACGGATAACTGGCTACTGTACCCTGCTTTTGTTGCGTTGCAATAGACAAAGTTCCTGCCAGGCGAACAACTGTCAGCGCAACACCACAGTGCGCCGCTCGGTGATGAAGACGCGCCGCTCCAAGTGGCTGCGCACCGCGCGCGCCAGCGCCTGGCACTCCATGTCGCGGCCGGCGGCCTGCAATTGCTCCGGGCTGTAGGCGTGGTCCACCCGTTCCACCACTTGTTCGATGATCGGGCCTTCGTCCAGATCGTCGGTGATGTAGTGGGCGGTGGCGCCTATCAGTTTGACGCCGCGCTCGTGCGCCTGCTGATACGGCCGGGCCCCCTTGAAGCCGGGCAGGAAGGAGTGATGGATATTGATGGCGCGGCCGGCCAGTTTTGCGGCGGAGGCGCTGGAGAGCACCTGCATATAGCGGGCCAGCACCAGCAGTTCCGCCCGGCTGTCCTCCATCAGCGTCAGCAGCGCGGCTTCCTGGCGCGGCTTGTTGTCCGGGGTGAGCGGCAGGTGGTGGAAGGGCAGGCCGTAGGCTTCGGCGATGGGGGCGAGGTCGCGGTGATTGGAGACGACGGCGGCCACCGTCATGTCCAGATCGCCCATCTTCTGGCGATAGAGCAAATCGTTCAGGCAGTGGTCCAGTTTGGACACCATGATCAGCACCCGCGCGCGTTGGCGCCGGTCGTGCAGCCGCCATTGCAGGTCTTGATAGTGGCCGCTCATCCGCGCCATGCCGTCGGCCAGCCGTTCCGGGGCGAAGTCCGGCCGCTCCGGGTGGAAGACGCAGCGCACGAAGAAGCGCCGGCTGCGGGCGTCGTCGAACACCGCCAGTTCATCGATATAGCAGCCTTGCTGCTCCAGCAAGGCGGAGAAGCCGGCCACCTGGCCGGAGGCGCTGCGGCAGGCGAAGCTGAGCACGTAGGAGGGGGCGTCTGAGGTCATTGGCGTGTCCTGTTTGTGGGGCGGCACGGGCCAATCTAGGCCTTGTCCCGCGCGCGCGCTGTCCGCCATGCGTCCGCTTTGCGTGGATTTTGGACATCGCCGTGTCGCGTGCGGGCAAGAGGCCGTCCTTTCCAGCCAAATGCGCCGGCGGCGTCGCCCTGAGAATGAGGCCTTCCTCAACCTCGACAGCAGCGGCGCGGGCCCATGGCGGCCCGGCGGCGGGAGCGCAGATGGCAAACCGATATTCGCTGTGGAGCCTGATCCGGCACGGGCTTGGGCATCACCAGGGCTGGCAGCCGGCCTGGCGCAGTCCGCAGCCGGAAAGCAGCTACGACGTCATCATCGTCGGAGGCGGCGGCCACGGCCTGGCCACCGCCTATTACCTGGCCCGCATGTACGGCGTCCGCAAGGTGGCGGTGCTGGAAAAAGGCTATTTGGGCGGCGGCAACACCGCGCGCAACACCACCATCATCCGCTCCAACTATCTGTGGGACGAGTCTTCGCAGCTGTACGAGCACGCGCTCAAGCTGTGGGAGGGCCTGTCCCAGGAGTTGAACTTCAATGTGATGTTCAGCCAGCGCGGAGTGATGAACCTGGGCCACAGCCTGCAGGACATGCGCGACATCGAGCGCCGGGTCAACGCCAACCTGCTCAACGGCGTGGACGCCGAGGTGCTGTCCCCGCGGGAGATCAAGGAGCGGGTGCCCTTGATCGCCATCGGCGGCGACGTCCGCTATCCGATCCTGGGCGCCAGCTATCAGCCGCGCGGCGGGGTGGCGCGCCATGACGCGGTGGCCTGGGGTTTCGCCCGCGCCGCCAGCGAATTGGGCGTGGACATCATCGAGGAATGCGAGGTGACCGGCTTGTTGATCGAGGGCGGCCGGGTGCGCGGGGTGCGAACCGGGCGCGGCGAGATCCGCGCCGACAAGGTGGGCTGCGTGGCCGCCGGCAACAGTTCCACGCTGGCGCGGATGGCCGGCTTGCGGCTGCCGCTGGAAAGCCACCCCTTGCAGGCCTTTGTGTCCGAATCGCTGAAACCCTGCCTGGACACGGTGGTGATGTCCGGCGCGGTGCACGGCTACATCAGCCAGTCGGACAAGGGCGAACTGGTGATAGGCGCGGGCATAGACAGCTATCTGGGTTACGGCCAGCGCGGCAGCCCGCATGTGATCGAGCACACGGCGGCGGCCATCGTCGAACTGTTTCCGTCCTTCTCGCGGCTGCGGATGAACCGGCAGTGGGGCGGCATCGTGGACGTGTCGCCGGACGCCTGCCCCATCATCGGCAAGACCCGGATCCAGGGCCTGTATTTCAACTGCGGCTGGGGCACCGGCGGCTTCAAGGCCACGCCGGGTTCCGGCCACGTGTTCGCCCACACCATCGCTCATGACCAGCCGCATCCGCTGAACGCGGCTTTTTCGCTGGAGCGCTTCGCTTCCGGCCGCTTGATAGACGAACACGGCGCCGCCGCCGTGGCGCATTGAGGGAGACGCCGATGCTGCTGATTTATTGCCCGCATTGCGGGGAGGCGCGGGAGGAGGAGGAGTTCGACTACGCCGGGGAGGCCTTCATCGTCCGTCCGGCGGCGCCGGAGCAGGTGGACGACGAGGCCTGGGGCGATTACCTGTTCTGCCGCAAGAACCCGCGCGGCTGGCATTGGGAGCAATGGCAGCACGCCGCCGGCTGCCGCAAGGTGTTCGCCGTCCGGCGTCACACCGTCAGCTACGAGATCGCCGGCAGCTGGACGCTGGCCGAGGGCAAGGCCCGTTATTTGCAGGAGGATCAGGCGTGAGCGGCTATCGCATCCATCGTCCCGGCGAGCGCATCGACCGCAATCGGCCGCTGGCCTTCACCCTGGACCGCGCGGCCTATCACGGCTTCGCCGGCGACACCCTGGCCTCGGCGCTGCTGGCCAACGGCGTGCGGCTATTGGGCCGCAGCTTCAAGTACGGCCGGCCGCGCGGCATCGTCGGGTTTGGCGCGGAAGAGCCCAACGCCTTGATCCAGCTGGAAAGCGGCGCCTTGAGCACGCCGGATCTCAAAGCCACCCAGGTGGAGCTGTATCAAGGCTTGCAGGCCTTCAGCGGCTTGGAGGACGCGTCCTGGGGCATGCGGCTCAAGGGCGCGCTGGGCCGGCTGGAGCGTTTCATGCCGCCGGGTTTTTATTACAAGACCTTCATGCAGCCGGCGGGGGCCTGGCCGTTTTACGAGCGCCGCATCCGCGAAGCCGCCGGTTACGGCCAAGCGCCGCGGCTGCCGGACCCGGAGCATTACGATCATCTGCACCACCATGTGGACCTGCTGGTGGTGGGCGGCGGCGCGGCCGGCTTGTGGGCGGCCACGCTGGCGGGGCGCGCCGGCCTGAAAACGCTGCTGCTGGACGAACAGGCGGAGATGGGCGGCTGGTTGCTGAGCGAGCGCCGGCTGCGCATCGACGGCCTGGAGGCGATGGACTGGACGCGTCAGCGCTTGCAGGAACTGGCGGCGCTGCCCAATGTCCAGCGCTTGCCGCGCGCCACCGTCTTCGCCTTGCATGAGGGCAATCTGGCTCTGGCGGTGGAATTGTTGCAGGACCACCTGCCGCCGTCGGAGCGCGATCCGGCCCGGCCGCGCCAGCGCCTGCACAAGATACGCGCGGGCCAACTGGTCTTGGCCAGCGGCGCCATCGAACGGCCGCTGGTGTTCGGCAACAACGATCTGCCCGGGGTGATGACCGCCGCCGCCGGCCACAGTTATCTGAACCGTTACGGCGTGGCGGTGGGGCGCCGGCTGCTGCTGCAGACCCAGAACGACGCCGCCTACGACGCGGCGCTGGAGCTGGCCTTGGCCGGGGCGGCGGTGACGCTGGCCGATGCTCGCCCAGCCGGCGCGGCGGCCTGGCGCAGCCGCGCCGCGCAGAATGCCGGCGTGGAACTGCTGGCCGGTTACGGCATCGCCCGGGTGAACGGCGGCGCCGGCGTCGGCGGCGCGGACTTGGTAAAGCTGGCCGCGGATGGCCGGAGCGTGGCCGGCAAGGGGCCGCGGCTGGAGCTGGACGGCGTGCTCTCCTCCGGCGGGCTCAGCGCCACCGTGCATCTGTTCTGCCACAACGGCGGCCGTCCGCTGTGGCGTCCGGACCGTCTGTCCTTCGTTTGCCCGGACGCGGGCCGGCCCGGCGTCGTCTGCGTGGGCGCGGTCACCGGGCGCTGGGAGCTGGGCGAGGCCCTGGCCCAATGCCATGCAGCCATGCTGGCCCAGCTTGGCTGGGGAAGCCAGCGCGGTCTGGGCGCCGCGCCGCGGGTGGAGGCGGAGGAGGTGGCCGCGCCGCGTGAAATCTTCCGCTTGCCTGACGGGCGGCGCGAAGGCGTCGGCGCCAAGGCCTTCGTCGATTTCCAGAACGACGTGGCCGCCGCCGACATCCATCTGGCGGTGCGCGAAAACTACCGCTCCATCGAGCACGTCAAGCGCTACACCGCGCTGGGCTTCGGCACCGATCAGGGCAAGCTGTCCAACGTCAACGGCTTCGCCATCGCCGCCGAGGCGCTGGGCAAGCCCATCGCCGAGGTGGGCACCACCACCTACCGGCCGGCCTACACCCCGGTCAGCTTCGGCGCGCTGGCCGGAGCCCATGTCGGAGAAACTTTCGACCCGCGCCGCTACACCGCCATGCACGACAGCCATACCGCGCGCGGCGCCGAATACGAGCTGGTGGGGCAGTGGCTGCGGCCCTGGTATTTCCCGCGGCCGGGCGAGGACCTGCACGCGGCGGTGCGCCGCGAATGCCGCGCCGCCCGCCAGGGGGTGGCGGTGATGGACGCTTCCACCCTGGGCAAGATCGATGTGCGCGGCCCGGACGCGCGCGAGTTTCTGGGCCGTGTCTACAGCAACGCCTGGAGCAAGCTGGAGCCGGGCAAATGCCGCTATGGGCTGATGCTGGACGAAAACGGCAT
This sequence comes from Chromobacterium sp. CCUG 30098, assembly GCF_059916605.1. Classification (NCBI taxonomy): domain Bacteria; kingdom Pseudomonadati; phylum Pseudomonadota; class Betaproteobacteria; order Neisseriales; family Chromobacteriaceae; genus Chromobacterium; species Chromobacterium sp. CCUG 30098. The sequence goes on along the minus strand of NZ_JAUCGS010000012.1, from coordinate 59,011 downwards.
GGTGATGGACGACGGCGTCACCGCCTGCCTGGCGGACGACCATTTCCACATGACCACCACCACCGGCGGCGCGGCCCGGGTTTACAGCTGGCTGGAGCGCTGGCACCAGACCGAATGGCCGGAACTCAAGGTGCGCTTCAGCTCCATCACCGATCACTGGGCCACCACGGCGCTGGTGGGCCCGCAAAGCCGGGAGGTGCTGCGCAAGCTGTGCACGGATATTGATCTCGACCCTCAGGCCTTCCGGTTCATGGAGGGCCGCGTCGGCACCGTGGCCGGCGTGCCGGCGCGGGTGTTCCGCATCAGTTTCTCCGGCGAACTGGCTTACGAGATCAATGTGGACGCCGGCTACGGCCGTTATTTGTGGGAGGAGGCGATGCGGGCCGGGGCCGAGTTCGGCATCACGCCCTACGGCACCGAGGCCATGCACGTCTTGCGCGCCGAGAAGGGCTTCATCATCGTCGGCCAGGACAGCGACGGCTCGATGAGCCCCAACGATCTGGCCATGGGCTGGGCGGTGGGCATGAAAAAGCCGTTCAGCTTCCTCGGCCGCCGCTCCTTGCTGCGCGCCGACACCGCCGGCGCGGGCCGCAAGCAGTTGGTGGGCCTGCTGACGGAGGACCCGCGGCTGGTGTTGCCGGAAGGCGCGCAAATCCTCAACGACGGCAAGGACGCCGCGCCGGCGGCGATGCAGGGCCATGTCACCTCCAGCTACCACAGCGAATGCCTGGGCCGCTCCATCGCCATGGCGGTGTTGAAGGACGGCGTCCGCCGCGAAGGCGACACCGTGCATGTGTGGTGGCAGGGCCATAGCGCGCCGGCGCGGGTGGCGTCCGCGGTCTTCGTCGACAAGGAAGGAGAGCGTCAGCATGTCTGAATCTACATTCAAGCCTGTGCTGGAATCGCCCTTGCGGCATCTGGATTTGCCGGAAGCGGCCGAAGCGCGCCGCGCCGACGGCCGCGTCTGGGGCAATGAAGCGCCCAATCTGGGCTACGCGCTGCTGCGCGGCGACGGCGCCGAGGCCGGGTTTTTCGAGCTGACGGCGCGGATCACCGGGCTGGAGCCGCCGCGCCGGCCCAAGACCTTGAGCCAGGGGGAGGGCGGCGCGCTGCTGTGGCTGTCGCCGGACGAATGGCTGCTGATCAGCCGCCGCCAGCGCCTGGCCGGCTGGCTGCCGGCGCTGGAGCGGGGCTTCGCCGAGCAGCGCCTGTTCGCCCAGGCGCTGGACGTCAGCGGCGGCTTCACCGCCGTCTACCTGTGCGGCGAGCCGCACCTGGCCGTGCTGCGCCATCTGGGCGGTTACGATTTCGAAGCGCTGCGTCCCGGCCAGGGCGTCGGCACCTTGCTGGGCAAGGCGGCGGTTCAAGTGCTGCGCCTGGACGGCGACGGCGTGTTCGTGGTGTGCCGCCGCAGCTTTGCCGACTACGTCTGGCTGCTGTTGCGGCGCGCGGCCCGGCCTTACGGCTTCGCGGTGTGCGAGCTGCCGGAGGACGCCGGCCATCCGCTGTGGGCGCAACTGGCGCGGCCGGCGTCGGCGGCGGTCCTGAGCGAGAGTTCTTAAAAAATTATTCAAAGTCCGTGGCGCTGCGGCGGGATAGTTGGACCGAGGCGTGGACAAGCTAGAAGGAGATGGCAATGGATTTGCACGCAGACGCGCTGGTGATAGACGGACTGATCATCGCCAAATGGGCGCGGCCGGTGTTCGAGGACATGCGCCGCGGCGGCTTGAGCGCCGCCAATTGCACCGTGTCGGTGTGGGAGGGCTTTCAGGACACCGTGAACAATATCGCCGAGATGAAAGGGCTGATCCGCGAGCACGGCGACCTTTTGACCCTGGTGCGCGGCGTCGAGGATATCCGCCGCGCCAAGGCGGAGGGGCGCACCGGCGTCATCCTGGGTTTTCAGAACGCCCATGCCTTCGAGGACAGGCTGGAGTCCATCGAAGCCTTCGCCGACATGGGCGTGCGCGTGGTGCAGCTGTGCTACAACACGCAAAACCTGATCGGCACCGGCTGTTACGAACGCGACGGCGGCCTGTCCGGCTTCGGCCGCGAAGTCATTGCGGAAATGAACCGCGTCGGCATCATGGTGGACCTGTCCCATGTGGGCGGTCTGACTTCGCGCGAAGCCGTTCTGGAATCGAAAAAGCCGGTCTGTTACTCCCATTGCCTGCCCTCGGGCCTCAAGCCGCATCCGCGCAACAAGAGCGACGAGGAGCTGCGCTTCATCGCCGATCACGGCGGCTTCATCGGCGTCACCATGTTTCCGCCCTTTCTGCGCCGCGGCATCGAAGCCACCGTGGACGACTACGTGGAAGCGATGGATTACGTGATCGCGCTGGTGGGCGAAGACTGCGTCGGCTACGGCACCGACTTCACCCAGGGCTACGATCAGGGCTTCTTCGACTGGATCACCCACGACAAAGGCCGGTATCGCCGGCTGACCGATTTCGGCACCATCCTCAACCCGGAAGGCATTCGCACCATAGGCGAAACGCCCAATCTGACCGCGGCGATGCTGCGGGCCGGCTGGCCTGAGCGCAAGATCCGCAAAGTGCTGGGCGAGAACTGGTTGCGGGTGTTCGGCGAGGTATGGGGGGCTTAGTCCCCCGGCCACGGCCCTGATCCCGCGTTGAGCCTCCTCGCGCGCAAGCGGCGCATGGGTATTTCTTAAGAGCCGTTCAAAGTCTCGCGAGCAAGGGCGAGACAAGGCGAAAACAAGCGAAAAAGCGGAATGTACACGTGGTACATGAGCATTTTGAGCTGGTTTTCAACGCCGTATCGCTGAAGCGCAGCAGACTTCGAACAGGTTCCAAGGTGGGCCCGCCGCATCCGAAGCATATTCAGGAGGACTTATGAAGCAAGTTAAAGTATTGGGGGCTTTGCTGTTGTCGGCCGCGCTTTGGACCCAGCCGGCGGCGGCGGAGACCGAGCTGAAGCACTGGCCGCCCAAGATCGCGGAACGGCTGAACGCCATGATCAAGGCCAATGCCCATAAGGGCGAATACGCGGTGTTCGACATGGACAACACCAGCTATCGCTACGATCTGGAAGAAGCGCTGCTGCCTTATATGGAGGCCAAGGGCTTGCTGAGCCGCGAGCGGCTGGACCCGTCCTTGAAGCTGATCCCCTTCCGCGACGAGCCGGACCGGCCGGAAAGCCTGTACAGCTACTATCTGCGGCTGTGCGAGATAGACGAACTGATCTGCTACCCCTGGGCGGCGCAGGTGTTTTCCGGACTGACGCTGCGCCAACTCAAGACCCAGGTGGACGCGCTGATGGCCAGCGGCGCCCCGGTGCCGGTCAGGTACTTCCATCAGGGCAAGCCGGTGGAGGGCAGCGTGCCGGCGCCGCGCGTGTTCACCGGCATGGTCGAGCTGTACACCAAGCTGCAGGAGAACGGCATCGCCGTCTACGTGATGACCGCGGCCAGCGAAGAACTGGTGCGCATGGTGGCCAGCGATCCGCGCTACGGCTACCGGGCGCCGCCGCAAAACGTGCTGGGCGTCAACCTGCTGCTGAAAGACCGAACGAACGGCGCGCTGACCACCTCGCGTTTGCAGATCAAGCGCGGCGGCTATGAGCCGGAACGCAATCTGGACCTGGAACTGACCCCCTATCTGATGAACCCGATGACCTGGTACGAGGGCAAGGCCGGGACCATCCTGGGCTGGATAGACCAATGGCGCAAGCCGGTGCTGGTGGCCGGCGACACGCCGCAGTCCGATGGCTACATGCTGCTGAACGGCACCGACACGGCCAAGGGCGGCTTGCGGCTCTGGGTAGACCGCAAAGCGGGTTATTGGGATCGGATCCGCAACTGGAGCCGGGAAGCGGCCAGGCAGCAGCGCAAGCTGGGCCAGCCGGCGACGGCGGACCGCAACTGGCTGGTGGTGAAGCCGGAGCAGATTCAATAAGCGCTGGAAGACGCGGAATGGGGCGCATGGGCATTCTCACGCCGCTGGCAAGCTTGTATCAGACCTTGAACCGCTTTAGCGCCGCTAACAAAACCTCGTAGAGACGCTGGACCAAGGCGCGCCGACGCAGGCAGTACCAGCAGGCGCAACGCAGGGTCGGGGGGTGGCTTAGCGGGTCTTAAGGGAGGAAACGAATATGTTGAGGCAATGGTGTTGCATCCTACTGCTGCTCTTGTGCGTGCCGGCCCACGCGGCCGAGGCCACGCCCGGCAAACCGCTCATCAAGATCGGCTACGTCGAAGGCTGGGCGGACAGCGTGGTCACCACCCAGGTGGTGGCCCAGATCATTCGCGGTCGGCTGGGCCACCCGGTGGAGCTGATGCCGGTGGCCGCCGGCATCATGTGGCAGGGCGTGGCGCGCGGCGATCTGGACGCCACGCTGTCGGCCTGGCTGCCGGTGACCCAGGGCGCGTATTACCGGCAGTTCAAGGACAAGGTGCTGGACCTGGGGCCCAATTACGTCGACGCCCGCATCGGCCTGGTGGTGCCGGACTATGTGGCCGCCCGCGCCATAGGGGATCTCAACGCCGAGCGCGCGGCGTATCAGGGACGCATCGTCGGCATAGACGCCGGCGCCGGGGTGATGCAAAAAACCGAGGCGGCGATCAAGGCCTACCGGCTGAATTTGACGCTGATGCCCAGCTCCGGGCCGGGCATGACGGCGGAACTGGCGCGCGCGATCAACGCCCGCAAGCCCATCGTGGTGACCGGCTGGGTGCCGCACTGGATGTTCGCCAAATGGAAGCTGCGTTTTCTCGACGACCCGCAAAAAGTGTTCGGCGAGGCCGAGCACGTCAACAATGTGGCCCATCCCGGCCTGAGCGCCAAGGCGCCGCGGGTGCTGGCCTTTCTGCAGCGCTTCCGCTGGCGGCCGGAAGAGATCGGCCCGCTGATGCTGGCGGTGGAAACCGGCGCCAAACCCGCGGCGGCGGCCTCCTGGATTCGGGCCCATCCGGAGCGGGTGGCGGAGTGGGCGCCCTGAACCACTGCGCGTTCAATGACATGCCTCCCCTTGGCGGACCGCGGTCCGCCTTTTTTGCGCCCGCGCCGCGCGGTGTCGGCAATGGGCAAAAACCGGTCGCGCCGACGGCTCCGGCCCGGAATGGCCTGCGGCAAGATGCCGGCAATGACGGGCTGCGCCCGACTTGCTCAGAGCCGGTTCACCGTCTGGCGAGCAAGGGCGAGACAAGGCGAAAACCGCTGAGGAAGCGGAAGGGTCATGCGGCATATGGGCATTCTGAAGCCGTACTCACCACGCCATGTCCGACGAAGCGCAGCAGACCTTGAACAGGCTCTCAGGAGAACGGCATGCAACCGCAACTTCCCATCGACGTGGACCCCGACAGCGGCGTCTGGCGCACCAACGGCCTGCCCATGTTGTACGTGCCGCGTCATTTCTTCATCAACAACCACCTGGCCATGGAGGCGGCGCTGGGCCGTTACCAGTACGCGGACGCGCTCTACCAGGCCGGCCATCGCTCCGCCCACTTCTGGTGCGCCAGCGAGGCGGCCACCCACGGTCTGGCCGGCCTGGCCGTGTTCGAGCACTACCTGAGCCGGCTGTCCCTGCGCGGCTGGGGCCGCTTCCGCTTTTTGGAGGCCGACGTGGCCAGCGGCAACGCCCATATCCGGCTGGACCACTCCTGTTTCGTGCTGGCCCAGGGCGAGGCCGGCGCGCCGCAAAGCGAGCATATGGCCTGCTATCTGTTCGCCGGCTGGTTCGCCGGCGCGATGGACTGGGTGGGGGAAAGCCTGGGGCGCGACTACCGCACCGTCTGCCGCGAAAGCCAGTGCGCGGGGCAGGGCGCGCCGTACTGCGCGTTCACGGTCCACCCCTTGTAGTCAGGGTCTGTTGACGTATGTTTTACCGCTGCGTTCGTCCCCAGCCGGATGCGGCGCGAGAAGGCCGCCTCGCCGCAGAGTTATTCACTGCTAGAGGCGGTCGACAAAGCGAGGCACCGGCTGGGGACGAACCCGGAGGGCTGACCGAGGAACGCCCCCTCTACGGCGTTGTCAGGCTTGGCCTTGGTTTGCCAAGGCCTGCGCCCTTCGCCTTGTAGAGCGCACTTTTCTCGGTCAGCGCGGCGGGGAAAACATACGTCAACAGACCCTTAGGAGCCGGCCATGTCTTACCCGCATTTGTTCGAACCCATCACCCTGAACCGGCTGACCTTGCGCAACCGCATCGTCAGCACCGCCCACGCCGAGGTCTACGCCGAAGCCGGCGGCCTGCCGGGCGAGCGCTACATCCGCTACTACGAAGAAAAAGCCAAGGGCGGCCTGGCGCTGGCGATTTGCGGCGGTTCCAGCCCGGTGTCCATCGACAGCCCGCAGGGCTGGTGGAAATCGGTGAACCTGGCCAGCGACGCGGTGATAGAACCGCTGGTGCGGCTGGCGGAAGCCATGCACCGCCACGGCGCCAAGATCATGATACAGGCCACCCACATGGGGCGGCGCTCCAGCTATCAAGGCGAACACTGGCCGCATCTGCTCAGCCCCTCCGGCGTGCGCGAGCCGGTGCACCGCGGCAACGCCAAGATCATGGAGACGGAGGACATCCATCGCGTGATCGCGGATTTCGCGCTGGCGGCGCGGCGGGTCAAGGCCGCCGGCCTGGACGGCATCGAAATCGCCGCCGCCCACCAGCACCTGATCGACCAGTTCTGGAGCCCGCGCACCAATCAGCGCGAGGACGAATGGGGCGGCAGCCTGGACAACCGGCTGCGCTTCGGCATGGAGGTGCTGCAGGCGGTGCGCGCCGAGGTGGGCGCGGACTTCTGCGTCGGCCTGAGAATGAGCGGCGACGAATTCCACGAAGACGGCCTCAGCCACGACATGCTCAAGGAGATTGCCGCCGCCATGTCCGAAACCGGGCTGATCGACTACCTGTCGGTGATAGGCTCCGGCGCGGACACTCACAACAGCCTGGCCAACTGCATGCCGCCGATGGCGCTGCCGCCCGAGCCTTTCGTGCATCTGGCCGCCGGCATCAAATCGGTGTCCAAGGTGCCGGTGATGCACGCGCAGAGCATACGCGACCCGGTGCAGGCGGAACGCATCCTGGCCGCCGGCATGGTGGACATGGTGGGCATGACCCGCGCCCACATGGCCGACCCGCATCTGGTGATCAAGATCCGGGACGGCAAGGAAGACCAGATCCGCCAGTGCGTGGGCGCCAATTACTGCATAGACCGCCAGTACTACGGCCAGGACGTGCTGTGCATCCAGAACGCCGCCACCAGCCGCGAGTCCACCATGCCTCATCTGATCTCCCGGGCGGCGCGGCCGCGCCGGGTGGCGGTGGTGGGCGCCGGGCCGGCCGGGCTGGAGGCGGCGCGGGTGGCGCGCGAGCGCGGCCACGAGGTGGTGCTGTTCGAGCGGCAGCCGCAGGTGGGCGGTCAGATCCTGCTGGCGGCGCGCGCGCCGCAGCGCGAACAGATGGCCGGCATCGTGCGCTGGCTGGACATGGAAACCCAGCGCCTGGGTGTGGACCGCCGGCTGGGCGCGGCGGCGGACCGCTCCATGATCATGGACGAGCGGCCGGATATCGTGGTGCTGGCCACCGGCGGCCGGCCGCACACCGGCCAGGTGCCGGCCTGGGGCGTGGCGGAGGGACTGGCCGTCAGCAGCTGGGACATCCTGTCCGGCCAGGTGGAGCCGGCCCGCAATGTGCTGGTCTACGACGCGCTGAGCACCCACGCCGGCTTCGGCGTCGCCGACTATCTGGCCAGCCGCGGCAGCACGGTGGAAATCGTCACGCCGGACGTGAAGGTGGGCGACGACACCGGCGGCACCACCTTTCCCATCTTCTACCGCCGCCTGTACGCCCAAGGCATCATCCCCACCCCCAATGTCTGGCTGGAGGCGGTTTACGCCGAAGGCGACAAGAAAATCGCCGTGCTGCGCAACGAATACACCGAAGCGCTGGAAGAGCGGGCGGTGGACCAGGTGGTGATAGACAACGGCGTGCTGCCGGACGATGCCCTGTACGGGCAGCTGAAGCCCTTGTCGCGCAACCGTGGCCAGACCGATGTGCGGGCGCTGTTCGCCGCCGAGCCGCAGCCCTGTCTGGACTGGCCGCTGGCGGCCGGGGAATTCCTGCTATTCCGCGTCGGCGACTGCGTTTCCATGCACAACATCCACGGCGCGCTCTACGACGCGCTGCGGCTGGCCAAGGATTTCTGACATGAGTTTTCCCTACCTCCTCAGCGGCCTGTTCTGGTTGGGCGCGCTGCTGCTGAGCGCCGGGCTGCTCCGGCGCGCGCGGCTGTGGCGACGGGGGCGCGCCGCGCCGGCGTCCTGGCGCGGCCTGCTGGCCGCGCCCAAGCGTTACTTCGTGGACCTGCACCGCGTGGTGGCCCGCGATCCGGCCGCGGCGCGCGCCCATGTGGCGGCGGCCGGCGGCGGGACGGCGGCGCTGCTGCTGATCGCGCTCAATTACGGCCTGCTGTTGCATCAGCGCTGGCTGGACCTGCTGCTGGCGGCGTCGGCCGTTCTGATGCTGATCGGCGCGGCCTTGATGCGCGCGCGCCGCCGCGCGCCGCCGGCCCGGCTGTCGTTGGGAGAATGGCAGCGGCTGCCGGCGCGGCTGGCCTGTTTCGCGCTGGGCGCGCTGCTGGCGGCGGCGCTGGCCGGCGGCGAGGTCTGGCTGAGCGCCGCCGGGCAAGGGCTGGCCGCCGTCGCGTTGTCGCTGCTGGCCTTGGGCGGAGCGGAGCTGGCCCTGGGCATAGGCCTGGGCCGGCCGATGAAGCACGCGGTGGCCGGTTTGCTGCACCTGGCCTTCCATCCGCGCGCCGAGCGCTTCGCCGGCAAGTCCGCCGATCTGAAGCCCTTGAACCTGGCCGCCGGCGAGCTGGGCGCGGCGCGGGCGGCCGATTTCGCCTGGAACCGGCTGCTGTCCTTCGACGCCTGCGTGCAATGCGGCAAATGCGAAGCCGCCTGTCCGGCCTTCGCCGCCGGCCAGCCGCTCAATCCCAAGCGTCTGATCCAGGACCTGGTGGCGTCCATGGGCGGCGGCGGTCCGGCCTACGCCGGCAGCCCGCATCCGGGCCGGCCGGCGGCCGCGGCCGCGAGCGCGGACCGGGACATCGTCGGCGGCGCGTTGGCGGCGGACACCTTGTGGTCCTGCACCACCTGCCGCGCCTGCGTGGAAAACTGCCCGATGCTGATCGAGCACGTCGACGCGGTGATCGATCTGCGCCGGCACCTGACCCTGACGCGGGGCGAACTGCCGGGCAAGGGCGCGGCGGCGCTGGCCAATCTGCGCCATACCGACACCGTCGGCGGCCATCCGCTGCGCGCCCGCTACCACTGGGCGGCGGACCTGGACCTGCCGCTGCTGCGGGAGGACGAGTCCGTCGATTGGCTGTTGCTGGCGGGCGAGGGCGCTTTCGACATGCGTTATCAGCGCGCCTTGCGCGCCTTGCTGACCGTGCTCAAGGCCGCCGGCCTGCGCGTGGCGGCGCTGGGCGAAGCCGAGCGCGACTGCGGCGACCTGGCGCGCCGCCTGGGCGACGAGGCGGGGTTTCAGCGGCTGGCGCTGGCCAATATCGCCACGCTGGGCCGCTATTGCTTCACCCGCATCGTCACGCCGGACCCGCATGTTTTTCATTGCCTGGCCAATGAGTACCCGGCGCTGGGCGGACATTACGAAGTCTGGCATCACAGCCGGCTGCTGGACCAACTGCTGGAGACGCGGGCGATCCGCGTGCGCTCCCGCGACTCGGCGGAGCCGCTGAGCTATCACGACCCCTGTTATCTGGGCCGCTACAACGAGGGCTACGGCGCGCCGCGCCGCGTGCTGGCCGGCATCGGCATCCAGGTGGTGGAGATGAGCCGCTCCGGCCGCGACGCTCGCTGCTGCGGCTGGGGCGGCGGGGCGGCCTTTACCGACGTGCCCGGGCCGCGCCGGATTCCGGACATGCGCATGGACGACGTCCGCGCCGCCGGTGCCGGCCGCGTCGCGGTGGCTTGCCCCAACTGCACCGCGATGCTGGAAGGCGTCAGCGGCGCGCGGGCGGAGGTGGTGGAGTTGGCGGAACTGGTGGCGGAGCGTCTGGAGACCGGCCCGGAGGCCGGGCAAGAGCGGGGCGATGCGCGGCGCGCGGCGGCGCAAGGCCGGCTGGCGAAGGAGGAGGCATGACGATGAAGCAGACCGCGCCGCGGGTGGACCCGCGCCGGCCCTGGGTGCGTTCGCCGGGCGGGCTCAAGCGCATCGTGCTGGGCGAGGACGGCGGCCTGCGCGACGCGCCGCCGGCGAGCGCGGCCAGGCTCAAGCCGCTGCGCAGCGCCGGACCGTTCGATGGACGGCTGTTGGTGGTGGCGCACGCCGAGCGCGGTCAGCTGGACGAGGCGGCGCGCGAGGTCATCGCCGCCGCCGCCCTGCTGGCCGGTCCGCGCGAGGAGGTGCTGGCGGTCTTGTTCGGCATGGAAGGCTGCGCCGACGCCGAACTGGCGGAACTGGCCTTGGACCGCGTCTTGACGCCGGCCGATCCGGGCTTTGCGCCGGAAGCCAAGCTGGCCTTGTTGCGGCGGCTGTGGCGGCGGGAGCAACCGAGCCATGTGCTGTTCGCCGACCGCGGCGAGGACGCCGATCTGGGCCGGCGCTTCGCCTGCCGCGAGCGCCTGTCGGTGCTGACCGACGTGGTGGAAATCGCCGCCGACGGCGTGCGCCGCCGCCGGCCGGGAGCGGGCTTCAGCGTGCACCCGCGCGCCCAGGCGCTCTTGCTCGCGCGCGGCGTGGCCGACGTCCGCCTGCCCTTCGTCGGGCGCGGGCTGCGGCAGGCTTGCGCGCCAGAGGCGGCGGAGGAGCGGGTGCGGGACCTGGGCGGCGTCGCCAGCCCGGCCTCGCAACTGGCGCTGGAAGAAGCGGACCTGATCCTGGCCGCCGGCAACGGGGTCAGCGACGTGCCGGCCTTCCTGCGGCTGGCGGAATCCATGGGCGCGGCGGTGGGCGCCTCGCGGGTGGCGGTGGACGATGGGCGTTTCCGCCGCGACCAGCAAGTGGGCGCCACCGGCCGCAGCGTGCAGGCCAGCGCCTATCTGGCGCTGGGCATTTCCGGCGCGGTGCAGCACCTGCAAGGCATCAAGGCCTGCCGCCATGTGATCGCGGTCAATCTGGACGCGGCCGCGCCCATGGTCAAGCGCGCGGACCTGAGCGTGATCGACGACTGCCAGTCCTTCATTCAGGCCTTGCAGGCCTTGCTGGAGCTTGAGAACAAGGAGATCGGACCATGAGCGAGACAGCGCTTTCCGCCGGAACGGCGGCGAAAACGGCGGTGCTGGTGGCCCCGGCGCCGCATCCGGTCAGCGGGCGGCCCTGCGCCGGCCCGGGCGATCTGGCGGCGCTGGCGCTGGCGCGCCGGCTGGGCCGAGCCTTCGTCGTCTTGCACGCCGGGGACGCGGACAAGGAGGCGCTGGCCGACTACCTGGCTCAGGGCGCGGCGGCCATCGCCGTGTTGCAGCCGCCGGCGGACAGCGACCCGACGCCGGCGCTGATCGCCGCGCTGGGCGATTTCGAACTGATTCTGTGCGGAGAACGCTCCGGCGGCGGCGAGGCGTCGGCGCTGCTGCCCTATCTATTGGCCGAAGGCCTGGACCGTCCGCTCTTGCCCGGCGTGCTGTCCTTGACGGAGGAGGGCGGAGAATGGCGGGCGCTGCAAGGCCTGGCCAGGGGGCGGCGGCGACGGCTGGCGGCCCAGGCGCCGCTGCTGGCCAGCGTCAAGCCGGACGGCGCGGAGCCACGCTGGTCCTGGGCCGGCTTGCAACGCGGCGTGGTGACGCGCCGCGCGGCGGCGGGGGAGCCCGTGCCCGCGCCCAGGCTGGAGCCGGCGCGGCGCGCGCGGGCGCTGGCGGCGCAGCGCGGCAGCGGCCTGGAGCGCCTGCTGGGGGCGATTGCCGGCGACGATGCGACTGCCGGGGGGCGCGTCGTAAAACAGGGGGATTCCGTCGAGAAAGCGCAAGCGGTGCTGGATTACCTGCGTCAACATCGGCTCGTCGATTTTTGAGCCGCCCGCCATCAAAGGAGCGAGACATGTCCCACAGCGTCATTCCCTTCCCGGCAGCGACGACGGCCCCGCTGCGCGAACTGCTGGCCCGCCGCCGTCCCGGCCACAGTCTGGAAGCGCCGTTCTACCGCTCGCCGCTGGTGTTCGAGGCCGATCTCGAATACATCTTCCGCCGCCACTGGATCTATGTCGGCGTCAGCGCGGAAATACCCGAACCGGGCGACTACCTGACCGTGGAGCTGGGGCGCGATCCCATCCTGATCCTGCGCGACGACGACATGGTCATACGCTCTTTTCACAATGTCTGCCGCCACCGCGGCTCGCGGCTGTGCGCCGAGCGTCAGGGCTCGGTGGGCAATCTGGTCTGCCCCTACCATCAATGGACTTACGACCTGTCCGGCCGGCTGATCTTCGCCGACCACATGGCGGACGGCTTCGACCCCTCGCATCACAGCCTCAAGCCGGTGGCGCTGAAAAACCTGGAAGGGCTGCTGTTCATCTGCCTGGCCGAGCGGCCGCCGGAGGACATCGACGAGATGATGGCGCGGATGGCGCCCTATATCGCGCCGCACCGCATCGATGATTGCAAGGTGGCGGCCCAGGTGGACATCGTCGAGGCGGGCAACTGGAAGCTGACCATGGAGAACAACCGCGAGTGCTATCACTGCACCGCCAACCATCCGGAGCTGACCGTTTCGCTGTACGCCTACAGCTACGGCTTCGCGCCCCGGGCCGAGCAGGCCTCCGGGCTGGCCGATTACCAGCGCGTCGTCGCCGAGCACCACGCGCGCTGGGAGGCCGGCGGTTTGCCCTCGGCGGAGATCGAGCGCCTGTCCGAAGTGTCCGGCTTCCGCGCGATGCGCATGCCGCTGGACCGCAAGGGCCAGTCCCAGACCGTGGACACCGGCGCGGCCTGTCGCAAGCTGCTGGGCGATCTGCGCGACCCGGCGTCCGGCGGCCTGTCGTTCTGGACCCAGCCCAACTCCTGGCACCATTTCATGGCCGACCACATCGTCACCTTCACCGCCTTGCCGCTGTCGGCGGAAAGCACGCTGGTGCGCACCACCTGGCTGGTGCGCAAGGACGCGGAGGAGGGCGTGGACTACGAGGTGGACAACCTCACCCGGGTATGGAAAGCCACCAATCAGCAGGACCGCCGGCTGGTGGAGGAGTCGCAGCGCGGCATCAACGGCTCCGCCTATCGGCCCGGTCCTTATTCGCCCTACACCGAGGCCTTGGTGGAGAAATTCACCCACTGGTACGCGCAGCGGCTGGGCGACGGCCTGGAGCGGGAACGGCGCGACCATGAATAGCGCACCGCCGGCCAGCCCATTGGATGATCTCCCGTCAGCCGCCGACCTGCCGCTGTGGCGGGCCGGCGAGGACAGCCTGCTCGTCTGCGTTCAGGCGCGGGAGGAAACCCACGATGTCAAAACCTTCGTGTTCCGCGCCGAGCCGCCGCGCCGCTTCCCTTATCTGCCCGGCCAGTTCATCACGCTGGAACTGGACATCGACGGCGCCGCGGTCAACCGCTGCTACACGCTGTCGTCCACGCCCACCCGGCCGGACCGGGTGTCCATCACCGTCAAGCGCATTCCCGGCGGCGTCGTTTCCTCTTGGCTGCACGAGCATCTGCGCCCGGAAATGGCGCTGCGGGTCTTGGGGCCGGCCGGCGAGTTCAGCTATGCGCGCCACGCCGCTTCGCCCTATCTCTTTCTGTCCGCCGGCAGCGGCATCACCCCGCTGATGTCGATGACCCGGGCGCTGACCGATCTGGCCTCCGGCGCCGACATCCTGTTCGTGCACAGCGCGCGCTCGCCGCGCGACATCGTGTTTCGCAAGGAATTGAGCCTGCTGGCCAGCATCCACCCCACTTTCAGCCAGGCGGTGATTTGCGAACACCGGGCGGGAGAGCCGGATTGGGCCGGCCTGATCGGCCGGCTGGACCGGACGCTGATCGAGCGCATGGCGCCGGATCTGCACGCGCGCCAGGTGTTTTGCTGCGGCCCCGCGCCCTATATGGCCGCGGTGCGCGAGCTGCTGCGCCAGTGCGGTTTCGACATGAGCCGCTATCACGAGGAAAGCTTCAATTTCGCCGAACTCAGCGCGGCGCCGCCGGACGAGGCGGTGCGGGCGCCGCAGCCCGGCGTCGAGGGCCGCGGCTTCAATGTGCGCTTCGCCAAAACGGGGGACGATTTATCGGTGGCGCCGGGGCAGACGGTGCTGGCGGCGGCGCTGGCCAAGGGCATGCGCCTGCCGGCCTCCTGCACCCGCGGCGTGTGCGGCAGTTGCAAGAGCCGTCTGCTGGAAGGTCGGGTGGACATGCGGCACCAGGGCGGCATCCGGCCGCGCGAAGTGGAGCAGGGTTATTTCCTGCCTTGCTGCAGCCTGCCCTTGAGCGATCTGGTGGTGGATCGCTGAGCGCCTGTCCAAAGTCTCGCGAGCCAGGGCGAAACAAGGCGGAAACGAGCGAAAAAGCGGCATGTACAAGCGGCATTGCGCGTTTTGAGCGGGTACTCACCGTACAACGCTTCACGAAGCGCAGCCGTCTTTGACAGCTTCCGCGCGCGCGTCCGTCGCCTCCCCGTCCTTCACGCCTGTCCGGCCGCGGCCGGCGTTTTTGTTTTTGCCGCCGGCGGCGGATTGCGGTTTTTTTACGACACAGGCCGGCCGGGCCGGAGACGAAAGCCGGCGCTGGATTTGGCGGCCAGGCCTATGCCGGCCGGTTTTGCGCGCGGATGTCGGATTTGGACGGCTTGTTGTCGGAATACCCTTACTTGGCCCAGCCCTTCCTTCCTATCTTGAACCTTGATTTACATTAAACATTCTTCGAATTGTCAGCGGCCGCGCCGAAGGGAGCCGGGATGCAAACGATCAAGGTCGAGGTCAGAAACCTCCACAAGGTGTTCGGCGGCAAGCCGGCGGAAGTGATGCCCTTGCTGCGGGCCGGCGAGAGCAAGGACGAAGTGTTTCGGCGCACCGGGGCGGTGGTGGGCGTCAACGACGTGTCGTTCTCGGTGCGCGCCGGCGAAATCTTCGTGCTGATGGGCCTGTCCGGCTCCGGCAAATCCACGCTGATCCGCCTGATCAACCGCTTGCTGGAGCCCAGCGCCGGCCAGATCCTGCTGGACGGCCAGGACCTGACCCGGCTGTCGCCCAGGCAATTGGTGGCCTTGCGCCGCCGCGACATGAGCATGGTGTTCCAGAGTTTCGCGCTGATGCCGCACCGCACGGTGCTGGACAACGCCGCCTTCGGCCTGGAAGTGGCCGGCCTCGGGCGCAAGGCCCGCGAGGCGCGGGCGCGGGAAGTGCTGGAGCAAGTGGGGCTGGCCGCCTTCGCCGGCAAGTACCCGCATCAGCTCTCCGGCGGCATGCAGCAGCGGGTGGGCCTGGTGCGCGCGCTGGCGGTCAATCCCTCGCTGATGCTGATGGACGAGGCCTTCTCGGCGCTGGACCCGCTCAAGCGCGCCGAGCTGCAGGACTTGCTGCTGCAATTGCAGCGCGAGCAGCGCCGCACCATCGTCTTCGTCTCCCATGATCTGGAAGAGGCGCTGCGCATCGGCAGCCGCATCGCCATCATGGAGGGCGGCCGGCTGGTGCAGGTGGGCAGCCCGCGCGAAATCATCGAATGCCCGGCCGACGACTATGTGCGCAACTTCTTCAAGAGCGTGGACACCTCGCGCTATCTGCAGGCCAAGGATCTGATCGAAGCCGCGCCGCCGCCGCGCGCGACGGCCGCTCCGCACGTGGAGCCGTCCTGTAGCCTGTCCGATGTGCTGTTGCGGCTCCAGGGGCAGGCCGAACCGCTGCAGGTGCGCGACGACGACGGCCGCTGCCTGGGCGTGATCACCCCCAGCAGCGTGCTCAACAAGCTGTCCCAGCACCGCCCTAGCGCGGCCGCCCACCACTGAACCCCAACGGGCGTCGCCGGCGCGGGGGCGTGTGGCTCTCGCCGTCCTGAGCGCGTCCGGCGAGACGAGGAGCACGCCGCATGGCCGACACCAGTCCCCAGTCCCCGCTGCCGATAGGCAGCTGGGTCAACCAGATCATCCATTTTCTGCTGGAAAACAACGCCGGCGCCTTCGACGCCGTCGGCGGCGGCATCGACTGGTTCGCCACCCAGGTGGAGGCCTTGTTGCAGGGCGTGCCGCCATGGGCGCTGGCCGGCGTGTTCGCCGGCGTCGGCCTGTGGCGGCTGGGCTGGAAGTTCGCCGTCTTCGTCTGCGCGGCGCTGGGCTTGATCTGGGCCACCGGCTTCTGGAGCCAGACCGTCGCCACGCTGGCGCTGACCCTGTCCGCCACCTGCGTCAGCCTGATGCTGGGGGTGCCGCTGGGCATCTGCTGCGCGCGCTGGCGCTGGGTCAACGCCCTGGTCCGGCCGGCGCTGGACTTCATGCAGACCATGCCGGCTTTCGTTTATCTGATTCCCGCGGCAATGTTCTTCGGACTGGGGCGGGTGCCGGGCATCCTGGCCACGGTGGTGTTCGCGGTGCCGCCGGCGGTGCGCTTGACCAATCTGGGCATCCGCCAGGTGAACCGGGAGCTGGTGGAGGCGGGCAACGCCTTTGGCTGCACCTCTTGGCAATTGCTGTTCAAGGTGCAGCTGCCCATCGCGCTGCCGTCCATCATGGCCGGGGTCAATCAGACCATCATGATGGCGCTGTCCATGGTGATCATCGCCTCCATGGTGGGGGCCGGCGGCCTGGGCAACGATGTCCTGGCCAGCATACAGCGGCTGGACGTCGGCCTCGGTTTCGAGAGCGGGCTGGCGGTGGTGCTGCTGGCCATCATCCTGGACCGGATCACCGAAAGCTTCGGTCGCGCGCCGAAAGCGGGCGCCGCGGCCGACGGCTGAGGATGAAACAGGAGGAAACCAGGGACGAAACAATACCTGCGCAACGGTTTTCAAGGCCGGCTGCGAACCGCTTCGGAGCAGAACAACAATCCTCGCAACGCACACATTGGAGGTCGTGATGGGACCGCAACAGATCGCCTCGTTGTCGCATATCGCCTTTTTGCTGCTGGACCGGTTTTCAATGATCGCGTTCTCCAACGCGGTGGAGCCGTTGCGCATGGCCAACTACCTGTCGCGCAAGAAGCTGTACCGCTGGAGTCTGCTGTCGGCGGATGGCGAGCCGGTCAGCGCCAGCAACGGCCTGAGCTTGTCGCCGATCTCCGCGCCGGGCCCTCCGCAACAGTACGACATGCTCATCGTCTGCGGCGGCTGCCAGGTGCGCGAGGCGGCCACCGACAAGGTGCAGGCGCTGATCCGCCGCTTCGCCGCCCAGGGCGTGCCGCTGGGATCGATCTGTACCGGCACCTTCGCGCTGGCCCGGGCCGGGGTGCTGAACGGCTACCGCTGCGCCATCCATTGGGAAAACCTGCTGTCCATCAGCGAGGAATTCCCCCGCACCCGCTTCACCTCGGACCTGTTTGTGCTGGACCGGGACCGCTTCACCTGTAGCGGCGGCACCGCGCCACTGGATTTCATGTGCCATCTGATCCGCCACAAGGGCGGCAAGAGCCTGGCGGCCGACGTCTCGGTGCAATTCATCGTGGACCGGCTGCGCGACGACGGCGACCGCCAGCACATCCCGCTGCTGGCGCGCATCGGCACCGGGCACGAGGCCTTGCTGGACGCCGCCTTGTCGATGGAGAGCAATATCGAGAACCCTCGCTCGCTGGAACATCTGGCGGCGGAGCTGGGCGTGTCGCTGCGCCATCTGGAGCGCTTGTTCAAGCGCTATCTGAGCACCACGCCGGCGCAATACTATTTGGATCTCCGCCTGCGCCGGGCGCGTGAGCTGCTGCTGCAAACCAATATGAGCGTGATGGAAGTCACCGTGGCCTGCGGTTTTCTGTCCTCCTCGCATTTTTCCAAGTCCTACCGCGGGCTGTTCGGCTACCCGCCCAGCCGCGAGCGGCAACAATACCTGGTGGCGGCCGGGGCCATCGCCTGAATGCCTGTTCAAGGCCGGCCGCGCCTTGTCTCGTTCCGGCTCGCGAGACCTTGAACGGGTGCTGGAAACCTAATGGGCGGCGCGGCAGCGGCCGCCGGGCGGACTCTCGCCATCATCGCTGCCCGGGAGGAAGGGATGAATCGATTCAAAGCAATGTCCGCGGCGCTGCTGCTGGCCATCGCCGGCAGCGCGGCGGCACGGGAGCCGGCCGCCTGCCGCAATGTGCGTTTCGCCGATGTCGGCTGGACCGACATCGCGGCCACCACCGGCATGGCCAGCGTGGTGTTGGAGGCGCTGGGCTACCGCCCCAGCGTGACCATGGCCTCGGTGCCCATCGCCTTCTCCGGGCTCAAGAGCCGGCAGATCGACGTGTTCCTCGGGTATTGGAGCCCGTCGATGACGCCGCTGATCGAACCCTATCTGAAAGCGGGCCAGATCAAGGTGCTGGCCGAGCCCAATCTGAGCGGGGCCAAGTACACGCTGGCGGTGCCGGACTACGTGGCCGCCGCCGGCCTGCGGGATTTCAAGGACATCGCCCGTTTCAAGGCGCAGCTGGACGGCAAGATCTACGGCATCGAAGCCGGCAACGACGGCAACCGCCTGATCGACGACATGATCCGCAAGCGACAGTACGGCTTGGGCGGCTTCAAGCTGGTGGAGTCCAGCGAGGCCGGCATGCTGGCCGAACTGGAACGCGCCGAGCGGAGGAAGAAATGGATGGTGTTCCTGGCCTGGGAGCCGCACCCGATGAACGTCAGGCACAAGCTGCGCTATCTGTCCGGCGGCGACGCGGTGTTCGGCCCCAACTTCGGCGCGGCCAGGGTCTTCACCGCGCTGCCGCCGGATTACGAAGCGCGTTGCGCCAATGTCGGCCGCTTGCTGCGCAATCTGCGCTTCAGCACCGATATGGAAAACCGGGTGATGGGGCCGATCATGGACAAGATCAGGCCGGAGGTGGCGGCGCGGGAGTATTTGAAAAAGAACCCGGCGGTGCTGACGAGCTGGCTGGCGGGAGTGGACACCTTCGACGGCCGGCCTGGGCTGAGCGTCGTCGGCCAGGCGCTGGCGCGCTGAGAACCTGTTTACGATCGTGGCGCGTTTGATCGCAAAGGGGTCGCTTTGACTCAAGGCCGGCGTCGCTTTCTTTCCTAGCATCGGGAGCTGATGTCGCCGGTATCCGCCGGCGCGGCAGCGAGGAGACGATGATGACAGGCAATCGCGGAGTGGTGTACCTGGCGCCGGGCCAGGTGGAAGTGCGTTCCATACCCTTTCCGGAACTGGCGTCCCCGGCCGGGCGCAAGCTCGGCCACGGCGTCATTCTCAAGGTGCTGAGCACCAATATCTGCGGCTCGGACCAGCATATGGTGCGCGGCCGCACCACGGCGCCGGCCGGCCTGGTGCTGGGACATGAAATCACCGGCGAGGTGATAGAGACGGGCGGCGATGTGGAAACGCTGCGCATCGGCGATCTGGTGTCGGTGCCGTTCAATGTGGCGTGCGGACGCTGCCGCTGCTGCAAGGAGCAGGATACCGGCGTGTGCCTGTCGGTGAACCCGGCGCGGGCCGGCGGCGCTTACGGCTACGTCGACATGGGCGGCTGGGTGGGCGGCCAGGCGGAATACGTGATGGTGCCTTACGCCGACTTCAACCTGCTGAAATTTCCGGACCGGGATCAGGCGCTGGCCAAGATCCGCGACCTGACCTGCTTGTCCGACATTCTGCCCACCGGCTATCACGGCGCGGTGTCGGCCGGCGTGGGGCCGGGCAGTACGGTCTACGTGGCCGGTGCGGGTCCGGTGGGCTTGGCGGCGGCGGCTTCCGCGCGCTTGCTGGGCGCGGCGGTGGTCATCGTCGGCGACGTCAATCCGGCGCGGCTGGCCCATGCCCGCGCCGTCGGCTTTGAAACCGCGGATCTGTCGCAGGACGCGACGCTGGGCGAGCAGATCGCCGCCATCCTGGGTGTGCCGGAGGTGGATTGCGCGATCGACGCAGTCGGTTTCGAGGCGCGCGGCCACGGCCACGCCGCCTCGCGGCAGGAGGCGCCGGCCACCGTGCTCAACGCCTTGATGGAAGTGACGCGCGAGGCCGGGCGCATCGGCATTCCCGGGCTCTACGTGACCGAGGACCCCGGCGCGGTGGACGCGGCGGCCAAGCAGGGCAGCCTGTCGGTGCGCTTTGGCCTGGGCTGGGCCAAGTCGCACAGCTTCTTCACCGGCCAGACTCCGGTGATGAAATACAACCGCGCGCTGATGCAGGCGATTCTGTGGGACCGCATCCCCATCGCCGAAGTGGTGGGCGTGGAGATCATCAGCCTGGACAACGCGCCCAGGGGCTACGCCGAGTTCGACGGCGGCGCGCCGAAGAAATTCGTCATCGATCCGCATGGGCAGTTGCGCTAAAGCAAATTTATTGTCCATGACTTTAATGTCGGAATGGAATGTTGCAAATAGAAGGGAGACTATTGTGAATGAATATAAGGCGCCAATACCCCTTAATGAAAGTCAACAAGCTCAGTTGTGGAGTCAAAGACTGTTTGAGGCCGAAGCGGGCTTAAATAAATTTATTGTTGAGCAGAAGGGGGGTAAATTTTTTATGTGTGGCTACAGGTTAAAAAGGAAATATTTATGAATGTTCCTGTGATGCCGAAGGCCGATTTGTGGAAAGGGGCTTTTTTTTACGCGCAAGCACTCATGGAGAAATTTGTTATTAATCAATTTGGTTATGAGGCGCTTGAGCAATGGGCAAAGGCAAATGCAGTAGTTCATGGTTTAGTAGAGCGTTCACGTGCACCTGGGGTGCTTGGCCCATTAGAACGTTTTCGACAGCAGCTTGAATTATATGGCTCAAGCATAGAGTTGTTGGAGCCAAGTGTTGATGAGGCCGAGCTAATCGTGCGTCGCTGCGGTATATGGGATTATCGAGAGAGCGCCCGCTTACGTGGGGTGGTTATTACATTGAAGTCCCCCCGCGAATACTGTACTGCTGCTACCTCGGCTAATATAGAGGTAAAAGGATTTAAACCAAATTTTCAATTAATGGCTAAGGATGGTGTGAATGGTTGTCGCTGGAGTGTGAGAATGCTTAGTGTTTAATTTAGGTTAAGTTAATGGTGGTTTGGTTGTCGTGTCTGACTGTGAGTGGCGACGTGATGAAATAAATTTTTGGGTGGAGGATGTCGTGTGTGGAATTGGTGGTTGGGTTGATTGGGGAGAGGACCTGAGACAGTTAAGGTATACCTCTGTAATAGAAAAAATGGAGCAATCCATGACTGTTAGAGGGCCAGATGGAGGGGGGGTTTATAGAGGTGAAAATATTGCCTTGGTGCACCGAAGATTGTCAGTGCTACAAGATGAATGTGAAAAACAACCTATGGTTTTGCAAGATGAAGGTAATGAATGCTGTGTTGTTTCATGCGATAGTGAAATTTATAATGCCTCTGATGTTCGAAGGGAGTTAATTGAGCTGGGGTATTTTTTTGATGGTAGTTCGGATGCAGAAGTTCTGCTAAAAGCTTATCAGCAATGGGGGGTGGGAAGTGTCTCTCGTCTAAGTGGTGTATATGCTTATGCGATATGGGATTTCCGGGTGCGACGTCTTATATTGGTGCGTGATAGATTGGGGGCTAAGCCACTCTATTATTTTCCCTATATGAAAGGGGTTTTGTTTTCCTCTGAACCTAAAGGTATTCTTGTTAACCCTATTTTTAATCCAAGCATTGATGAGACAGGTCTTATAGAGCTCTTTGCTTTAGCCTCTGCCCCAACGCCAGGGCATGGAATTTATCAAGGTCTGTATCAGGTGAAGGCTGGCCATATTGTTTCCATGCCATGCCATGGTATGGAGGAGCTCTGCTATTGGAGGCTTGGGCCGTGTGAGGATGATGTGGACTATGATAGTTCTTGCCTTCAAATCCGTAGTCGATTGGAAAGTGTTGTCGATCATCAATTGGTAAAGGGAGGAAGGGTTGGGTCGCTTTTGTCAGGAGGGCTAGACTCAAGTGTTCTTGCTGCCTTGGCCGCACAGCGTGGTTTAAGCATGGGGTGGCCGTCACTAAGAACTTATTCTATGGATTTTAAAGATTCTATAGAGCATTTTAGATCAACAGAGTGGCATACTTCACGTGATGAGCCATTTGCCAGAGAAGTAGCTGAATACATAGGTGCTCAGCATGCAACTGTTGTTGTTGATCCAGAAGCACAACTGGAGAACGAGCATGTTGCATTGGTCGCTCGTGATTTTCCGGGGTGGGGGGAAATGGATGTGTCATTGTACCTTCTCTTTAAAGGAATTAAACCCTTTTCTGCGGTTGTACTTTCCGAGGAGTGCGCGGATGAGATTTTTGGGGGATATCCTTTTTTACAAAATGCCAGTCAGCGCCCAACACATACCTTTCCCTGGCTTGAAGGTAAGGTGCTTTTCTCTTCACTCCTTCGCTCTGATCTTATAACTCAGCAGCGAGTTCAGGAGTATATCTCGGATCAGTACAGCGACACGCTCAAGGGCGTTGTGGCTATGCCAGGAGAGGGAGCATTTGAGGCTGCCGCACGTCGTGTAGAGCATCTCATGCTTGTCCGGTGGGTTTCTGCGCTTCTTGATAGGAGTGATCGAATGAGCATGGCGGCGGGAGTAAATGTCAGAATTCCTTTCTGTGATCACCAGTTGATTGAAATGCTTCATGGCACTGCCCCGAGGAAAAAATATCAAGCAAATATCGAAAAAATGCTCTTGCGAGATGCAGCGAAAGGGCTTCTTCCCACACACTTACTAAATCGTAAAAAAAGTGCGTTCCCTGCGCAGGTTGACCCGCATTACACGAGACAGCTACGTCAACGTGTCGAAAACTTGTTGAGTGATGGCAGTGCTCAAATATGGGAGTTGATCGACGCAAAAAAGCTTAGGTCCTTGCTTGCATCTGCCGCTGCTATTCCTGGGCCGAGAGCCGCCCCAAGCATGACCAATGGCTTGGGTTATCTCATTGGCATTGATGCTTGGTTGCGGCGATATACCCCACAGTTCGTAATCTAAGGCTATAGGAGCAAATCTATGGGCGGAATTGCCGGCTTTTTGGATATATCGATCCCTGCACATCGTCGCCAAACATTAGCAGGCATGACTAAGGCTCTACAGAGGCGAGGGCATCATGCCAATGATGGTTTTTTTGATGGTCCAGTAGCTTTGGGAGAGTGTAAATTTACATCGTGTGAGATTGGAAGTAGTACCCCCGTGGGGCAGCCTGCAAGCGAGAACCGTTTAGCAATGGTTTGTTGTGGTGAGATTTTTAATCATTCTAGTTTTGGTGGCGATATAGGGGAGATAAACGCTCTGCTTATGGTGGGTAATAGAGGTTTTTTGTCGCGACATTGGATGTGTCAAGGTGAAATGGCTGTGGCAGAGTTGGATGGATTTTTTGCATTAGCCGTTTGGGACTCCCTGACTAAAACTTTACACTTGGTACGAGATCGTCTTGGTGTTAAACCGTTGTACTATTATCAAACAGCGAGGCAGATTTTATTTGGGTCGGAAATTAAGGCTATTCTTGCTCACCCTGATGTGATGCCAGTAGTGGATAAGGTTGGTATGATTCAGCTTGTTCTTCCATTGCATAAGACAATAGGAGCTACCCCTTATAAGGGTATTCATGAGGTACCTCCAGGGACAATTCAATCCTTTCAGATTGTAGAGGGACGGGTAAAAAAACAGAGAGGCGATACTGGCAATTTTTGCCAGGATTTCGTGTGTCAACCTATGGCAATGCGGTGGAAGAGTTGCGGGAGTTATTGCTTGAGATTGTCAATGTACATGTGATGGCAGATGTTCCTGTAGGCTGTTTGCTTTCTGGTGGATTGGATTCAACTATTATAGCGGCGCTCGCCCAGCGTGCTATTAGAAAATCAACCCTTAAAACGTACCAAGTGGATTTTCAAGCTCAGGATGAGAGTGGGCAGTGGGTGGAGGGGAGCGAAGACACTCCCTTCGCTCGAGCGGCTGCTCACTACCTTGGAACTCAACATCACCGCTGGTTGTTGGATGGAGATACGCTTTCTCAACCAAGTCTAAGACTTGAGGCATTGCAATCAAGGGACCTTCCCAATGGTATTGGCGACCTTGATTTAAGTCTATTGTCACTTTTTCATTCGGTTAAATCGACCTCAAAAATTGTTTTGACAGGTGAGGCTGCTGATGAAGCTATGGGGGGCTACCGTTGGTTTCATGAGCCAGCAGCAATAGCATCTGGCACTTTTCCTTGGCTTGCGGATACTCCTGCCCATGGCAGACTACATCAGCGTATTTTGAAAGTGTTTCGGCAGGACCTAATAGACTCTCTTGATCTTTCTGGATATTTGCAGGCTGACTATGCACAGGCGCTTAGCGAGTTGGGTGTGCGTTCATTCACGCAGATGGACAATGAGGAGCAGCTTCAGTTTATTTCGTACCTAGCGTTGACACGTTTTCTGCCTACTTTGCTTGAGCGTAAGGATCGTTTATCTATGTCAGCAGGTTTGAAAGTCAGAGCGCCATTTTGTGATCATCGGTTGATGGAGTTCGCGTTTTCTACTCCTTGGCATCTTAAAAATCATAAGGGTGTTGAGAAGGCGTTGTTGAAATCGATGTCAGTGGATCTGATTCCACATGAGATCATCTCAAGGTCCAAAGCACCCTACCCGTCGACCCATGATCATAAATATGCCATGGCAGTCTGTAAACAGCTTGATCGTGCACTGAGACAAAAGAACTGTCGCTTAGGGGAAGTGTTTAATCTGCTCGTACTGGAGCAGGTTTTACAAGAACAGGCCTCCGGGAGCTTCATCGCTAATGTGGCTGCTGAACTAGCCCTGAATTTTGATGCGTGGTTTCACCTCTATGAGCCGAGTCTTTATGCGAACGACTGAAGAGAAGGCTGCTCCTAAGCTGGTGCGGAAATTCTGGCCAATTTATGCCGTTCTATTCTTGGTCGGAGCTGAAATGTATGTGGTTGCTCCTTTATTAGGAAATATCGCTTCCGATTTGGGGGCGTCATTATCCGCGGCGGCGCAATTGATAACGGCCTACGTACTGGTACAGGCCATTGGAGGACCTTTTATTGGATTGCTTTATAAAAAGCTTGGTCCACGCTCCATGGTTGTCACGGGCATCCTTATTTTTGCCATTGGCAATATGGCATCAGCCCTAGCGCAGAACTATGGGTTGGTGTTGGCTTGTCGAGGGCTGGCTGGATTGGGGGTGAGCTTTTTTGGGCCTGCGGCCTGGATATGGATGAGCCAGACCGCCGCCACGCATTTGCGGGGCAGATCTATTGGCTATGGCATGGCTGCATTTGCATTGGGGCAGGTGTTTGGAGTACCTATTGGCGCATTCTCGTCAGCTTTTTACTCATGGCGTGTCGTAGTCGCGGTGTTAGGAGGCGCGGCGCTGCTGGTCCTGCCCTCGATATGGAAAAAGATTGGGGCTCTTGCCAGCCGGGGCGCCGGAAGGGGGTCGTTGCCGTCCTCCGATCATTGGTTGCGCAGCTTGCTGGCGCCATGGCGGATAAAGGAGCTGCAATGGAGTTATCTACTTACCTTTTTATTTCATGCGGCTAGTTTGGGAGCTTATACATTTTTGGCTGTGCGGCTCATGCGAGATTTTGCGCTGTCGGAAATGCATGTCGGCGTTGTCGGTGTGCTCAGCGGAACCGGCACCTTGCTTGGCTCCATCGCTGCAGGGCATTTATCCGATAAGAGCGCTAAAACGGGGGCTTCATCAGTTTTGTTGTTAACCTACTGGGCGCTGGGCGCTGGGCGCTTCGGTGGCGATTCCCATTGCGCTGGGTTCGCCATGGCTTACGCTGTCGATTTTTGCGGTGCTGGCCTGGTTTATATTCTCAGGCGCCTTCGATAGCAATCAGCAGGACTCGGTGATCCAACTATCGGGCAAGAGTCCGGCCCCGACTTTGGCATGGAACACCTCCATGCTCTATGCCGCAGGCGCCGCCGGTATTTGGACTCTCGGCATCGCGCCGGACAGCTCGGTGTTCATCGCGACTAGTGCATGCTTGCTGGCATTGCTTGGTGTGTTGGCCGCGTTACGCTTGCGTGCGCTGGTGCGTTAATAGAATGCGGCTTGGCGTAGAAGGGGGGGTATATTGAGTCATTTCATGGCGATTCTGCGGCTCTCGGTATTATTATGGCTTGGCTCTGCTTTGCTTGATGCGAAGGATCGGACTGAATTCAGTCCAGTCTCGGGTTTGGAACCAGGAAAGCTAACGGTTATCTCCATTGATAAATTGCCAGCGGCACTGAAGAAAAATTCAGAGGAGGATCTAAAGCGAGATGTTAGAAACAAATCTATGGGTGGTGGGGGAGTGGATTATGAGAAGATTTCGGATGAAGCTGTTCTATACGCCACAACTTATCAAAATAGATTGAGAACCCTGCAGGATGCCTCTGCCAATGCCAAATCCAAACTTGCTGATATTAGTGCTAGTAAGTTGAATACTTATCGTTTTGAGGGGGTGGTGCCGCAAGGGCCTAGCTTGCGCGGGCCATGGAGCAGTTTTGATCGAATATTCAGGCGTCCGGATGGCGTTCTGTTGATTTTGCACGAATGGGATTTCGTGGCGGATGGAGGAGGGGTGATGGCGGTTAAAGAACTCATGAATATTAAAATTCAGGGTGTGCCTGCTCGATTCGTGGTTAAAAAATCGCCTTCAGGTAAAAAAGTATCAGAGTTGACTTGGGTCAGCTCCAAAAAATATTACACCCTTGCGGTGTGGGATGAGGTCGGCAATAGCCCACGGCAGACCTACAACTTAGCCTGGTTGATGACCTTGGCTGAGCCGATTAAATAAGCACGCTTGGAAGAGCGCGCAGATTTCCTGATTGACGCAGGGCAAGTCGCGCAGGGTAAGTCGATTGAGGAGTAGTCATGTTCTTGACCGCGGAACAACAGGCGCGCATCGCCGCGCTGGTATCGGATCATCAAGCGCAGCCGGGCGGTTTGCTGCCCTTGTTGCACGCCGTGCAGGACGAATTGGGTTATGTGCCGGACGCCGCGACGCCGGACATCGCCCGCGCCTTCCGCCTGAGCCGCGCCGAAGTGCGCGGCGTGCTCAGCTTCTACCACGATTTCCGCGATGAGCCGCCGGCGCGCCATGAGCTGCGGCTATGCCGGGCGGAGGCCTGTCAGAGCATGGGTTCGGAGGCGCTGGCGCAAAGGCTGCGGGCGCGCACCGGCCTGGACGACGCCGGCCGCAGCGCCGACGGCGGCCTGGAACTGCGGCCGGTGTACTGTCTGGGCGCCTGCGCCTGCGCGCCGGCCTTGCTGCTGGACGGCGAATTGCACGCGCGGATCGACGCCGCCGCGTTGGACGCCTTGCTGGCCGGCTGTCTGGAGGAGGGCGGCGCATGCTGACCTTCCATCTACCCTGTGATTCCGCGGCGCGGGCGCTGGGCGCGGACCGGACCGCGCGGGCGCTGGCCGAGGCGGCGGCGCGACGCGGCCTGGAAGTGGACATCCGGCGCAATAGTTCGCGCGGCCTGTACTGGCTGGAGCCCTTGCTGGAAATGGACACGCCGCAAGGCCGCGTCGGCTTCGGGCCCTTGACGGCGGCGCAGGCGGACAGCGTGCTGAGCGCCGTGCTGGAGGCGGACGGCCAGCATCCGCTGGCGCTGGGCTTGCTGGAGCGCCTGCCCTATCTGGCCGGCCAGCAGCGGCTGTTGTTCGCGCGCGCCGGGCTGACCCGTCCCTTGTCGCTGGACGATTATCTGGACCACGGCGGCTATCGCGGCCTGGCCCACGCGCTGGAACTGGGCGGCGAGGGCACGCTGGACTGCGTGCTGGAATCCGGCCTGCGCGGCCGCGGCGGCGCGGCCTTTCCCGCCGGCGTCAAATGGCGCACGGTGCGCGAGGCGGCGGCGGACGGCAAATACGTGGTGTGCAACGCCGACGAGGGCGATTCCGGCAGCTTCGCCGACCGCATGCTGATGGAGGGCGATCCCTTTTTGTTGATCGAGGGCATGACTATCGCGGCGCTGGCGGTGGGGGCGACCCGCGGCTACCTCTATGTCCGCTCTGAATACGCCGCTGCGGCGGAGACGCTGCGGCGGGCGTTGGAGATCGCCCGCCGGCGCGGCTATTTGGGGCCCGATCTGCAAGGCAGCGGCCGCGAGCTGGAACTGGAGCTGCGCCTGGGCGCGGGCGCGTATATCTGCGGCGAAGAAACGGCCATGCTGGAATCGCTGGAGGGCCGGCGCGGCGAAGTCCGGGCCAAGCCGCCGCTGCCCGCGCTCAGCGGCCTGTTCGGCCGTCCCACCCTGGTGCACAACGTGTTGACCCTGGCCTCGGTGCCCACCATCCTGGCCCGCGGCGCGCCGTACTACCGCGATTTCGGGGTGGGCCGCTCGCGCGGCACCATGGCGTTTCAGCTGGCCGGCAATGTGCGGCGCGGCGGCCTGGTGGAGCGCGGCTTCGGCCTGAGCCTGCGCGAGTTGATCGAGGACTACGGCGGCGGCTGCGCCAGCGGTCGGCCGGTCAAGGCGGCGCAGGTGGGCGGGCCGCTGGGTGCCTGGCTGAGCCCGGCGCAGTTCGACACTGCGCTGGACTACGAGGCTTTCGCCGCCGTCGGCGCCATGCTCGGCCACGGCGGCGTGGTGGTGTGCGACGACAGCGTCGACATGGCGCGCATGGCGCGCTTCGCCATGCGGTTTTGCGCCGAGGAGTCTTGCGGCAAGTGCACCCCCTGTCGCATCGGCTCCACCCGCGGCGTGGAGGTGATGGACCGGCTGCTGGCGGCCGGCGACGCCGCGGAGCGGCGCCGGCATTGGACCCTGTTGCGGGATTTGTGCGAGACCATGCGGCACGGTTCGCTGTGCGCGCTGGGCGGTTTGACGCCCTTGCCGGTGCTGAGCGCGGCGCGGGGTTTCCCCGCGGATTTCGGCCTGGACCCGGCCATCGTCGAGGAGGACGCGCCATGAGTTGCCAGTTTGACCCCAAGCCGGTCCCGACGGCGGACCTGGGCACGCCGGCGCGCGAGGGCGCGCCGGTGAGCCTGAGCATAGACGGCGTCGAGATCTCCGTGCCGGCCGGCACCTCGGTGCTGCGCGCCGCCGCGCTGCAGGGCGCGCGCCTGCCCAGGCTGTGCGCCACCGACAGCCTGGAGCCGTTCGGCTCCTGTCGCATGTGCCTGGTGGAAATAGACGGCCAGCGCGGCTATCCGGCCGCCTGCACCACGCCGGTGAGCGCGGGCATGGCGGTGCGAACGCAGAGCGAGACGCTGGCCAGGCTGCGGCGCGGCGTGATGGAACTCTATGTGTCCGATCACCCGCTGGATTGCCTGGGCTGCGCCGCCAACGGCGATTGCGAACTGCAGACCGTGGCCGGCCAGGTGGGGCTGCGCGAAGTGCGCTACGGTCTGGCCGGGGCCAATCATCTGGCCGATGCCAAGGATGAGTCCAATCCTTATTTCGATTACGACCCGGCCAAGTGCATTGTCTGCAACCGCTGCGTGCGCGCCTGCGAGGAAACCCAGGGGACTTTTGCGCTGAGCATCGTCGGCCGCGGTTTCGATTCCCGCGTCCGCGCCGCCGGCGGCGCGGACTTCCTCGGTTCGGAATGCGTGTCCTGCGGCGCCTGCGTGCAAGCCTGTCCCACCGCCACGCTGGTGGAGAAAAGCGTGGTCGCGCAGGGGCAGCCGGAGCGCAGCGTGGCGACCACCTGCGCTTATTGCGGCGTGGGCTGCGGCTTCCGCGCCGAACTCAAGGGCGAGCGCGTGGTGAGGATGACGCCAGACCGGGACGGCCGCGCCAATCACGGCCATTCCTGCGTCAAGGGCCGCTTCGCCTGGGGCTACGCCACCCATCCGGACCGCATCGTCAAACCCATGCTGCGCGCCGGCATCCACGAGCCCTGGCGGGAGGTGAGCTGGGAACAGGCGCTGGAGCATGTGGCCGGCGAGTTCCGCCGCCTGCAGACGCGCTACGGCCGCGACGCCGTCGGCGGCATCAGCTCCAGCCGCTGCACCAATGAGGAAACCTATCTGGTGCAGAAGCTGGTGCGCGCCGCCTTCGGCAACAACAATATCGACACCTGCGCCCGCGTCTGCCACTCGCCCACCGGCTACGGCCTCAAGCAGACTCTGGGCGAATCCGCCGGCACCCAGGATTTCGATTCGGTGCTGAGCGCCGACGTGATCCTGGTGATAGGCGCCAATCCCAGCGACGCCCACCCGGTGTTCGGCTCGCTGCTGCGGCGACGGCTGCGCGAGGGCGCGCGGCTGATCGTCATCGACCCGCGCCGCATCGATCTGGCCGATTCGCCGCATGCGGCGCCGGCGCTGCATCTGGCCTTGCGGCCCGGCAGCAATGTGGCCGTGCTCAACGCGCTGGCCCATGTGCTGGTGAGCGAAAACCTGTTGGATCAAGACTTCATCGCCCAGCGCTGCGAGACCGAGGCCTTCCGGCTCTGGCGCGACTTCGCCGCCGAAGCGGACAATGCGCCGGAGCGCGTCGCCGAGGCCAGCGGGGTGCCGGCGGCGCTGATCCGCGAGGCGGCGCGGTTGTACGCGAGCGGCGGCAACGCCGCCATCTATTACGGCCTGGGCGTCACTGAACACAGCCAGGGCAGCACCGCGGTGATGGCCATCGCCAATCTGGCCATGGCCACCGGCAATCTTGGCCGCGCCGGCGTCGGCGTCAACCCGCTGCGCGGCCAGAACAATGTGCAGGGCTCCTGCGACATGGGCTCTTTCCCGCACGAACTGCCCGGCTACCGCCATGTGTCCGACGACGCGGTGCGCGCGCGCTTCGAGGCGGACTGGGGCGTGGACTTGCAGCCGGAGCCGGGGCTGCGGATTCCCAATATGCTGGACGCGGCGCTGGACGGCGGTTTCAAGGGCCTGTACTGCCAGGGCGAGGACATCGCGCAGAGCGACCCCAATACCCAGCACGTGGCCGCCGCGCTGACGGCGATGGAGTGCGTGGTGGTGCAGGACCTGTTTTTGAACGAAACCGCCAAATACGCCCATGTGTTCCTGCCCGGCAGCTCCTTCCTGGAAAAGGACGGCACCTTCACCAATGCCGAGCGGCGCATCTCGCGGGTGCGCCGGGCGATGCGTCCGCTGGCCGGCATGGCGGACTGGGAGGTGACCGCGGCGCTGGCGGCGGCGCTGGGTTATCCGATGGCTTATGCGCACCCGTCGGAAATCATGGACGAGATCGCGCGGCTGACGCCCAGCTTCGCCGGGGTCAGCTACGCCAAGCTGGACCGGCTGGGCAGCCTGCAATGGCCGTGCAACGAGGCGGCGCCCGAGGGCACGCCGGTGATGCACGTCGACCGTTTCTCCCGCGGCCTGGGGCGCTTCGTCGTCACCCGCTACGTGGCGACTTCGGAGCGGGCGGGCAAGCGCTTCCCGCTGTTGCTGACCACCGGGCGGATTCTCAGTCAGTACAATGTCGGCGCGCAGACCCGGCGCACCGAAAACCGGCTCTGGCACGCCGAGGACAGGCTGGAAATCCATCCGGCCGACGCCGAGGCGAGGGGCGTCGTCGATGGCGACTGGGTGGCGGTGCACAGCCGCGCCGGCGACACCGCCCTGCGCGCCAAGGTGACCGAACGGGTGGCGCCGGGCGTGGTGTACACCACCTTCCATCACCCGGAGTCCGGCGCCAATGTGGTGACCACCGACAACTCGGATTGGGCCACCAACTGTCCGGAGTACAAGGTCACCGCGGTGGAGGTGAGGAAGACCGCGCGGCCGTCGGAGTGGCAGCGCCGTTTCCATGGCTTCGGCGACGAGCAGCAAAGACTGCTGGCCGCCGGGCGGCGGACGGGGAGCCAGACGGAATGAGGCCGGAGCCGCTGGTGAAGATGGTCAACGAGATCGCGCGCTTCTTCGAGGACGCGCAGGGGGAGGACGCGGCGGCCGAGGTCGCCCAGCATCTGCGGCGTTTCTGGACGCCGGCGATGCGCGCAGGCCTGCTGACGCATTGGCGGAGCGCCGGCGCGGCAAGCGGGCTGGTCCCGCTGGCGGCGCGGGCCTTGGGCTGCTTGGAGCAGATGTCCGACAAGGCCGCTGGCTAAGAGTCTGTTTACGATCTGCTGCGCTTGGCGAGACGTCTCACGGTGGGTACCGCTTCGAAACGCTCATGTGCCACGAGCGTATTCCGCTTTTTCGCTCGTTTTCCCCTGGTCTCGCTTTTGCCCGCGAGACTTGGAACAGGCGCTAAGAGCTTGTTCAAGATGGCCGGCGCTGCCTGTCGGGCGGCGCCGGCGATACGCAAAAACACGCGGCGCAGGCCGCGGATCGCCGCGGCGTCAGCGCCGCCGGCGCGGGGACGGGCCACAGCCGGCGGCGGCCGGTTGCGGACTTTCGCAAGCGGGGCCCGCGTGGTCCCGACCGTGCCGGAGCAAGCGCCATGACAAGCACCCTGATCAAGATCGATCTCGATCAATCCCCTTACGACAATCCGCAGATCCACAACCGCTGGCATCCTGACATTCCCATGGCCTGCTGGGTGCTGCCCGGCGACGACTTCGTGCTGGAGTGCTACGACTGGACCGGCGGCCAGGTGCGCAATGACGATTGCGCCGAGGACATCCGCGACCTGGATCTGAGCGCCGTGCATTTCCTGTCCGGCCCGGTGGGCGTGGCCGGCGCGCAGCCCGGCGACTTGTTGGTGGTGGATTTGCTGGACATCGGCGCCTTGCCGGAGCGGCAATGGGGCTTCAACGGCATTTTCTCGCGCAGCAACGGCGGCGGTTTTCTCAGCGAGCATTTTCCGCACGCGCAAAAGACGATATGGGATTTCCAGGGGCTTTACGCCCGCAGCCGTCATATTCCCGGCGTCCGTTTCGCCGGGCTGATCCATCCCGGCCTGATAGGCTGCCTGCCCAGCCGGCCGTTGCTGGAGGAGTGGAACCGGCGCGAGGCCGAATTGCTGCGCGACAATCCGCGCGCGGTGGCGCATCTGCCTTTCGCGCCCAGCGCGCATATGGGCCGCTTGGGCGGCGAGACGGCGCGGCGCGCGGCGGAGGAGGCGGCGCGCACGGTGCCGCCGCGCGAGCATGGCGGCAATTGCGACATCAAGGACTTGTCGCGCGGCGCCCGCGTGTTTCTGCCGGTCTATGTCGACGGCGCCGGCCTGTCGGTGGGCGATCTGCACTTCAGCCAGGGCGACGGGGAGATCACCTTTTGCGGCGCCATCGAGATGGCGGGTTGGGCGCATTTGAAGGTGGATCTGATCAAGGGCGGGGTGGCGGCCTACGGCATCCGCAATCCGGTGTTCCAGCCCAGCCCGCTGGCGCCGCGTCACGGCGATTACCTGATTTTCGAGGGCGTGTCGGTGGACGAGCGTGGCGGCCAACACTATCTGGATGTGCAAGTGGCTTATCGCCAGGCCTGCCTGAACGCCATCGACTACCTGGGCAAGTTCGGCTATTCGCGCGCCCAGGCCTACAGCATTCTCGGCTGCGCGCCGGTGCAGGGGCATATCAGCGGGGTGGTGGACGTGCCCAACGCCTGCGCCACGCTGTGGCTGCCGACGGACATCTTCGATTTCGACATCCGGCCGCAAGCCGGCGGACCCCGGCCGCAGCCGCTGGACGGCGTGCCAGTGCCCTTATCCTATGATCTGTAAGAGTCTGGCAATGTCTGCTGCGCTTCGGCGATACGGCGTTGAAAACATCCTCAAAATGCTTATGTGGCGCGCCTACCTTCCGCTTTTTCGCTTGTTTTCGCCTTGTCTCGTCCTTTAAGGCGCGACTTGATAGACCGGGTGGTCCGGCGGAATCAGCTCGGTGGCGAGGAAATCGATGAAGGCGCGCACCGCCGGCAGCAGGCCGCGGCGGGTGGGGAAGGCGGCGTGCAGAATGCCCCAGGGAATGTCGTAGTCCGGCAGCAGCCGCACCAGCTGGCCGGCCTGCAGCGCCTCGTGGCAGACCAGTTCCGGCAGCGCGGCCACGCCCAGGCCGGCGATGGCGGCGTCGCGCAGCACGATCAGGTCGTCGGTCATTAGCCGGGGGCTGTCTATCTGCACGGTGTAGGCGTGGCCGGCCTGATCCAGCAAGGCCCATTGGCCGCGGCCGTCGGGCCGGCTCATGGTCAAGGCCGGCCAGCCGGCCATGTCGGCCGGATGCCTGGGGGCCGGGCGCTCGGCCAGCAAGGCCGGGCTGGCCACCAGGGAGGTCTGGGCGGTGGCCAGCCGGCGCACCACCAGATTGGCGCTGTCCTCGATCACATTGCGCACGCGGATGGCCACGTCCACCCCTTCTTCTATCAGGTCCACGCGTCGGTTGCTGGAATCCAGCTGCACCCGCAGCAGCGGGTGGCGGGCCATGAAGCGGGGCAGCGCCGGGGCCAGCAGGGTCTTGGACAGCAGTTCCGGACAGCTGACCTTGATCAGGCCGCGCGGCTCGGCGCTGCTGCGGGCGATGGCCTCGTCGGCGGCTTCGGCTTCCTCCAGCATCGCCTGACAGTGTTGGTAGTACTGCTGGCCGATCTCGGTCAGCGACAGGCGGCGGGTGGTTCTTTGCAGCAGGCGCACGCCCAGCCGCTGCTCCAGCTCCGCCACGCGGCGGGACAGCCGGGATTTGGGGATGCCCAGCACGCGGCCGGCGGCCATGAAGCCGCCGTGCTCAACCACTTTGGCGAAGTAGAGCAGATCGTTCAGGTCCTGCATGATTGTCTCGCTGATGGAACAATGTTTCCGATTTTTGCAGTCTAGTGCGGATTGGTTCGGAAAACTATCATGCAATCACTTTCTCTACCCAGACACGAAGGACCCGACCATGAAACTGTTGCATCTCGACTCCAGCATCCTCGCCGCCAACTCGGTTTCCCGCCAACTGACCGCCGTTGTCGCCGACACCCTGCGCCAGCGTCACGCCAATGTGGAAACCGCTTACCGCGATCTGGCCGGCCAGCCCATCGCCCACCTGTCCGGCGAAATCATCGGCGCCAATTTCACCGCCGAGGCGGACTGGACCGCCACCCAGCGCAGCGAAGCCGCGCTGAGCAATGAGCTGATCGAAGAATTCCTGGCCGCGGACGTGGTGGTGATCGGCGCACCGATGTACAACTTCTCCATCCCGTCGCAATTGAAAGCCTGGGTGGACCGCGTGGCCGCCTCCGGCCGCACGTTCAAATACACCGAGAACGGCCCGGTGGGCCTGGCCGGCGGCAAGAAGGTGATCGTGGTGTCCTCGCGCGGCGGCGTTTACAGCACCGAGCAGGGCCAGCTGATGGACTTCCAGGAAGACTACCTGAAGACGGTGATGGGCTTCCTGGGCGTGAACGACGTGGCTTTTGTCCGCGCCGAAGCGGTGAATATGGGCGAAGACAAGCGCGCCACCGCCATCCACGCGGCCAAGGACGCCATCGCCAAACTGGCGCTGTAATTCTCCTGCCGCAAACGAAGACAGCCGGCCCTTGATGGGCCGGCTGTTTTGCGTCTGGCGCGAGCGGAGAATCTGCTCAATGCCTTTGTCGGGTTAGCCCGCCGACGCGCAGCAGATCGTAAACGTTCTCAGGGCAGCTTGCAGCTGTCCGACAGCTTGTCCAGCCCCTGCTGCTCGTGGCGGAAACTGGCCTTGGGCGGCGTGTGGCTGTAGTCGAGGGTGACGACGTAGAGGCTGTCGAAGTCGTTCTTGTCCCATTTGGGCACCTTGTCCGCCGAGCCCTTGTCGCCGTAATCCTGCATCAGGCTGACGGCGAGTTCGCGCAGCAGCTTGTGCTCCCAGGCGATGTAGACGGTTTTGCCGTGCTGCAGCGGATTGACCAGTTGCTGTTGCAGCGCGTCGATGGCTTCCATGTCGAAGTTGCTGTTCACCGGCAGGCCCAGGGAGATGGCGGTGGGCTCGATGGTGGCCAGCGGGCGGATGTAGTTGAAGGTGCCGGCGGGGTCCCGGGTCTGGCTGGCGGTGGAGGGCGCGAAGATCTGGTCGGCCCGTCCGTATTTTTTGGGCAGCAGCTTGGCCAGTTCCAAAGAGCGGTTGAAGCCCTTGCAATTGAGCTGGCCGTAGCCGCCCTCGGGTTTTTCACCGTGGCGCAGCATGACCAGCGTCTGGGTCTGCGGCGCCGGGGCGGCGTGCAGCAGGGGGCTGGCCAGCATGGCCAGCAGCAGGCTGAGGCGGGAGAGTTTCATCGCGGGGTCCGTTGAGTCGAAACCCGCTCAGTGTCCCGCAGCGGACGGCGGCGGCGCAAGCTGGAACAAGGATCAGGGTTGCAGCTGCAATTGGGCCACGCTGTCCGCGCTCAGGTATTTGCCGAAGATCTTGCGCAGGGCGCCGTCCTTGAGCATTTGCTGCAGCTGGGCCTGCCATTGTTCCGCCTGCTGCGGGCTGAAGGCGCTGTGCGCCAGCATCAGGCCGCCGGCGATGCGTTCCGAGTTGGGGAACAGGTCCAGCACCGTCACCTGGCCGGACAGGGCCGGGGAGTTGAGCCAGCTGTCGTAGCTGAAAGGGTGGGCGAAGGCGGCGGTGACGATGCGTTGGGACAACATGGCGTAGAGGTCGCGTTCGTCGTTGGCCATCACCACCTTGCCGCGTTTGGCCAGTTGTTCGATGAAGGCGTCTTGCTCCGGGCTGTGACGGTAGCCGCGGATCACGCCCCATTTGACCGCCGGTTCGGCCAGCAACTGCTCCAGGGTGCGCGCGCCGATCTGCTTGGACAGCAAGATCATGTTCTTGCTGTAGAAG
The DNA here is from genome assembly GCF_059916605.1 of Chromobacterium sp. CCUG 30098. NCBI lineage: Bacteria > Pseudomonadati > Pseudomonadota > Betaproteobacteria > Neisseriales > Chromobacteriaceae > Chromobacterium > Chromobacterium sp. CCUG 30098. The sequence continues at coordinate 22,399 of NZ_JAUCGS010000012.1, read as the reverse complement.
TAGGGATAGATCCAGGCGTATTTGCGGCGGTCAGCGGTGGGGATGGTGGAGGTGCCCAGATTCAATTGGCCGTGCTCCAGCATTTTCAGCACGCGGATGCGGGGGTAAACGTCTTCCTGGACGATATTGCAGCCCAGCCGGCGCGCCAGCTCGTGCACCAGGTCCACATCGTAGCCGTGGCCGTTTTCATAGGCGCTGCCAATCAGGTAGTAACCCACTTTCAGGCCGTCGGCCGGGCAGGGCGAATCGCCCAGCGCCGCCGCCGATGCCAGCGCGCCGCCCAGCAGCGCCGCCCAGTGTGCTTTCATGCCGTTCTCCCGTACGCGTTCCGTTTAGCTATAGCCGGATTCGTCGGGTCTTGCCGCATGCGAGTGATTGTTATTCCAGCATGCCGCGCACGCTGTCTTCGCTCAGGTATTTGCGCAGAATGCGCTGCAGGCTGCCGTCCGCGCGCATCGCGTCCAGTTCCGTCCGCCAGCGGCGCATCTGGGGTTCGCTGAAGCTGCGGTGGGACAGCACCAGGCCGTTCTCCAGGCTGCTGTCGCGGAAGGGGTCCATGACCTTGACTTGCAGCCGGGCGCGCGGCTGGCCGTTGAGCCAGTGGTCGTAGACCTGGGGCTGGGAGAAGGCGGCGGAAATGGAGCCGCTGCGCAGCATATCCAGCAGGTCTTCCTCGTTGGCGGCGCAGATCAGTTTGTCGCGCTTGGCCATCTGCTGCAGGAAATAGTCCTGCAAGGGGCTGTTGCGGTAGCCGATGACGGCGCCCCATTTCAGCTTGGGGTCGTTCAGCCATTGTTCCGGCGTCTTGCCTTGCACCGCCGGGCTGAGCAGAGTCATGTTGCGGTCGCGGGTATAGGGCAGCACCCAGGCGTAGCGCAGCCGCTTTTGCAGCGGGATGGTGGAGGTGGCCAGATTGAGCTTGCCGTGTTGCACCAGCAGCAGCACGCGCAGGCGCGGGTATTCGCGTTCTTCGCGGATCTTGCAGCCCAGCCTGCGCGCCAGTTCGTGGACCAGGTCCACGTCGTAACCCTTGCCGCCTTCATAGGCGGTGGTCGTCGGGTAGTATCCAACCTTCAGCCCCTCCGCCGGACAGGCGGGCGCGGCGGCGCCGGCCTGCGCCGCGGCGGCGCAAAGGCAGAGGAGGGCGGTCAGGTGCTTGCTCATGGCGCTTCCTTTGCCGAGGGTGGACGAAAACAAGACAGGCTGCCGGAAGGGCAGCCTGTCGGCGGCGCTGTAAACGCGGTTTACAGCTTGATCAGCGTGCTCTTCAGCTCAGTGTATTTTTCCAGCGCGTGCAGCGACTTGTCGCGGCCGTTGCCGGATTGCTTGAAGCCGCCGAAGGGGAAGTTCATGTCCCCGCCTTCATCATAGCAATTCACCCACACCGTGCCGGCGCGCAGGCGGCGCGACACCTGGTGCGCGGTGCTGACGTTGGAGGTCCACACCGCGGCCGCCAGGCCGTATTCGGTGTCGTTGGCGATGCGGATGGCGTCTTCCACGTTGTCGAAGGTGATGACGGACAGCACCGGGCCGAAGATCTCCTCGCGGCAGATGGTCAGATCGGCGCTGGGGCAGTCAAACGCCGTCGGTTCGATGAACAAGCCGGTGTCGGCGTGGGCCGGTTTGCCGCCGAACAGCTTCTTGGCGCCCTCGCTGTCCCCCTTGCCGATATAGGACAGCACCTTGTCGTACTGGATGCGGTCCACGATGGCGCCCATATTGGTGGCCGGGTCCAAGGGGTCTTGCGGATAGTAGCGGGCCGCCGCCGCCTCCAGCTCCTGCAGGAAGCGCGCCTTGATATCGCGGTGGACCAGCACGCGGGAGCCGGCGGTGCAGACTTCGCCCATATTGTAGAAGATGCCGCCGGCGGCGGCGCGCGCCGCCTGGGCGACGTCCGGGCAGTCCGGCAGGATGATGTTGGGCGATTTGCCGCCCAGCTCCAGCCAGACGCGCTTGAGGTTGGATTGCGCGGCGTAGCCGGCGATCAGCTTGCCCACGCCGGTGGAGCCGGTGAAGGCGACGCAGTCCACGTCCATGTGCAGCGCCAGCAATTTGCCCACGTCGCCGGCGCCGGGCAGCACCTGGAACACGCCGTCGGGGATGCCGGCCTGCTTGGCCAGCGCCGCCAGGCGGATGGCGGTGAGCGGGGATTTTTCCGAGGGCTTGATGATCACCGGGTTGCCGGCCGCCAGCGCCGGGCCAAACTTCCAGCTGGCCATCATGATGGGGTAGTTCCACGGCACGATGGCGGCCACCACGCCGATGGCTTCGCGGGTGACCAGGCCCACCACCTTGGGGTCCACCGGCGCCACTTCGCCGCCTATCTTGTCTATGGCTTCGGCGAACCATTCCACGCAATAGGCGCTGCCGGGCAGGTCTACGCTGAGGGTGTCGCTGATGGGCTTGCCCACGTCCAGGGTTTCCAGCAGGGCCAATTCATCGCCGTGCTCGTAGATCAGCGCGGCGAAGCGCTTGAGGATGCGGCCGCGCTCGCGCGGCGGCAGGCCGGACCAGGCGCCGGAGTCGAAGGCTTGGCGCGCGGCGCGCACCGCGCGCTCCACGTCGGCCTCGCCGCACCAGGCCACGTCGGCCAGCTTCTCGCCGTTGGCGGGGTTGTTGCAGGCAAAGCTTTTGCCGTCTTGCGCCGCGCAGTACTCGCCGGCGATGAAGGCGCGCCCTTCGATCTTCAGTTGAGCGGCGAATTGCTTCCATTCGGCATGCGTTCTAGCCATTTACTCTCTCCTTTGATGATCCTGCGCCGTCCGTTGGCGGCGCCGGTATCGCTTGACGCGGGTTTGACTGCTTTGTCGTCTGTCGTGGGCTTGGAGCCGGCGGGGCGGGCAAAGCTCCCCGGCCTGGCCTTATGGCCTGCTGGTCGCCGGATGCGGTCTTGCCGGCGCTTCTCGTTCTTAATGGTTCTTAGAGCCTGTTCAAAGTCTCGCGAGCAAGGGCGAGACAAGGCGAAAACGAGCGAAAAAGCGGAATGTACACGTGGTACATGAGCATTTTGAGCTTGTTTTGAACGCCGTATCGCCGAAGCGCAGTAGACATTGAACAGGTTCTTAGAATGTGGGCGGCGAACTGGCGCTGACCACCTCGCAGGTTTCGGCGCCGACGTTGCGAAAGCGATGGGGCAGCCGGCTGTCGAAGTAATACGCGTCGCCCGGCCCCAGGATGCGGCTCTCGTTGTTCACCGTCACTTCTATACTTCCTTTGATGATGACGCCGCCTTCCTGGCCGTCGTGCGTCAACATGTCCGGCCCGGTGTCGGCGCCGGTTTCGTAGACTTCGCGCAGGATGGCGATGTCGCGCTTGTCGTGGGCGGTGCCCACCAGCAGCAGCCGGATCTGCTCATTGCCCAGATTGGGTAATTCGTGGGCCTGGTAGAACACGCGCGCCTGTTCCGGGTCGGAATCAAAGGTGAAAAAATCCGCCAGCGTCATCGGCAGCCCTTCCAGCACCTTTTTCAGCGAGCTGACCGATGGGCTGACCCGATTTTGTTCGATCAGCGAAATGGTGCCGTTGGTGACTCCGGCTCGTTTGGCCAGTTCCCGCTGCGACAGCCCGAAACGATCCCTGACCATGCGTAATCTCGCGCCAACGTCCATGGATTCCTGCTCCGTCAGTATGTTAATAATTTTAGACGCTTTATGATAATTATTTTGTACGGACTCTGCACTACTTGCTGCGACGCAAAATCGAATATCTTTGCATCGGTGGGGGTTTATAGTCAGAATCAGAAACAAGGGGCAAGCGTATTGTGAATTTTCTTAAACGCTTGCGCGGCACTTCCGCAACAAATCTAAGTGAGGAGAGCGACATGCTGATCGGTGTTCCCAAGGAGATCAAGAACCACGAGTATCGTGTTGGCCTAACCCCGTCTGGAGTCCGGGAGTTAGTCGCCAACGGTCACAAGGTTTTGGTCCAGACCCAGGCCGGCCTCGCCATCGGTTTCACCGATGAACAGTATATCCAGGCCGGCGCCTCCATTGCCTCCAGCGCCGAAGAAACCTTCGAACGCAGCGACATGATCGTCAAGGTGAAAGAGCCGCAGCCGGTGGAATGCCGGATGCTGCGCCGGGATCAGCTCCTGTTCACCTATCTGCATTTGGCGCCGGACCCGGAGCAGACCAAATTATTGCTGGAATCGGATGCCATCGCCATCGCTTACGAAACCGTCACCGACGAGCGCGGCGGCCTGCCGTTGCTGGCGCCGATGTCGGAAGTGGCCGGCCGCATGGCGATACAGGCCGGCGCGCACGCGCTGGAAAAGGCCCAGGGCGGCCGCGGCGTCTTGCTGGGCGGCGTGCCGGGCGTGGCCCCGGCGCGGGTGGTGGTGATAGGCGGCGGCGTGGTGGGGCTGAACGCCGCGCGCATGGCCATGGGCGCCGGCGCCGAGGTCACCATTCTGGACAAATCGCTGCCGCGCCTGAAGGAAATCGACATGGTGTTCGGCGGCCGCATCAAGACGCTGGTGTCCAACTCCGCCAATATCGAAGACAGCCTGCGCGAGGCGGACCTGGTGATCGGCGCGGTGCTGATTCCGGGCGCGGCGGCGCCCAAGCTGGTGACGCGGCCGATGCTGAAAATCATGAAGCCCGGCGCGGTGCTGGTGGATGTGGCGATAGACCAGGGCGGCTGCTTCGAGACCAGCCGGGCCACCACGCACCAAGACCCCATTTACGTGGTGGACGGCATCGTCCATTACTGCGTGGCCAATATGCCCGGCGGCGTGGCGCGCACCTCCACCCAGGCGCTGACCAACGCCACCTTGCCGTACACGCTGGAGCTGGCCAACAAGGGCTGGCGCCAGGCTTTGCTGGACAACGCCCATCTGCGCAACGGCCTCAACGTCTGCCGCGGCCGGCTCACTTACCAGGCGGTGGCCCAGGCGCTGGGCCACCCGTTCATCGACCCGATCGAAGCCATCAAGGCGGCTTCCTGACCCGTATCAAGGATTCGAAATGTTGCAAGCTATCATCGGCATACCCTGTGACATCAAGATGGTAGGCCCGCTGCCCTTCCACTCCGTGGGCGAGAAATACATCGCCGCCGCGGCCGGCGGCGCCGGCGGCGTGCCGGTGCTGCTGCCGGCGCTGGGCGACAAGACCGCGCTGAGAGACGTGCTGGAACTGGTGGACGGCGTGTTGCTGCCGGGCTCCCTGTCCAATGTCGAACCGCACCGCTACGGCGGCGCGCCCAGCCGGCCCGGCACCATGCACGACCCCATGCGCGACGCCACCACGCTGCCGCTGATCCAGCAAGTGCTGGAGCAGGGCATTCCCCTGCTGGGCATCTGCCGCGGCTTCCAGGAAATCAATGTGGCGATGGGCGGCGAACTGTACCAGCACGTGCAGGAAGAAGAAGGCAAGCGCGACCACCGCGAGCCGGACACGCCGGACCTGGACGCGATGTACGCCCTGTCCCACCCGGTGCGCTTCGCCGAGGACGGCCTGCTGCGGCAATGGACCGGCCAGGAGTCCGCCATGGTCAACTCCCTGCACCAGCAGGGCATCAAGCGGCTGTCCGATCGCCTGATCTGCGAGGCCGTCGCCGACGACGGCCTGGTGGAGGCTTACCGCGTGCGCGACGCCAAGGGCTTCGCCTTCGCCGCGCAATGGCATCCGGAATGGAAGTACTGGGACAACCCGCTGTCCATGGCCATCTTCAAAGCATTTGGCGACGCCTGCCGCCAACGCCGCGAACAGCGGCAACGCGGGCCGCAATTAACCGAGACCTTGTGTCACCACTCGGAATAACACACACAGAGGAAGAGAACATCATGACCCATCAGATCAATGAATGGCTGCGAGAGCACCGGATCACTGAAGTCGAGTGTATCGTCCCCGACATGACCGGCGTGGCGCGCGGCAAGATCGTGCCCAAGGACAAGTTCGTGTCCGACCCGGAAATGCGCCTGCCCGAAGTCGTGCTGATCCAGACTGTGACCGGGGACTACCCCGACGACAGCATGCTGGACCTGACCGACCCTGACATGGTGCTGGCGCCGGACCCGAACACCCTGCGCTTCGTGCCCTGGGCCGTGGATCCCACCGCTCAATTGATCTACGACTGTCTGCGCGCCGACGGCAGCCCGGTGGACGTGGCGCCGCGCAATGTGCTCAAGCGCGTGATCGGCCTGTTCGACGAGATGGGTCTGGAGCCGGTGCTGGCTCCGGAAATGGAATTCTACCTGCTGTCCCCCAATCCGGACCCGGACATCCCGCTGGCCGCGCCGGTGGGGCGCACCGGCCGCGCCGAGTTCGGCCGCCGCTCTTACTCCATCGACGCGGTCAACGAGTTCGACCCGCTGTTCGAAGACATCTACGACTACTGCCACGCGCAGAATCTGGAAGTGGACACCCTGATTCACGAGGTGGGCACCGCGCAGATGGAAATCAACTTCCTGCACGGCAACCCGCTGGAACTGGCCGACCAGGTGTTCCTGTTCAAGCGCACCGTGCGCGAGGCGGCGTTCCGCCACAATATGTACGCCACCTTCATGGCCAAGCCGATGGAGAACGAGCCGGGCTCCGCCATGCACATGCACCAGAGCCTGGTGGACAAGAACACCGGCCGCAATGTGTTCACCAATGAGGACGGCAGCCCGTCCGACCTGTTCTTCCACTACATCGCCGGCCTGCAGAAATACGTGCCCAAGTCCATGCCGCTGTTCGCGCCCTACGTGAACTCATTCCGCCGTTTGTCGCGCTACACCGCGGCGCCGACCAACGTCGAATGGGGTTACGACAACCGCACCGTGGGCCTGCGCGTGCCGCATTCCTCGCCGGCGGCGCGCCGCATCGAAAACCGGGTGCCGGGCGTGGACGTCAATCCCTATATCGCCATGGCCGCGACGCTGGCCTGCGGCTACCTGGGCATCATCAACAAGCTGCAGCCCAGCGAGCCGCGGCAGACCGATGCCTACGAGCTGCCTTACCAGTTTCCCAACTCCTCGGAGGAGTCCTTGCAGCAGCTGGCGTCCTGCAAGGAAATGGCCGAGGTGCTGGGCGAGCGCTTCGTCAGCATGTACGTGGGCATGAAGGAGAAGGAGTTCTCCGAATACTTCCGCGTGATCAGCCCGTGGGAGCGCAAGTTCCTGCTGCTGCACGTGTGATTTAGCTATGACATTGGGCTGATTTGTCCGTTAGAATCAGCCCGGACAGCCAGGATAAGCACTGAAAATACGCCAATGGCGAAGGAGGGGCGGCAGAGAACATCTCCGCCCCGTTGGAGAATACTGGAAGGAAGTCCTATGCAGAATCAACAACGCACGACCGAACAATGGCGCCAACTGGATGCAGCGCATCATCTGCATCCGTTTACCGATACCCAATCGTTGAACCAGCAGGGCGCGCGGGTGATGACTCGCAGCGAGGGGATTTACCTGTGGGATTCCGAGGGCAATAAGATCATCGACGGCATGGCCGGCCTGTGGTGCGTCAATATCGGCTACGGCCGCAAGGAACTGTCCGACGTGGCCAAGAGCCAGATGGACGAACTGCCCTTCTACAACACCTTCTTCAAGACCACCCACCCGGCGGTGGTGGAACTGTCCCACCTGCTGGCGCAAGTGACGCCGGCCGGCTACGAACATGTGTTCTACACCAACTCCGGCTCCGAGGCGGTGGACACCATGATACGCATGGTGCGCCATTACTGGGACGTGCAGGGCAAGAAGGAGAAGAAAACCCTGATCGGCCGCTGGAACGGCTATCACGGCTCCACCATCGGCGGCTCCAGCCTGGGCGGCATGAAGTATATGCACGAGCAGGGCGACCTGCCGATTCCGGGCATGGCCCACGTTGAGCAGCCGTGGTGGTACAAATACGGCAAGGATCTGAGCCCGGACGAGTTCGGCGTGGTGGCCGCGCGCTGGGTGGAAGAGAAAATCCTGGAAATCGGCCCGGAAAAAGTGGCCGCCTTCGTGGGCGAACCCATCCAGGGCGCCGGCGGCGTGATCATCCCGCCGGCCACTTACTGGCCGGAAGTGGAACGCATCTGCCGCAAATACGATGTGCTGCTGGTGGCCGACGAAGTGATCTGCGGCTTTGGCCGCACTGGCGAGTGGTTCGGCTTCGAGCACTTCGGCTTCCGTCCGGACATCTTCACCACCGCCAAAGGCCTGTCCTCCGGCTATCTGCCCATCGGCGCGGTCTTCGTGGGCGAGCGCGTGGCCCAGGGCCTGATCGCCGGCGGCGACTTCAACCACGGCTTCACCTACTCCGGCCACCCGGTGGCCAGCGCGGTGGCGCGCGTCAATATCGAGCTCCTGCGCGACGAAGGCATCATCGACCGCGTCAAGAACGAAACCGGTCCCTATATGCAGAAGCGCTGGCGCGAGACCTTCAGCCAGTTCGAGCACGTGGACGATGTGCGCGGCGTCGGCCTGATCCAGGCGTTCACCCTGGTCAAGGACAAGAGCAAGCGCGAGCTGTTCCCGGAGTTCGGCGACGTCGGCCTGATGTGCCGCGACATCTTCTTCAGCAACAACCTGATCATGCGCGCCTGCGGCGACCACATCGTGTCCGCGCCGCCGCTGGTGATCAGCAAGGCTGAAATCGATGAAATGCTGGGCGTGGCCGCGCGCTGCATGGAGACGTTCGAGCGCAAATTGAAGGACAGCGGTCTGGTCTGAGCGGAATTCGCGCACGGGCCGGCATCAAGCCGGGGCGGCCAGCCCCGGCTTTTTTCTTGGGGCCTGTTCGGGCGCGGGTCCGGGTCTCGCGGGCCAGGCCGCTGCGGCTCGCGGCCGCAGGGTGACGAGCGTTCCCGTGCGGCGCTCGCCGTGTCGCTGAGGCGCAGCGGGCTTTGAACGGGTTCTCAGTGCCGGTAGGTGCTGAGCCTGACGCCGCCCTCGGGCGTGAAGCTCGCATCCAGCAACAATTCGCCGTGCGGTTTCAAGCGGCAACGCAGCCGGTAGCGCAACACCATTTGCTCGTGGTCGCCGCGGAAATCGACCTCGACCGCGTCCAGCCTGGGTTCGTAGCGCAGCAAGGTCTGCTCGATGCTGCGCATCAGCTGATGGGCGCTGGCGGGCAAATGGCGATAAACGTGGCCCAGGTCCGGCAGGCCGTAATCGGGCAAATGCTTGAGCGAACCGGCGCGCGCGTTCAGGATGCGCCGAATGCTGTCCACCACGCTGCGGGAGAACTGCTGCTCCGGCGCAAGGCGATCCAGCGCTTGGCCGTCGGCAAACTGCCCGGTCAGCATTTCATACAGTGAAGCCCCCATGCTCAGCCCTCCGCCCGACGGCGTTCCAGCGCATAGCCGCGCAACTCCAATTGCAGCGGCTTGTCGTTGTCCAGCTCCTTCTTGTCCAGCAGCAGCCGCCATTGCCGTTCCGGGCCGGCTTGCCGGAACAGCGCGATCACGCCGACGTAGGCCGCGTCCTGGCGGTAAGGCTCGCGCAGGCTGACCGCCGCGCCCGGCCGCAGCAGTACTTGGTGGCTGGCCAACAAGTCGTCGGCGAGCACGGACTGATCCTGCTCCAGCAGCGTCGGGTAGGGCGCGGCCAGAAAGGCGGCCTTGTCCTTCAGCTGATACACCCTCACCACCACCGACAGCGGCCGCTGCCCGGCTTCGGTGTTCAGCTCCTCGCTCGCGATCAAATCCAGGTTCAGACGCTCGACGCGGGTGAGGAAGATCTTTTGAGCGGCGCTGACGGTGACGTTCTTGGTGCTTTGCCACAGGCCGCAGCCGCTCAGCGGCAGCGTCAGCCCCAGCCAGACCAGTCCGGCGCTCAGGGCGGGAAGGCGATGTTTCATCCGGGTTCTCCTGGCTGCCGGTCGCAGACGTCCGACAGCGGTTGATAATGACCGATGCGCAAGCGGCGCCAGCGCCGGCCCGCCTCACCGGCCAGGGCGGCGCCCAAGCCCAGCCTGGGCCGGGCGCGGGTGTCCAGGCGGCTGGCCGGCAACCAGTTGGCGGGCAGCTCCAGCCAGATTTCCGCCTCCAGCCGCCATCCCAGGTAAACGCGGGTCAGCGCCAGCACATCCCGGTGCAAGGGGCCGCCGGGCAACAGGGCGGGCACGCAGTCGGCCTGAGCCGGGCGGACGGTCACGGCGATCGCGTGATTGGCGGCGCGCAGCCGGCGGCCCAGGACGAATTCGCCGGCGCGCAGCGGTGGCCGGGCGGAAAGAGGGGGCGGCTCGTCCAGCGCCGCCCAGCGGGGCAGGAACTCCCGCACCCGGATGTCGGCCGCGGGCAAGGCGTGGCGGATCACGCTGGCCAGGCCGGAAGCCGGCCGGGTGCGTTGGCCCAGCAAGGCGAGCAAGCCCAGCATGCGCCCGGCGGGCAGCTGCCGGCGCTCAGCCGTCTCGCCCACGCCCATGCCGATCAGGCCCAGCAGGGCCTTGGACAGCGGATCGCGCGCGCCGGGCCGGAAGGCCAGCGGGTAACGGTATTTGCCCCAGGCGCGATAGAGCAGGGCGGTGAGGCGATGGCTGAACAGATCCAGCATCGCCGCCAGCGCTTCGTGGCCCTCGCGGCGGGCGGCGATGTCGTCCAGAAAGTAATAGGGCAGCACGGCGTCGACTCCGTAAAGCCCCATGAAGGCGGTGCGCAGCACCGGAGGGCGGCCGGTGTCGGGGTCGGCCGGTTCGGCGCGGACGATCTCGCCGGCGGGAAAGCCCAGAGACGGCGAGGGCAACAGCCGCACCGGCTCCTGAGCCGGACTGTCGGCCGCGCCCAGGCGCCGGTCGCCGGGCAAGCGCTCCAGCACGCGGCAGAATTGAAAAAAGTTGTACGAGGGAGCGGATTGCAGCCAGGCGTAAAATTCGGCTTCTGTCATAGCGGAGGCGCCTCCGTTTTGCTGTCCGGCCAAGAAACCCGTTCGTTTTCCGGCAGGATGCGCAGTTCGAAGCGGGTGAACAGATTCATGTCGGCGTAGGCGGCGAAGAAACGGTGCATCAGATCCCCGAACAGATGGAGGTCGCCCGGTCCGGCGAAGCAGGTCCGGTCCACCGCCAGCTCGATGCGGACCCCGCGTTCCATGCAGCCTTGCTTCACCCTGCTGACCAGTTGATGCCTGACCTCCAGCAGTCCGTTCAGCCGTTGGCGGTTCAATTCGTCCTCGGTCCAGTCGTACAGCGCCAGCGTGCCGCGCAGCACTTCCACGTCCAGCAGCGACAGAAAGTTGGGCGCCAGGTGCGAGAGCACCCGCCATTGATAACGGTCTTCCGCCGGCGGGTAGCAGGGAAGGGTGGGCGGGGTCAGATTGGCGATCCGGGTCAGCGGCGTGGACGGCGAGCGCTCCAGGATTTGCGCCTCGCGCAGCGCTTTGCGCGGCAGCATGCCGTTGGTGCCGGTGACGCGCAGCGACAGGATCTCTGCACGCCTCGCCGCCGACGGCGAATCCCATAGATGGCCGCCCAGCACCAGCCAGGTTTCCGGCCTGCCGGCCGCGCCAAGCCGGGTTCGGGCATGGTAGAAGCGTTCCGGCGCCTCGTCGCGCAGCATGCCGCCCCGGTGCTGGAAGCTGGAGAACGGCAAGTAGGCGTGGCGGCCGCCGTTTTCGGTGTCCATGGAGACGACCTCGTCCACCGACCAGGCCTCGATCTCCGGCCCCTGGCTCGCCAGCGGCACCACCCGGTATTCATGGCTCAAGTGGTCGACATGCAGCGGCTCGGCTTCCAGCGGGAACAGATTGATCGCCGGCACGCAGTGCAAGCGCAGATTGTCGGCAGTGAACGGCATGTCCGCCGGATAGCGCTGCGTCAGGGTCAACTCCAGCGCAAAGCCGGTCGCGTCTCCGGGCAGCAGAGCGGCGTCCAGCCCGGCCAGATCGAGAAACTGGAACTTTTCGCGGAAGCAAAAGTACTCCAGCAGCAGCTGATAGCCGCCAAAGGCGTTGTCGGCCTTGGGCCAGAGCCGGTCCGCGTCGTCGAAGCCCGCCGGCTCGAAGCGCAAGGCCGGCGCTTCCCGGGGCGGATGCGGGGCCTGGCCCAAAGGCCGCAAGCGCGCGCGGCCCAACTGCCGGGTCAGCGCGTGACGCAGCGCGAAGGCGATGGGCGGATCGGCGGCGAGGAACAAGCGCAGGCGGGACAGGTCCAGCGCCTCGCGCTTGGCCGCCGCGCCCAGCTCAAAGCGCAGCTCCAGCACCGAGCGTCCTTCGCCGTCCAGGCGCGCGCCGGCCTGGCTCAGCAGCAAGGGTTGAATCGTCGCCGGCTGGGTGGTGCGGTAGGCGCAGCGCACCCCGCTCGCGCCCAGCGGCGCGGTGCGCACGCTTAATCCGGCTTCCACCGGTTTGGCCTGTTGCAGCGCATGGGCGTCGGCGCGCAGCTCCAGTACGGTCAGCGACGGCACCATGCGCAGATAATGCGGCCACAGCATATTGACCAGGCCTTCGGTCAGTTCCGGGAAGTCGTCGTCCAATTTCTGGCGGATGCGGCCGGTGAGAAAGGCGAAGCCTTCGAACAGACGCTCCACATACGGGTCGCGCTTGCCCACCCGGTCGATATTCAGCAGGGCGGCGCGGTCCGGGTGGGCGCGGGCGAACTCCTTGCCGGCTTCGCGCAGATAGCGCATTTCCGCTTCGTAATAGCGCAGGGTCAGGTCATCCATAGACGGCTTTCATCGGCGGGTGGGAAAAGCGCCGCTTGCGGCGCGGACGGCTTCACGGCAAGGCCCCGGACAGCGCCCGGGCCGGGTCCAGCGCGGCCAGGCGCGCGTTGAGCCGCTCCAGCTGCTGGCCCAGGCCGGCGCGGTCCGCGTCCTTGCGCTGCATGCGTTGGCGCAGCAGCCGCGCCAACTGCGCCAGCAGTTCGAAGGCCAGCTCCGGTTCCCAGACGTCCAACTGGTGGCCGTCCGCCTGGCGCAGCAGCGCCTCCAGCAAATGGACGGCCATTTCGGCGCGGCCGTGGCGTTCCGCCAGCCGGGCCAGCAGCAATTGCCGCAGGCAGCGTTCGCGGCCGCCCGCGGCGGCGGGCAGGGTCTGCACCCAGGCGAAGGCGGCGGGCAAGCCCTGCTGCGCGGCGATGGCGTGGGCCTGGGTTTCGGTTTCCGGCCAGTCCGCGCGTTCGTCCGCCGCCGGCGCGGCGAGAGCGGCGGAATCCGGCCGCCGCCATTGCGCCAGCCATTCCAGCGTGGCGTCCTCCGCGAACGGACTGCCGTCGCTGAAGCTCAGTTTCTCCACGCCGGGCAGCCGCTGGCACAGCCGTTGAATATCGTCGCGGATCAGCTCCGCCAGCGGCGCGGTCATTTCGCCGCCGTGCTGGTAGGCCAGCCAGGCGTAACGCTGCAGGTCCAGCCACCAGTGATTGGCCCCTTCCGCGAAGGCGCTTTCCGCCCGCTCGCTCAAATCCCGCCATTGTTGTTGCAAGAGCAGGCGCTTCAGTTGCTGGCGCAGCTCGGCGCGCGGCGGCGGCAGCCGGCTGCGGCCGTCGGCGTCGCCGGGCGGCGGGCTGCTCAGCGCCTCCCAGCGTACGGCGCGCAGCAGGCGCAGGGCGGCGGCCTGGCCTTCCGGCTGTTGGCGCAGAAACACCGCCATCCGGCGCGCCTGCTCCAGCAGTTCGCGCCAGGAGCCGACATCGTCGGCGTCCGGCGGCGGCGCGTCGGCCGTTGTGGGGGCGGGGGCGGGCGCGTCCATGGCCGCATTGCCGGCGGCGGGGCTTGGCAGGCGCGGTTGAAGGCTGCGGCCCAGGGCATCCAGCCGCAGCGGCGGCGCCGGGCTGTCGGCCGCGAGCCGCTGCAGCAGCAGCAAGGCGGCCGCGGCCCGCCGCCACGCTTCGCCGTCGTCGTCTGCCAGCATCGCCAGCTGATCGGTGAAGCGTTCGCTGGCCAACCACTCCAGCGCATTGCGCCGCCGCGCCGGCTGGCGCGGCCAGACCGCGTCCGGGTAGCGCTCCAGCAAGGCGGCGCTTAGCTCCAGCCCGTCCGCCAGGCCGGCCACGCCGTCCTGGCGCAGCCGGGCGCAGGCGTAGTAGGCCGCCACGCGCAAATCCTTGCCGCGGGTTTTCAGCAAGGTTTCCGCATGCGCCAAGGCCAGCGGCGCGTTCATGCCGGAGAGGCGGGTCACTTCCTCTTTCAAGGCCTGAAACTCGTCGTCGTGGGACAGGTCCTCGCCGCAGGGCGCGGCGTCGGAAATCGGCTTCAGCCAGGCGGCCCAACGCGGCAGCCGCTGGCGGGCTTCTTCTTCCGGCGCGGTGTTCAGGCCCAGCAGCGCGCGCACCCAGCTCACTGGCACCCTCGCGGCGTCTTGCCGGACGGCGTTCGGCGCGCGGACAGCGTGGCCGGCCGCAAACCCATCCGGTAAGCCTGGACATTGATGGCGAGCGCGCCGCGGCCCGGCAGCATGGCGCGGCAGGCTTCGCCTCGCAGCGGATATTCGCGCCGGAGAATGCTCAGTTCCTCCTCGCTCCAGCGGTGCGGCGGCCTCAGGCCCAGAGCCTTGGCTTGAGCGTGGATGGCGGCGGGGCTGCGATCAGGCAGCAAGCTTTGACAGGCGGCGCCTATCAAGGGGTACTCCTGGCGCAGCACTTCCAGTTCGCGCGCGTTCCATTCGACGAGAGGTTTGTGTGTCGGCAAGGACTTGGGCGTCATGATTCGCGTCTCCTCAAGGTTGGGGCCGCCGGGCCGGCTTGGCCGCGGCGGGCGGCGAGTTAGGCTCCACGATAAAAATCTGCGCCGGCAGCTGGAACTGGATCAGCTGCAACAAGGCCAGCGGGCCGGCTCCGGCCTCGCTGCGCAGCTGGTAGCGTGCCTGATGCCCGTCCGGCAAGGCCCAGCTCAACTGCCAGCTGGCGCGGTCAATCTGTTCGCGCTGGGCCTGCTCCAGCAGGCGCAGCACGCCCCAGCGGCCGGGATGGTCCTGGGTCTGGCGCAGGCCGGTCTTCTCGGTCTGCCATTGCAGGCTGGCGCCGGCCTTCAGCGGATCGCCGGGCCAGCTCAGCGCCTTCCAGCTTGTCATCTGATTGAAGTAGTGCAGGCTGTGCTGATCCAGTTGCAGCCGGATTTCCTCCAGGCCGATGGTGGCGGTGGGCTTCAGTTCGAAGCGGATGCCGGCGTCGCCCTGGGCGTAGAGCAGGCTGGACAGCCGCGACAGGCGGTTCAATTCGTTGAGGAAGTTCAGGTCGAAGCGCAGCGCCTGCGCCGCCGCCGGGTCCGGCGACCATTGATCGCCTTGTTGTTCCAGCACCCCGCCCAATTGCTGGCGCACGAACTGCTGCACCAGGCCGTCGCCGGGGTGCAGGAAACGGCCCAGCTCCGGCAAGGAGGCGTCGGCGTCGCTGCGGTGGAAGGGGTAGCGGCCGGCGAAGCTGGCCTGCCACGGTCGGACAATGCTCTGGTCCCACAGCTGGTTGAGGCTGGCCGCCGCCGGTTGCAGCAGGGTGTGCCAGGATTGGTCCAAGGGTTGCAGGAACAGGTGCCGGCCCAGGCCCTGCCAGTCTTCGCCCAGGCTGGCGGCCAATTGGGCGGCGTAATCGCGGCTCTCGGCCAGTTCGCCGCCCTTGCCCTGGAACACCGCCTGCGCCAGCGCGCGGGCGGCGGCGTCCGGGTCCGGCGCGGCGGCCACTTGCTGAAACTTGAGCCGGGTGGCCGCCACCCGCTCCAGATAGCGTTGCAGGCTGAGCGCGGAGCCGTCCTGGCGTTCCTCCAGCAGCCGCAGCAGCGGGCCGAAGCTTTGCGCCAGCGGCGCGGCTTCCTGTTTGCCCGTTGCCCCCTCCAGCTGCGGCGCGCTGGCGTCGGCCTTGCCCAGCAGCGCCTGGGCCTTGTCCACCAGATTGGCGCCCAGGCTGTCCACGCGCTCGCCGGCGCGGGCGTTGTCGCGCACCAGCGCCATCAAGGCGCGCAGCGGCGAGCGCTGCGGATCGGCGTAGACCTGCAATTGCTGGGCGTTGGCGGCCAGCTTGGCCTCCGTCTGCCAGGACACCGCGTTGAGGAATTGTTGCCAGGCGCGGGCGTAGTCGGCGAAATAGCGCTGGCGCAACGCGGCTTCCAGCGCCTTGCCGGCGCTGCCTTGACCGGCCTCGCCGGCGCCCAGCACCCAGTCGCCGGCGCTGCCTTGGCGGCGGTGGGCGTTGGCGAAGGCGGCGCGCAGATGCTCGTCCCAGGCTTTGCGGGTGAACACGCCGGGCAGGCTGGATTCGCTGCGCCACAGGCCGCGCAAGTCCTGGCCCGGCAGCAAGGCGGCCAGCGTCTGCGGCGGATGCTTGGCTTCGGCTTCGGCCAGTATCTGCTGATAGCGGGTGTCGTCGGCCTGTTGGCGGCCCAACTGGCCGATCAGGGTCTGGCGGCTGGCCCCGGCCAGCGCCGCGTCGGCGGGGATGCGCCAGGCGGGCTGGCCGGCCAGCCGCTCGGCGTAGAACTGCGCCATGGCGCGCAGCAGCGCCGGGGAGAAACCGTCATTTCGCGCCGCCAGCTGGGCGGCGAGGAAGGCCGGTTCGGCGCGCGCCGGCTGGTCCAGCGTCAGATAGGCTTTCAGCGCCTGATAGCCTTGTTCGGTCCGGGCCGGATCGGCGGCCAGTTCCGCGCTGGGGGCCTGGTTCAGCGCTTGCAGCTGCTGCGCCCAGCGGCCGCGCGCCGGCGTGATCAGCGCCTGGCCGATGGCGCGGGCGTAATGCGGCCGCAAGCGCTCCAGCAAGGCGGCGTCACGGTTCAGGCCGAAGCGGGCCGACCACGGCGCGCCGAGCGACTGGCGGGTTTCCAGCTTCTCCAGCAACCGTTGCAGCCGCAGCGCGCTGTCCAGCGTGGCGGTTTTGGGCTGGGCGCTGACGGCGGCCTGGGCCTCGGCGATCAAGCCATGGTTTTGATAGGCGGAAACCAGCATGCCAGCCAGCCAGAACAGGCATAGCGCGCCGATGACGGCGGCCAGCCGGCGTTGCCAAGGGCGGCTGCGGCGGCGCGGGGCAAAGGCGGAGCCCTGGCTGATCGCGCCGCTCCACAGCCGGACGTCGGCCGGCCAGGTGGCCAAGGCCAGCGCCTTGACGGCGGAGGGCGCGGCCAGGCCGTCGCGCCAGCGCTGCCAGGCGGAGGCGAGTCCCTGAAGCTCGCGTTCCAGCCACTGCGAGCAGCGCAGCAGAAAGGGCTGGGCCGCCGCGCCGGGGTGACACGGAATGCCGCGCAAGGGAAGCAGATCGGCCCAGGCCCTGGCCTGAGCGGCCCAGCCGTCGGCGTTGGCGGGAAGCGTGGGCAAGGGCCGGCCGGCGATGCCGGGGCCGGCGTTGTCGGGCGCGCGCTGACACAGGGTCAGCGGCAGGGTCCAGCCGCAGGCGATGGACAGCTGTTCGGCGCGCTCCGCCAGCGCGGCGGCGTCGGCGGCGTCGGGGAGCAGGGCGATGACGGCGTCGGCGGGCGTCCGCCAGCGTCCGCGCAGCCGCCGCCAGCCGCCTGGAGGCGGGGCGGCGGAGGCGTCGATCAAGACCATGCCGTCGGTTTCCAGCCAGGGTTGCTGGGCCAGCGCCGGCACCGCCTGGTGGACGGCCTCGGGCGCGCCGCAGAGCAGCAGCCAGTGCGGACGCTGCTGGGCCGGGCGCTGGCGCCAGTCTTGGGAGATCCGCTCAAAAGCCGCGCCCCAGCTTTCAGCCTGAGCGTCGTTGGATGGGGCGGCGGCTTGGCGGGCTTGTCGGCGCGGGAGCCAGCGGCGCTGCGTCAGCCAGTTGGACAGCGTGCCAAAGGCGTCGCTCAGCGCCAGCAACAGCACGCAGCACAAGGCAATGCCGCAGATGACCCACGGCAGCTGGCCGTTGGCGGACAAGCCCAGGCGTTCATCCAGCAGCAGGGCCAGGATGATGAGCAAGACCGCGATGAGCAACACCATGGCCCAGTTCCAGCGCAGGCGCAGCTTGCTGAGTAGGCGCTTGGGCGGCGGTAGGGACGGCGGTGGCGGTAGTTTAGCTTTGGGCGGCATGTCCGCTCTCCTGGTAGACGAAGCCCTGCATGGCGTCGTGTTCGCCGTGCCGGGTCAGAAAGCCTTGCGGGGTGTCGGGGCCGGCGGCCTGCCAGGCCAGCAGCAGCGCCAGCCATTCCGCCGCCACGCCGGCATGGCCGATCTGGTGGTCTACCGACAGGACGGCGGCGCGGGGCTGCTGTTGGCTCAGCGCGGCGTTCCAGGGGGCGTCGTTCTGGCCGGTGGCCGACCACAGCGCGGTCAGTTGCGCCGGCTCGCAGCCGCTGAACAGCAGCGTCTCGGCCAGCACGGCGTCGGCGGTGCGGCCTTGGCTGCTCACCGGCCGGTGGAGCCGGTCCTCGTCCTCGCCTTGGGGCCAGGCCAGCAAGACGGCGCATACCGCTTCGGCGCTGTTAGCCGGCGGGCGTTCGTAAAACTGCGCGGCGACAATCAGCCGCGCGTATTGGTAGTGTTTGGGGGCGCTTTGATCCAGCCAGCTATCCAGCCGCGCCATGCCGTTGGCGGCGACGAGGGTTTCCGATGCCGGGGCCGGTTGAAGCTCGCGCCATGCCCATTGCCGCCGCCAAAGCGCGATCACATCGACGGCCACGCCATCGGTGTCGATCTGTAATTCGACATGCAAGGGCCATTGAGGCGGCAGCGCGCGCAGCGCGGGCGGTAGCGATTCCATGGCCTTATCTAGCGCATCTTCAATCCGTTGCGACATGCGCTCCTCGGGCGCGGCCTGCCAGTCCAGTAGGTCTTTATCGGGGAGGTGGGTATGGCGCACCACCTCGTCGCGATGACCGTGCGCCAAGGTTGACGCCAGTAGCGGGTGGTGCGCCTGAACGCTGGTCAGGGTCTGCGCCAGATCGCCGGCTGCGCTCCAGGCAACGCCGTGCAGCAGCGACAGCGGCTGCTGGCCAAACTGTACATTGTTCTGCTCCACCTCCTGGCGCGCCAGCTCCTCCAGATAGAGCTGATTGCGCCAGCTTTCGAGGTCGCGCATTCGCAGCGCCAGCATCAATAGGTAGATGACGAAGGGCAGGCCCAGCAAGCTGATCCAGAAGCGCCAGCCGCTGGCCGGGGCATCCGCCGGCCACAGGTAGAGGGTCAGTCCCGCGCCGCTGCCCATCACCAGCAGCAGGATCAACAGCCAAGCCCAGAGGCGCGGCGGTTTGCCCTGCTCGTAATCGGGGGCGCGCAGGCTTTCGAGATCAACCGGCATGACGTCACCTTTCTAAATGATGGCTACTCAGAGCGGCAGGAGCAGTTCCTCCCCGTGGGGTGCCCAAAAGCCGAAATGGTGAGGGGGGAGTCAGTTTGTTTAGCAGAAGCAGCAGCAATTGCGCGGCGGGAGCGTAAATCATGCCTATCGTCATCAAGGTGCTGGTTTTAGGGTGGGAGGGGTCAAGGATGAATAGCTGTAACAACCTGACTCGCGCGACGCTGGCGGGCCTGGCCCAGGCGCGCCAGCACAGGCTCAAGACTTGCCAGTCCTGCGGGAAGCGAGACGCCAGCAGGTAGGCCAACAGCGGGGCGGGGACGAGTAGCGCAAGCGCCAGACCGATGGCGTAGTAGAGGTATTGCAATCCGGCGGGCGCGCCGAGGCTGATGATCGGATGGATGGCGCCGGTATAGGCCAGCGGCGTCAGCGCGATAAGGCAGATCATCATCAGGTGACGGCCCAGGCGTTCAAGGCGGTGGCGGTCAATCATCGTCTTGGTCCTGCGGCCGGGGCGGCACCCATTCGCCGCCGCGCTGGCCTACGCTACGGTCGAACTTTTGTTGCCATTCCACCTTGCGGCCATTCTCGATGTCGTAGCCCCAGCGCTTGAGGTAGTTGCCGTCCTTGTCGTAGCTGGTCCAGTTTTCGCCGGTGGTGACGAAGCTGATTAGCGTGGCGCGATAGACTTGGCCATCGGCCACCCACAGTTCGATGTGGCGTTGGTCCGCCAGCGCATCCAGTTCCGGGCGGGGGAAGCCGGCGCTGCCGTCGGGCAGAACGCCGAGCAGATAGCGGCCATCGGTCTTGATGCCGAGGATTTTAAGGGGGATGTCGGCCGTGAAGGGTTCAAGCTTGGCCTGATAGTTGGCTTCGTGATCAGGTTTTTTTTTAACACCTTGCTCGGTGTAGATATCTAGCCAAGTACGCTTGCGGCCATCGGTTTTGACGTAGAAGCCGCGTAGCTCTTTGATTTGGCCATTACTAGACCAATAGTTGGTATACGTCGCGCCCGTTCGAGGTCGGATTACTTGTTCCGCTGAACGAATTCTGGCTACGTAGATATCAGCTTTTACATAGGCGGGCTGTTGTAAGGCTTGTTCTATGGTAAGTCGTTGGTTGATTTGACCATCGGCATTCAGGCCGAAGAAATAAATGCCATTGACCTTGATGTCAAAGCGCGCGTAGTCGATGGTGCCGGTAAAAGGTTCGCGTTTATTTATATCTAGGCGGCGGAAGATGATTTTATGATCACGGTTGATTTTCAGCGTGGAGACGCCGCCCTCATTTTTTTTGCCAAGTTCTGCTTGTTCGGCGGAGAGGGTTTCACCATCAAAATAATCAGTGGAAAATACCCTAGGGGCATGCCAGACGTAGTACTCGGTGTCGGGGATGAGGGTTTTGCCATTGCGGTCGATGTTTTGCGGAATTGCCATGATGAACGCCTTAGTCAGTATGCCTTGCGAAGCGGGATAACCGGCCAGAGCCGATACCACCAGCAGCGCGAGGCTGATGATGAATGCCAGAAACAGATTCAAGCCGGAAGGCCGCCATCGCCTTATGGTGGACTCTTTATTTGGCATGGGTCCTCAGTCCTCTTCCGCGTCTTGCGGTCGTGGCGGCACCCATTCGCCGCCGCGCTGACCCACGTTACGGTCGAACTTTTGCTGCCATTCCACCTTGCGGCCGTTCTCGATGTCGTAGCCCCAGCGTTTGAGGTAATTACCGTCCTTGTCGTAGCTGGTCCAGTTTTCGCCGGTGGTGACGAAGGTGATTAGCGTGGCGCGATAGACCTGGCCATCGGCCACCCACAGTTCGATGTGGCGTTGGTCTGCCAGCGCATCCAGTTCCGGGCGGGGGAAGCCGGCGCTGCCGTCTGGCAGAACGCCGAGCAGGTAGCGGCCATCGGTCTTGATGCCCAGGATCTTAAGGGGGATGTCGGCGGTGAAGGATTCAAGCTTGGCCTGATAGTTGGCCTCATGGTCAGGCTGCTCTTTAGTCCCTTGCTCGGTGTAGATATCTAGCCAAGTACGTTTACGACCATCTGTTTTGACGTAGAAGCCGCGTAGCTCTTTGCGTTGGCCGTTGCTAGGCCAGTAGCTGAAGTATGCGGGGCTGGTTTCGGTTCGGGTTACTTTTTCCGCTGAACGAATCTTTGCGACATAAATACCTGCTTTGATATAGCTCGGCTCGTTTAATGCTTGTTCTACAGTGATCAGGCGATTAATTTTGCCATCCGCATCTAGCCCAAAAAAGTAAATGCCATTGACCTTGATGCCGAAATGTTCATAGTCGATAGGGAGGGTGTAGGGTTCGCGTTTCCTGATATCAGCTCTTTGGAGGGTGATTTTATGATCACGATTGATCATTATTATCGATGAGCCGATCTCATCTTGTTCGTCGACTTCCGGGGATAGAATTTCCCCATCGAAATAATCGCTGGAAAACATCCTAGTGGCGTGCCTGACGTAGTACTCGGTATTAGGTTGAATGACCTTGCCATTACGGTCAATATTTTGAGGAATTGCCATGATGAATGCCTTAGTCAGTATGCCTTGCGAAGCGGGATAGCCGGCCAGAGCCGATACCACCAGCAACGCGAGGCTAATGAGAAACACCAAAAACAGATTCAGACCAGAAGGCCACCATCGCCTCATGGCTGGATGCCTTGCTTGGCCAGCATGTCGAGGGCGCGTTTGGTATCTGATTCCATTTTGGCGATGTAGTCGGGGCGGATGAGTCTGCGAGTGGCGTTGATGGGTATTTGAGTGGTGGCCACTGCACCGCGCCCCCCAATCACCGCATCCTTTATCGTTTCCAGTGGGTACTTGCCGTTGATCTTTTCAAAGTGAATATCGGTATCGGGGTCGAGCAGCTTGGCATCGACCAATTGGCAGTCATGCAATAGCCGCCAGATGAAGGTGTGGCAGTTGTTTTCGTCGAAGCTGTCGAGGCGGTAGCTCCAGCGACCACCATATTTGGAATGATAACTGGCGGCGAAATCGCGGATTTGCTGAATGGTGGTTTCAATAGAACGCTCATCGGAGCGGTAGATCCGGAAATAGGGGTGGACGATGCTACGGGCATCAGGATTGCCATGGTTGGGGTCAAAAGGGTAAGGCTTATGGCCGATACCGCGGCCAGCTAACTTTTCATATGGCTTTGCTCGCGGTTGTTTGTCATCCACTTTTCGGCGCTCAGGTGAGTCGCCATTGATGCACCCTTCTACATCCCACATGGCCCCCAACATTTTGGGAGGAGACATAGCTCTGATATCTCTTGCCGGATACCAGCCGTAACTCTCCTTGATCTTGGGATCGTCGTGGGCGATCTCCACCCAGTAGTGG
>NZ_JAUCGS010000011.1:91776-125405 GCF_059916605.1 Chromobacterium sp. CCUG 30098 | reverse complement strand
GGGCGCTACAGCGTGGAAGCGGGCTTGGCGGGCTATCGACGGTTGTTGGGCTTGCCGGCGGAGTGAAGGCGGCTTAGGCGGCGGAACCGGCAAGAGCAGTAGCAAGCAGTAAATCGTAGTGCGTGATGACACAAATAATTATTAAAAGTTAATGTGATTGAGGGGTTTTGATAAGAGAGGATAGGGGTATGCCGCTTCTGTATATTGCAATTGTGTTATTCATGGCAGTAAATAGACCTGACTTGATTTATGGACGGCGGGTGGGCGAGTTGGGTAGTTTATGGGTGTTAAAGCTGGGGGCTGTGTTCTTCAGCATATTATTTTTCTTGTACGCTGTCAGATATGGTGTGACGCTAGATGAGCCCTCTGTTGGATGGTTTTGCCTTTGGTGCGCTTATTATCTGAGGCTGCGTGTGGTATCGGTCTTGCCGCAGGGCTTGCCTTGGCAGCAGCTGCTCATGCAGTACCAGTTGTTCGGTCTACGTTTCAATTCTTGGTTGGGGCGTCTGGTTATATTATTGGATGGCGCGGGTGCTTGCTTGATATTGAGGCAGATGTGCGCATTATGGGTGTAAATAAAGGATGGTAGGGGTGATATGGGAGCGTTGATCTTGTCGTTTGAGTTGTTTTTGTTTTTTAAGCTAATGCAACGGTTAGTTGAATTGGATGGCTATCTTGCTCTGCATCGTCAGTTTCCGCGCATGACCTGGTTTTTTCTGGCAGAGCCGGTGGCGGATGTGCTGGAAAATAGAAGCCGACTCTTTTATCGGGGCCTCTCCTGGTTTTTTGCGATGCTGCTGCTGTTGTTAGTAGTGATGCCAAGCCCAGGCTCTGAATCAACGGATTGGCGTGAGTTTTTTATTGGCAGCGTTGGCATGGTTTTATATTTCTTTTATCGTGCCAATCCCTACTTGCAGAGAATATATAAGTGGAGCCATGAGTAGTTAAATGGTTTTACGGGGAAAGTGTAAGAGTAATGTTGAAATTCAGATGGCTGTATTACGGGTTTGGTGCATCGACAGTGTTCTTGTTTTCACTAGGCTTGGGTTTGTCGTGGCTTAAAGTGGGCGGTGACATTACTCATCGCTTCGTGTCATGTGGTGATGGTATTTTTCATTGGCAGGTGATTTTTTCTCAGCTGTTGCTGTTGGAGTCCATCGTGATGAATGCATTATTCTTTGGGCTGAATGGGCGACTTATCTCAGTAACAAGCTTGTCCAAATCACAGCTATTAATGGGTGCTTCGTTGTGTCTGCTGTTGGTGGGGTTGATCGCGGATGCGGTACTTGGTTATGAGTTTCAATGCGGGTCAATGCTTTACGGTTCAGGGCTGAGGTATGCAACATTCACCTTGGGGATGAATATATTTCATGCTGCGTTATTCTTGTTGTGCTTTCAGGCGTGTGCTTTGGGGAGAGGCTTGAAAGTCGAGTGAGTGAAATGGTTAGCGTGTATTGCATTTTTGCATTGACTTTGAATTAAAAAGAGTTGCTGTCTGATGGTTGGGTGTGCTTGTTTTAGGTTGATGAGTTGTTGTATGAAATTGTGATGAGGGTATTAATAGGGGTGTTGGAAGATGTATTTGAGAAAGTTGAGTCACATCACGGTGATGTTTCTGTGTATTGTAGTGTTTGTCGTGATGCCAGCTAAAATCTTTACTTATGCTGAAGCTATGTTGGATTATAAGCCTCCGAAATTTGAACAGTTAAAACATAGCGAGGGAAAGGTGCAGTGGAAGGGTGGAAGAATAACTAGTGGTACCTCCGGTGTGCTTGTTAATTTGAACTATTTTTTTTGTAGAGTAATAAAGGAGGGGTATTCGTCCTGCTCACCTTGTTACTTTACGAGAAAGTGTGATGCACAAGGAAGGGACGATGTGGCTGATCAATTTGGAAAGCATGTGAAAATAACTTGGTATGAATATGAGAGATTGGGCCGTGTCGTGTTTTCAGTGGAAATGGATGGTGTTGATGTAATCTCATACCAAGACGCTGTAGTTAGATATGCGAGCGATGTTGAGCGCGCTAAAGATGGCATTGTTTTCTGTGCACTGTTGTTTGTGCTAGGTGTAGTGATGGCGGTGCTTTATTTCTTAAAGTCAAGATGAAAGTAGGATGTGATTGTTGCGATGAGAGTGCTAATTGCAAAGTTTTCAGGTGCTCAATATTGCTTGCATTTGATTCTGGGTTTGGTGATTAAGGTTGTGAATGAAGCGGCGCTGTTGGAAAAGTTGTTGGTGCTTTATGCAGTAAAATTAGAGCTCGCTTAAAAATGGCTAAATAATGTTGGTCATGATTTTTTGATGCTTTACCTCGAATGATTGTTTTAAAGATACATAGTTATTTCAAGTGTGATAGAAAAGTAACTTATTTTTCGCTTTGGAGTTGGTTATGCCTAATGGTTATGATGGTTTTGGTGTTGTGCTTTCAAATGTATTTTTAAAACATTTTTTTAAGGTGATGTTTTTCTTGAATATTGTATTGACTGGTATAGGATCTGTCCTTGCTATTCACTATGGCGAGAGTGCGTGTTTAGAGCAGTATGGTGTGACGCCAGCAATCATCTACTCAAGTTCAGTTGTGCTAGTTTTGAATGTGGTGATTTGTGTTTTTTATTTCTCATATTTTAGAGTAGCGGGTAGGTTGCCACTAGGGAGAGTTGGCATGACTCACTTGCTTGCCGTGATGTTTATTACAGTTTTGGTGGCATCGCCTTTTTTCAAAGGGACGATTAGTTGCCCTGCTAGGCTGATGCAGCATGGTAGTGCTGTGATTTTTATTGAGTTTGTTATTCTTGAGCAAGTATTTTTATTTTGTTTTTTTGCGACTATGGTCGCTTTCTCGTGTGTTGTTAGGAGGACGCGTGGTTGTTTTTAGAAGACCATGTTGTTGACGTGAGTGAGGCTTCTGGAAAGGTTGGTGTAGTGCTTGCTTATTTGCAAGGCTAAATACGATGATATGGCTGCTAAGCAATTTGCAAATAATTCTTGGCAAACTATTTTTAATAAATCTAATTTATTTGATTCATGGCAAATGGGATAAGACTGGGGCTACTTCTTCTTTCGTCAATGAGGTTGCTAAGTTGTCCAGCACTATGGCGGCTAGTAGTGCGGAACGGCAATGGTATGCTGAGAGTTATCTAAGGAGAAGGTGTAATGTATAATTTCAAATCTGCATTAGTTTGTCTTTTGCTTGGCTTGATTATGGATTAGTATGTTGAAAATTATGGCTATAGTGGAATTTTATTTGGATTTCTTTATGCAAATTTTGGTAGTAAAGGTTTTTTTGTGATGGTGATTGTTCTTGCTGTGCTTGCGCTTTTTAAAGGGAGAGAAAACTGAGCGGAATTCTGATTGTATATCAAGGCGGGATGATCGTTGCTGATGGGGCTGTTGCGGCGCAGTGCTGCTATCATTTTTGTTGCCTTTGTTATTCTTGAACAAGCATTTTTTCTTGCTGCTTTGCAGCTATGGTTGCTTTTTCTAGTTTCGTGGGAAGAGTGGAATGTGATGGTGATTAATCATGCGGAGATGATTGGTGTTAGTATGGGTTAATAGGTTTGATTTTAAGAATGAGATGAGTGTTTTGCTGTTTTGATACTGACACGTATCGTTTCTGTTTTGTTTTTTAATGGTTAAAGGTGTTATTTTTTAGGAGGGATTTTATGTTTTTCTTGAAGGTTAATAAAGGTGTTTTTTTTATTTCCAGTTTGATTTTTTTTATTATTTTAGAGTGGTTCTTGTTTGGTGTTGCAGTTTCTAGGTTGTGGTTTTTTAATGTGCCTAGTGTGATCGTTATGTTCTCTGTAGTTGTGTTGAAACTTATAGGGGATGGTGGTGATTTGAGTAAGAGTTTAATCAGATTCCTTGTTTTTCCAATTGTGGGTAAGTGGAAGGAGAGCGCTGGTATTGTTTTGATTGATTTTTTTAGGCTTGTGATGTATTTCTTTTTTGCGGCGATGATTGCTTGGGTTTGCATTCAGGTTTTTGGCGGAATGTGATGATGGAAAATGAAACCCATTGATTGAGAAAAGGCTTTGTCTATCAATGCTGTTTAAGTGCCAATATATACTAGAAGTCATTGATGGATTGGTGATTATTGGATAATGATTTTAATTATGTTGAGGCCTTGTTTGAATATGGTTTTTGAGTTGATGGGAGGGGCTATGAATAGATTGGCAAGCGCACTGCTTATGCTTTTTATTGGTATTTTCTTCTATTGGAGTGCCGAAAGGTCTGGTTATGGTGGCAGCTTCTTTGGGGGACTCTATTCTGCTTTTGGTAGCAAGGTGTTTTTGGTTATTGGAGGGTTGGGGTTTCTGTGGGAAATATTTAGGTCTAGGGAGTAAGGATGTGTTGTTAAGTTTTAGGGTGTGATGTTGTGAGTGAGATGTAAGAGTTGGAAAGTGGCTGATTAGGTGAGGAAGTAATGTGCTATGAGGTACGTCGCTGGAAGGGGGCGACATATATTGTGGTGATAAGTGACTGTTGAGAATAAGCCGAGTGGTGATAATTGTTTTGATTTATTGGTTTGAATATTTGTCTTGTCTGATTCCGAATAGTCATACAAATTAATGTGTGCTTATCCGGAATGAGGGAGCAGGTGTTTGTGTGATGACTTTTGGGAACTTGTCATGTTTGATAGGCATGGTGGTGTCGGTAGAATGCTTTTAAATGCTTTTATGAAGTATTTTTTTAGGGCAATGTTTTTGTTGAATATAGGATTGACCGGCATAGGAGCGTTCTTTACTGTTCACTATGGCGAGAGTGCGTGTTTGGAGCAGTATGGTGTGACGCCAGCAATTATTTACTCAAGTTCAACGGTGCTGATTTTGAATGTGGCGATTTGTGTTTTTTATTTTTCATTATTTAGAGTGGCGGGTAGGTTGCCACTAGGAAAAATTGGTGTGACTCATTTGCTTGCCGCGATGCTCATTACTATCGTGGTGGCATCGCCTTTTCTTAAAGGGGTTGCTGATTGTCCTGCTAAATTGATGCAGCATAGTGGCGCTGTCATTTTTATTGCCTTTGTTATTCTTGAACAAGCATTTTTGTTCTGCTGTTTTGCAACTATGGTTGCTCTTTCTTGTGTTGCAAGAGGAAGATGATCTTTAGATTTGCATTTTTATGATTTTGTGGGTGTGCATTGTTTTTAGGGGGCTGAGGTAGTGTGGCTGTGTTTTTTAACCTTTTCGTTGGTATTAATCTATTTGTTTATGAAGTGTCTGGATGCAGCTGTTTTTTGATTGAGCTCTATTCTGTTTTTGGTGAATGTACGGGCTGAAAATCAATTGATTGGGCGAGGTGTGGTTGTTTGGTTGTGGTTGTGATGTTTTTAAATATTTTTTGATCCTTCTTGGGGGTGCTATGAATAAATGGGCAAGTGCGTTGCTTATTCTTTTTATTGGTGTTTTTTTCTACTGGAGTGCTGAAAGGTCAGGTTATAGTGGTAATTTCTTTGGGGGGCTTTATTCTGCTTTTGGTAGCAAGGTGTTTTTGGTTCTTGGGGGGCTAGGTTTTTTATGGGAAGTACTTAGGCCCAGAAAGTAATGATTTTAGACGGTAATGTTCAAAAAGGAGCTTGTGATGAGTAGAGTAGTTATTGTTTATCAAGGAGGGCTGCTTATTGCTGATGGTGCAGTAGCGGCTCAACACGCAATGGAAAAAGTTGGTGTGTCATTGGTGGATGGAACTGCAATAAGGTTGACACACGATTTAGCAAATAAAAACTCCTGGGTTTTAGATGGTTATTTGAACTCGGATTCGCTGTCTGGGATTCAGAAGAACATTTCAAAAAGTGATGCCAATGCTGTTTCTAGAGATGTGTTATCTAGTGTATTAGGTATGTATGTCACCTATTCTTTAGATAAGGGTGGAGTGCCTCCTCTATGGGCTATTGCAATAGGTTCTGTGACTGAGAAGTTTTATCAGTCTTTATGGGATGAGGCTAACAAGGCAGGGCAATGGTGGGGGCAAAATCTATATGAAAAGGGGTGGGATGGTATTGCCAAAGACCTTTCCCAAGATATTGCCAATGATGAAGGTGGATTTTTTAAAGATGTTAAAGATTTTTTCCGTGACTTTTGGGAAAACAAAGAATGGCTCCCCCAGTCCGTCACCGATTACTGGCGTGATTTTTTCAACAAGGCTAATCACGCTGGCACCTACCGCGTCTACGATCCATTGATCCTTGACCTGGACGGCGATGGCATCGAAACCCTGGCCAGCAACCGCCAGGGCGGCGCGATGTGGGATCACGATGGCGACGGCATCCGCACCGCGTCCGGCTGGGTCAAATCCGATGATGGCTTCCTGGTGCTGGACCGTAACGGCAACGGTCTTATCGACGACGGCTCCGAATTGTTTGGCGACCGAACCAAGCTGGCGAATGGGGAGCTGGCCAAGAATGGCTTTGCCGCGTTGGCGGATCTGGACAGCAATGGCGACGGCAAGGTGGACGCCGCCGACCAAGAGTTCGCCGCATTGCGGGTATGGCGCGACCTGAACGGCGACGGCGTCAGCAGCGCCGACGAGCTGTTCACTCTGGAGCAATTGGGCATCAAGGCTTTGAACACCGGTTTCAGCAATAGCAATCAGGCGCTGAACGGCAATAATGTGCTGGTGCAGCAGGGCTCTTACGTCAAGGCGGATGGCGGCAGCGGCCAGATGGGCGACGTCAATCTGGCGTTCGACCCCTTGCACAGCCGCTATCAAAACCCGGTGGCGCTCAATGACACTCAGAAAGCCTTGCCGACGCTGCAAGGCTATGGTCGTTTGCGCGAATTGCGTGAGGCCGCCGCCTTGTCGCCGGCCTTGGGCGCGCTGTTGACCCAATACCAGCAGGCGGACACCCGCAAACAGCAGATGGATCTGCTGCCGCAGCTGCTGCTGGAGTGGGCGAAGACTGATCCGCAGTGGAGCAATGACGAAGGTTTGTTTTCCACTGTGTGGGCGCCTGCGCCTGATGGATCCACTGCGGTGACGCCGGGTCAGTTGCCCAGTTTGAATTGGAACCTGAACAATGAAACCTTTGACGCTACGCCGCTGAAAATCCTCTATGCCTTCTCCGGCGAACCAATCCAGAAAGTTTATCTGGCCAGCCGCGCAGAGTATGAACGGGTTGTTGCCGCGGCCAATGCTTTGCAAGACCAATTGTTCAAGGCTTTGTTGCCGCAAACCTTGTTGAAGCCCTATCTGGATCAGATTGAATTGAAGTTTGACGGCAAGGGCATTGTGCTGGATTTCGCCAAGGTGGATATCGCAATGGGGCGTCGTATCGACGCCAACTGGCGCGAAGCGATGCTGGACATTAAAGATCTTCAGCAAACGTCCGGGATGCAGGAGTGGAATTGGCGTCAGCACTTGAGCCATCTGGCGGCGAGTAGCGGTTATTCCGATGAGTTCATGCGCACCGCCAGCGCATTGTGGCAAATCAATATCGCTACTGGGGAGGGGCAGGTTAATGGCAGCAACGGTAATGACTGGATGATAGGCAGTGCCGGGCAGGATCTGCTCAAAGGCGGTAACGGCAGCGACTTGCTGGAGGGCGGTGACGGCGATGACACGCTGATTGGCGGTGAAGGCGGCAGCTTGCGTTATGAGGGCGATACCCTGCGTGGCGGCGCCGGCAACGATGTGCTGACGGCGGCCTGGAACGGCTACAACAACACGTTGGAAGGCGGAGCCGGCAACGATACGCTGAGCGGCAGTTACGGTCGTGACGTGTATCTGTTCAATCTGGGCGATGGCCAGGATGAGATCACCGACAATGCGCAGTACCTCCGCAATGAGGTTGACGCGGAGTATATGGACGAACTGCGCTTCGGCGCCGGCATTCGGCAGGAGGACGTCAAGACGGTTCAGGACGGCAACGATCTGATCTTCCAGGTGGGTAGTGGCGGCGACAGCGTGCGGGTGAAGAACTGGTTTGCCGACAAGGCGTTCTGGATAGAGCGGGTGATCTTCGCCGACGGCAGCGAATGGAATGCGCGGCAGATCACCTATGAGCAGGTGCTGGCGGGCGGTAGCGGCAACGATGCCTTGTCGGTGGTGGCCTACTCTAACGGTGTGCTGAAAGGCGGGGCTGGCGATGATGTGCTGATTGGCTGGCAAGGCAGCGACACGCTGCAGGGCGGCGCGGGCAATGATCTGCTCAAGGGTGGTAACGGCAGCGACCTGCTGGAAGGCGGTGACGGCGACGACACGCTGATTGGCGGTGAAGGCGGCAGCTTGCGTTATGAGGGCGATACCCTGCGCGGCGGAGCCGGCAACGATGTGTTGGCGGCGGCGTGGAACGGCTACAACAACACGCTGGAAGGCGGCGCCGGCAACGATACGCTGAGCGGCAGTTACGGCCGTGACGTATATCTGTTCAATCTGGGCGATGGCCAGGACGAGATAACCGACAATGCGCAGTACTTTCGCAATGAGGTTGACTCGGACTACCTGGACGAACTGCGTTTCGGCGCCGGCATCCGGCAGGAAGACGTCAAGACGGTCAAGGACGGCGATGATCTGATCTTCCAGGTAGGCAGTGGCGGCGACAGCGTGCGGGTAAAGAACTGGTTTGCCGACAAGGCGTACTGGATAGAGCGGGTGATCTTCGCGGACGGCAGCGAATGGAATGCGCGGCAGATCACCTATGAACAGGTGCTGGCGGGCGGCAGCGGCAACGATGCCTTGTCGGTGGTGGCCTACTCTAACGGTGTGCTGAAAGGCGGGGCTGGCGATGATGTGCTGATTGGCTGGCAAGGCAGCGACACGCTGCAGGGCGGCGCGGGCAATGATCTGCTCAAGGGTGGTAACGGCAGCGACCTGCTGGAAGGCGGTGACGGCGACGACACGCTGATTGGCGGTGAAGGCGGCAGCTTGCGTTATGAGGGCGATACCCTGCGCGGCGGAGCCGGCAACGATGTGTTGGCGGCGGCGTGGAACGGCTACAACAACACGCTGGAAGGCGGCGCCGGCAACGATACGCTGAGCGGCAGTTACGGCCGTGACGTATATCTGTTCAATCTGGGCGATGGCCAGGACGAGATAACCGACAATGCGCAGTACTTTCGCAATGAGGTTGACTCGGACTACCTGGACGAACTGCGTTTCGGCGCCGGCATCCGGCAGGAAGACGTCAAGACGGTCAAGGACGGCGATGATCTGATCTTCCAGGTAGGCAGTGGCGGCGACAGCGTGCGGGTAAAGAACTGGTTTGCCGACAAGGCGTACTGGATAGAGCGGGTGATCTTCGCCGACGGCAGCGAATGGAATGCGCGGCAGCTCACCTATGACCGGGTGCTGGCGGGCGGCAGCGGCAACGATGCCTTGTCGGTGGTGGCCTACTCCAACGGTGTGCTGAAAGGTGGCGCTGGCGATGATGTGCTGATTGGTTGGCAAGGCAGCGACACGCTGCAGGGCGGCGCGGGCAACGATCTGCTCAAAGGCGGCAACGGCAGCGATGTGCTGGAAGGCGGCGACGGCGACGACACCTTGATTGGCGGTGAGGGCGGCAGCTTGCGTTATGAGGGCGATACCTTGCGCGGCGGTGCCGGCAACGATGTGCTGGTGGCGGCGTGGAACGGCTACAACAACACGCTGGAAGGCGGAGCTGGCAACGATACGCTGAGCGGCAGTTACGGCCGTGACGTATATCTGTTCAATTTGGGCGATGGCCAGGACGAGATCACCGACAATGCGCAGTACTTCCGCAATGAGGTTGACGCGGACTATATGGACGAACTGCGCTTCGGTTCCGGCATCAACTCCGATCAGCTCTGGTTCCGCCGTAGCGGCGATAGCCTGGAGTTGTCCGTTATCGGTTCGGATGACAAGGTGACGGTCAATCACTGGTTTGCCGACAAGGCCTACCAGATCGAGTTGATCAAGACCGGTGATGGCAAGACGCTGGCGGCCAGCCAGGTACTGGCCTTGGTGGACGCGATGGCGGCCTTCAATCCGCCGGCTGGCGGGCAGTCCGCTTTGCCGGCGGACTACCAAGCCAGCTTGCAGCCGGTATTGGCCAGCAGCTGGCATTGAGCCGATCCGGCGTTGACGGCGAGCCGGCCCTGCAGGGCCGGCTTTTTCATGTGCTCAAGACAGCGCGCCCTCCTGGCGCAGCACTTGTTCCAGCGCGGCGAAGCAGGCGGGGTCGATGGCGCTGCCCAGGTGCCGGCGCATGATGTCCAGCGTTTGCGGCGCCGGAGTGGCCGGGTGGTAGGGGCGTTCCGCGTTGATGGCGTCGAAGATGTCCGCGGCGGTGATGATGCGGGTTTCCAGCGCGATGGCGTCGCCGGACAGGCCGCGCGGGTAGCCGCCGCCGTCCGGGCGCTCGTGGTGGGCGCCGGCCACCCAGGCCAGTTCGGCGAAGTGTTCGATGCGGCCCAGGATGGCTTCGGTGTAAGCGGCGTGGCGTTTGACCGCCTCCCATTCGTCCGCCTCCAGCTTGCCGGGCTTGTCCAGTATGGTGTTGCTGACGCCCAGCTTGCCCACGTCGTGCAGGAGCGCGCCGCGTTTCAGCCAGCGTCGCCGTTCCTGGCCCAGCTCCAGTTCCGCGGCGATCTGGTCGGCGTAATGGCCCACTCTTTGGCTGTGGCCGGCGGTGAACGGGCTTTTGGAATCCACCACCTGGCCGAAACCCTCGGCGATCTCGTCCAGATAGTCCTCGTCCAGCGGCACCGCGTATTGGGCCGGCTCCAGCCTCAGCACCGCCTGGTCGATGTCGTCGGCCTCCAGCTGCCGCCAGAAGTCCGGCCGGGCGCCTACGCGGCGGAAGGCGGCCACCAGTTCCGGGTCGAACCAGCCGCCGGCGCGGCGCAGCGCCTGGTCCAGCGCCGCCTGGCGGCCGTGGGTGATGTGGAACACGTCGATCACCTGGGCCAGCAGCGCGATGCGCGAATTCAGCGGAATGGCGTCGCCGCGCAGCCCCAGCGGCCGGCCGGAGCCGTCCCAGTGTTCGTCCAGCGATTGGATGCCTCGCGCCACGCTTTCATTGAAGCGCAGCTGGCGGGCGATGTCGGCGCCGCGGTGGCAACGGGTGTTGATCAGCTCGTCCGCCATTGCTCGGCCGTGGCGCAGCACCTTGAGGATGGACACCGCGCGCCGCGTCCAGCCCGCGCTGTGGGTGCCGGTGTTCTTGAACACAAAGCCCAGCAGCTGCGGCAGGCCGGCGCCCACTTGCTTGAAGTCCTGCTTGAAGCTGCGGTCGTCGGTTTGGTAGAGCTCACAGATGCGCGCCGCGTTGCTGCTGCAGCCCAGGTCCTTGAGCAGGATGGCGTAATACAAATCCCATAGCTGCTGCGGCGGCAGGCCTATGCTTTGGCCGATATGCATGCCTATCCAGCAGCTGCGAATGCCGTGGCCTTCCGGCTGGCCTTCGGTGATGTCCAGCGCGTAGCTTAGCGAGCTGATCAGTTCGGACAGCTTCAGGGTGGCGGCCATGGGCGCTCCACGGAATTGAGGCGGGTAGGGAGACGGCGGGAACCTGCTTGGCTCCGCTCACGCCATATTGCAGAGAGCCAGGGACAAGGCGCGCAAACGCAGGCCGTGCATCAACGGCGAATCGTCGCAACGCGGCCTCTTTGTGAGCGGCCCCATCTTCTTTATCCTCGGCGGAGCGCGCTTTTTCAATCTCGCCGCGCCGGCGCGCGTTCACGGCTCAGCCGCGCGATGGCGTCCACCAGCCGCGCTTCAATGTCCTGGTCCAGCGGCAAGCGTTCGCTGGCCAGTTCCGCCAGCCGCGGATGGGCGCCCACCTGCACCGAGTGGCCGGCGTCCAGGAACATGCTGACGTCGTTGCTGTCGTTGCCGAAGCAGATCAGCTCCTCGGCGGCGATGCCGCATTGGCGCAGCGCGGCCATCTTGCTGACGCCGGCGGCGGTGATATCGAAGATCTGTTCGTCGGAATGGTGGTGCAGCTCCACGCCGGCGTGGGCATCCAGCTCCCGGCGCAGGCCGGGCACGTCGGCGCAGGCGGTGATCAGCAGCTTGGCCGGCTGGCGGATGTCTTCGGCGCCGACATGGCTGGCCAGTTTGCCGGGGTCCACCTTGTTGAGGAAGGGGTGGCTGGCGTCGCCGTTGTAGTGGTAGTTCCAGCTCAGGTCCACCAGATAGGACGCGGCGAAGCGTTGCGCCAGTTGGGTGACGTCGGCGAACACCGGGTCCGGGATGGGGTTCAGCCGGTGCAACTGGCCTTGCCGATGGCTCATCGCGCCGTTGGCGCCGATGATCAGCACATCGTGGAAGCGAGCATCCAGCAAGGGCAGGATGTCGCGGTAGGGGCGGGCGGAAGCAAAGCCCAACTGGTGGCCGTGCCGGCGCAGGCTGTCCAGCGCGTCCTGGATGGCCGGGCTGATGGTCCTGCCGTTGAAGCAAATGGTGCCGTCGATATCAAAGATAAAGTGCATGAAGTCTCGCTGCGGGAAGGTGGCGGCGGCGGGTTTTTAGCGCCGTTTTATGATGTTTGTATTCTAACTGTCTTGGCAACTAGGGTGAAGCCGCCGCGCTGAATCGAATGCCTCCGGACTTGTCTGCGAGCGGTATCGCCCACATTTTCCTTTTATGACCGTTCAACCTGGAGAGTGCCGCGCATGAGCCAAAACGTTTGTCTGGATCCGTTGACCGCCGCCGATTTTTCCGCCCTGGCCGAACTGGCCGGCGAGATCTGGCATCAGCATTTCATCAGCATGATCAGCCGCGAGCAGATCGAATACATGCTGGCCGGCCGTTATGTGCCGGAAAAGCTGTCCGCCTATCTGGGCGCGCCGGACCGCTGGTTTGGCCTGTTGAGGCTGGACGGCAGGCTGGTGGGTTATTGCAGTCACGCGCTGACGGCGACGCCGGGGGAGATGAAGCTGGAGCAGCTGTATCTATTGGCGGAGACGCGCGGCCGCGGCCTGGGCGCTTATATGCTGGACGCGGTGGAACGGGCTGCGCGGCAGCGCGGCTGCCATACCCTGGTCTTGACGGTGAACAAGCACAATGCCGGCGCCATCGCGGTGTACAAGCAGCGTGGTTTTACCTTGCGGGAGCAGGCGGTGTTCGACATCGGCAACGGCTTTGTGATGGACGACGACGTGATGGAGAAGCGCTTGGCTTGAAGGCCGCTGCGTAGTCTTCAAGAGTGGCCAACTGAAGGGCGCAAGGCGGTATGCCTTGCGCCTTTTCCGTTTAGGGGCCGGATTCAGAACCTTAGGGTTCTGTCACGGGTCTCCTCCTGCCACATCGCCTCCAGGTAGCTGTGGTATTCGTCGGCAATCCAGCCGGCGGCGTGACACAGGCCCTTAAGCTGAGCCAGATCCGGGCGCGGCAGCGCGATCTGCTGGCGCATGCTGACCAGCAGCGGGCGCAGTAAATCCAGCGCTTCCAGGCCGTTGGCCAGCGCGTCCGCGGTTTCTAGTTTGGAGAGGGGGGCTGCGGGGAGGGGATGTTTATCCATGATGAACTCCTGACATGGCGTTCCGAGGTCACTTTAGCGGTGCGTTCGGAATAGGGCTGAGAAGCCGCGACTGACGAGCGCGGGTTTCGCCTGACAGGTGTGTTCAGCACCAAGGCGGAATCTAGCAGCGTGCTAGTGGACGGTCAATGCCGCGGGGCATTGCCGGCCGTGTGGAATTGCTGTGTTGGACTTGTCGGGATTAGTCTGTCTTTGCGCGCAGCCCATCCTGGCGGGTGCTGATGCTTGGAGACGCAAACATGAATCCTTGGCTATTGCTAATGTGTTCCATTGTCGCGGAGGTGGCGGGCACGCTGCTTCTGAAGGTGTCTCATGGGCTGACGCGGCTATGGCCCACCCTATCGATGGGAGTGTGTTATCTATTGGCGATCTGGCTGATGGGCTTGGTGAGCAAGAAGCTGGAAATCGGCCTGACTTATGCGGTATGGGCTGGGGTGGGCACGGCCGCCACTGCTTTGCTGGGGGTGTGGATTTTCAACGAGGGCGCTTCCTTGATGAAGGTGCTGGGCGTGGGCTTCATAGTTGCCGGCGTGGTGTTGTTGAATTTGAGCCAGAGCGCTTGAGGGATGGGGGGTGTAGCAAGGGCAAGCTGCCTAGCTTGCCCTTGTCGCGTCAGGAAGCGCTCAGGTGCCGCAGAAGGTCCGATACCCCTGCGCCACTTCCGGCGCGGCCGGCAGCGTGTAGCGCTCCAGGCCGGCGCGTTCGGTGAAGGGCTGGCGCAATACGTCCAGCAGCGCCAGCGTCGGGCCCATGTCGCCGTGGTCGCTGGCGGCGGCCAGCGCTTCTTCCACCAGGTGGTTGCGCGGGATGTAGAGCGGGTTGGCCTGGCGCAGCGCGGCGGCGCGTTCGGCGGCGGCTTGCGGTTCGGCGTCCAGCCGCTGGCGCCAGCGCGCCAGCCAGGGCGCGGCGGCGGCAGGGTCGTTGAAGAGCTGAGTCAGTGCCTGGTCTTGGCCTTCGGCGGCGTCGGCCAGCCGGCGCCAGGCCAGGGTGTGGTCGGCATCTTGGCGCGCCAGCAGCGCCAGCCAATCTTCAGCCAGTTCCTGGTCGATGTCCTGCGCCTGGTTCAGGCCCAGCTTGCGGCGCGCCTGTCGCAGCCAGTGGGCCTGGTAGCACTCGGCGAAGTCTTCGATGACGGCGGTGGCCGCCGGCACCGCGTTCTTGGGCTCGTCCGGGTCCAGCAGCGGCAGCAGGGTTTCCGCCAGCCGGGCCAGGTTCCATTGGGCGATGGCCGGCTGGTTGCCGTAGGCGTAGCGGCCGCCGCTGTCGATGGAGCTGAACACGGTGGACGGATGATGGACGTCCATGAAGGCGCAGGGGCCGTAGTCTATGGTTTCGCCGCTGAGCGCCATATTGTCGGTGTTCATCACGCCGTGGATGAAGCCGGCGTGCATCCAGCGGGCGATCAGTTCGGCCTGACGTTCCGTCACCGCTTGCAGCAGCGCCAGATAGGGCTGGTCGGCGCCGGCCAGTTCGGGGTAGTGGCGCGCCAGGGTGTAGTCGGCCACCTGGCGCAGCATGTCGCGTTCGCCGCGGAGGGCGAAGTACTGGAAGGTGCCGACGCGCAGATGGCTGGCGGCGACGCGGGTCAGCACCGCGCCGGGCAGCGCTTGTTCGCGGTAGACGGTTTCGCCGGTGGCGGTCACGGCC
Source organism: Chromobacterium sp. CCUG 30098 (assembly GCF_059916605.1). Taxonomy (NCBI): domain Bacteria; kingdom Pseudomonadati; phylum Pseudomonadota; class Betaproteobacteria; order Neisseriales; family Chromobacteriaceae; genus Chromobacterium; species Chromobacterium sp. CCUG 30098. The sequence goes on along the minus strand of NZ_JAUCGS010000011.1, from coordinate 110,316 downwards.
AGCGCGCGGGTGCTGGGGATGGCGAGCGCGTGCATGGCTTCGCCGATGATCAGTTCGCGCAGCATCGGCCCCACCGCGGCCTTGCCGTCGCCGCGGCGGGAGAAGGGGGTGCGGCCGCTGCCCTTGAAGGCGATGTCGCGGCGTTGGCCGTTGCGGTCGATGACTTCGCCCAGCAGCAGCGCGCGGCCGTCGCCCAGCGACGGCGACAGGCCGCCGAACTGGTGGCCGGCATAGGCTTGGGCCACCGGCTTGGCGCCAGCCGGCAAGGCGGCGCCGGAGAAGGCGGCGGCCAGTTCGGCGGCGTCGGCCTGGCCGCTGTCCAGGCCCAGCTCTTGCGTCAGTTCGGCGTTCCAGTACAGCAGGGCCGGCGCGGGCGGGCGTTCTGGCTGCACCGGCGCGCAGGCGTCGGGCAGGTCGCGGGCGTAGCTGTGGTCGAAGTCGATGTGGATCATGGCGGGCTCGCTGGGCGGGGTATGGGATTGAGACGCCGGCGGCGGGGCAAAGTGCCCGGCCGCCGGCCGGCAAAAAGCCGCCCGTGGGCGGCTGGATTTAACGACTGCGGCCCTTGCCGGCCGGTTTGCTGCTGGGTTTCGCGGGCTTGCCGCGTCCGGCCGGCGCTTGGCCGGCGCCGGGCTTGGCCATGGCTTTGGCCTGCGCGGGCTTGCCGCGCTGTCCGTGACTGGCGGGGGCGGCGGCGCGCTGGCCTGGGGCCTTGTTGCGCGACAGCGGCGCACCCATGCGGTGGCGCACGGCGGCGGCCTTGTCGCCCGGCGGCGTCGGCGGAATCAGGCAGTGCTTGCTGTGGCCGATCAGGTCGCTTCGGCCCATCTGAATCAGCGCGTCGTGGAGGATCTGCCAGTTGTCCGGGTGGTGGTAGCGCAGGAAGGCCTTGTGCAGTTTGCGGCGGTAGCCGTCGCGCACCACGTCCACTTTTTCCGAGCTGCGCGACAGGCGCTTGAGCGGATTGCGGCGGGTGTGCCACATGGTGGTGGCCATCGCCATCGGCGTGGGGGTGAAGGTTTGCACCTGGTCCAGGCGGAAGTTGTTCTTCTTCAGCCACAGCGCCAGGTTCATCATGTCTTCGTCGCTGGTGCCGGGGTGGGCGGCGATGAAGTAGGGAATCAGATACTGTTCCTTGCCGGCCTGACGGCTGAAGCGTTCGAACAGTTCCTTGAACTTGTCGTACGCGCCCATGCCCGGCTTCATCATCATGGACAGCGGACCGTCCTCGGTATGTTCCGGGGCGATCTTCAGATAGCCGCCCACATGGTGCTGCACCAATTCCTTGATGTACTCGGGTGAACGCACGGCCAGGTCGTAGCGCAGGCCGGACTGGATGTTGATCTTCTTCACGCCCGGCAGCGCGCGCGCCTTGCGGTAAAGCTGGATCAGGTGGCTGTGGTCGGTGTTCAGGTTTTCGCAGATGTCCGGGAACACGCAGGACAGCTTCCTACAGGAGCGCTCGATCTTCGGGTCCTTGCAGGAGAGGCGGTACATATTCGCGGTCGGGCCGCCCAGGTCCGAGATATGGCCGGTGAAGCCCGGGGTCTTGTCGCGGATTTCCTCGATTTCCTTGAGGATGGACTCCTCGGAACGGCTCTGGATGATGCGGCCTTCGTGCTCGGTGATGGAGCAGAAGGTACAGCCGCCGAAACAGCCGCGCATGATGTTGACCGAGTATTTGATCATTTCCCAGGCCGGGATATTGGCGTCGCCGTAGCTGGGGTGCGGGTTGCGGGCGTAGGGCAGGCCGTAGACGTGGTCCATTTCCTCGGTGGAGAGCGGAATGGGCGGCGGGGTCAGCCACACGTCGCGCTCGCCGTGCATCTGCACCAGCGCACGGGCGTTGCCGGGGTTGGATTCCAGGTGCAGGGTGCGGCTGGCGTGGGCGTACAGCACCGGGTCGTGGGCCACGGCCTCGTAGGCCGGGATGCGGATCACGGTCTTGGCGCGTTCGGCGCGGCGCTTGGCCAGGCGCTCTTCGCGGGATTCGATGCGGATCACCTGCGGCTTGGACGGGTCCTGGTCCTTGGTGGCTTCGGCCGCCTGTTCCGGGATTTCCTGGTAGGGGTTGAGGTGGACGTCCACCTTGCCCGGCAGGTCCACCACGCTGGAATCCATTTCCTGCCATTCTTCATCCGGGCGCCAGTCGTGCGGCACGATGAAGGCGGTGCCGCGCACGTCGCGGATCTCGCTCAGCTTCTCGCCCCTGGCGGCGCGGTGCGCCACTTCCACCAGCGCGCGTTCGGCGTTGCCGTACAGCAGCAGGTCGGCCTTGGAGTTGATCAGCACCGACGGGCGCACTTTCTCGCTCCAGTAGTCGTAGTGGGCGATGCGGCGCAGGCTGGCCTCGATGCTGCCCACCATCACGCCCACGCCGGGGTAGGCCTCGCGGCAGCGCTGGGCGTAGACGGTGACGGCGCGGTCCGGGCGCTTGTTGGCCGCGGCGTGCGGGGTGTAGGCGTCGTCCGAGCGCGGGCGGCGGTCCGCGGTGTAGCGGTTGATCATGGAGTCCATATTGCCGGCGGTGACGCCGAAGAACAGATTGGGCTTGCCCAGCTCGCGGAAGGCGTCCGCGGAGTGCCAATCCGGCTGGGCGATGATGCCCACGCGGAAGCCCTGGTCTTCCAGCAGCCGGCCCACCAGCGCCATGCCGAAGCTGGGGTGGTCGATATAACCGTCGCCGGTGATCAGGATGATGTCACAGGAGTCCCAGCCCAGCTGCTCCATTTCGGCGCGGGTCATCGGCAGGAACGGGGCGGCGCCGAAGCGGCTGGCCCAGTACTTGCGGTAGGAGGTGATCGGTTTGGCGGCGTGTGCGGTCGTCATGCTGGCAAAAGGCTGAAGTTCAGGCAACCCGCTATTATGCCATAGTTGCCGCTTGCTTGTGGATTAAGCGCTTGTTTTTTATTGGAAATTGCCTTGGTTGCAGTAGGGTTTTGCCGCAAGGGCGGTTTTGCTCATCAAAATCAAGGCGCTGCGCGCCCTGGCCGCAGGAACGGGGCGCTGGGGTTCCCGCATGACATTCCCCGGCCGCAGGCGTATCCTAGCGGCCCGCTTGCAGGGCCGGTAAACGGCTTGGCGGGGCGGCCGCTTAGGGCCTGTTCAAAGTCTGTTGCGCTTCCGTGAGACGCGGCACGGTGAGCGCCGCATGCGACATGCTCCCGTGTCACGAGCGCATGTCGGGTTCTCAGCGATTTTCGCCAAGTTATGTCTCGCGCGTGCTCGCGGGACTTTGGACAGGTTCTATAGACGCGGCCGAGGGCGAGCGACTTGTAAAGCGAGTCTGGCCTCGGGCCAGTCGGCTTTGTCAGCCGCTCCTTGCCGCGTGGAAATCATTGTTTCAGCTAGGAGCTCAGATGACGAGCCAGATCGTATGGGTGGACGGCGCGGCGCAAGGCCGCTATGTGGATGAGTTGGAGCAGGGCAAGGTCTTGTATCTGCCCAGCTTCGATTTCAAGCTGCTGGCCGAGGAGGGCCGCTTGCTGGACCCGGCCGTCGCCGATCCCAAGCGCAAGAACATCAGCCTGGAGCCGGACAACGGCGCCTTGCACGGCGTGGTGGGCGGCGCGGAACGGGAGGCGGAGGTGCGCGGCTTGATCGCGCGCTACCAGCGGGCCGCCGCGGACCTGGCCGCGCGCTTGTTGCCGGAATATCAGGGCAAGCTGCGCGCGGCGCCCACCAGCCTGCGGCTGATGCGGGTGGAGGACCGTCGGACGTCCTGGCGCAAGGACGATAGCCGGCTGCATGTTGACGCGTTTCCGTCCCGTCCCAATTACGGCGAACGCATTCTGCGGGTGTTCTGCAATATCAATCCCGATGGCGAGCCCCGGGTGTGGCGGGTGGGCGAACCGTTCACCGATATGGCGCGGCGCATGTTGCCGCGGGTGCCGCGGCAGTGGCCGGGTTCGGCGGCCTTGCTGGCGGGCTTGAAGATCACCAAGCGCAAGCGCAGCGCTTACGATCACATCATGCTGCATCTGCACGACGCGATGAAGGCGGACCTGGATTATCAGCGCCAATGTCCGCAGGAAACCATGCCGTTCCCGCCCGGTTGCGCCTGGGTCTGTTTCTCGGATCACGCGTCGCACGCGGTGATGTCCGGCCAGTTCATGCTGGAGCAGACTTTCTGGTTGCCGGTAGCGGAGATGCATGATCCGAAGCGTTCCCCACTAAGGTTGTTGGAAAATATTGCTGGCAAGTCTTTGGTTTAACGAGATATCTATGTTTTTTTGGTTGAAAAAACGATTGAGTGGGCGGGGAGAGGCTGCTCGCGAGGTGCCTGCAAAGCGGTCAATGAATCCGAAAGGATTTAGCGAGGAGCGACTGCGCTGTTTGGGAGAGGCTGCGGATGATCATGTCTGGGGCAACCGGGACGAAGTGTTGGCTAGCAGGGAGTGTATTTGTACTGCCTGTTACTCCCGATTTCCTCCCTCCGCAGTGTTGAGATGGCAGGATGATGGTGGTTCCGCGATCTGTCCAAACCCAGGCTGCGGTTTGGGTGGATCGGTATTGGGAGATGCCTCCGGTTTGTGTCTGGACGACTACGATTACTTAATGTTTGCTAACAGGCAAAATTGATGCTTTGCCAGTATGCGGGAAGGTTGGTGCGAGGGGCCTCAAGTATTGGGCAAAAATCGGTTACAATCTTCGATTAGTCATAAACTCGCACCGCACAAAACAATGAGCACGGAAAACAACGCGCCGGTTGTCAGCAACTTCATCCGCAACATCATTGACGAGGACCTGGCCTCCGGCAAGCACAGCAGCATCGTCACCCGCTTCCCGCCGGAACCCAACGGCTTCGCCCATATCGGCCACGCCAAGGCCATTTGCCTGAACTTCGGCCTGGCCGAGGACTACCAGGGCAAGTGCAATCTGCGCATGGACGACACCAATCCGGAGAAAGAATCGCCGGAGTACGTGCAGTCCTTCATCGACGACATCAGCTGGATGGGCTTCAAGTGGGATGGCGACGTGCGCTTCGCTTCCGACTACTTCGACCGCCTGTACGGTTATGCGGTGGAGCTGATCCAGGCCGGCAAGGCCTATGTGGACGATCTGTCCGCCGAGGAAATGCGCCAGTACCGCGGCAGCCTGACCGAGCCGGGCAAGAACAGCCCCTACCGCGAGCGCAGCGTGGAGGAGAACCTGGACCTGTTCTCCCGCATGAAGAACGGCGAGTTTCCGGACGGCAGCAAGACGTTGCGCCTGAAGATAGACATGTCTTCCGGCAACATCAATCTGCGCGATCCGGCCATCTACCGCATCCGCCGCGCGCATCATCACCGCACCGGCGACAAGTGGTGCATCTACCCGATGTACGACTACACCCATTGCATTTCGGACGCCATCGAGGGCATCACCCACTCCTTGTGCACGCTGGAGTTCGAAGACCATCGTCCCTTGTACGACTGGGTGCTGGACAATATCAGCATCGGCTGCCATCCGCGTCAGTATGAATCGTCGCGTCTGGAACTGCTGTATACGCTGACCTCCAAGCGCAAGCTGCTGGCGCTGGTCAACGAGGGCGCGGTGAGTGGCTGGGACGATCCGCGCATGCCCACCGTGGCCGGCATGCGCCGCCGCGGCTACAGCCCGGCGGGCATCAAGCTGTTCGCTCAACGCATCGGCGTGTCCAAGAGCGAAAACATCATCGACATGACCATTCTGGAAGGCGCGGTGCGCGAGACGCTGGAAAACGATTCGCCGCGCGTGATGGCGGTGGTGAATCCGCTGAAAGTGACGCTGAGCAATTACGACGCCGCCGTCACCGCCAGCCGCAGCGCGCCTTTCCATCCGCATCATCCGGAGTTCGGCGAGCGTGAAGTGCCGATCGCCCGCGAGATCTGGATTGAGCAGGACGACTTCGCCGAAGTGCCGCCGCCCAAGTGGCAGCGCCTGACCGTTGGCGGCGAAGTGCGCCTCCGTTACTCCTACGTGATCAAGTGCGAGGAAGTGGTCAAGGACGCGGCCGGCAAGGTGGTGGAACTCAAGTGCCGCATCGACCACGACACGCTGGGCAAGAACCCGGAAGGCCGCAAGGTCAAGGGCGTGATCCACTGGGTGTCCGCCGAACACGCGATTGAGGCCGATGTGCGCTGGTACGAGCGCCTGTTCACCGAGCCGCGTCCGGACGCGGTGCGCGGCGAGGACGGCGAATATCTGGACTTCCGCCAGTTCCTGAACCCGGAATCGCTGAAGCTGGTGCCGACCTATGTCGAGGCCTCGGTGTTGCAGGCCGAGCCGGAGTCTCGCTTCCAGTTTGAACGCCTGGGCTATTTCGTCACCGACCGTTACGAGCATCAGCCGGGGGTCAAGGCGGTGTTCAACCGCAGTGTGGGCCTGAAGGACAGCTGGAGCAAATAAGCTTGGGCGCCCGGCCGGAAGCTGTGCGCGTCCGGAGAGGGAATGACTTTCAGCAATGGCGGGCCCGCGGGTCCGCCATTTTTGCGGCGTGCATGCATTCCAATAAAAACCAAGGATCAACGATGAAACTATCCGTGAAACCGCTTGCCCTGTCCCTGCTGGCCGCCGGCCTGCTCTCCGCCTGCGCCGCCACGCCCGGCAAGGGCAATTATGTCGAAGACAAGACTTACAAGATCACCATCCTGCACACCAACGACCACCACGGCCGTTTCTGGCCCAATAGCGACGGCGAATACGGCCTGGCCGCGCAGAAGACCCTGGTGGACCAGGTGCGCGCCGAGGTCAAGGCCGACGGCGGCTATATGCTGCTGCTGTCCGGCGGCGACATCAATACCGGGGTGCCGGAGTCCGATCTGCAAGACGCGGAGCCGGATTTCCGCGGCATGAGCCGCATAGGCTACGACGCGATGGCGGTGGGCAACCACGAGTTCGACAAGCCGGTGCCGGTGTTGATGAAACAGCGCAAGTGGATCAACTTCCCCATGCTCTCCGCCAACATCTACCAGGACGGCAAGCGAATGTTCGACCCGTACGCGATGTTCAATCTGGGCGGGGTGAGGGTGGCGGTGCTGGGCCTGACCACCGACGACACCGCCAAGATGGTGAACCCGGAGCAGGTCAAGGGCATCGAGTTCCGCAGCCCCATCGCCGAGGCCGGCAAGCTGGTGCCCGAGCTGCGCCAGCAGGCCGACATCGTCATCGCCGCCACCCATATGGGCCATTACACCGACGGCCAGCACGGCGTGAACGCGCCGGGCGACGTGGAGATGGCCCGCGCGGTGAAGGGGCTGGACCTGATCGTGGGCGGCCACAGCCAGAACCCGGTGTGCATGAAGGCGGAAAACCAGCGCGACGACGCCTATGTGCCGGGCGCGCCTTGCGCGCCGGACCGCCAGAACGGCGCCTGGATTGTGCAGGCGCACGAGTGGGGCAAATACGTGGGCCGCGCCGATTTCGAGTTCCGCAACGGCAAGCTCAAGCTCTCCAAATACCAGCTGATTCCGGTCAATCTGAAGAAAAGCGTCAAGGGCGCGGACGGCAAGGATCAGAAAGTGCCGTACACCCAGCTGATCGAGGAAGACGGCAAGCTGCGCAACTTCCTGCAAAGTTATCAGAACAAGGGCCAGGCGGCGCTGGATGTGCCGGTGGGGCGGACCAGCGCCAAGCTGGACGGCGACCGCGGCGTGGTGCGCAGCCAGCCCACCAATCTGGGCGTCTTCGTCGGCCGGGTGATGATGGACAAGGTCAAGGCGGACTTCGCCGTGTCCAATTCCGGCGGCATCCGCGATTCGCTGCCGGCCGGCGCGATCAACTACCGCGACGTGCTGAAGGTGTTCCCCTTCGGCAGCACCCTGGTCTATGTGGACCTGAACGGCCAGGAAGCGCTGGATTACCTGAAGGCCGCCGCGCGGATGACGCCCGGCGCCGGCGCCTTTGGCCAGTTCGCCGGCGTCAAGCTGCGCATCGTCGGCGGCGAGCTGCGGCAGGCGCTGATCGGCGGCCAGCCCATCGATCCGGCCAAGACCTACCGGATGGCGATCAACAGCTTCATCGCCGCCGGCGGTGACGGTTACCCGCTGATGAACAAGCACCCGGGCTTCGTCAATACCGGCTTTGTCGATGCGGAAATGCTGCGCGAGTACATCGCCGCGCATTCGCCGATAGACGCCGGCGCTTACGCGCCCGGGGACGCAGTGACGCGCAACTGAGCGCGGTCAGAGCGGTGCCGGTCATGAAAACCGCAGCCAGGGAGGCTGCGGTTTTTATTTGGGCGTCTAGCCCTTGTCCTCCAGGCCGGCCGGCGCCAGCCGGCTGAGCAGGCGGTCCAGGCCGGCGGCGGGGCGTCGTTCGGCCTCAGCGGCCTCCTTGCGCAGCACCGCGGCGCGGACCAGCTTGCCGCCCAGATAACGAAAAGGCTCCGGCGGGAATTGGCGCACAGCGCGGCCCACCAGCGGGCAGCGGCTCCACGCATCGTCCAGATCCAGCGCCAGGCTGCTGAGAATCTGCGCGCCGATGCGGCTGGGGCCTACGCCGTTGCCGCTCCACCCTATGCCGTAGACGAGGTGGGGCGCGTCCGGCAGGCGGCCGAATAGCGGCAGGCTGTCGTAGCTGCGGTCTATGGGGCCGGACCAGCTGTGCTCAACGGCCACGTCGGCCAGCGTCGGGTAGACGCGGCGGAAGTCGCTCTCGGTCAAGGCGTTCAGCGCCGGATCATCGTCGAAGCCCGCGTCGATGCGGCTGTTGAAGCCAAAGCGGCCGGTGCCCTTGCCAAAGACGATGCGGTGGTCGCGGGTGGTGCGGTAATAATCGACCAGCAGTTGCGAATCGGTGATGGCCTCGCCGCCGGTCCAGCCTATCTCCGTCAGCCGCTCGGGAATGGGCGGCGTAGCCAGCAGGGTGCTGGTGACGGGCAGGACGCTGCGCGCCAACTCCGGGACGGAAACGGCCCAGGCATTGCTCGCGATCACGACTTTGTCCGCGCTCAGCGTGCCGCCCGGCGTGATCAGTCGGGCCGGCTGTCCGCGTTCTATCCACCGCACCGGACTGTGTTCGAAGATGCGCACGCCGTTTTCCAGCGCGACGCGGCGCAGGCCGCGCGCCAGCCGGGCCGGCTGCACGGTGGCGTTGCCGGTCTCGATCACGCCTTGCAGGTGTTGCGGCGAGCCGCTGCGGCGGGCGACTTCCTCCGCCGGCAGCGGCACGAAAGTGGGGTGCCCCAGGCGCTCCGCCAATTGCTGCACGTCAAGCCAGGCGCCGTGCTGCGCCGGGGTGGTGGCGGTCCACAGCCAGCCGGCGCGGCGGAAGTGGGCATCGATGGCGTGTCGGCGGCAAAAGGCGTCGATATCGTCGATGGCCTGTTCTGAGGCCTGAACCAGGCGCAGCGCCTCGCCCGGGCCGCAGATGGCGCTCAGAGAACGGATCTTGGGCCACCAGGACATGACGAAGCCGCCGTTGCGGCCGGAAGCGCCGCCGCCGCAGACATCCTGCTCGACAATGGCGATTTGCGTGGCCGGGCGTTTTTCCAGTATCTGCAGCGCGGTCCACAGGCCGACGAAGCCGCCGCCGATGATGGCGATGTCCACGTGCAAGTCGCGGTCCAATGCATTGCCGTCGGTCAGGTCGGCGGAGACTTCTTGCAGCCAGAGAGAACGTTTCATATGCGGGCTTTCTTGGGGGTGTTACCAACTAGCCGGCAGCCAGCCCATGGCGGCGGCGATGGCGTACAGGCCGCTGCCGGCGAAGGTCGCCGCGATCAAGGCCTGGATCAGCGGATGGGCGTACCAACCGCAGCGGAAGGCGGGAACGGTTTCGCCGTGGCGGCGTGCCCGATTCAGCAGGATGATGGGCATGATGCCCATCAGCACGCCGCCGAAGGTACCGGCGAAGTACAGCGCGCCGACAAAGCTGGAGGCACCGGAATAGGCGAACAGAAACGGCGGCAGCGCGACCGCCGCCAGCACCAGGCAGCGTTTGACGGGGTGGCCTTCCGGGCCCAGCCGGAAATGGTCGAAGATATTGGTGAGCAGGCAGCCGCCCAGCCCCCAGTAAGAGGTCATCATAGCCAGCAGCGCGAAGATATTGGCGGTGTAATACGCCCAATTGCCCAGGGCGCGCCCCCAGTTGAGCGTGGCCACCTGGCTGACGTTGTCGTTGCCGACCAGTGCGATCACCGAAGCGGGAATGGCCGCCACCAGCAGCAAAGTGGCCAGCATGCCGGCCACGATCAGGCGCGGCAGTTGACGGGCTTGATGCTGATTGCCGCGCACCAGTTCCGGCACCAGGAATTGCGCGCCAAAGACGAAGACCGCCAGATTGAACACCGGGATCACGTATTCCCATTCCCTTTGCAGCAGATAGGCGACGTTGGACGAGGGATGGGAGATCGTGGCGAAAATGAGGACGAGGACGATGGTCATCATCGCGCCGCTGATCAGTTTTTGGCCGGCGCCCAAGGCTTTCAGCCCCAGATACAGAATCAAGGCGGAGGGAATGAAGAACAACAGGCTGCCCAGCTGCGGGCTTAGGCCGTATTCATTGAAGAAATCGGCGAGGATGTTGCCGCTGCCGCTCATATAAGCGGTGAGCGCGCCATAGCTGTTGGCGGCGACGGCGATGAAAATCAGCCAAGCGCCGATGCTGCCCAGGTAGCGTTGCGCCAGGCCGCTGAGCTGGTGATTGCCGCGGGTGCGCAAACAGGCCTCGGCGGTGTAGAGCATGGTGATGATGCAGATGACGCACGTGAGGATCAGGCAGGCCAGCAAGGGCAGGTAACCCGTTTTGCGGGCGGCGAAAGCAATGCCCAGCACGCCGGCGCCGATATTGGTGCCGACGATGATGCCTATGGTTTCCAGGGAGCCGATGGGGTGAACTTCCAGGCCGGAATCCGTGGACGGGTTTTGATTGACGGGAAGTGGGCGGGTGTTATCTAACATGCATTTTTCCTTTTAATTTAATATATTAATTATTTATTGTTTTATTGAACTCAAATGTCCTATCTGTGAGGGTGGGAGAGGGGGCCGAAGCGGGCCGCGCAAGCGCTGCAAAAGGGTTTCAAACTATAGCATGCCGGGCTGTGAGCGCCCGCTCAGCGTGGTCTGGTTCGGATAGTCCGTATTTGTACTGACCTTTGGGCCCGGTGAATACGCGGGCGCGCTTGCCTACGGTAATGGAGGCAGTGGCAGCTTGAGACGGAGGGCTTCTTCTGCGCGTCGGTGCGCGGAAACCGGCCTGGGAGCCTGTTCAATGACTGCTGCGCGTCGGCGATACGGCGTTGAAAACAGTTTCGAAGCGCTCATGTGCCACGAGTGCATGCCGCTTTTTCCGCCGCAACGCCTTGTCTCGCTCTAGTTCGCGAGACTTCAAACAGGCTCTGAGAAGTTTGGCGTTTGAACCCTTACAGGAGAACGACGATGGCTCAGCAAGGCGTATTCACTCTTCCCCCGCGCATCAACTTCGGCGTGACCGCGTTGACCAATGCGGCTTATCAGCAAAACATCACCGTATACGTGGACAACGAGCCGCGCGCCACGTTCAGCGGCAGCGGCGTGGACGACCGCAATCTGGGCACGCGGGTGATCAACTCCGGTTCCGGCGCGGTGAGGGTGGCGGTGACGGTCAACGGCAAGCAGTCCGACCTGGTGTCCAGCCAGGTGGTGTTGGCCAATCGCCTGAACCTGGCCTTGGTGGGCGCGGAGGACGGCGCGGACCAGGACTACAACGATTCCATCGTGGTATTGAACTGGCCGCTGGGTTAAGCGGGTCCGGCGGATGAACAAAGCCCCCATCTCGGGGGCTTTGTCGTGTCAGTCTTCCAGGGTTTCGTGGCTGGCGGCCTTGCCTTCCCGCCAGTAGCTGGCGGCGCGGATGCGGCTCTTGTCTATGCCGCGCTCCTCGCGCAGGTATTGGCGCACCGCGCGGATGGCGTGGTATTCGCCGGCGGCCCAGACAAAGCCTTCGCCCGCCGGCAGCGTCAGCGGCTTGAGCGCGGAGAGCAGCGCGGGCTCGGCGTCGGCGCCTTGGTGCACCCAGCGGATGTCGGCATTGGGATGGGCCGGCAGTTCGCAGCTTTGACCCGCCTCGCTGGTTTGCAGCAGGGCGATGACCTTGGCCGCGGGCGGCAGCTCGGCCAGGCGGCGGCGGATGGCCGGCAAGGCGGACTCGTCTCCGATCAGCAGGTGCCAGTCGAAAGCCGCCGGAATGACCAAGGAGCCGCGCGGGCCGCCTATGCCCAGGTATTGGCCGGGCTTGGCCTGAGCCGCCCAGCTGGTGGCGGGGCCGGCCTCGTGCAGCACGAACTCCAGGTCCAGCTCCAGCCGCTCCGGGTCGAAACGGCAGGGGGTGTAGTCGCGCGCGGTGGGGCGCGGCTGGCCTTCCGGATAAATCAGGGTTTCGTCCACCAGCGCCGGCAGCGCGGGTTTGGCGTCCGGATGCTCGGGGAAGAACACTTTGAGGTGGTCGTCGAAGGAGGCGGTGGCGAAGCCCGCCAGTTCCTCGCCGCCCAGGGTGACGCGGAGCAGCTTGGGGCCGAGCGGGCGGATGGCGCGCACTTGCAGCAGGCGGAAGCGCAGCGGGTGGCGCAGGCGTTGCACGGTCAGATCGGGTGTGGTCATAGAGAATCCTGTCTTGAAATCATGGCTGGGCGGCTTGGGGGCGTGAACAGCTTCTTGGACGCTGTTTACGGCCATGCGGGCAAGAGCGGGGGACTTTGCGGCTGAGAAAGCGGAGTGCGCGTACGGCGCATAAGCGTTTCAAAGCGGGTTTCAAGGCCTTGCTGAATCCCTCTCGCCGGTGCGTAACTGGCCGTCAGCACCTTATTAGCCGGTGTCGCCCAGAATTTGCTCACAGGCTTGCCTCAGGATGGCGGCGATGCGGCGTTGTTCGTCCTCGTCGACGTTGGCGGTGCGCATCAGCGCTTGCTTCAAGTCGCCGCGGGCCCGGGTCAGTTCCGGAATCCAGCTGCCGACGGCGTCGTCCGGCGGCGGCATTTCCCCGGTCAGCGCGCGGCGGATCGAGTTCATCTTGCGCGCGATGTGCTGCAGCCGCGCCATCATCCATTCCACTTGTTCGCGGTTCTGTTCCAGATAGTCGCGGCCGGCCTCTGTCAGCGCATAGCATTTGCGCTTGCCTTCCTCGCTCACCGAGATATGGCCCAGTTCTTCCAGATAGGTCAGCGCCGGGTAAACCATGCCCGGGCTGGGGCTGTAAAAGCCGTTGCTGCGGCTTTGCAGCGCCTTGATCAGTTCGTAGCCGTGGCTGGGGCGTTCTTCCAGCAGGGCCAGCAACAGCAGCTGCAATTCGTCGGAGCTGAATTTGCGGCCGCGGGTCATGCTTTCGTCGTCGCCGCCGCCAAAGCCGCCGAATCCTCCGTGTCGGCCATGGCCGCCGCCGTGGGCGTGCCGGGCCATCGCGTGGAGACGATGATGCGCGTTGCGTCCGCCCAGGCGGCGCAGCAGGGTGTCGAGACGGTGAGGCATGACGGCTCTCCTGAAAAAATATATCTTAAGATATGTTTTTAGATAGGATAAAGTCAAGCCGACTCAACAAGGGCGATGAGAATTTGTGGCGTTTTTGGCACGATGCCCGCATCGCTCCACGCCTCGCGAGCAAGAGCGGGACCAGGCGAAAGCGGCTGAGGAGGCGGAGTGCGCAAGAAGCACATGAGCGCTCCGAAGACGTTTTCAAGGCCGTAGCGCCGAAGCGCAGCAGGCTTTGAACGGGTTCTAAAAGAAAAGCCGCCCGGAGGCGGCTGGAGGGCGGCGGGGCGGCTTAGTCGCCGCTGACCACGTCCACGCCCTTGGGCGGCACGAAGGCGAAGCGGGAGGCGGGCAGCGGCGGGTTCTGCTGCGGCGCGCTGAAGCTGACCTTGGTGTGGTTGCCGAAGCTGTCGGTCAGCTCCATTTCCACCAGCATATTGGCCTTGAAGCCCATGCGGATGGCGCTGAAGCTGTTGTCGGCCTGCTTGGGGCTGGCGGACAGCCATTCCACTTCGCCGGTTTTGCCGGCTTCCTGCAACTGGTAGTTCCGCTCGATGGCGTTGTTGCCGGCCAGCAAGGCCGCCGGGCTGGAGCCCAGCGCCGCGCCCTGGGCCTTGCGGGTGACTTGCGCCAGATCCTTATCGTAGACCCACAGCGTCTTGCCGTCGCCGACGATCAATTGTTCATAGGGCTTGCTGTACTCCCAGCGGAATTTGCCGGGACGAGCGATTTCCAGCCGGCCGCTGGCTTCCTCGCGCTTGCTCTTGTTGCTGACCACTTGCTTGAAGTCGGCGCTCAGGGTTTTGTTGCCGGCGACGAAGGCCTTGAGCTGGGCGATGGCGGCGGCGTGGGAGGCGGCCGGCAGCGCCAGCGCGGAGAGGGCGACTGCGGCTGAGATCAGTTTCATCTTCATGCGGGGAAATCCTTGCGGTGGGCGGCCCGGGCCGCGTGACCAAGATGGGACCGCCGGGACGGCGCGCGGTTTCCGCGCGCGCGTCGGCGGCGACGCCGTTTTGTTAGCGATTATTGCGCGGCGGTTTCTTCCGCGGCCGTCGCCTCTTCGTCGGCCGCCGGCGGCTGGTTGAGCGCGTGCAGCGCCAGGCCCAGCGATTTCAGCCACTCCGGCTTGTCCAGGCGTTCCAGGTCCAGGATGTCGGCCTCGGCGGGCTGGTAGGCGAACACCGGTTTGCCCTGGTTGCTGTAGCGGATGTCGGCGTGAGCCTGGCCGCGGAAGCCCGGGCTGTTGAAGCGTATGGTCTGGCGGATGGCCAGCAGGTCGCCGCCGCGGCTGACGTAAAGATCGCTGACGGTGTTGCTGTTCAGCGGATTGGCCTCGGAGGCCTTGATCAGGCTGTCGATCATCTGCAGCAGGCTTTCGCTGCCCAGCGGACCGGGTTTGATCTGCGGTTTGCGCGCGGCTTCCTGACGCGCGACCTGGATCAGGCCGGCGATGATGTGGGAAGCCAGTTGGTTTTCCTGGGCGCGGTTCATGGCGATGCGCAGCCGGTAGCGCGCGCCCAGTTCCGCGGCGCGCGAGTCCAGCGGCTGGAAGCTGAACGCCTGCTTGTCCACCTTGGCGTAGGCTTCATCCAGCAGTTTCGGCATCGCCTGGTACATGGCCTGCAGCGGGAAGTTGTCGGCCACGCGCTGCGGCAGCCGCACGCGCAGGAACTTGCCTTCGTAGGCTTGCATTTCCGGCACGAACAGATAGGCGGCGGACGGGTCCACCAGCAAGGATAGGTCCTTGGCGTGGAATTGCAGCGGCAGTTGCACGCTGGTCAGCAGGTTGCGGCGCTCCAGGCGCAGCGCCGGAATCAGTTCCAGCTTGCCGCCCGGCACGTCCAGCGCGGCCTTGATGTTGAGGCGCATGCTGCGGGCGATTTGATCGGCGGCGGAGGCGGCGGCCTGTTCCAGCGTGCTGCCGTCTTCCTTGGCCTTGTCGACGTCGGCGACGCTCAGCTCATCGAAGCCGATGTCGGCGTCCAGGTTGTAGCCCTTGCTGTTCCAGTTTTGCAGCATGATCTTGCGGGCGGCTTGGTCGGCGCTTTTGTTGGCGATCGGCGAGACGCAGCCGGTCAGCAGCGCGATGCCGCACAGCGCGGCGCATAGTCCCAGTTTTTTTAGACGCATTATTGTTTCCTTGAGCGAGATTCTGCGCCGGGCGGGTGGGGTCGGTCCGGCGCGAGCCGGACAGTTTAACGCATCCGGCATCGCCTATGTCATGCGCGGGGCCGGGGCGGGGCGGTCCCGGCTGGGGGATCAGCTGAATTTATTGGTGATGGGGTAGCGCCAGTCCTTGCCGAAACCGCGGTGGGTCACGCGCGGGCCCACCGGCGCCTGGCGGCGTTTGTACTCGTTGATCTTCAGCAGCCGCACCACGCGGCGCACATCGGCCTCGGCGTAGCCTTCGGCGATGATGGCCTCGGCGGACAGGTTTTCCTCCACGTAGCGCGCCATGATGGCGTCCAGCACCTCGTAGGGCGGCAGGCTGTCCTGGTCGGTCTGGTCCGGGCGCAACTCCGCCGACGGCGGCCGGGTGATGATGCGTTCCGGGATGATCTCGCCTTGCAGATTGCGCCAGCGGCACAGTTCGAACACCAGGGTCTTGGCCACGTCCTTGAGCACGGCGAAACCGCCGGCCATGTCGCCGTACAGGGTGCAGTAGCCGGTGGTCATTTCCGATTTGTTGCCGGTGGTGAGCACCAGCTTGCCGCTCTTGTTGGACAGCGCCATCAGCAGGGTGCCGCGGATGCGGGCCTGCAGGTTTTCCTCGGTGGTGTCCTCGGCCAGGCCGGCGAAGCTGGGCGCCAGCGCCTGGACGAAGCTTTCGTACATCGGCCAGATTTCGATCTCGTCGTACTTCACGCCCAGGCGCTGCACCATGTCGCGGGAATCGGTCACCGAGATGTCCGCGGTGTAGCGCGAGGGCATCATCACCGCGTGCACCTTGTCCGCGCCCAGCGCGTCCACCGCCACCGCCAGGGTCAGCGCCGAGTCTATGCCGCCGGACAGGCCCAGCAGCGCGCCGGGGAAGCCGTTTTTGCCGATGTAGTCGCGCACGCCGGCCACCAGGGTGCGGTAAACGCTTTCCAGCGGGCCGGGCAGGGCGGCCTTGGCGCCGGGCAGCAGATCGCCGCCGTCGAAATCGACGATCAGCAGTTCGTCGTCGTAGGCGGCGGCCTGGGCCACCACCTCGCCGGCGCGGTTGACGGCGAAGGAGGCGCCGTCGAACACCAGTTCGTCCTGGCCGCCGGTCAGATTGACGTAGGCGAAGGGCAGGCCGGTTTCCTCGGCGCGGAAGCGCACCACGTCGTGGCGGGTTTCGATCTTGTTGCGATGGAAGGGCGAGGCGTTGAGCACCACCACCACGTCGGCGCCGGCGTCGGCGGCCTCGGCGGCCGGGTCGACGGACCAGACGTCCTCGCAGATCAGCACGCCCACCTTGGCCTCGCCCTGCTGGAACACCAGCGGCGCGGCGCCGGGGGTGAAGTAGCGGCATTCGTCGAACACTTCATCGTTGGGCAGCAGCATCTTGTGATACTGGCCCAGACGGTTGCCGTCGCGCAGCACGGTGGCGGCGTTGAAGCGATCCGGGCCCATCCGGGCCGGATGGCCCACCACCAGGGTAATGCCGTCCAATTCCAGCAGTTCGTCCAGCGCCTGGCTGCAGGCGCGGTAGAAACTGTCGCGCAGCAGCAGGTCTTCCGGGCTGTAGCCGGTCAAGGCCAGCTCCGGTGTGACCAGCACGTCCGCGCCCTGGGCGATGGCCGCGTGGGCGAGGTCGAGGATTTTTCGGGTGTTGCCGGGGATATCGCCGACAACGGGGTTGAACTGGGCGAGCGCGATACGCATCTTGATAGGGAACCGGATGTTTCGAGATAGATGGAATTTTACCTGATAGACGGCGCAAACGCCCGAGAGGAATCATGGTGTCCTTGCAATTGCACGAGAGAGTGGGCGCCTGGAGCGCGGAACAATGGGCGGGCCTGGGGGACGGCGGCAATCTGTTCGTGGGCCGGCCGTGGCTGGAGGCGCTGGAGCGGGCGGCTTGCGTGGGCGAGGCCAGCGGCTGGCTGCCCTTGCCGCTGGGTCTGGAGCGGGACGGCCGCTTGCAGGCGCTGGCGCCGGCCTATTTGAAGCGGCATCCGCGCGGCGAATACGTGTTCGACTGGGCCTGGGCGGAAGCCTATGCCCGCGCGGGCCTGCAATACTATCCCAAGCTGGTGGTGGCCTCGCCGTTCAGCCCGGTGGGCGGCCGGCGGCTGCTGGGCGACGCGGCGGCCTGGCCGCAATTGATCGCCGGCCTGGAGCAGGTGGTGGACGAGCACGGCCTGTCGTCGGCCCACGTGCTGTTTCCCGCGCGGGAGGAGGCGCAAGCCCTGGACGAGGCCGGCTGGCTGCTGCGCGAAGGCGTGCAGTTCCACTGGCGCAATCGCGGCTATGCCGACTTCGACGCCTTCCTGGCCACGCTGAGCCGCGACAAGCGCAAGAAGATCCGTCAGGAGCGGCGCAAGGTGGCCGAGGCCGGCGTCAGCGTGCGGACATTGCGCGGGGAGGCCATCGCCGCCGAGGACTGGGCGTTTTTCTACCGTTGCTACCGGCAGACCTATCTGGAACGCCGTTCCGCGCCCTATCTGAATCCGGCCTTCTTCGCGCTGCTGGCGGAGCGGCTGGGTTCGCATTGCCTGATGTTCGTCGCCGAGAGGGACGGCGCGCCGCTGGCGGCCAGCCTGTGCCTGGTGCAGGACGGCGTGCTGTACGGGCGATACTGGGGCGCGGTGGCCGATATTCCCTGCCTGCATTTCGAACTGTGCTACTACCAGGGCCTGGAGTACGCGATCCGCGCCGGCCTGCAATGCTTCGAGGGCGGCGCCCAGGGCGAGCACAAGCTGGCGCGGGGTTTTGAGCCGGAGCGCACCTGGTCCGCCCATTACATCGCCGATCCGCGTTTCCGCGCGGCGATTGCCGGCTGGTTGCGGCGCGAGCGGGAAGGGGTGGGCGAGTATGTCGACGCCCTTTTTTCTCATTCCGCTTACAAAACACTTGCGCCGGATGAATAGGGCTTATATACTGCGCAGCCTCTGTGAACGAAACGCCAAGCGCCTTGTTTCACGGGAATTCTGGAGAGGTGGATGAG